>NZ_BCVI01000133.1 GCF_001591665.1 Neobacillus soli NBRC 102451 | reverse complement strand
AAGGATGTTTAAAAAAGTGAATAATATTCTGCAAAATATAAAAATCCAATCTTCCGTACAAGGAAAGTGTCTAACTCCGTTTCAGTATCTTTTTCAAATGGTGGTTTTGATAAAGTGTATGTTTCTGCATTTAACGTAGCCAATTCTTTCTTATCGTTTCTATTATCGATTTTATTATCACTTATTTCTGTTATTAGAGCTTCTTTTGGATAACCCATAAATAGTAGATGAAACCTTAATGCTGTTTTCGATGTTGAATGTAACAATATAAAAATAACTCCTGCTATTACTACAATCCCAATTAATTTTTTCAAAACACCACCCCATTTTTCCCCTTGAAAGATATTATTCGCGAACATACTAAAAATTCCTTCTACAACAAACCTGCTTTGTTAGCCCAATAAGAAAAGCTGTCTAAATGTCAGCCTCGAACTTCAACTCTTGAACGCCTTTAGCTAGATAATAAAAAGCCGCCATTTTAGGCAGCGCGATCTTAAAGTAAAGCACCAGTTAGTTCAACAAAAGTTACTT
>NZ_BCVI01000132.1 GCF_001591665.1 Neobacillus soli NBRC 102451 | reverse complement strand
TTAAAGTAGACAGATGAAAAAACAAAAATCTGTTGTTACTTTAGGGGGATTTTTTATGTCAAAAAGAAGTAAGTATTCTTCTGAGGAAAAGTATCAAATTTTAATGAAATACATTAGGGGGAAATGAGCGCCAGCCAGTTAACAAAAGAATATAAGATTTCCTCTTTCACACTTCGTAGTTGGAGGGACAAATATGAATTATATGGTATGGATGGACTAGAGGAATCACATAGTTGGAAAGAGTATTCAAATGAATTAAGATTAAGTGCCATTCAAGACTATTTATCGGGAAAATACTCAAAGCTAGAAATCTGCAGAAAATTCAAAGTAAGCAGGGGAGCCCTCGAAGTCTGGATAAAGAACTATAATAATCATAAGGAGACGAGACAAACGCATCGGAGGAAATCCCTTATGATTAATTCCAGAAAATTATCTTTTGAAGAGAAAGTTGAAGCAGTTCATTTATGTATAAAGAATGGCCATGATTATTCGGCTGTAATGGAAAAGTATCAAATTAGCTACCAGCAAATATACAGCTGGACAAAAAAGTATGAAG
>NZ_BCVI01000131.1 GCF_001591665.1 Neobacillus soli NBRC 102451 | reverse complement strand
AATCCAAAGGGAGATGGAGTATCATGTTACATTTTTTAAGGAAAAATAATATTGCAGCAGGACTATTAGCTATCATTCGTATTTATCTAGGATATCAATTTATACATGCCGGTTATGGAAAATTAACAGGCGGCGGATTTAATGCAAGTGGATTCTTAAAAGGAGCGATTGCATCTAGCACGGGAGATCACCCAGCAGTACAAGGCTGGTGGGCAGCATTTCTAGAGGGCGTTGCATTGCCAAACGCGGATCTGTTCTCTTTCTTAGTGCAATGGGGCGAAGTATTAGTCGGTATTGCTTTAATCCTAGGTCTTCTAACTAACTTTGCCACATTAATGGGTATGGTCATGAATTTCTCTTTCTTATTCAGTGGTACAGTAAGCACAAACGGGCAAATGATTCTTTTAGCATTCTTCGTCCTTGTTGCAGGAGCAAATGCTGGTAAATTCGGGGTAGATCGATATGTAATGCCTTATGCACACAACTATTTTGCAACTAAACGCAATAAAAAAGACACAGCAGTGCTTCATTAATAAAATGACTTTAGAGTGGAAACTTCGCGTTTCCACTCTATTTTTTTT
>NZ_BCVI01000130.1 GCF_001591665.1 Neobacillus soli NBRC 102451 | reverse complement strand
TGAAATCAGTTAAAACTGGCGCAACAACCAGATAAAGGATTAATCTCCCATGAGTGCTACCCCTATAGGGCGCGACAGTCGGTGGTTCACCGTGGTCGTTGGAGTCAGACTAACGGATGGGCTCAAAAGCACCATAGTTCAAAGACCTCCTTCGCCAGCATTAAAACAGTATAGACGGTCTTAGCCATTTTCATTCTCTGTGGTGCAGCGCTGATTTTGCGCTGCATGGATGGCTAACGGGTGCTGGTTTAGTTAAATAAGATAATACAAAAAAGGCTTAGGGTTGAAAATAACTCTAAGCCTTTTTGCCTGTGAAATATACTGTGATTTGTGTTGTGAAATTTTTGTTATTTGCCGTGCGATTAGGTCTGTGATTTAAAGTTTTGCACCTCACAAGTAAACCCGATAGACTTCAGTCATGGGTGTTCTCAACTATTTCATAAAGCCCATCTGCAAATTTTTTTATAATCAGCACTTGTCCATTCCTTTTTAGTTCCAGTACATATGATATTACTACCACCGATCCAAACCACACATTATTCCCTCTGAAGAAGTGTATGCGTGTATTGCATATGCTTCTTTTTATTTTTATAAAATTATTAAAACAGTTCGCTGATATTTTCCTTTCACTATGATGATTGTCCAATCAATCTTTGTCTTATGAAA
>NZ_BCVI01000129.1 GCF_001591665.1 Neobacillus soli NBRC 102451 | reverse complement strand
TTTAATATTGTCATTTTTCTATTCTTGAAAAAACTTATTTTCATGGTAGTTAAACAACAGAAGGTTTCTTAGTCAAGAACCGCTCCAATCGTATTACGGTATTAAATTACCTATCATAAGGTTCGAGCTTCAAAATAAATTCTTCAACATCCTTGCCTCTTGCGTTGGAAAAACCCTTATCTTCAGAGATGATTTTAAACCCGCATTTTTCCAATACCCTAATGGAGGCGAGGTTATCTTTAGCGGCACGAGCATAGAGTGGGCGTACCTTAATATACTCCAGAAACTCTGACAAAGCTTTAGTTGCAATACCATGACCCCAATATTCCTTCCCAATCCAGTAGCTTACTTCGGGTTCGCCGAACTGTTCAAAGTTCGAGACGTGTCCAGTGACAATGCCATTGAATAATATAGTCTTAATTGTGATTTTCTCGTCAGCGATAATTTTTGTCCAATGGTCAAAAAATGCGTCCTTATCAATGGGGTCTTTAGCTGTAAAGGCAGCCATATAGTTCGCCGTTGAATCTAGTTGTTGTTCGAAAAAGATAGGAAGATCTTCCTCTGTGATATCTCGTAGCTTCACTTCGCTTTTGCTAATGGATTCCATATAATTCACAAGCTCCTTAACATATTTTTGAATATAAATTCTTCCAAGTTTAGAGAAATTCC
>NZ_BCVI01000128.1 GCF_001591665.1 Neobacillus soli NBRC 102451 | reverse complement strand
GCATATGCTCTAATGTAAGTTAAATGAGGAGGATGAACGTGATTCTTAATTATAATGCTTATAGTCCAACATATGAGAGGATTGGTCCAGGTCATGGTCCAGGTCATGGTCATGGTCCAGGTCCAGGTCATGGTTTTGGTGGTCCAGGTATAGGTGCACCTGGCTCTGGCGTTGGTTTTGCTCCAGGTCTTGGTTTAGGCGGTCCAGGCTCTGGCGCTGGTTTTGGTCCTGGTCTTGGTTTTGGTGGTCCAGGTATAGGTGCACCTGGCTCTGGCGTTGGTTTTGCTCCAGGTCTTGGTCTAGGTGGACCAGGCTCTGGACTTGGTTATTATCCAGGTCTTGGTCTAGGTGGACCAGGCATTGGCGGCTACCATTACCCATACTATTACCCTTACCCTTACCCTTACCCTTATTCATCGTACCCGTACCATCAATAGATAAATTTAGAGATTTGCCTAGTTGCGTTTCTACAATAAGTAGAAACGCTTGTTACTTTTTCACAAATGGGTACTTTTCGTTAAAGAATTGACTGTCACAAACTGGAGTATTTTATAGAGCTATAGAATCAGGGAGTAAAAAAAGTAAGAGAAGAACTACAAAGGACGGTAAAAGCCTGCTAAGTCTTCTTTATTTAATCAAAAATAAGAAGAAAAAAGATGAGGATTGGTTGGCTTCTGTGCGATTTTAGAAGTCCTTTAAAGGATGAAACTTAATACGGAATTACATAAAAGTATGTGATTTAAACTTCTTTTTATTTCTAATCCACGATTGAAACACCT
>NZ_BCVI01000127.1 GCF_001591665.1 Neobacillus soli NBRC 102451 | reverse complement strand
AATCGACGGATAGCGCACACCAATCGGCGGCTGGCACGCTCTACTTAGGACGTTTCATACGGGGCCGGCGGCAGATGCTTTAATTGTTCCTCCATAATCTCGATATCCTTTTGAAAAGTCTCTTCAATCACCTTCTTGGCGCCGAACAAAAAAAGCTGGTCCCCCTCATGAATCGTGGTATCAGCAACGCTTTTTCTAATTTTCACTTCCCCGCGTTTAATAAACAAGACAACGAACTCCAACCGATCATGCCCCGTAACGACTTGATTTAACGTCTTGTTGACAAGACCCGATTCCGGGTAGATATGAAGATTTAGGAGCGCATCCTCTTTATTTGTTAAAAATACCTCTCTTATTGGCAAATCACCGATCACAACCGTCTTTTTCATTTTTCGATTAAATAATGAGGATAACATTCGTTGAGTCGAGGCCAGCTTTAGGACGGCAAATATCAGCAAGACGGCCCCGGCGGCAGCTAATACTTCTTTCGTCCTCAGGCCCTCCGAAAGGAATTGACTAATCGATGAAATCAGGACGGCGAGGGAGAACGCCCCGAATAAAATCAGAAAAGCGGCGAGCTTCCTGCGAACCGGATGCCCTAAGATTAGCTCAGACTCGCCCGTCGTAAAGCCGGTAGAAGTCATCATCGAAACCACTTGAAAGCGCGAAACCTCCGATTTGAGGCCTGTTAACCGAAATAAAATAACAAAAATTTCCGTGACAGCAATAATGATAAAAAAATAAATGAGTAAAAGAAATAAGTTCATTTTTCCACCTCACAAAAAAGTAGTTGGGGCCATCATCGCCCCAACTCTATCTGGAAAAACATAAAACTTTGAACTTCGAGCATTGTCTAGCTCCAGCGCCCTAGCGGC
>NZ_BCVI01000126.1 GCF_001591665.1 Neobacillus soli NBRC 102451 | reverse complement strand
GTCAAAAGTAGGGGTGAAGATAATTGAAGAAAATAATCATGGTTTTAGCCATTTTATCATTGTTATTTTTACTTGGTGCCTGTTCGGCTTTGACCTCAGGCGAAGGGAGCAAGGTATTTGTTAAAACGGACTATGGAACTATCGCAAAAGATGATTTATATAAAGAAGTAATCAGTTCCGAGCGGGGAAAAGAATTGATTCAGAAGTTGGTCTATATGCAAATTTTGAAGGGAAAATATGAGGTATCTGATAAAGAGGTGAATCAACGCCTAGACGAGATAAAGGAACAGGCCGGTGATAAAGATGGATTTAAAATGTTCCTACAAAAACAGGGCTTTAAAAATGAAAATGAACTAAAGGATTATATTATACAATCCATTTATTTCTTTAAAGCAACAACAGATGGGGTGAAGGTCTCAGATAAAGAAATAAAAGATTACTATGAACAAAATAAAGACCAATACACGGAGGTGAGAACCAGCCATATTCTCGTGGATAAGGAGTCAACTGCTAAAGAAATTGAAAAGGAACTAAAGAAAGGAACTGGCTTTGCCGAATTGGCAAAAAAACAATCGACGGATAAGGTGACTGCAGCAGAAGGCGGAGATTTGGGCTATATTTCCGGGGGAAGCAAGGAAATGGACCCGACATTTCTTGCGGCGGCTATGAAATTGAAAAAAGATGAAATGAGCGAACCGGTTAAGACAATGTTTGGTTATCACATCATTAAGGTAACAGATAGAAAGGAAACGCCATTAAGCAAGGTGAAAGATCAAATCAGAGAAACACTGCTGGGAAAAGAGGCAAAACCGGTACAGGAGATATTAAACAAATTGAATAAAGAAATTGAGATTAAAGATGATGCATTTAAAGATGTATTTAAGGATGTAGAACCTCAACAACCAAAGC
>NZ_BCVI01000125.1 GCF_001591665.1 Neobacillus soli NBRC 102451 | reverse complement strand
ATTATCGCTCTCCTCTTTTTTTTTAACGTTTGAGCAGGGTCTTCTTAAGTATTGTCATTTTCTAATTTTGAAGAAACAAATTTTCATGGTAGTTCAATAAGCGGAAAAATATTTATTGAAAGTTATTAATAATCAATTGAAACCCAAAAATATCGGGTAATATAAAGATCAAAAATAGCCCTGTAAACGAGAAGGTTATAAATCTTTTTCTATCTAAACCAACTCTTAATTCCCAGAGTCCCAGACATACTAAATACAAACCTAACAGCATACTAATCATTGGTAATATTACCATATAAATCTCCATTTCATTTCTCCCTTTAATAATTACGTTTTTATATGTATCTCACATTGCCTGACATAGTCCCTTTACTTTAATACGTTTGACATGAATAGAAGTTCCAATATTAAGTAAATTATCCATTTGAAATTAACAAAAGTCCATTTCTGCTTATTAAACTAAACTGCCAGTTACTTCAATAGAAAAAGCATTACCGTTGTTCCAGTAATGCACCTGTTACTTGAAGAGTATATGTGTTAATCAATCGAATTTGTGATTGAATTGTATATGTCGTGAAGGTACTGTTTACTATCTTCATTTAATAACTTTTTTTCTCCGTCTTTGTCAAAATATAATTTAAAAACACCCTTATTCCCTGCACCTTCAATTGGTCTAACACCATCAATAACAGCAAATATCCCAAATAAACTTGCATCTACTGCTTCATAAAGTGCCTTTTTTATCATTTCTTTATCGCTTACGGACTGCTTGTTATACCATTCCGAAAGTTCTAAATCCTTTTTCCTTGGTTTTCTTCCTGATGGTTCTTCCATTTCACTTAATGTATCATCAACGGCAGTATCTCTTACACACGATACAATGGCTTCTATAAAATATTCACTATCCACTTAGTGTCCTCCTAACGGTTACCATTTTTAAGTCTATTTTAGCGAATTTCCTTATTAAACTAATCTGCACTTTAGTTCAACAAGAAAAAATGACCGCCGCAGCGATCATCATTTATAACTATTGCACCCGTTTGTTTAAGAAGGATGTTTATAAAAGTGAATAATATTCTGCAAAATATAAAAATCCAATCTTCA
>NZ_BCVI01000124.1 GCF_001591665.1 Neobacillus soli NBRC 102451 | reverse complement strand
AATAAGCCACAGGGACGGTTCTGGTCTTATGGATGGATTACACTTAAATATCTAGTAATAATCAACTATTTCATTTTCCTCTAACCTATTATGAGATCGATGTTTGTACAAAAGTTACGATGCTTTGCCCCTTTGGATATGGTTTTCTAAAGGGGCGTTTTCCTATTGAAAGGAAAAGTGTAAATATATTTCTTCTCTATGGACAAACTTATTTTGTAGATTTATTCAAGGAGGAAGTAAATATGGTAAACGATAGCAAACAGGTAATGGAACGTATTTGGGCTGAAACGTGTGGTTCATGGGAAAACTGCACTGAGGAAAACATTCAGTCTTTCTTAGCAGAATGCCTAGAAAAGAGCATAGACCCACAATATTGTATGAGTTGGGTAGAGCAATATAGCAACCAAATCCCTAATTGGTCAGCCGTTTCGAAGGTATCTCTTGATTGGGTAAATGAACATACTTCAACTGGTTCGCCTATTAACGGATATGAACCTCAGTAACAAGGAGAGAAATACTCTCCTCTTTTTTATGCTTGAAGTTTATACCGTACCGCATAAATTTTTTAATTTAAAGGAAAGTATCTACTGCTTTAACAACGATCAGCGACTTTTGTTATTGTGCTAACGATCAGTATAGTTAAAAAAGGAATTTAACATTAAATCTCGAATATCTAATGTAATCGAAAAACTAAAAATTTAAAGAAAGACAGGTGTTAGTAACCATGATAAAAGGTTTCGGTGGAATATTTTGGAGAACCAAGAATCTTGATGTTGTAAAAAAATGGTACAGTGAAGTGTTGAAGATTGAAATAAATAATTGGAATATGACTATTATCAAACCCCATTCAGGAAATGAGACGATCTTTTCTTTCTTTGCCGAGGATGACAGTTATTTTCCAACAGAACAACAAGTGATGTTAAATTTTCAAGTACATGATCTAAACGAGACTATTAAGCATCTAGAACAAATTGGTGTACCTCTTGCTAAGGAAAAAGAGGTTGGTGAGTATGGAAAGTTTGTTTGGATTGAAGATCCTGAAGGTCGACTGATTGAGCTTTGGGAGAAATAACGAGTTGTCATTTATTTGCTATTGAGCTATCAGGGGCTTTACTTGAAAATCCGGCTGCTAATGGCAGCCTTTTTGTTTATTCAACTATAGGGAGTTTAATGGAAGAAGAGGTATTTTTAGAAGCGTGTTGAAATAATTAATATATAGAGATAATTCAATTCAACATTTTTTATGGGGGGAGAGAT
>NZ_BCVI01000123.1 GCF_001591665.1 Neobacillus soli NBRC 102451 | reverse complement strand
TAAAGTGTACCCTTTGTAAAGGACATTTAAAAAAAAGGCTTAGGCAACGTGAAGAAGATGATTTCTGTATTGTACAGGAGTCATCTTTTTTAGGTTCCATTGATATCTAGTATGGTTATAGTGGCGGATATATTTGTCAATTTCCCGTTGAAGCTGCTCAATTGTTTTACATGCTTTTATATCAACCTCATCTTTAAGATGACCAAAAAATGATTCGATAGGAGCGTTATCCCAACAGTTCCCTCTTCTGGACATGGATTGGCGTAATCCTAGTTTTCGAACGAGTTTTTGAAAATCAGGATGCGTGTAATGAGTACCTTGATCGGAATGGATGAGGGCATCTTTAGCCTGCTTAAAGTTTCTGTTCTTCTTCAGCTTGGTTAAGGTGTTGGTGGCCAATTCCATGGTGATACGGCTTGACATATAATGTGCCAAAACTTCACCTGTAGACCCATCCTTAATGACGGATAAATAGGCTCGCTGTCCACTGTGATAGTTCAGGTAAGTGATGTCTGTAAGAAGTACTTTGCCAGGCGTCTCCTGCTTAAATTGACGGTTTAGTAAGTTCGGAGCGACTCGATGTTCCTGAGTAGCTTTCATCATTCTCCGGTAAGGATTTGCTTTCCTAATTGGGCAAACGATATCATATTTTTTCATGATTCTACGAATTTTTTTCAAATTGAAGACACACTGAAATTGACCCGCCAACGTCATTTTGATTTGACGTGCCCCTTTCTTACGACCCTTAAAGTGAAAAGCCTTTAAGATTATGGCCTTTGCCTCTTCATCTTTCATTTCTTGGTATTTCCGTCTTTCTTCTGACTTAGCTGAGAAGTAATTGTAGTAACCACTTCTTGACACACCGGCAACCTCACAGAGGAATTTCACCATGTGTTTCAAGTTATATTTTTCAATAACTTCACGAATAAGAATGTACTTCTGACTAACAGGAATCTTTACCTTTTCAGCCCCCTTTCTAACATACGAATCTTTTTTAAGAGTTCATTCTCTGCTTTTATAAGATTCATCTGAGCTTCTAATCTTGCATATTTCTCCTCAATTGTTAGTTCTTTTAATCGTGGCCTTCCAGAACTATCTTTTCTGGTGTCTTTCAGCCCCATTACGCCATCAGCTTTATAAGCAGCTCTCCAACGTTCGGAAGCAGATTTAATTCTTTGCATTCCAATGATTTCAACGTCAAAACCTGCTTCTTCAAAGATCTGCCTTGAAAACTTCCCCTTACCAAATTCTGAAACAAAATGTTGTTTAAACTCATCAGAATAAGTGATTCCTTTTGAACTAACAGATTTAACATAGGTGTTTTTAGATAACATTACGATTTCTTTGTCTGTAAAAGCCTTTTTACTCATGATTTCTCCGTCTCCAGTATGTCTCTAGTTGTGTTATTAAATTATACAAAAAAAGTACCCTATAGAAAGCACTTTTTTAAAGTGTCTACTCTATAGGGTACATTTTA
>NZ_BCVI01000122.1 GCF_001591665.1 Neobacillus soli NBRC 102451 | reverse complement strand
CTTTATGCAATAGCCGAGAACACTCGTGACTTCAGTCGTGAGATGAATCGGCTTCGGACAAGGGATGGCTCACTTGCCATCTCAATTGGCCGACAGCTCGAGTGCTACTTGTAGTAAGTGAAAAATCCTTTGTGTACGTGTACCAAACCCATTTCTTCTTTGTATGATTCAACTCTATCTAAAAGAGTTTTAAGAAATCGTAATATTACAGTTTGTTTTTCCATTTCACTCCTAAGATAATATACAACTAATATCAAAAAAATGGTATAATATGTATATGACAATATACGAGGAGGTGAAAGTCATGTTAGTAAACAAAGCCTACAAATTTCGTATATTCCCCAACAAAAAACAGACGGAACTCATCAATAAAACAATTGGATGTACAAGATTCGTATTCAATTTCTTTCTTGGAAAACAAAAAGCGAAAGATGCTTATTGGTATATCGTTGATGAGATGGTTCAAAATGGACAACTTCCAGCCAACCATTGGAGAGGTCCGTACTTGAACAAATATGAAACAGTCAAGTCACTTCCAGAATTAAAGAAGCACTACTCATTCTTAAAAGAAGTAGATAGTATCGCTTTGCAAAAATCTGTCGAGAATTTGGCTGATTCCTATCATCGCTATTACAAAAAGCAAAACAAACAACCTCGATTTAAGTCAAAAAAAAATCCTGTTCAATCCTATACCACCAAACATACGAATGGGAATATTGAGGTCATTGACCATTATATTAAACTGCCAAAACTAAGGAATGTCCGCTTTGCGAAAAGCCGTGAAGTAGAGGGGCGTATTTTAAGTGCGATAGTCAGACGCAACCCTTCTGGTAAATATTTTGTTTCTTTATCATCAGAAACCGAAGTAGCGGAATTGCCTAAAACCAATTCGGCCATTGGAATGGATGTCGGTTTAAAAGACTTTGCCATTCTTTCAGATGAAACGGTCTATTCCAATCCAAAGTTTTTTCGCACCTTAGAAGAAAAATTAGCCAAAGCACAACGAGTGATGAGCAGGAGAACAATAGGCGGTGCAAACTGGTATAAAGCAAAAAGGAAAGTAGCATGTATTCACGAATATATTGCTAATGCAAGAAAAGATTACTTAGACAAAATCTCTACCGAGGTTGTCAAAAGCCACGACATCATCGGAATGGAGGATTTATCAATAAGTAACATGCTCAAAAACCACAATCTTGCCAAAGCAATCAGTGAAGTGTCTTGGTCACAATTCAAAACCATGATCGAATACAAAGCGAAATGGTATGGGAAACAAGTAGTGACAGTAGCGAAAAACTTTCCTTCCAGTCAACTATGTTCCGGTTGTGGTTATAAAAACAAAGACGTTAAAAATCTTGGATTGCGTGAATGGGAATGCCCAAAGTGCCACACCCATCATGATCGAGATATTAACGCAAGTATTAATCTTAAAAATGAAGCCGTGAGACTTCTAACTGTCGGAGCGACAGGGATCGCCTAATCAATTAGAGACCGATAGGTTTCTGTACTTAGGAATCTCGGTAC
>NZ_BCVI01000120.1 GCF_001591665.1 Neobacillus soli NBRC 102451 | reverse complement strand
CTTAAACTCCCTCAGTTTGATACGAATATCTCTTGAATGCTCACTTATTCGCAGGATTTCATAACCCTTGTAATTGGATTTACGTGTAATTGAAATGAGTTCAGATCATCTTGGCTTCGTGAAGGCATAGTTAAATAAAGGAATCAGCTACCACTCCATATTTTAACATATAATGCACATCTCCACGCCGCCCCTGGAGGCTTTCCCTCCCATGTCTCAACGGGTCAATTGCCCTCTCATTCCTTCGTCATGCCTATCCAAGGGGTGGAGGCCAGTTATGCTAACCTGATGGGTCACAGTGCCCTTTTGTTTAAGAAACCTGGTACTCCGTGCATATTTGAAATCCTACGAATAAGACAACATTCAAAAATCTAAGATAACTATTTAACTATAAGACTTTTAGTCATACTGTTTCTATGCTGCTAATGGGATTGTTTCTTGTAATTTATTTGCACAGTAAGATTCGTTTCGCTTAGCTATACCTACAAAAATTCTTGCTAATTTTCCGACCAACTTCATGATAGACTTCATTTTCTTCATCTTCTTGACCTTCACATTATATGCATGGATAGCTTTAAACTCAGGGTTATTCATCACAAGGCTCATGGTTGCTAGGTAGAGGAAACGCCGTAGTCTAGACCTCCCTCGTTTTGAGAGGACAATCTGCCCTTTCCATTTTCCTGAGCTTGCTTCAGCTAAATGGAGTCCTGCATGGCGTAATAGAGAGTTCCCATGAGAAAACCCACTTAGATCTCCAGCCTCTCCTAAAATGCCAGCTAAGGAAATTTCACTTATACCTTTAATCATAAGCAGCTTCCTTGCAAATGGTATTTTATTGAGAACTTCTTTAACTTGTTGTTCAACTCTTTCGAGTTGTTTTATGGCGAGATCATACTCCTCCAGTAATTGTTCTAAATGGAACTTATAAGCGTCCAGTGCTTGTCCAGTACCAATCGAGGATTTTGCTAGATTGATTAGTAATTGAGCTTTTTTGAGTCCTGGTTGTCGCTGCATTAAAGACTTCCATCCCCTCATGACATCTAGAGGCTCAAAAGAAGCTATTTCATTAGGAGTAGGAAACAGTCGGAGGGTTGCAATTGCCCCTTTACAAGTAACATCTTTAAATACTTGTCTAAGCTCTGGAAACACAATATCTACCCATCTATGGATCTGATTGGTAGAGCTTACGAGACGTTTAACAATCACGTCACGATTAGAAATTAAAACTCTAAGTTTCTCAAAGGATTCTGATGAAGGGCGAACAAAGGAATAATAGCCGTTTTTCACCATATCAGCGATAACGAGTGCATCTTTTTTATCACTCTTTGACTGAGTGTTATCACGATTCTCCTTGTTTCTCTTTACTAGGTGGGGATTGACTGTTACTACCTCAATTTTTTGTTTAACAAGCCAGTTAGATAGGTTTTTCCAGTAGTGGCCAGTAGGTTCCATACCTACTATTGTGGAATCTAGATTTTTTAGTCTTTTTAACTTTTCAATCCAATTTTGCAATTTAACAAACCCCTCTTCATTATTTTCAAATGTAAGGGGATCTCCGACTACAATTCCACGGAAGTTTACAGCTCGAGCAACGTGAAATTGTTGAGCAATGTCTACACCAACAATAAGATGTGTATCGGAAATTCTTTCTATTAGTTGATTTTGTTTGTCTTGCATTTTAAAATTCATAGTAGGGCTTCCTCCTTAAGAGTCTGAGTTAGAGTGGTGTCTATACTCATATCTTACTGAGGGGCTTTATTTTTTTCAAACCTGATATTTAACGATCTACAGGAATGCTAA
>NZ_BCVI01000119.1 GCF_001591665.1 Neobacillus soli NBRC 102451 | reverse complement strand
CCGTTAGCATTCCTGTAGATGGTTAAATTTGAACTTTGAAAAAAACAGAGCCCCTCAGTAAGATATGAGTATAGACACCACTCTAACTCACAATCTTAGGAGGAACCCTTACTATGAAGTTTAAAATGCAAGACAAGCAAAATCAACTAATAGAAAGAATTTCCGATAAACACCTCGTTGTTGGTGTAGATATTGCTCAACAATTTCACGTCGCTCGAGCAGTGAATTTCCGTGGAATCGTAGTCGGAGATCCTCTTACATTTGAAAATAACGAAGATGGATTTACTATTTTATTGAAATGGATTAACGAACTAAAAAGGATTAATAAATTAAATACAGCTATAGTCGGCATGGAACCTACGGGACATTACTGGATTAATCTATCAAAATGGCTTTTCGAACAGAATATTGATGTAGTAACAGTAAATCCATATCATGTAAAAAGGAATAAAGAGAACCGAGATAATACCCAGTCAAAAAGCGATAAAAAAGATGCACTAGTTATTGCCGATATGGTGAAGAATGGTTATTATGCCATCGTTCGTCCGACTTCTGAATCATTTGAGCAACTTCGAGTTCTTATGTCTAACCGTGACGTGATTGTTAAGCGTCTCGTAAGTTCAATCAACCAAATAAATCGTTGGGTAGACATTGTCTTTCCAGAGCTACGACAAGTATTTAAGGATGTGACTGGTAAAGGAGCAATCGCAACCCTTCGATTATTTCCCACCCCAATAGAATTACGTTCAATGCAACCTCAAAACGTGGTTATTGAATGGAAGTCTTTGATGAAGAGACAGCCTGGTTTAAGGAAAGCCCAATTACTTATTCAATTAGCTAAACGCTCAATAGGTACGAGGCAAGCACTTGATGCTTATAAATTTCATCTACAACAATTACTAGAGGAATATGACCTCGCAACAACACAACTCGTAAGAGTTGAAGAACAAGTAACAGAAGTACTTAAACAAATTCCTTATGCCAATCATTTGCTTACCATTAAAGGAATTAGTGAGATTTCATTGGCTGGTATATTAGGAGAAGCTGGGGATTTAAGTGGCTTTGCCCACGGTAATTCTTTACTACGTCATGCAGGATTGCACCTAGCTGAAGCAAGTTCGGGAAAGTGGAAAGGTCAAATTGTCATTTCTAAACGAGGAAGATCTAGGCTGAGGCGTTTCCTCTACTTAGCGACGATGAGCCTTGTCATGAACAACCCTGAGTTTAAAGCTATTCACACATTAAATGTTAAGGTGAAAAAGATCAAAAAGATGAAATCAATTATGAAATTGGTTGGTAAACTGGCTCGAATATTTGTAGGATTAGCCAAACGAAATGAATCCTATTGTCCAGAAAAATTACAACCTTTAACTTCTTTAGCAGCATAAATTCAAATAGATTCTTATAAACACTTACTAGTTTCCCTGAAAGGATAAACTCTAATAAATCTAAAAAAAAGAGTGATTGTTAACTTTTTACTACCCGAATGTTGGCTTATTCGTAGGATTTCAAATATGTACGGAGTACCAGGTTTCTTCAACAAAAGGGCACTGACCCATCCCGTTAGCATAACTGGCCTCCACCCCTTGGATAGGCATGACGAAGGAATGATAGGGCAAATGACCCGTTGAGACATGGGAGGGAAAGCCTCCAGGGGCGGCGTGGAGAATGTACATCATATGGTAAAATGTGGAGTTGAATGTCACTCCTTTATTTAACTATGCCTTCACGGAGCCATAATGACCTGAACTCATTCAATTAATCGTTAAATCAAATATCAAGGGTTATGAAATCCTGCGAATAAGCGAGTATTCGTGAGAAAATCGTATTAAACTGAGGGAGTTGAA
>NZ_BCVI01000118.1 GCF_001591665.1 Neobacillus soli NBRC 102451 | reverse complement strand
GGTGTGCCAGGCATGGCAACTATCTAGGTGGTGAAAGTCCACTGTGGGGGTACACATCGACCAACCACTAAGGAAGCGCAAGGTACTTACCGTGAGGTAAGGGCTGGAGGAAGCGTGGAATAAAATCTTGGCTCGACGAACAGAAATCTGATACTAAGGCTCTACAAAGGGATAAGGCTCCCAAACAAGTCAAAGTCCAAAAGATGTGCGTAACTTTGTAGGGTAAATCAGGCGAGTAAAAGAGGAAAGATAGCTGCCTTACCCTGGGAGGTCTTGCGGATGTACATTGGTACAGTCGAAAAAGGTTTGCCGCAAGAAGTCAGCAGAAGCCATAGTAATGAGTAATTCATGAAGGGCTGAACAATTTATAGTGTTTCAACGCCACGAATGCGTAAGTGACTTACTCCGAATGTGTTAATGGTGAAAGTATGAGCGTACCTCAAAGGATAACCAAAATGGAGCTATCACTTATTACGTGAGAGGAAAGGAGAAACGAGTGTGGAACTTTTAGAACAGATTCTAAGTAATCAAAATATGAATGAAGCCTACTTGCGTGTCTACAAAAACAAAGGTTCTAGTGGGGTCGATGGAATAACTGTCGATGAACTGAAGCAATTTCTGAAAGAGAACAAAGATGAGCTACGTCAGCGCATCAGAACTAGAAAATACCAACCACAAGCTGCCTTAAGAGTGGAAATCCCAAAAGGAAACGGCAAGATGCGCAAGTTGGGAATACCAACAGTAGTGGATAGGGTAGTTCAACAAGCCATTCATCAAGTTCTCAGTCCGATATTTGAAAAGCAATTCAGTGAATTCAGTTACGGCTTTAGACCCAAAAGAAGTTGTGAGATGGCTATTATAAAAAGCTTGGAATTTCTGAATGACGGACACGATTGGGTAGTAGACATTGACCTTGAAAGATTCTTCGATACAGTTCATCACGATAAACTCATGCGAATTATTGCCAACACAATAGATGATGGTGATGTCATCTCGTTAATCAGAAAATACTTAGTCAGTGGAGTCTTGGTGAAAGGGAAATATGAAGAAACACCAGTCGGGACTCCGCAAGGAGGAAACCTTAGCCCACTATTGAGTAATATTATGTTAAATGAACTCGATAAGGAACTAGAGAAAAGAGGACTACGGTTCGTGAGATACGCTGATGACGCTCTCATTTTTGTAAAGAGTGAAACAGCCGCAAACAGAGTGATGAAATCAATCGTGAGATTTATAGAAGAAAAACTAGGATTAATAGTCAATGTGGAGAAGAGCAAAATCTCTCGCCCAAAAGATTTAAAATTCTTAGGATTTGGGTATCATTACGATACCAAAAACAAGAGGTATCACGTAAAACCCCATCTCATGTCAATACAGAAATTTCAAAGGAAGCTCCGAAAACTAACAAAGCGTAATTGGAGTGTACCGCTAGACTTCCGAATTTTAAAACTAAAACAAGTCATACTTGGGTGGGTCAATTACTTTAGAATCTCAAATATGAAAAAAGCGATGACTACGATAGATAAGAAGCTTCGCTCCAGAATTAGAGTTATCATCTGGAAGCAATGGAAGGTATCACGGAAACGAATCAAATCGCTTGTTCAATTAGGGATTCCTGAAGAAGAGGCGAAAGGATTAACTTTCTGTCGAAGAGGTTATCGGTATATCGGATTATCGAAAGTCGTACAAAGAGCAATCTCAAATAAAAGACTAAAGCAGAGGGGACTTCCTTCTGCTTTAGAACATTATCTAAAAGTACACACTGTAATATAAATTGAACCGCCGTATACGGAACCGTACGTACGGTGGTGTGAGAGGGGCGAAAATAATTAATTATTTTCCCTCTACTC
>NZ_BCVI01000117.1 GCF_001591665.1 Neobacillus soli NBRC 102451 | reverse complement strand
AGTAGGAGGGGGTGACTAACCCCCGACCTCTCACACCACCGTACGTACCGTTCGGTATACGGCGGTTCAACTAAGTTTGACGTAGAAATTCATATCTGTGATATAAACTTTTCAGCCCTCGGTTACTCCAGTAGGAGTTATTGAGGTTTTTTTGTAGAATCGGACTACCAGCTATTCTCCAGTATTTCTTTCTAGAGTTTCCCCATTCGAAAGCCTTGTTTGGTGGAACTCCCAAGCCTTTGAGATTTCTTACTCTTGTTTTGGGTGTTTTCCATTGTTTCCATTCAATCATACGGAGTCTTCTCCTAATCCATTCATCAAATTCTTTAAACTTACTAGGTGTATCCGCTAAAGCAAAGTAACCGCACCAACCAGTTAAGTATTGATTTAGTTTCTCGATTCTTGTTTCCAATGAGATGGATGTTGACCGTGATGTTAATTCACGTATTTTTAACTTTAGTCTTTTGATACTTTCCTGGGATATCCGAACCTTCGGTTTCTTGTGAACAGTAAAACTAAACCCAAGAAACTTTCGTTTCCACGGACGGTCAACTGCAGACTTCTCTCTATTTACTTTAAGTTTCAATTTAATTTCTATAAAGTTTGTAATAGAGTTCATCACCCTTTCGCCAGCTTTCTTTGACTTCATGTAGATATTACAATCATCAGCGTAGCGGACGAACTTATGCCCCCTTCTTTCCAACTCTTTATCAAGTTTATCTAACAGGATATTGGAAAGAATAGGACTTAATGGACCTCCCTGTGGTGTTCCTTCCTCAGAATCGTAGGTTACACCATTAATCATGACTCCTGCTTGGAGGTATTTTCTAATTAGCTTCAAGACCAATCGGTCTTGGATTCTGTTAGCCAGTATCCCCATCAACTTATCATGATTAACTTTGTCAAAGAATTTCTCTAAGTCCATATCTATAACCCATCTGTAACCTTCTCTTATATATCCCTTAGCTTTTCGAATAGCGTCATGTCCTCTCCGATTTGGTCTGAATCCATAGCTATGTTCAGAAAAGGTGGGGTCAAATAATGGGGTTAACACTTGGGCAATAGCTTGTTGAATGAAACGGTCTGTCACGGTAGGTATACCTAGTAACCTAATTCCTCCGTTCGGTTTCGGGATTTCGACTCGACGGACTGGATTCGGATGATAGGTTCCATTCCTCAAAGAATCACAAAGGGACTCCCAGTTTTCATAGAGATGTCTTCGTAGGGATTTTACGGACATACCATCTATTCCGTGACTCCCTTTGTTCTTCTCGACACGTTTAAGTGCTTCTATTAAGTTTTCCCGTGACAAAATCCTATCCATTAACATTCGATATTTCCTTTCGACGTGAACGTAGAAATCTATTTATGTTATTCCTGTTCCACCCTCATGAAGTCCCCAGTGGGATTCACCACTTCCTCCTCCAAGTAAGTCCTTTCGGATTGTCTGCTTCTACACAGGAATTGTATGCCTAGTTCTCGTTCTTCCTAATTGTTCAGTCCTTCCCTTACCGTCTCGAGTAGGTAAGGTACTATGACCTCTGCTGACTTCTGATTGTTCAGCTATCTATTGCTAGATAGGTTACCAAGTGTACTTGGCATATCAATCAGACCTCCCCAGGTAAGAGTGCAATCTTTCCCTCCATCTATCTGCTTCATTTACTCTATACCACCTTCGGCAGAAGGGACTTTGTTTTGTCATGCAAACTCATCCAATGGTATCTAGCCTTATATGAAGTTCGTGTCCCTCAGACCGGAGGTTTGCCGCCCGCTTCCTTCAGATTCCACGTCACCGCGGACACCCTTGCGTTAAGCTACTGTTACTTCTGCCTTCACAGTTCGGGACTTGCACCCTATAGATTGCACCCATGCTGGGCGCACAT
>NZ_BCVI01000116.1 GCF_001591665.1 Neobacillus soli NBRC 102451 | reverse complement strand
TTCTACTGATCATTGTAGGAACTTCTTTCATGCGCTTCTAAACTGTACAGAACACAGAGCAGTTTAATAAGAAAATCGATAAAAAGGACGACTCTAAAATTCAGAAATATGAATTTGAGTCGTCTTTTTTGATAGTAGCTATTTAGTTTCTAAAGGTAGCTTTTTCAGTGCCCTCCTGGCCGTCGGTTCACTTGCTTACGAAAGTGAAGTCTTTGATATTGTGGTTCAGAACCTTGTGGGACTGACATTATTTTATGATAATGGGATTAATTTGGTCATGATACTCTTATTAACACAAATGAGCTTTTAAAGGCCTATTAGGAAAAAAGATTGAAACCTAAGAATGTTATTTTTAGGATATCAGGAAGGTAAAGAAAAAGGTTTCGGAACGTTTATATGCTAAGTGCATAATGTATTTTTAATGAAATATGTAGTTAGGGGTGCTGATATGGGAGTGATTAGAACAGATCAGTGGTTACACGATTCATATCATAAACCAATTGAAATATGTGAAAAGTTAATTGTACACTTTGAGGATGCTTCAGCTTCCGAAATCTACGATTACTTAACTCAATATGGAATGTATCATCCTCTCAGGAACGGAAACGAGGTAGTGAGAAAGTTACAAAAAAATAAAGTATGGGAGATTGTACAAGAGGAAAACCTACGACTTCAAAAAGTGTGGGAAGGACCAAATATCCCTATTTTTATTTTTCCATCAGATATACACAACCGAAAATTAAAACAGGACTTTAACGGAAAATCAGGTTTGGCCTTCAAAGATAAACTACTTTTATTTATTTCAGAGGATAATTTAGAAAAGGAAATAAGGGCATTATTTACACATGAGTATAACCATGTTTGTCGGTTATCCAAGTATCAAAAAGACGAAGATGATTACGTATTGTTGGATACAATCATTTTGGAAGGATTAGCTGAAAATGCAGTACGTGAAAGAATGGGCGAAGAATTTTTAGCTACGTGGACATCATATTATTCCAATGAAGAACTAAAGAAAATGTGGAATAACATAGTGTTCCCAAATAGAAATATTCTAAAAAGTGATAGTAAACATCAAAACCTATTGTATGGATTACGTTTCTATCCGAAAATGGCAGGGTACTGTGTTGGATATTATTTGGTTAAGAATTATGTTGAAACAACTAACAAAACAAGTAAGGATCTCCTTAATATCAACACAGAAATTATTGCTCAAATAATAAGATAGTACCATAAAACGGAAAATAAACAGACGAAAAAAATACTTTTCGTCTGGTTTTTATAGGATCAAGAAGTGATCATATATAATAATTTAAATGAACTACCAAAAGAATAGAGAAAGTACAGCTAATGAAGCAATAAAACCAAACGCGATTCCAGCGCCCCAACCCCAGCCCCAGCCTCCATAACCAAAACCGCCTAGGTTTCTAGGACGCCCCATTGGTTGAAGAAAAACTCTGTCTCTGGAGACACGATGTACGATTCCCCTATGAATTCTTCCATCATGGGTTCTGATTACAACAGCTCTTCCTATGTGTCTTTGACACAATCCATAATAATGTTCGACTGACATGTTTTCACCCCAATTTCTTTTGAAACATACGACATTATACGTATTGAATTAAATATCGTTATGGACAAGTGTTATAGGTGATTAGTGGAAATATTAAATCTGTCTTCTATAAAGCCCATCTGCAAAACTTTTTAAAATCAGCACTTGTCCATTCCTTTTTCGTTCAATTGCATATGATAGTACTACCTCCGAACCTGTACCAAATATATTTACCTCCGAAGAAGCGTATGCATTTATTGCAGATGCTTCTTTTCATTTTTAGAAGGTTTTTAAACAGTTCGCTAAATTTGTTCTTGCACTATGACGATTGTCCAATCAACCCTTGTCTTATGAAA
>NZ_BCVI01000115.1 GCF_001591665.1 Neobacillus soli NBRC 102451 | reverse complement strand
GATTTGGAGAAATTACGATAAAAAAATGACAGGTATGAATCTAACGAAATAGATCACACCTGTCATTTTTTATTACAAAAAGTTATTTTAAAATAATCCTAAATCACATATGATTTATATGAATTATGAAGATAAGTTTCTATAAACTCAGCCAATCCATCATTTTCATGATGTCCTGTAACAAAATCAGCTGCTGCTTTAACCTCTTCGCTAGCGTTCCTCATTGCCACGCCAGTACCGACATTTCGAAGCATCTCTATATCATTGGGTCCGTCTCCAATCGCTACGACTTCGCTTGGACTAATTCGAAATGTCTGAAGTAAGCTTTTTATAGCAGACCATTTGGAAACATTAGGAGCAAGCAATTCAAACCCGTCATTCCAATTGATGACTTCTGCTTCCTTTTTAAACAAAGCAGATAAATCAGGTCTTGGTGCACCTATTCGAACACTATATTTAAGAACATCTTGATAATTTGCCTGTCTTAAATCTCCAATATAACGCGGCGGAATTTGCCCGACTTTTGTCCAATACTCAATTTCTTCATTTGTTTCCTTACAATAAAGCCCATTTGCTGTGTGAATCATAACATTACAAGGATTTTCAGTGGTCAGATGGTGGAAGCGTTCTTCGTTCAATTGGACGGTTTTCATTTGCAATGCTCTGCCTGTCTCTGCCTCGTGAATAGCGGCACCATTCAAACAGATCATTGGAGTTCGTAATCCAATTTCTTTATGGTAGGGAGCGGTTACTTCATAGTGTCGGCCAGTAGCTAGAAAAACTTGGACTCCCTGATTAATGAGACCATAAATGGCTTCCATATTTCGATGGGAAATGTTGTTTGAGGCTGTTAGTAGTGTACCATCCATATCAATAAATACTGCACGTACATTCATTTATCGTGCCTCCTCATTCGTTGGTAAACCAATCATATCATCTGAATATTAATGCCTCGTAAACTCAGTGTAGAGATTAAATAAAGTTTATTGGGAAGCAAGGAACGGTACAATGAAAGATAAAAATGTATTCCAAAACGCTCTTTTATTAAACTAAAGGAAAGATACTTGAATAAGATTAATGGTAAAATTGAGAAGTATGGAAGACTTGATAAAGAGTATAAACTAGAAATATTAAGGAAGGAAGTGCAAAACTATGGATTATGAAACAGTGATGCAGGAGCTTGAGGTCCTCGGTAAGGAACGAACTAAAAAAATCTACCTATCCAATGGTGCGCAAGAGCCGCTTTTTGGGGTAGCTACAGGTGCTATGAAACCAATCGCCAAGAAAATAAAAATAAATCAACGTTTAGCGGAAGAGCTTTATTCCACAGGTAACTACGATGCAATGTACTTTGCAGGAATTATTGCAGACCCCAAAGCTATGACTGAGTCGGATTTTGATCGTTGGATGGAGGGGGCGTATTTTTATATGCTGTCCGACTATGTCGTGGCAGTAACTTTATCAGAGTCAGATCTTGCACAGGACGTTGCTGATAAATGGATTGCAAGCGGTGACGAGCTGAGAATGTCAGCGGGCTGGAGTTGCTACTGCTGGCTTTTAGGGAATCGAAAAGACCATGAATTTTCAGAAAGCAAGATTTCTAATATGCTTGATATTGCGAAAAATACGATTCATGATTCGCCAGAACGAACGAAATCCGCTATGAATAATTTTCTATATACTGTGGCGATTTCATATGTGCCGCTACATGAAAAGGCAGTCGAGACCGCAAAGGAAGTAGGCACAGTTGAAGTCAAACGGGACAAGAAAAAAAGCAGTTTCCTAAACGCTGCCGAAAGTATTCAAAAAGAAATGGATAGAGGGAAGCTTGGTTTCAAACGCAAATATGTAAGATGTTAAAAATTAGCTTAGTATCGGGGTGTTGATCCAAGAAGGATTGACGCTCTTTTTGTTGAAGTTTCTGAACTTACAGAGCAGTTTATTTCAATAAAAGTAATTCTACATATATTGGGGTAATCGTAATATAAATAATGTAGCAATAAACTTCGATTGTAAATTAAAGACCTAAAAGGTGGGATAGAATGAATGCATTTTTGACAGTTATACCAATTATCCTTATAAGATATGGTCTATTGAGTGCAATAAGTAAAGAGGGGCCTAAACGTGCAAGTCTCTTTGCTCCATTATTGGGAAAAGAAAAAGTGGCTTACTGGATTTATCAAATTACGACCGCTCTTATTCTCTTATTTTTATTACTACTCAAAATTAGAATAGACTCGGTTTGGTTTTATCTCGGCCTGATAATCTATATTTTAGGAATTGTTTTATATGCTGTATCTATAGTAACGGCAGAAAACACAAGATAAAAAAACCCAGAGATTAGATGTCAGGGAAACTGTTTGGAACCAACTCACAGAAAATAATAAAGAGCATATCAAAGGAAATTGGGAACATGCAAGTGTTCAGAAAATAACCTTACAAGAAAAAATGGGAAATATAAAAAATAAAACCTTTATTGGAAAAGAAGTTTTAATTGTGGACTTTCCTTCAAATGATAATCCGTCATTAGGTGGGTTTGCGGTTTATGCAAATATAAAATCACATCAATTGATTGGATACGGGAATAGAGATTAAATAAATCATTGTAAACTTCAAATTTCTCTCTTATACATTAAAAAAGATTGTGAATTATTCTACTTAAAGTAAAGGGTGCAAGAGTTTAAGATCAAGCTGCCATTTTTGGCGGCTTTCTTCTTGTTCTAGCC
>NZ_BCVI01000114.1 GCF_001591665.1 Neobacillus soli NBRC 102451 | reverse complement strand
AACTCTCCCCCCAAAAAATGTTGAATTGAATTATCTCTTTATATTAATTATTTCAACACGCTTCTAAAAATACCTCTTCTTCCACTAAACTGCCAGTTAGCTCAATAACAAAAAAAGGATCACCGCTGCAACCCTTTTTTAAATTAAAGCCCCCGTTACTTTAAGTACAATATTTCACATTCTCCTTCATTAATGAGACCAAAAACGGTGATGCCTATAATAAGCATTGCATTAGTCCTACTTAATAAATGTGGTTTTAACAGAGAAAGGGCTCCAGTTAAGGCGTTTTTTTTATTCACTACATAACCCAGAATTTGTAATAGATTCATACTAGATGCAGCAGAGGGCAAAAAAGCCCTAGTAACCCCCGTGGGGAGGAAAGATTAGCAATTTAGTATCTCAATAACTACTTTTGGAGAGTCATTATTTTTTTAGTACAAGTATCCACACTTCGGTATAAAACCAATCATAATTTATCTTAAAGAGTTGAAAAGAGAGGAGTAGAAGTTATTGGAGGAGAATTATGATATAGAAAAACAAAAGCCCAATGGTGAAATTGACCCTTTTTCAAGTTTCCTGTTTGGAAACAGTAAACAGAGAGAAACTTACAAAGAAAACGAAAATAATTCACAAGAACAAAAAGAACGCTCACCTTTCCATAACAGTTCTAATCGGATCGATGAATGGTTTTTTGGCTCGAGGAGAAAAGAACAGAACAGTGATCCAACCACTCAAAATCAGATAGAAAATCTTCTTAACAATGTGGATGTTGAAATGCTTATGGAAACCATCGATATGTTAGTCGAAACATCTAATCAATTTAAACCATTAATTAAAGAAATCACCCCTTTTTTTAATCAATTTATTAAAAAATTCAAAACCAAATAAAATATAGGCTTTGTAGCAACTTCCGTTTCTAATTCGCTACAAAGCCTATATTTCATAATAAGGAAATGAGTTTGTCCTAAAAAAAATCCTAGTGAAATAGCCCTTCCATCCTTAATTTCTTAACATAAATTGTAAGGAGTAAGTCTAAAGGAGGGCTATAAAATGTTTGGTTATTGTGGATACGGCGGATGTTGTGGTGGCTATGGTTACGGATTAGGCAACTCTTGTTAAACCAACCTGCCCGTTACTTGAATAAGAAAAATGTAATCCTTCTATTAAAGGATCGAACGCCTTTAGCTAGATAAGAAAAAGCCGCCAATTATAGCAGCCTAATCTTAAAGTAAAAAACGCCTTATGTTTAATAACTTTCAATTTGTTCAAAAAGAACAGCTGCTTTTGATGACAACTGTTCTTTTCCGTAGGCTCATGGAAAAACTGTTTAAATCTAGTGCTTAAAAGAATCTGCGTCTTCTTCTTTCAAATTCAAAGCGTCTTCTTCTTTCAAATTCAAATTCAAAGCGTCTTCTCCTCTCAAATTCAAATTCAAATTCAAATGGAAAACGTCTTCTTCTATCGAATTCAAATTCAAATTCACGTCTTCTTCTAAAGTCATCACGAAAAAAAACCATGTGTATTTCATCCTCCTTTCATTTCAATAGTCTATAAACAAAGGGACAGATTAACTTAACCTGCCCTTTGTTCCGTTCACTTTAGTAGCCGCCCATCATAAAAGAAGCTCCTACAATGATAAGGAGAACGAACAACACAACGACTAAAGCAAAAGGGTTTCTTTCTCTATGTTCGTGTCTAAATTCTTCCATGTATATCACCTCCATAATAGGATTTTACTCACCCAAATTCATACCGTTTGGTTGATTAAATGACGCTAGTCAGTACGATAATTAACAGAATGAACAAAACTACGATTAATACAAAGGTACTGCCGCCACCATATCCACCACCGTAGCCATAACCGCCACCATATGATCCGTACATATTTTTTCACCACCTATTGGAATATTAGAGGGAAAAACCCTCTATATATATATATTTCTTAAGATAAAGGTGGCTTGGACAACCATCATATAGTTAGCAAAAATCAGCGATTTGCTTAAACTATTTCTAAAAATGAAAACAAGCGAACGCCTTATGTTTTATAACATGACATTTGTTCAATAAGAAAAAGCCGCCAATTATGGCAGCTGGAACTTCAATTAACGAATTTCGTTAGTTTGATAAGAAATAGCCCCAATATGGCAGCCTGTTCTAAACTAAAGCACCCGTTTGTTTAAGTGATACGTTTCACAATTAATGACTCCAATTACTTCCTTAACTGAGAAAATATTGTGTTATTCTCTATCGTTCCTTTATCTAGCCGTATTTGATAATCGAAACAACCGCGATAAAGATAGCAACTGCCAAGAATATAATACCCATTCCCTTCATTATATTTTTCTTACTCAATAAATTGTCTATTCCCCCGAAAACTAACATGCTCATCATAAGTAATTGCGAGATTAACATACTTTGATTTGTAGATTTATTCCAACTAAAAATAGTATAACCAATCAAAGCTATTGCACTTAAAATAGATAAAAGCTTAAAGATTTTGGATATCACTACAATCATCCTCCTTAGAGTAGTATTTTAACTTTAATATCCACCTATAAATCCCATCAGAAACCATTAAATTCCTTCTTCTCCTATCCACCTGAAACGATTGACAATAAGAGACTGCTCTTATTGAACAGTCGCCCCCATTTTTTTACTTTTTTAACACTTTAACCAACTTAACCAATAGGAATCAAAGCCAACAATTATTATGTAATATTAATACTGGCACTAAAGTATTTAATACCATAAACTCTCTTTCTGAAATTATTTAATTTTCAGTTTAATTATACCGTAAAATACTAATTAGTGGATACTTATTGAACTAT
>NZ_BCVI01000113.1 GCF_001591665.1 Neobacillus soli NBRC 102451 | reverse complement strand
GGATCAATATCTCTGTCGGCTAAAAGCGACTTTATAAATATAACATCCGTTAAACACGATGTCAATAACTTTTTTCAAAGCATTTTTTAAGTCATCAGCGACGTTTATTAATATACCAAGGTAATAAATAATTGTCAACGGAAATCTTTAATAAAGTTTTATAGAAAGTAATTATTTTTTTAACCCTTCTTTCTATCCTTCTTTCCTCTCCTCATATACTTTATACAGTCATTTGGTGAAGCAACCCTTCTAAATAATGTAAATAATATTTTATATCTCTCTTCCATTGCTCTTTTTACAATATAATCAATCCGTTCATCCCTTAAATCAAATAGGATTTCATCCATTTCTCTTTTAATAAGGTATTCCATTTCCTTTACTTCTTTATCATTTATCAGAAGTCCAAACATTGAATAACCTCCAGCGAAATTTCTATTTATAGTAGTCTTTTCCAATTATTGAAGTTTTATAATTAAATTCTTTAATCATATTACTAGAAATACAAGCATAGGTTGAATCAAGGACGGTATGGGACGAGGTGGGGCTCAGATGAATTTCTTTTTTGTATTAAACGGGAAGTCTTTAAAGAATATTTCTCTTATTTTAATTGCTGCTTTTTTTACCGCGTGGTTTCTCTATATAGAGAACCTTCCACAAATACCTGTATTTTCGACTAATGATGGACCTAAAGCCATTTACCGTGGTGAAAAAGATCTCGCTCTCACTTTTAATATTGGCTGGGGTGATGAAAAGGCAGTGCCGATTTTAGATACCTTAAAAAAGGGAAATGTTAAGTCAGCTACCTTCTTCTTGGCCGGATCTTGGGCAGAAAGACACCCTGATATTGTCAGCCGAATTGTAAAAGAGGGCTATGAAATTGGCGTTCTAGGTTACGGTTATGAGGACTACAAGGACTTAGAAGATGTGAAAATTGGCAGAGATATTGCAAAAGCCCAAGAGGTCTTTAAAAAATTAAACGTTAAGGACGTTAAGCTTTTACGTGCACCAACCGGGCACTTTGATGAACGAACTTTACAAATTGCCAAGAGATATGGATATACGGTTGTCCATTGGAGTGTCGATTCAAAAGATTGGAATAACCCAGGGGCAGGGAAAATAGCCGAAAATGTAAAGAAGGCAAATAAGGGCGATATCGTTCTTCTTCATGCTTCAGATTCTGCAAAACAAACGGCTAAAGCAATTCCAATGATTTTGGGGGATATCCGCCAAAAGGGGTTAAAACTTGTATCGGTTTCGGAAATGATTGCAAATGGGGAAGCCCATTCAAAAGAAATTAAATAATTTACCGTTGAAAAACCGCCCATTTAACTAATGGACGGTTTTTTTGTCACTTTTTTACTTGCTGTTTTATTTTTATTAGCAGATTGACTTGCTTTCTGTTGTCTTTCCTGCTCAGATTTAGAGTTTAACTTATGCAAAATTAATAATTGGTAGGCATTACAGGCCATTAAGGTAACAACCATAAGGTATAGCCAGCTATTATCATTTGCTTTAATCGCCGGCACCCATTCTACTATTGTAACAACTATCATAACAAATAGGGCAGGAATAAACGCACCACGATTGGTTTGTTTCATTTTTAGCCAGGCAACAATAAGAGCAGCAACTAAAATTAGGATGGCAGGCAAAAAGTATGAAAAAAGAGAGTCGCCTGGTTTGGCAAACTTTTCATATCGCCAATCAATTAAGTCATAAAATGCAAACAAAATAAGGACAATTTGAACAGCATTCCACAGCCCCGCAGATTTAAAAATACCTAAACCGAAGCGGTGGACAGTTAAATATGAGAAAAAACCCAATTGGCTTATTAAACTAAAAAGAAAGCCCATTCCAATTAACCATATTGTTGTTAGCACAATCGATTTGAAATCAAAGTCAGTAAAATAATGCTGGAACTCATTCCAGCGAATAATAAATCCCACAATAGCTGTCGTGACCCCGCCAACTAATAATGTGGTCATAAACAGTCTTACCAAATTACGGCTTGTCACACTAAAACCTCCACTACAAAAGATAAATTCCATCCTGATTGTACCAAGCAACATTCGAAAAATCCATAATTTGATTTTCTTACGCATAATCTCAGCTCATTTTCTTCATCCTAAAATTAAGGATCTTTATGTGAAAGGAGCTTGGAAATGAAAGCTAAAAGTATGTTGCTCCTCCTACCCATCATGATGTTCTTAACAAGCTGTTCCTCCAGCGATACAAGCAGCGGAGGGCAAATTGATTACGATCAGACAAAAAAGATGGTTGTTGACATTCTCAAAACCGATGATGGCAAGAAGGCAATTCAAGACGTGATGTCCGATGATAAAATGAAGGAAAAACTTGTTATGGATCAAAAGGTCGTTTCTGACACCATCCAGCAAACACTGACGACCGATAAAGCAACCACCTTTTGGAAAAAAACATTTAGCGATCCGAAATTCGCTAAAGGCGTTGCCAAAAACATGAGATCTGAGAATGAAAAATTACTGAAGGAATTAATGAATGACCCCGAATATAGAGGGATGATGATTGAAGTTTTTAAAGAACCTGAAATTCAAAAAGAAATGGCAGACGCATTAAAAAGTAAAGAATACCGTGAACATTTGCAGACAGTCATTGCGGAAACAATTGAAAGTCCGCTTTTTAAGGCAAAAATGCAGGAATTGCTTTTAAAGGCAGCGGAGGAAACGAAAAGCAAATCAGGCAGCAAGGATGGACAATCCAGCGGTGGCAAAGACGCTTCCAGTGGACAAGGCGGCGGGAGCTAGAGGTTAAAATAGTAAAGCACATGCGCCCTGGTCAGCTCACGACAGGCCTGGAGCAC
>NZ_BCVI01000112.1 GCF_001591665.1 Neobacillus soli NBRC 102451 | reverse complement strand
TTTTTTTATTCGTTCTTTGAAAACTAGATAATCGTAATGAAGAAGCAAAGTAAACATCGAGTTAATTGCCATTTTAATCTCTTATTTTATTAAGAGAAACAACCTTTTAGGTTAAGTTAGAAAGGGCGCACGGTGAATGCCTTGGCACTAGGAGCCGATGAAGGACGGGACTAACACCGATATGCTTCGGGGAGCTGTAAGTAAGCTTTGATCCGGAGATTTCCGAATGGGGGAACCCACTGTTCGTAATGGAACAGTATCTTTACCTGAATACATAGGGTATGGAAGGCATACCCGGGGAACTGAAACATCTAAGTACCCGGAGGAAGAGAAAGCAAACGCGATTCCCTGAGTAGCGGCGAGCGAAACGGGACATAGCCCAAACCAAGAGGCTTGCCTCTTGGGGTTGTAGGACACTCAACATGGAGTTACAAAGGAACGGGGTAGATGAAGCGATCTGGAAAGGTCCGTCATAGAAGGTAAAAACCCTGTAGTTGAAACTTCGTTCCCTCCTGAGTGGATCCTGAGTACGGCCGGACACGAGAAATCCGGTCGGAAGCAGGGAGGACCATCTCCCAAGGCTAAATACTCCCTAGTGACCGATAGTGAACCAGTACCGTGAGGGAAAGGTGAAAAGCACCCCGGAAGGGGAGTGAAATAGTTCCTGAAACCGTGTGCCTACAAGTAGTCAGAGCCCGTTTATGGGTGATGGCGTGCCTTTTGTAGAATGAACCGGCGAGTTACGATCCCATGCAAGGTTAAGTTGAAAAGACGGAGCCGCAGCGAAAGCGAGTCTGAATAGGGCGTTTTAGTATGTGGTCGTAGACCCGAAACCAGGTGATCTACCCATGTCCAGGGTGAAGTCCAGGTAACACTGGATGGAGGCCCGAACCCACGCACGTTGAAAAGTGCGGGGATGAGGTGTGGGTAGCGGAGAAATTCCAATCGAACTTGGAGATAGCTGGTTCTCTCCGAAATAGCTTTAGGGCTAGCCTCACGTTGTTAGAGTCTTGGAGGTAGAGCACTGTTTGGACTAGGGGCCCTCATCGGGTTACCGAATTCAGACAAACTCCGAATGCCAAAGACTTATCCGTGGGAGTCAGACTGCGAGTGATAAGATCCGTAGTCAAAAGGGAAACAGCCCAGACCACCAGCTAAGGTCCCAAAGTATACGTTAAGTGGAAAAGGATGTGGAGTTGCTTAGACAACCAGGATGTTGGCTTAGAAGCAGCCACCATTTAAAGAGTGCGTAATAGCTCACTGGTCGAGTGACTCTGCGCCGAAAATGTACCGGGGCTAAACGTATCACCGAAGCTGTGGATTGACACCATTAGGTGTCAGTGGTAGGAGAGCGTTCTAAGGGCGTTGAAGCTAGACCGTAAGGACTGGTGGAGCGCTTAGAAGTGAGAATGCCGGTATGAGTAGCGAAAGATGAGTGAGAATCTCATCCACCGAATGCCCAAGGTTTCCTGAGGAAGGCTCGTCCGCTCAGGGTTAGTCGGGGCCTAAGCCGAGGCCGAAAGGCGTAGGCGATGGATAACAGGTTGATATTCCTGTACCACCTCTTTATCGTTTGAGCAATGGGGGGACGCAGTAGGATAGGGTAAGCGCACTGCTGGATATGTGCGTGTAAGCAGTTAGGCTGGTGAATAGGCAAATCCGTTCACTATAAGGCTGAGCTGTGATGCCGAGGGAAATTTAGTACCGAAGTTCCTGATTCCACACTGCCAAGAAAAGCCTCTAGCGAGATAAAAGGTGCCCGTACCGCAAACCGACACAGGTAGGCGAGGAGAGAATCCTAAGGTGAGCGAGAGAACTCTCGTTAAGGAACTCGGCAAAATGACCCCGTAACTTCGGGAGAAGGGGTGCTCTTTGGGGTTCATAGCCTCGAAGAGCCGCAGTGAATAGGCCCAGGCGACTGTTTAGCAAAAACACAGGTCTCTGCGAAGCCGCAAGGCGAAGTATAGGGGCTGACGCCTGCCCGGTGCTGGAAGGTTAAGAGGAGGGGTTAGCGCAAGCGAAGCTCTGAATCGAAGCCCCAGTAAACGGCGGCCGTAACTATAACGGTCCTAAGGTAGCGAAATTCCTTGTCGGGTAAGTTCCGACCCGCACGAAAGGCGTAACGATCTGGGCACTGTCTCAACGAGAGACTCGGTGAAATTATAGTACCTGTGAAGATGCAGGTTACCCGCGACAGGACGGAAAGACCCCGTGGAGCTTTACTGCAGCCTGATATTGAATTTTGGTACAGCTTGTACAGGATAGGTAGGAGCCTGAGAAACCGGAGCGCCAGCTTCGGTGGAGGCGTCGGTGGGATACTACCCTGGCTGTATTGAAATTCTAACCCGCATCCCTTATCGGGATGGGAGACAGTGTCAGGCGGGCAGTTTGACTGGGGCGGTCGCCTCCTAAAGAGTAACGGAGGCGCCCAAAGGTTCCCTCAGAATGGTTGGAAATCATTCGCAGAGTGTAAAGGCACAAGGGAGCTTGACTGCGAGACCTACAAGTCGAGCAGGGACGAAAGTCGGGCTTAGTGATCCGGTGGTTCCGCATGGAAGGGCCATCGCTCAACGGATAAAAGCTACCCCGGGGATAACAGGCTTATCTCCCCCAAGAGTCCACATCGACGGGGAGGTTTGGCACCTCGATGTCGGCTCATCGCATCCTGGGGCTGTAGTCGGTCCCAAGGGTTGGGCTGTTCGCCCATTAAAGCGGTACGCGAGCTGGGTTCAGAACGTCGTGAGACAGTTCGGTCCCTATCCGTCGTGGGCGCAGGAAATTTGAGAGGAGCTGTCCTTAGTACGAGAGGACCGGGATGGACGCACCGCTGGTGTACCAGTTGTTCTGCCAAGAGCATCGCTGGGTAGCTATGTGCGGACGGGATAAGTGCTGAAAGCATCTAAGCATGAAGCCCCCCTCAAGATGAGATTTCCCATAGCGCAAGCTAGTAAGAACCCTGAAAGATGATCAGGTTGATAGGTCAGAGGTGGAAGCGTGGCGACATGTGGAGCTGACTGATACTAATCGTTCGAGGACTTAACCAA
>NZ_BCVI01000111.1 GCF_001591665.1 Neobacillus soli NBRC 102451 | reverse complement strand
ATATGGCTCCGCAGGTAGGACTCGAACCTACGACCGATCGGTTAACAGCCGATAGCTCTACCACTGAGCTACTGCGGAATAGTCTAATGCAACAAGGCAATCACCTTATCGACTCTTTACATTATAATGACGAATAAAGTGAAAGTCAATATAGTTTTAATATAAAAATGCCTTCCAATATCTTACGTTATTCCATGGTTATTTCTTTAACTTTCGTTAATTTTCCCCGGCATTTTCCACATACATATCTGCTGGTATCGATGCTCCTTTTTCTTTTATAAGAAAGCTGGCATTTTGTGCACTTATATAAAAGGATTTTCTTAGATGTACGTTTTACTTTTCTGTCCGGAAGCTGCCCGCAAAAACGAGGTGCATCTACTTCTTTCAATAATTTCTTAAACTCTTGATCCTTATGCTGATAACCTTTTCCTTCTAGATGAAGGTGGTAATGACATAGCTCATGCTTAATAATTCCTAATAACTCTTTCTCACCGAGCTGCTCTAGATACTTTTTATTGATTTCAATGTTATGCGTGCCAAGAAGGTATCTGCCGCCGGTTGACCTTAATCGTAAGTTAAACGAAGCCTGGTGCTGAAATGGTTTGCCAAATGCCTCGGTTGATATCGTTTCAACCAATAATTGAAGTTCTTTTTGTTCCATTTGGGATCTCTCACTTTCTTAGAGAACATGACAACCTATTATAGCATATATTGTATATACCTTTACTTATGATGTACTTTTCGGGAGGTTTCACTATGCCGACTTGGTTGCAAAACCAAATGAAAAGAGCTTTTTACGAGAAGGACCGCTATCAAATCAAGCTGTTAAATCAGTGCTGGTTTTTTTACAGAAAAAAACACTGCTCCTAGAAGCAGTGTTTTCCCATTAATTCGATGGAGACAGCATAGTTAAGGCGACGCGACCCTTTTTCATATCGACCGAGTCTACCCAGACTGTTACGACATCACCCACGGACACAATGTCCAAAGGATGTTTAACAAATCGATTGCTGAGCTTAGAAATATGAACAAGCCCATCTTGCTTGACGCCGATATCGACAAATGCGCCAAAGTCAACGACATTCCGAACCGTTCCTTGCAGCTCCATTCCGGCGCTTAGGTCTTCTAACTTTAATACATCTTTCTTTAAAAGTGGTCGCGGAAGGTCGTCACGCGGATCTCGCTCCGGTCTAACTAAGGCATCGATAATATCCTTTAAAGTTAATTCACCGATGGCTAGTTCTTCAGAAACAGTTTTTAAATTAAGACCGTTAAGTGCAGTTATTAGCTGCTCTGACCCCAAGTCATCACCTTTAAAACCAAGACTGGCTAATAGCTTCTTCACCTCGTCGTAATTTTCCGGGTGAATTCCTGTCCGGTCAAGCGGTTGTTTACCGTCCAATACACGCAAGAATCCGATTGCCTGCTCATACGTCTTCGCACCAAGGCGGGGTACCTTCTTCAATTGGACCCTGCTCGTGAATTTCCCTTCTTCCTCACGCTTTTTCACAATATTGTTTGCGGCAGTTTTGTTTAACCCCGCAACATATTGTAATAGCGAGGACGATGCAGTATTTACATTTACACCAACCCGGTTTACGGCAGTTTCAACGACAAAATGCAAGGATTCTGACAGCCGTTTCTGGGAAACATCATGCTGGTATTGGCCTACTCCTACTGATTTCGGGTCGATTTTTACCAATTCAGCTAATGGATCCTGCAAACGCCGCGCTATCGATGCGGCACTTCTTTCTTCTACTTGGAAATTCGGAAATTCTTCTCTTGCAAGGTCAGAGGCAGAGTAGACACTTGCACCTGCTTCATTGACGATCAAATAAAAAATTTCTTCCGTCATTTCTTTTAATATATCTGCAACAAACTGCTCTGTTTCCCTTGATGCTGTACCGTTTCCGATGGCCGCCATTTCCACTTTATAATCGCGGAGGATTTTTATAAACTTTTCACGAGCTTCTTTTGTTTTTGATACCGGCGGGTGTGGATAGATAACATCTATTTTCAGTACCTTTCCTGTTTCATCTACTACCGCTAGTTTACAACCTGTCCTGTAAGCGGGGTCGACACCGATGACGACTTTTCCTTTTAACGGCGGCTGCAAGAGCAGGTTGCGAAGATTTTCTGAGAATATATGTATGGCTTGCTCTTCGCCTTTTTCAGTTAGTTCATTGCGAATTTCCCGTTCGATGGAAGGCTGAATCAATCGTTTATAGCTGTCTTCAATTGCCTCCGTCACGAATGGTGCTGCAGGTGAGTACTGAACACGAATCCACCTTTTTTCAAGGTAAGACTGGATTTTATCCGCATTCATTTTAAGCGATACTCTTAGAATGCCTTCCTTTTCACCACGATTTAAGGCAAGAATTCGATGGGGAACGATTTTGTTTACTGGCTCCTCATACTCATAGTACATTTCATAAACGTTTTTTTCGTCCTTTTCCGCATCTTTCACGGCAGACACAACAGCGCCAGATCGAAACGTCTCTTTCCGGATCCATTTGCGGCTTTCCGCATCATCTGATACCATTTCCGCGATGATGTCTTTAGCGCCTGCAACGGCATCTTCAACTGTAAGAACTTCTTTTTCATCTGATAAAAATTGCTTAGCCTTTTCCTCGATGCTATCTTTCGAAAAAGTTAGCAGCCATTCAGCCAAAGGTTCGAGGCCCTTTTCCTTTGCAACGGTAGCTTTCGTCCGTCTTTTTTGTTTATACGGTCTGTATAAATCCTCTACCTCTTGCAGTTTTTCGGCTTTTGTGATGGCCCGGTTTAGTTCGTCCGTTAATTTCCCTTGTTCAGCAATAATCCTTACTACCTCTTCTTTTCTCTGCTCAAGGTTTTGAATATATTGTCGGCGTTCTAATATATTGCGAATCTGTACTTCATCTAGAGCTCCCGTCATTTCCTTTCGGTAGCGGGCAATAAAAGGAACAGTATTGCCTTCATCTAATAATGAAATAACACTTTTCACTTGTTTATAAGATATCGCCTGTTCAGCGGCAATTTTATCTAACATTTGCTCATCTTTTACGACTGTATCATTCACAAAACATCCTCCATTCCTTTAACCCTATTGTATCAGATTGCAAAGAGCGTTTCATTAATGGAGCCGTCCTTATACAATGGCTGCATTAATGGGCAGGTGTTGGTTTTTAAGTTAACTACCCTCTTGATTATATATGCCCGGTTGGATACCCTTTTCGCGATTTTCTCC
>NZ_BCVI01000110.1 GCF_001591665.1 Neobacillus soli NBRC 102451 | reverse complement strand
AAAACCATTCATATGTTTGATGACCTTATCCGAAGATTCAGTCTTTTCAAATTGGGCAACGCCCGCGAATTGAAGTTTCAAGGCTTGTGCTGCTCCGGCTTTGAAGGCTCCCGCTTTGTCAAAGCTTTCAATAACAGAAGTCAGACCGGTTGCGCTTAAGCTGCTTGGCAAAATATTGGTGTCTGTAACGCTCTGCTTGGAGTCAGTCTCTGAAGTAGCCGTGAAAGTAAGGTTAGCCGGAGCTGTCTTGCCCTTCGGAATGTTGACGTATACCGGTACATCGACGGTTTTACCAGGTTCCACAGCTATTACGTTGTGATCAAGTTGAACTCTCCAATCAGCACCTGCGGTAGCGTTAATACGAATAAGATCCTTTGTTTCGCCGGTATTTGTGACATTATAATGGTAAACCGCCACTTTGCCAGGAACGGCAGGTTGTACGGCTCCATCGCTTACATTTACTCCGCGCTTAAAGCTGCCTGCGCCATCTGTGTTACGGACGGCAACCTGATAATGAAGTGCACCTTCAGCATCTTTGTAATTTCCTAAAATGTAGAAATGAAGTTTATTGTACGGATCAACGTACTCACTGACAACAGTGTCATTGCCGACTGAACCATCGAATTTCCCACTGACCAAAGTTGACCCATTCCCTGAATGGAATAAAGCGTCGGCAAGCTGTCGCTCATCCCCTTTGGAAAACATAGCTGTTGTGCCATCAGGTCTTTTGAAATCAGGCAGATTAATATCTTCCGGATGGGAATCAACTACCCAAATGAACGGGGCACTCTCCGCATTTTTCGTTTTGGAAATCAATACACCGGAATCGGATTGGAAGGAGTCTGAACCGACACGATCCACTACTTCAATGGTGTAGTTATTGTACAATGCTCTTGAAGGCATATCGTTACGCCAGTCACCTGTAAGGTAATTGGTTGGTGTTAAATCTTTCATGCTGATGTTGATACCGTGAAGACCAGTGCGACCAAACTTGCTTCCGACGGGCACCTCACGGGAGATAATATCCGCAAACAACGGCCCGGAGTTCTTTATATTATCACGGTCAATCTGAATGATTTCATCATTGGATAGGAATCCCTGTTTCAACTTATTTCGCAATGTATGTTCCGCCGGTGAAGACCCACCCTGGGTGGCAGGAATAAAATAACGCGTATGCGGGCCGCCTGGTCCATTGAAACTTCCGCTGGCCATTAATTCCCAATTCCCCGCATAAGACCGTACCGGTGGGTCACCAAATGGGTTGTTATAATTATCACCAAGAGTTTGTAGATGGCCGAATTCGTGGGCAAATGTAGCCAAACCATTACTTTCGCCTTGAATAGAAACACGAATCGATTTGCCGTTGATCTTTGCACTGGATGCTGCAGACCAAATCGTTTTGGCTGCAAAATAGGAAGTCCATGGTACATAACGAGTTTTTGCCCAGTTTGGCAAGGTTTCAAATCCAGGTAAATCCCTCGGAGGTCCAAATTCGTCAGGTATTGAATCAGGATTTAGAAACATCATTTCACCGAATTCCTGCCATACGGCTGATTCGGCATAACCCGCATGAAGAATGAACGCAAAGTCATATTCAACCCCAGATGCGTTAAGGTCGGCCATGGCCGCATTTATTCCATCCTGAAAAAGGTTTCCGCTTGGATAGTTCTTTGGCAATGTACCAGGGTTCATGCTGTCAAGTCCGTACTGAAATTCGTTTTTGCTCAATTGGTATGGACCAAAAGCATCAAGGGTAACACCCCATTTTCCGTAGGAGTTCTCCTTCCAAACACTATCCATCGTTTGATAGTTGTTTAGGGCGCTTGGCTTGGTGAGATAGTCCTTAAAAAACTCAGGAACTTCCTCTCGGGGAATAGATCCGACGCCTCTAGGGTTCCCGGCCGGATCGGAACCCTCGGGTTGGCTAAGGATAAACCCTTGATCAGGAAAATCTACTACTATTAATGCTCCCCTTATTGGCTTCTCAGCTTTGATATCCGAGGTGAGCCAGTTGATTCCCGGAATCGGTCTATAGTCATTCGCTGTCATATTATCTGAAAGCATCCATGACTGTGGATCCACATGTTCGGGCATTTTATCCAGCCCTGGATCCGCTGCAAAAGCGGATGTTGATGACATCGCAAGCAATATCGTGGTCGATAATGCGGCAAACTTAATTCTCAACTTCAAAGTAATTTTCCTCCCTTTTTGAAAATAACCTACTTGCTTATGTAGGTTTTTGTTTTCGAATTCCCCCTGATGATTACGTTATGTCGTCATTTCAGCATCGTTATTAGCCCCTTTATCGCCTCTTTTCACTTCCTTTTACGGCTTAATGCCTTACCCGGGTTTATCACCCCCCTCAAAGCCATAGACCATATAGTCATAAATCGGGCAACACCTACAAAAAATGCCAACACCTTCATGAAATCTACCATTTTGGTAAGCTTGTCAATTTGCAAATAAAAGAATCTTCTATTGGAATTTTCCCATGCGCATAAATATGATGATGTCTTTATAAAATATTTAATAGATTCTTTTAAACCTTAGTTTTAATTTTAAGCATTGCTTAGTGAAAGTTTTGCCGGTTATTGTCATTAAAAAAAAATTTTAATTGACAAAACCCTACATACAACTTGTTTAATAGTTAGGAATCGACGTATTTAACGGTTACCTTTCAAAGTATTTGTCAATTGTTCATGGATTTTGACCTGTTTTGTAGAGATATTTTTGGTATAAAAAAACTTGTCGATGCCTTTAATGATCAAGTCCATGTAGAGCCTGACAATAATTTATGCCCCGGGATATTGGCATGCAATGGAATAGTTAGAGCAGTCGATGGAAACTGAATGTGAAATGGTCCATAATTTGGTTCAAAGTTAATACTTCAAATATAAATGCTAGTTTAAGAATGTCCAAAAATGGTTGTCTAAAAATGTAGAGTTGGAGGATTAAAGACATAATATTACGCGTGTTGATTCAAAATTTGGCAGATTGATCCTTTGGAGTTCTTTATATTTATTTAAACCGAATGCCATTTCCAAGCACCAGTCAATCAGCAACAATACGTAGTTCCTTTCCATAATCATTTTTAAAAATGCCTCCTTGGATCTTTCCTTAAAAGGGAAAAAAGAGAATGGGTTCCAGTTCGAAGCGATGCATCGCTTCGTAACTGAACCCACTCCCCTGTCCGGTTTATACTCTTTTGAAAATAAGACATAGGATTTTTTTGCAAAATTACTGTAAATGGTGAATAGCCTTACATTTTCACCTAAGAAAAATGATCCAAAAAACCAATATTACCATAAATGTCAATTGACGGAATCCTTTAGCCTAATGATACCGATTTGAGTAAAAATTTGAACGTGGAATTCAGACACCACACAGCTTGGCCAATTTCCATCAAATCGTTATTAACATCATTAACTATGTAATTGGTGTAAAGTTCGGTGATAATCATACCAACTACTAATGCCTAGAATTAGCACAATGATCCTCACTCCATCAATACCTGAAACCCCTAAATCATTGGCATCAATTCCACCATATGACTATTTTCGTCATACCAACCAGTCAGTAATGACCGGACATTTTAGGGGA
>NZ_BCVI01000109.1 GCF_001591665.1 Neobacillus soli NBRC 102451 | reverse complement strand
TCCTTTAAAAAAGGTGCAAGTGCGGACTACAATCAATCCATCGCAGCTATTTATAAAGAAACTGGGGTCAGTTTTGATTTTTCAGAGCCGGCCGTTAAGCGAATGGGTGAATTCCTAGAAAAAGTCATTCAAGACATTCATTAACGAAGTGGGAGCACGGGGACGGTTCTTAGTAGAGGACAATCGGAAGTTTTCCGCGCAAAAAGGTACAACTAGTGAGATTTTCTAGTTGTGCCTTTTGCTTTACAGTCAAAATATCTGTCCACAATATTTTCGAATGCCGAGAAGAATGGCACCTATTTTAACCATTTCAATAGTTGAACCTCTGGGTGATTAGCTCTGCTAAGTAAGTCGGGCTGTAAGGAGTCCCTTCTTGTATCCACCAGGTTATGATGCCAAGGGACGAGGAAACAAGAATCTCTTTGGGTAATTGGAACGACTTCCCTTTCGCTTTTCTATTTTCTTCCGAAATTGTGACGATATCTAGCAATATCCCGAACACTCTTTTGCGGAAATCCTTGTTTTCCAGCATCACATTGTACAGTTTTGCGTTTCGATAAAAATGCTCAAGAAAAGAGACCAGCCTAGCCGGGGGTGTTTGGGATCCTTTCATTGTCTGATAATCCCCGGGTGGAGACTTCATCGTCCTATTCAAATCCTCAAATACCTCATCTATCATCTGCTCCATTAGATCATTAATATCATGATAGTGTAAGTAGAAAGTTGCACGGTTTAATTCGGCACGATTAGCAATATTTTGTACCGTCAACTTGCTTATATCCTCATTTTCCTGAATCAATGAAATAAGTGCTTCTTTAAACATTTTCTTTGTCCGTTTAATTCGAGGATCTACCTTTAACTTCTCTTTGTTAGACATCGTATCAGCCCTTCGTCTATAATTTCTAACTTTATCGACATACATACAGTAAAGTGTTAATTAATTTACATTTAGCTTAAAAGTGTAAATGGCTTTTATCGCTATTCTCATGTTAGTATTTTATTTATTGACACCATGATAATTAAACAACTACATGTCAATTATATAATAACTTAGGAAAGGAACGTTAATCAATCATGAATCAACCAATAAAAAGAGGGCTCCTTCTTTTCATCTTACTGTTAGGCTCATTTCTATCCGTTCTGAATCAGACGATATTAAATGTTGCTTTACCGGATTTGATGATGGAATTTGAAGTTTCTGCCACAACTATTCAATGGCTGGCAACCGGTTTTATGCTGGTGAATGGGATCTTAATTCCGGTAACGGCCTTTTTGATGCAGCGATTTACCACTCGGCAGCTTTTTATCAGCTCGATGGTTTTGCTGCTGGCGGGTACTTTCATCAACGCCATTGCCCCGAATTTCGCTCTTTTATTAACAGGCCGGCTGATTCAAGCTGCAGGAGCAGGTATTATCATGCCTTTATTGATGATGGTTACCCTTGTGGTGTTTCCTGTGGAAAATCGAGGAACGGCAATGGGAATGCTCGGACTTGTGATGATTTTTGCACCAGCCATTGGTCCGACTCTGGCAGGATTCATTATCGAACATTTTTCATGGCGGTGGTTATTTATCGGCATGTTCCCGCTTGTCGCCATCGTAATTGCCTTAGCATTTAAATATCTAGTCAATGTATCGGAAACATCCCGACCCAAACTTGATATCAACAGTATTATTCTCTCCACCGCAGGGTTTGGCGCGGTACTTTATGGATTTAGCAATGCAGGCGACAAAGGCTGGGGAACCGCATTGGTGTTGATCTGCTTAACTGTCGGTGTTCTTTTTCTCCTACTCTTCTGCCGGCGTCAGCTGACTTCGAAGGATCCTTTGTTAAATATACGGGTCTTCAGAGACAGAATGTTCACGATGACAACCATCGTTAATATTTTGGTGACGATGGTCATGTATGCAGATATGATTTTACTTCCAATCTACCTGCAGTCTAGCAGAGGATACACAGTTCTTGAAACGGGCTTACTGTTACTGCCTGGTGCCTTAATAAATGCTTTTATGTCCCCTGTATCCGGCCGCTTATTCGATAAATTTGGTGTAAAGCCGCTGGCGATAATCGGTCTAGTCTTTATTATCGCTGCATCATGGGGAGTTACCGATTTAAGTGCAGCCACTAGTTATAGCTATTTGATGATTCGGACCATCATCTTGCGGATTGGGATGTCTTTCATCACGATGCCTATTACGACTGCCGGGCTGAATGCCCTTCCAAAACACCTGCATTCCCACGGTTCAGCCGTATCTAACACCGTCCGTCAAGTAGCAGGTTCGATTGGAATTGCACTAGTGGTCACCATTTTGACAACCAGAACGAAAAGTCATGCCGCTGAGTTAATTCATTCTGGCAATGTGCAGTCCAAATCTCAGCTAATGATGGAATCTTCGATACTTGGCACGAGCGATGCATACATTTTTACGGTCATTTTAGTAATCATCGCCTTCCTTTTGACCCTATTTATGCCTAGAAAGGCAGCGTCGAAGCAAGACAGGACCATAGTGGAGCGGCAACACCATACGACCTCTGCTAGAGGAAGTTGAAAACAAAAAATTAGAGAAAATTAAAGGTTTGATGACAAACTTTGTTCATTAAGCCTTTTTACTCCCTATTTCATCACCTGTGTATCACAAATACCTATGTTATTTCATACACTATTCAAAAAAATGGGAGTTGTTTTTCATGGCACAATGGATTAACGTATCGACACTGAAGCATCAATTAAAACTGTTTGATGGAAACAGGCTTATAAAAACTTATCCTGTTGCTATTGGAAAAATATTGACCCCCTCACCTCCTGGGACTTATACGATCATCAATAAACAGCCTAATCCAGGCGGACCTTTTGGAGTGCTATGGATGGGCTTGTCTAAACCCCATTACGGAATCCACGGAACCAACAACCCAGCATCCATCGGTAAGAATGTCTCACATGGATGTATTAGAATGTATAACCATGATGTTCTAGATTTATCATCTAGAGTTTCGATTGGCACTCCTGTTGTTATTCATAAATGACCCTGTAAATCCCACTTGCTTTATTACATAGTTGGAGGAAAGTGCGACGTAGATGGGGGCTACTTCGACGTATGGGCTCAATTTCAGCGGAAACCCCAATGAAGACCGCTTCTACTTCCATGTTTGAGCTGAAAATATCGCCAAACCCTTACGTAGACCGCTTCTACTTCCATGTTTGGGCTGAAAATCCACTCAAATGTCTAAGTAGAAAGGATTCAGATACATTGTTTATGTCGTACTGGGCCCAAAATACGAATTGGCGGCAGAGCATCCATCCAATGATGGCCTTCCTCAATGAATCCATTTAAGCATACCTGCATTTATGTCACCTTTGTTTACCCATATACACAGAATTACTATATAAATATAACAAAAACATATATGATTAAATCAATCTCAATGTTGATTAAAACAAGAAAGATCCAAAAGACCTCTTTCCAACAAATTTCTCAAAAGTTTTAGTAAAAAGGCCCATTATACCAAGGTTAATAGCATTTTTAATCAAACGATTGGTTAGTAAATAATAAACTAATCAAACGTTTGATTAAAACGATAGCTAAGCTTATGAATAATGGGATAGCCCCATAAAACAAAAGAAAAGGATGTCGAATATAGGCGTTAATTTTTTCCTTTCTTTAGAAAAGCATGACGAATAACAGTACCTCTTGGCTAATTCTTCCCGCTTCGACAAGAACAACCATATTTCCCCTTCAATTAAACAGTTGATTAATAACAAGGAAAATCCTTCTACCATTTGATTTCTTCCAGGAAATTATTAAAAAAGAATGTCAAAATGCGCTTGACTTTATTCCTCACAAAACCAATATAAGATTTATGACAATCTATTGTTGCAAATGAGTTTTCTTCACTGACTGTCATCTCGCTTTGTAATAAAATACTGCTTTTTTTAATTAATATAATAAAGAAGATTTTAAGAGCGCACAGCGTGAAGGGCTGAGACGGGCATTTACAATGTTATTCGGCCCATTGTCAGGGGACCTCTTCCAGCATTGGATGTATACGAATCCTAAACACACTGT
>NZ_BCVI01000108.1 GCF_001591665.1 Neobacillus soli NBRC 102451 | reverse complement strand
CCGTGTTTCCTTTATCTCAGTCAAAACGCTCCAGTCCATACGCCGCTTAACGGTTGCTTCAGCTTTTCTTTTAGAAATGTTCCACGTGTAACAATTTTCGGGACATTTCTATTTTTTGTATGATTTTTGCTGAAAAATGGCATTTCAAATATTAAGAAAAAAATATTAGCGAAACATACGATATCAATTTGTGATAATTAGGAGGAGCTTAATTTATTATGCTATTTGATACACATGTCCATTTAAATGCAGAACAGTATAACGAAGATTTAGAAGAAGTCATTGAACGGGCACAGAGTGAGGGTGTCACTAATATGGTCGTGGTCGGCTTTGATCGTTCAACCATTCAAAGGGCAATGGAGTTAGCAGAAAGCTATGAGTTTATTTATGCCTGTGTTGGCTGGCATCCCGTCGATGCGATTGATATGACGGAGAAGGATTTAGAGTGGATTGAAGATTTGGCCTCCCATCCAAAGGTAGTGGCCCTCGGTGAAATGGGTTTGGATTATCATTGGGATAAGTCCCCAAAGGAAATTCAACAGGAGGTTTTTCGTAAACAAATTAGGCTTGCAAAGAAGGTGAAGCTGCCGATTGTCATTCATAATCGTGAGGCGACAGCCGATATAGTGGAAATATTAAAGGAAGAAGGGGCAGAAGAAGTTGGCGGCATTATGCATTGCTTTAGCGGCAGTCCTGAGGTGGCTAAGGAATGTATAAAAATGAACTTCTATATATCACTAGGAGGTCCCGTGACGTTCAAAAATGCCAAAAAGCCGAAAGAAGTAGCGGCTGAAGTACCAATAGATAAACTTTTAATCGAAACCGATTGTCCCTATTTGGCACCGCATCCTTACCGTGGAAAGCGAAATGAGCCTGGGTATGTAAGGCTCGTTGCGGAGGAAATTGCCGAAATAAAAGGGTTAACATTAGAGGAAGTGGCATCTGCAACGACACAAAATGCTAAAAAGTTATTCGCCATAAAATGATAAGGATTTTTGTCGAAAAGGCGAGAGGCTTGTCCTAATTTTTTCTAATAACAAAAAGTTCTACATGTCTCCTTTTCAACATAGGATAACCGTGTCGATAAGTTTTCCTTTGCAACCTTTCCAGAATTGTGCATAATAGGGAATACATTCTCAGGATGTGCAAGGGTTGACAGCGGCAGCATGGTTTCTTTATAATCTCTCCAAGAAAAGGAGGCGTTTTTCATCGTATTCACGAACATGAAAAACCTGTTTTCTAAGGTTTTGAGTGGAAGGACATTGATTGTTGTTTTTGCTAGTTTCGTAGTTTTGCTAACAACTCTGGGGATTCTTTTTTCCGAAGGAGCAAAGAAAACAGTGGCAATAACTCTTAATGGCGAGCAAAAGATGGTTAAAACACATGCAGGAACCATTCAGGAATTATTGGATGAACTGGATGTGCCTATTCACTCAAAGGACTACTTGTATCCGAATGCCAATACTAAGGTGGATGACCACCTAAACGTCGTTTGGAAACAGGCAAACCAGGTTCACCTTGTCAAGAACAACGAGAAGAAAACGATTTGGACTACAGCCCGAACAGTGGCTGAGCTTCTAAAAGAGCAGGAAATTGTATTGACCGAACATGATCAAATATCACCGAGACCACAAGCGTCAATCAAAGATATGATGGAGATTGGTATTAAGATAGCTTTCCCGCTAGCATTAGCTGACGGAGGAAAAAAGAAGCAAGTTTGGTCCACTTCGGCTACGGTCGCTGACTTTTTAACACAACAGGGAATTAAACTAAATGAATTAGACCGAGTTGAACCGTCATTAACAGAAACCATTTCAGTGAATGGTGTTGTTAACGTCATTCGAGTAGAAAAAGTCACCGATGTAGTGGAAGAACCTGTTCAATTTGCCGTGGTAACAAAAAAGGATGCCAAGTTAGAAAAAGGGAAAGAAAAGATTATTACCGCTGGCAGGCATGGACGTGTCTCTAAACAATACGAAGTCGTGCTTGAAAACGGCAAAGAGGTATCCAGAAAATTAATAAATGAGAAGCAGATTACAGGGAAGCAGGATAAGGTAGTGGCTGTCGGAACCAAGGATTTAACCCTGCAGGTTTCTCGTGGCGGCGATGAAACGGGAACAGAGTATTACGTTACGGCAACAGCCTATACGGCGTTTTGCAATGGCTGCTCTGGAAGAACGGCCACTGGTCTTAATCTCCGGGCAAACCCAAACATGAAAGTAATTGCAGTTGATCCAAGAATTATCCCACTCGGAACGAAGGTTTATGTGGAAGGCTACGGCTATGCTGTTGCAGCTGATACGGGCGGCGCCATTAAAGGATATAAAATTGATTTGTTTATGCCGTCTAATTCGGATTGCTACCGTTGGGGGCGTAAAAAGGTAAAAATTAAGATTCTCCAATAATTTTCTTTATGCAGAGGTTAATCCTCTGCATTTTGCTTTTTCTTGAAAAATCTTTATACTTACATCGATACATAATTTGTGTTTTTTGTGATTTCTCTTACTTTAATTGTATGATTCTGTTTAATAATATAGACGATTGACATTACAAAAATGTTTCAAGTTTTTTTCAAATTTTTATTTTTTATTACGGAGGCTTACACTTTTACATGAAGATTAAAGAATTTATTGTTGTCGAAGGTAAGGATGATACTACTGCCATCAAACATGCTGTTGATGCAGATACAATTGAAACAAATGGTTCCGCTGTAAATGAGGCAACCATTGAAAAGGTCAGACGCGCTCAAAGGACACGGGGTGTAATCCTTTTTACCGACCCGGACTATCCTGGTGAGAAAATCAGGAAGACGATTGCAGAGGCTGTTCCTGGCTGTAAACACGCCTTTCTCACGAAGGAAGCGGCACTTGGTAAGGGCGGTAAGGGAATTGGGGTGGAACATGCCAGTCCTGAGGCAATCAGAGATGCATTGAAGGATGCTCAAATGATGCATGAAACAATTTCAGAGGAAATCAGCCAGGAAGATTTACTTACTGCCGGTCTTATTGGCGGTGAAGGGGCGAAAGAGCGAAGAATTATGCTCGGGGATCTTTTAAAAATTGGCTATACAAATGGAAAACAACTGCATAAGCGCTTAATGATGTTTCAAATCAGCAGGCAGGAATTTGCAGAGGCCCTATTAGTTGTCCGACAGGAGGAACAAAATGAATAAAGATATTGCTACCCCGGTGCGAACACGGGCGATTCTAGAAAAGTATGGTTTTTCCTTTAAGAAAAGCCTTGGCCAAAACTTCTTAATTGATACGAATATATTAAAAAAGATTGTCAGCTTTGCCAATCTCGGTGAGAATTCCGGTGCCATTGAAATAGGACCGGGGATTGGGGCTTTAACAGAGCAGCTAGCCCGGACGAGTAAAAAGGTTGTGGCTTTCGAGATTGACCAACGCTTACTGCCTATTTTGAATGAAACCCTTTCGCCCTATCCCAATGTGGATATTATTCATAATGATGTGTTAGAGGCGGATGTTCAAAAAGTGATGGATGAGAAATTTTATGGGATCGATGACATCATGGTAGTTGCTAATTTACCGTATTATGTAACAACCCCCATCATCATGAAGCTATTAGAGGATAAGCTGCCCATCCGCGGCATCGTTTGTATGCTTCAAAAGGAAGTAGCCGACCGCATTTCAGCGGCACCTGGGACGAAGAATTACGGGTCGCTTTCCATTGCGATTCAATATTACATGGAAGCGGAAACGGTTATGATTGTCCCAAAAACAGTCTTTGTTCCACAGCCGAATGTAGATTCTGCTGTTATCAGGCTGATAAGGCGGGTCCAGCCGGCTGTTCAGGTAATGGACGAAGGCTTCTTTTTTCAGGTGACCAGGTCCAGTTTTGCCCAACGAAGAAAAACCCTGCTCAATAATTTAACAAGCCAGCTGCCAGATGGAAAACAAAAGAAAGAGGAAATTCTACGTGCTTTAAGCGCCAGCGGGATTGACCCAACCCGTAGGGGAGAAACTCTGTCTTTAGAAGAATTTGGCCGTTTAAGTGATGAACTATACCCTTATTTCCACTAGACTCTTTGTCAATTATTAAATACATGTAAGATTGCTTGGAGGATTTTATCTTCAAGCTTTTTTGTTGTTAATAACCGCTTCATGAGGACAAAAGCCGGGGTTCCCAAGGCGAAACTGTCCGCATGAGTGCTTCATGAGGACAAAAAGCCGGGGTTCCCGAGGTGAAACTGTCCACATGACCGCTTCATGAGGACAAAACCCGGGGTTCCCGAGGCAAAGCTGTCCGCATGAGTGTTTCATGAGGACAAAACCCGGAGTTCCCAAGGCGAAACTGTCCACATGACCGCTTCATGAGGACAAAAG
>NZ_BCVI01000107.1 GCF_001591665.1 Neobacillus soli NBRC 102451 | reverse complement strand
GTGAATGGTATCCAATAGACGCTACTTAGATGTTTGGGCTGGAATCCTCTCAAACATCTAAGTAGACGGGCGCTATTGGAACACGTTCCTACTAAAAAGTCTTTAAAAGGGTATCCAATAGGCGCTGTTGGAGGAAACCTTAATCAATAAGCCACCAAGAGGCAAGTAGGTACGAATACCCTTTGCTACACAGCATGGTCTACTTCGAAAAGCCAAGGAATTAATCCTTGGCTCATTCATTGGATTTAATGTTTTACAACTTTAATCGTACTCTTTTTACTTATATTACCCGCCTTATCCTTGGCAGTTACAGCAAGTGTAGTTCCTTTTTTCTGTGCTTTTATTTTTACTGAATAGTTCCCTTTTGAATCAGCATTAGCTGAACCAAGTGATTTACTTCCTACTTTCACAGTAACTCTTGAGTTCGCTTCTGCTTTCCCTGTTACCTTCCTATCGTTATCATCTACTTTTTTAACTGTTGGCTTGCTCGGCGCAACAACATCTGCAACGGTTACCGATGCACTTGAACTTACATTTCCTGCGCCATCTTTAGCTGTAACTATTAATTTCGCACCTGCTTTTTGAGCAGCTACCTTTACAGAAAATGCTCCATTTGATGCTGCTTTCGCCGTTCCTAGTACTTTGTTTCCGTTTTTAACCGTAACTGAAGAGCCAACCTCAGCCTTTCCGGTTACTACTTTGTCGTTATTATCAACCTTGTTAACAACTGGCTTACTTGGTGCAACAACATCTGCAACAGTTACCGTCACACTTGCACTCACATTTCCAGCGCTATCTTTAGCTGTGACGGCTAACTTTGTGCCTGCTTTTTGAACAGCAATCTTTGCTGAAAAAGCTCCATTAGACGCTGCCTTTGCCGTTGCTAGTACTGTATTACCTCTTTTAACAGTAACGGTAGATCCAGATTCTGCCTTTCCAGTTACAACTGTATCATTATTATCAACCTTGTTTACACTCGGCTTATTTGGCGAAACATTGTCTATAAATTGAGTTCCGATCAGATATAAGTCTGATTCTGTATTATCGTCATATAGGTCGTTATCATTGTCTATAACGCCCACGTAGTATGTGCCACTCTTAGCTTGGTACGCTTTGAATTCAAACCCGTCCTCATCATACGAGCCTAAATATACTAACCTATCATTCACCACAAAATCTTTTTGCATGGCACCGAATAATAGATCAATAGCATCTGAGTTAGTGCCCCCAGCCACTAATAAAATTCCATCCTTAGGCACGACTACTTTATGAAAATCTACATCATACAAAGGAAGTAATTGACCAATTGTTGGTTTTTCATAGGAAGTATCATTTGCAAAATCAAATTCATCGTTGTACTCCATTTCAAACAAATAATCTTCAGCTTCACTACTGGAAATACTACTACTCGTAGCACCCATTTTATTAAAACTTTTTGCTGAATAAGATCGAGAACCTTTTACTTCTTTTTCAAGTTGATTAAACGTATGGGAATCTATAATACCTTGTTGGAGTGGCTTTTCAACCTGATGTTCCATTAACTTCTTTGACAATTCATACTCGTTACCTTCTGCCTTTACAGTACCTACAGACAGAGGTGAAATGAATAACCCTAATGCAACCAAAAATAAAATTCCTTTATTACGCATGAATTTACCCTCTTTTCCTCGTTATAACGAACAATATATCATACCTATACTACTACATAGGTCCCGGAACGACTATAAGATTCTATATGCATTTTACGACAAAAAATATATTATTTAAGACTAGGGATTAACAGTTTACTAGCAAAAAGCAAATATGCGACACCTTTTCAACTAAATAACAAAAAGGCTATACTAATCAAACGTTTGATTGAAACCGGCACAAGGATTGATGTATAAGATTTCCTCCTAAAAGGGCACAAAGAATGTCGGTAGGAATTTATAAATTTCGCTGGAAATTACCTACATTTCTACAAAATCGGATGAGTCTCTCCTAAACCAACAAAATTCTAGGAATCCCCCGCCTTTTCAACACTACACAAACATTTAATTAAAAGTGACCTCAGCTCGCGTTATTCATGGATTTTCCCTCTAAATTCCTTAGATAAATGTCGATTACTGCAATTGCCATTCACTCTTTTAAAAAGGAACTCATGGAAGTGATTGAACTTGGAATTGTGCCAGACCCTGTTTGTTACGGTTTGCACATTTCCCGTTTGTTAATGTAAAGGAACATCAGTAGATTAGATAGAGGCAAGTCGGAGGCATCGTTATTCAATTAATCCCCCTGTTTTTCGAAACTAACCAAACGTTTGCTTAAAAGTACCTCAACACGCAGTATTCCTAGGACTTCCATTTAAAATACCCGCGGAAATTGTCGGCAAACGCAATTAGAGGACCGCCCTACTCATATCATCGCAAGGCGGTTCTTTTGTAGGTTTATAAAGCTCCCTTCTTAATAAATCCACAATTTCGACACATTTTTCTCTTGCTTTCGACAATTATTTTTGATTATATTATTGTAGGAATATTTTTCCTTCGTAGATTTTTCAAACTATTGTCTATTTGTAATATATTCTTGCATAGGAAGGTAACAACTTATGGTATTTGACGGCATCATTATTTCGTTTATTATAGGCTTTCTACGAAAAGGCAACTTAAGAGCACTGGCGAAGCTAAAGCTGAAGTGGGGATGGATATTTCCTCTACTATTGGTTGTTGAATTGGTCGTTTTTATGCTCCAAAATGATAGTGAATTTCTTGCACAGGTAAGTGGATATATCTACATAGCGGTTTATGTACTTGGTTTACTATTTTTATTTATGAACCGCAAGAACCCAGGATTTATTCTCATATTAATTGGCGTATTTCTTAATTTTTTAGTAATGGTGATTAACGGCGGAAGAATGCCAGTATCAGTAGAGGCAGCTGCGGTTTTGGATCCAGGGTATGTCGAAGTCCTTAAAGATAGCTTATATGCCAAGCATACGATGCTAACTGCTTCCACGCATCTTGGATTTTTAGGCGATGTTATTCCAATCTCAAACCCTTATCCACGCACACAAATTATTAGTATCGGCGATATCATTATGAATATTGGAATCTTCTTCTTCATTCAATATTTGATGGTTCGTCATCCAGCGTCAAAAAAAGTGGAAACTCCCTCACTCTCCTTAAGAGGAGGTGAACAAAAATGAAAAAGGAACAAAGACAAGGCATAAAATTAACTGGAATTCTTTACAACGCAATCATTATCGGTTCTATCATAATTGCTTTAACATCTGGATTCAAATTAGTTTAAGAGTTTAATAATGGGAGAAGTAATTCTGTTACTTCTCCTTAATTTTATTTATGAGAGTGATGAATATGCGAATTTTAAAAACACCTGCACATAAATATCTTTTCTTGATATCTGCCTTAGGCATTTTGTTTTCTACTTTCTTAATTAAAATCCCTCAGTACTCTCAAATGGATTGGATTATTATTTTTTCTGTTTCCGGATCCATATTAATTCTTAATTACTACATAATACAGATGCCTCCAAAGGGTAATGCCCTTTCAATGGATTCTTCTATTTATTTAGCAAGTCTTTTTTTGTATGGATTACAGTTTACATTACTTGTTTTATGCATTCATTCCATCATTTTTGCTGCGTTACAGCGGAAAATTGCCTGGTGGAAACATCTGTTTAATTTTTCTATTTATTCTTTAATGATTATTGGTGCCTATTACGCATTTATCTTTACAGATGGATACATTGGAGATATCCAAATAAATAACATCGTTCCATATTTACTTTCTCTTTGCACCTATTTTATATTGAATCTACTATTAGTAGGTTTATATTTCATATTTGAAGCAACCGAAAACTTAGTAAACTTTTTCAAGGAATTTATTAAAGAAACGATTGCCACTTATTTTAGTGCACTTGTGCTTTCATTAGTACTCGTCATTTTAATGAAAACCGAAGAATTATTCGGTCTGACTCTTTTTACCTGTATTGCCTTCTTATTGTCTTTAGCATTTAAACAGCATTTTAACTTATTTAAAGAGATATCTGAGAAAGCAAACAAGGATTTCCTTACTGGTCTGAATAACCACGGTTATTTTAAGGAGATTTTTGAAAAAGAAGTGGCTACCGCGAAGGAATGCGATCAGCCATTAAGTCTCGTCATCCTTGATATCGATGATTTTAAAAAATACAATGATCTGTACGGGCATATTCAAGGAGATCAGTTGCTACAGGAATTTGGTGCACTGCTGAAAGCCGAGTGTGACGCGGCCAATTTTATTGTTGCTCGCTATGGTGGCGAGGAATTTTCTATCATCATGCCAAATACAAATTGCGATACTGCTTTTTCGTTCATGAATGAATTGCGAAAGAAAGCAAATGACACCTATATTAAAGGGGTTGAAGGTCTCCCCTACGGCTGTTTGTCCTTTTCGTCTGGTATTGCCGAATGTGAAAAAGAAACCTACAGTATTTCTGAACTTCTTAACAAAGCTGATCAAGCAATGTATGCTGCGAAAAACCAAGGAAAAAATCTTGTTGAAGTCTATAATGAGCATTCTGAATATTCGCTCCAGCGTTCTCTTTCACTTGAAAAAGATTTGGAGGAAGCAGAACATCAATTAAAAATCTTTCTCTCAAAGGATGTATACACCTATCGCCATAGTAAACGTGTCTACCAATATGCGGTTGATTTTTCACGAGTCCTTAACTTAAGTGATCATGAACGTAAAACGCTGATTCTTGGAGCACTCATCCATGACATTGGAAAAATCGAAGTCCCGCGGGATCTTTTAAATAAAAAGGGCAAGCTCGAGCCTCATGAATGGGAAACGATGAAAAAGCACGTAACCTGGGGAAAAGAAATCATTTCAACTAATAAGAAATTAGAAGACTTGATTCCATTAGTCGAACTCCACCATGAACGCTATGACGGAAACGGCTATCCTTATGGCTTGAAAGGAAAATCGATCCCAAAACTTGCGCGAATTCTCTGCGTTATCGACTCTTTTGATGCAATGACAACGGAGCGGCCCTATCAAAAAACAAAAACCTTTCAAGAAGCGATCGTTGAATTACACGAATGCGCTGGAAAACAATTCGATCCACAATTCATCGAACCGTTTATCACGATGATCAAGCAACTCGATCACTCGGGCGAAGAACTAGAAAAAGAGCTAGTAACAGTGAGTTGATGAGGAAGTCGTGAAATTATCGAGGGCGCAAATTATTGCAGCTGGAGTTTTCACAACCGTTAGCGGTAAGTTGGAAGCTGTAAAAGGCGCAAGAGTCATCGACCGCAATGTAACTGATTATGAACTGGTTTAATACGGGAGAGGCCGGATTCGAGATGAAGCCGGTCTTTTTCTTACCAACCCACTTAAAATATAGAAAGGAGCGAGTACTCGTGGAACAAATCAATTCGTTCATCAGCGAGGTAGGAGTTCCAATCGTGGTCCCGGGCTTTCGTTTCATAAGTGGAAAAAAACTTGTCGACAATTTAATCTGGACAATATTAAAATATGCAGTCCATCCTCTTTAAAAGACAGTTTCTCCACAAACTACCATTCTTTGACTAATTCCCCGTTATATCAACACTAATTAAACGTTTGGTTAGATCCGCTTCAAGCCCTATTAAATCAATGTTTGTTCTTCCCAATGTGAAAAAAGACTGTTGAAAAATGGGCTCGAACTAAAATAAATAAACCATTCCCTCTCAACAGACAAATATTGGCTGGTTTCCATATGCACGATACTATTCAATCGTTTGATTAAATACGCTGGAAAGCCCGCTGGTAAAGGATTAATTCAAATAAACGGCCAAAATTTTCTCAGTTAATTAAACGTTTGATTAAACATAGCTTTGTCCCTCATCGATGTTATTTGATTATAGGTTCAGCAGCATTCCACAGGGACAGTTCTTAGGGCTTTCGCAAGAGCCAATGACCCAAATATCAAGTCTACAAATGAGGAAAGAGACCTTTTATACCTTCGGCAATCATCTGAATGGAAATAACAGCAAGAATTAGACCCATTAATCTTGTAATAATATTCAGTCCCCCTTGACCGAGTTTGGCAATAATCGGGCTTGAATAGTAAAACAGGACAAAAGAAAGTGCGAAGAAACAATTGCGGCTTTCCTTGCAGTACGTTTCTTTTGCTGCTGGGAATAACCATTAGTAAGGGAGATAAAAATCGGAATATTTCCTATCGGGTTCATAACAGCGAAAAACGATACTATCACTTTTAAAAGTAGAGCGATCAAAATGTTTCCTCCTTCCCGAGTTAAAACTAAATATATTTCGAATTCATTTTTATATATTACCCAAATATATAAAAACGCAACAATTATAACCTGACTTCATACATCAATGGCAGCCTTAACCAATCCCAGCTTTTAAAAACTTACTTCCAATCCGTTCATCAAAGCTCATTCCTACCGCTACATCCCCAATAACACCTCCAACTAACTCACAAAGATTAGCACTATCGTTCTTATAAGATATTTTAAGAGCAAGGAAATCATTAGAGTCATACTTGATCATCTCCGCTGATCTTCAGCGAACAGATACGATAGGATTATTAAAATTATCCCCCCCTGACCCTGTCCTTTTCACCTCAAAAACCGTATATAGATGGTGAAAGGAGGTGGTAACAA
>NZ_BCVI01000106.1 GCF_001591665.1 Neobacillus soli NBRC 102451 | reverse complement strand
GGAAGATTGGATTTTTATATTTTGCAGAATATTATTCACTTTTTTAAACATCCTTCTTAAACAAACGGGTGCAATAGTTATAAATGATGATCGCTGCGGCGGTCATTTTTTCTTGTTGAACTAAAGGGCAGGTTAGTGAAACAACGAAATTCAAAGAGGTTTATTGTAGTACAATGAAAACAGTTAGTAAAAATAATATTTTGGCGGTGTAATTTATGAACAACAGTCCGATTGTGAAAGAATACTCTTATGAGAATCAAGCTCAAGTTGTAGATTTAATTCTTCAAATTCAACAACAGGAATACAATATATCGATAACAAAGGATGACCAGCCCGATTTGTTTAACATAGAAGAGTATTATCAGACGGGTAATGGTAACTTTTGGGTTGCTCTTTTTGATAAAAATGTAGTTGGTACAATCAGTCTTTTAGATATAGGGAATAATCAAGTTGCATTAAGGAAGATGTTTGTAAATAAAGAGTATCGAGGAGCAACATATAAAACTGCAAGTCTTTTATTAGATACTGCAATTAAATGGGCAAAAGAACGTTCAATTAAAGCAGTATTTCTTGGAACTACTCCGCAATTTTTAGCGGCTCATAGATTTTATGAAAAAAATGGATTTATAAGTATAGGTCTTGATGATTTGCCTGAGAATTTTCCAGTGTTACAGGTTGATAAAAAGTTCTATAAGTATTCGCTTTAATAGAATTCAAACGAAAATTAGTTCTTCAACTCCCATGAAAATTAAAAAAGCTCAAAATCCAGAAAAAACTAGAACAAAATAGACTCAGTAAAAACGCTTTTTAAAAAAAGGCTGAGCCTTATGAGTGATCTGATTGAGTTTGGTAATCCGTTAAACAAAAACCTCCAATCATAGCAAATTAAGTAGAGGCTAGCGCGACGACCAAAAAAGGATTAATCTCCCATGAGTGCTACCCATAAAGGGCGCGACAGTCGGTGGTACACCGTGGTCGTCGGAGTCAGACTAACGGATGGGCTCAAAGGCACCATAGTTCAACGACCTTCTTCGCCAGCCATTAAACATTATTGACCCCGAACCCCATTTTCATTCTCTGTGGTGCAGCTCTGCTGCATGGATGGCTAACGGGTGCTTTTGTTTTGGATGATGTGATCGCTGCGGCGGTCATTTTTTTCTTGTTGGACTAAAGGGCAGTTTAGTTCAATAAGAATTCACAACAAAATTAAACCGTAAAGGAAAGTTGATATGTTAAAATTTAGTAAAAAATAGAAATCGATTTTAATTATTACATAAGGGGAGATACGATTGAAATTAAAATACAGGGGTTTAATTGGTGGTTTTTTTGGTGCTATCGTGGCTTTTGCAATGCTTATGGTTAGTAAGTTTTCCACAAATTATTTCATTGACCATACAAACATAAACATTAATCCAAAGAATATTTCGTTACTGACTTTATTGTTTATGTCCCATATCGCTCTTGGGGCTATCTTTATTTCTGGGGTAGTATTAATTAGAAAACACTTTCTGAAAAATCGTGATAATTAATGGTACCATCCTTTAGAAGATTTTTTCTTATTCCACTAAGGGTGCTTTACTGGAACAACGATATTGCCCATTTCTTCTTCAAGTAACGAAGCAGGTTAGTGAAAGAAGAAAATATCAGTTATGATGTAAATATTAATATAAAAGAGGTGGTGCTATGCAGTTAAGTTCAATACCCCAAACAGGCATAAGACAGGTTTCTAAATGTTTTAGATTATTATATCCGTTGGAAGACCAACTAAATAGTTACATACAGCAATATGTTCAACCTTCTAATAAGATTAGCACCATACAAGTATTTTTTGATACTGATATTAATGATGATAATTATGTCAAACTACTGAGTCTTAGGGACAAGATTTTACAAGTTGAAACGTCATTAATTTGGGGAGAATTCTCAAAGTTAGATAGGATAGAACAAGAACTTGTCTTTATTAGAAAGTTACATAAAGTAGTAATTGAAGTAGCTAAAAAGTATAATTTTGATAATAATCAAATAGAATTAGCTTTTTCAAATTTATTAGACAAGAAAACACAAGAAAAGTAAGATTCTTCTTCAACTCCCATGAAAATAAAAACTGAAAAAGGGCATGAAAAAATAGACCCAGAAAAACCAGTTTTTAAAAAAAGGCTGAGCCTCTTGAAGGATCGTATATAAGATTGGCTGGTAAAACGACTTGTGAAACCTTTCTACTTAAAATGAAATCAGTTAAAGCTGGCGCAACAACCAGAAAAAGGATTAATCTCCCATGAGTGCTACCCCTAAAGGGTGCGACAGTCGGTGGTACACCGTGGTCGTTGGAGTCAGACTAACGGATGGGCTCAAAGGCACCATAGTTCAAAGACCTTCTTCGCCAGTCATTAAAACATTATCGACATATAGACCAATTTTCATTCTCTGTGGTGAAGCGCTGATTTTTGCGCTTCATGGATGGTTAACGGGTAGCTTTACTTCAATAAGGAGTAAAGTCTTTTTCTTATTCAAGTAACGCGGCAGATTGAAGAAGGAAATCCCATCGTTTTGTTGAAATTAATTATAAAAAAGGTGGTTTATAGATGGAATTATATGAAAGGTTAGAATCTGTTAAAAGTCGAGAAGACTTAATCAAATTCATTTTCCATTTAAGAATGGATTTAAAAACTAATAGCGATGAATGGGGGAATATTACACTTGAAAATTATTTAGAAGCAATGGAAGCGTGGATTACAGATATGGATGGAGTATATTTAAATCAAAATCAGCCAATGCCAAAACAACCATCTTGGAAGACTATTGCTGACATACTTTATGCTTCAAGTATGTATGAATGATATTCAACTAACGGGTGCGATTCTTCAATCAGGATCGCTTTTTCCTTCTTCAAGTAACGTAAGCAGTTTAGTTGAAGAAGAAAGAACGCCCTAGTGGACATTTAACTATTGCGAATGCAATAAAAAATAACATTTAGGCAACCCTAATCTAAAAAAACTGGGGTGAATGCTATGAAGAAAGTAATGTTAATATTAGTTGTTGTATTTTTCTTTATTGTTGGAAATGCATCTGCTTCTAATATCATGAAGACAGAAGAACCTCAAATTATGCCAGTAGGAAAAGAAGTAGAAGTGAAGGACCAAGCTGCAAAGATGTTTATATATGACACAATGCAGGTATGGATGCGACACAGCTTAGTGGATTATTATCACAACAAATATCATGCAGACTCAATAGAATGGGGAGAACTTAAACCAGAAGGAATTCGTGTTTGGATTAGCCAGGTCGTTGCTGCAAGTGAAAACGACAGAATATACACCCATCTTATAAAAATCTCTTTACAACATAATGAATTGATTATTAATGATAAGAAAAAATTGAAAACAGAAGATACATTTTCTTATGTGGTAAACGCAGACTTACTTTCACTTTGTCCAGAATCAGGAAAATCGGAGAAAGAATTAAAAATACTTCGCTTTCATCATAAAGTGCGACCATAACTGGTTGCACTTTTATTTATTAAAGTTATAGACAAAAGATAAAGATTAATACGAACATATTGAGTAGTAAATGGCACTTTGTTCAGCGAATGGGCTATGTTGGAATAACAGGCAAACCTTTTTCTAATTGAAGTAACTGGCAGGTTAGTTGAAGAATAAGTGTAAATTTTAACCAAAATAAAGTAAAATATAAATAAGGGGGGAGTTTATGAGATTTTTTATTGGTATCTCTATAATTTTATTACTATTAGCTGGATGTTCAAGTAAACCATCTTTAGAACTCGTTAGCTCAACAGTTGACATTATGGATGATACTGGGGAAATAGGTATCACTTCGGGTGAGAAACAAGGTGAATTTATAAAACCCATCTCACTAAGTTATGACTTTATAATAAAGAATACTGGTAAGAAAACCCTTGGTGGAGCTGAGAAACCCAATGGTGAAACTTATGAATTTGACGACGGGATAAAATTAGCTATTGAACCTAATGAAAAATTAACTTCAGTTATCAAAGAGATAGTGGGGATTAATATTTATAATGAAGAAGGTAGAAATGAAGCACGTTTAGGATTTGGAAAAACTGGTACTCCTGTTCTTGATCCTAATCAAGAAGGAAAATATTCTCTTGATTTTGATTTAGGTGCATCAGAAGAAAATCCAGAATTAAGGATTGCTCCACCTAAAGAGCAATTAGATAAGTTAGTTAAAAACGCTATGGAAGCAACATTAGTTATTTATATCGAGGAAGAAGAAGTAGGACGTTTCGATCTTAGCAATTCGAATAAATAGGACGGAGTCTTTTTTTAAACAAAGGGATCGTCACTTTGAAGGTCCCTTTTTATTACAAGTAAACATAATCTCCAAATTTTTACCCCTCGCACCAGCTTGTGAAAGAATTTACTTAAAGTAACGGGTGCTTTTCTTCAATAAGTGTAAGCCATCTTTAGCAGCAATGATCTTCAATAATCGGGCAAAAAAGGAATAAGTGCCTGTTTTATTGAATTAATACAGTAAATGTATTTCATTTAATAAAAATCGTCTAACGTCCTTAAGGAGGAGAATATATATGTCAAAGTATTATAAAGGAAAGTATTTGATTTTAAAAGTGATTGGAACTTTAATTGTATTATCCTCCCTATTACTAACACAGTATGGGTTAATTTCCAATAAGCTAAATACAATCTTTTTTATTGTTACTCTTATTACATTTTTTGTTATAGATCACAATATTAGAAAAAATGAACATATTAACTGATAACCGTCTAAAATAACTTTTTTTGTTTATCAATACCAGCTTATATTTTGAAAATAATGTTCAAGAATTGGGCGCGTTTCTGGTGATATGAAATGTGCTCTTCTTAATGAAGTTGGACAGATTGTGAAGAAATGTACTTAAGCTAAAAGGCAGGTTAGCGGGAGAAGGAGAATTAATTTATCAAGTGGAATATACAGTAGTAATGGGTTTTAGGGGTGATATAACAATGGATGAACTATTTTATAGGTGGTTTAATGACCACAAGGAAAAGCTGCAAAAAATGGGGATTCAAACTGACTTAATATCAAAATCGATTCAATCTTGTAATCCAAATCCAAGTATTTTTGTAGACCATCTAACTAGTACAAGGGGTGGAAGAGTAACTGTTTGGAAATCAGGCTTTATTGATATGGAAATCTTGGACATTCAATCTGTTGAACTTATCTTTTTTAAACATTTAGATTTAACAGTTGAATATTCAGATATTGAAAATTTATTGGATGAATATATCGAAAAATTGATTAGCCAATCTTAAAATTCTTTATTGTGCTAACGGGGGCAAGAGTTAAAGAGAAGGATCGCCGCAGCGGTCTTTTTTTCTTGTTCCACTTACGGACTTTTTTGATAAAATATTTTATGTCCATCGACAATATTTTTAAGTGTTTTTTTGAGTTTATTCGTATTATATGATGTAACCGTTTATTAATAGAATACAGGTGGGGGGATGCTAACTTGGATGATGAGATTTTATTAAAAGGGTTAAAAGCTCATGAGATAGACGATTATTCATTAATCATGAGCAAATATAATAAACTTTTATGGGTTATCATTGGTGGGATTTTGAATGAGGTTGGTACACCACAGGATATTGAAGAATGTATCTGTGATGTTTATATCAAGCTATGGGAGAGACCAAAATCATTTAATCCGAAAAAAGGAACTTTGAAAACTTTCTTAGCTACCATTGCAAGAAATAAAGCCTTAGATAAATACCGACAATTGACAAAAATGAAAACGGTTGAACTGAACGATACCAATCATGTCTCCAATGATGATTTGCTAGACTATGTTTTAAACAAAGAAACATCTGAACAACTTTATATAGCCATTAAATCATTTGATGAACCTGATAAAGAAATTATGATACGTCGCTATTTTCTTGCAGAAAAACCCACTGCAATCGCAAAAAAAATTTCCATCAATGTAAAGGAAGTTGAAAATAGGCTTTACCGTGGGAAATTAAAACTAAAAAGGATGCTCGCCGAACAGGGAGGTACGTTTTGAAAACAAACCGATTGATTTCAGATTTGAATGAAACCCAAATCGATGAACTACTTAAATATGCTCCTTCATATTCAGAGGGAAACGATAAAAATATTATGAATCGTTTTATAGAGAAAACATCTGGGATAAAAAAGAAACATACTAAAAAGAAACCACTAATTGTTGGGGCAATGGCAGCTAGTTTACTATTTTCCGCAGGGTTAGGTTATGCAAATTCAGATAAATTGACTACCATTTATCATGGGATTTTTGGTGAAGGGGGAACGTCATATATTAGTCAATATGGTACTGTTTTGAATAGCGAAGTTGAACATGATGGAATTCAACTGAGATTAGTATCGGTTATTCACAATCCCTCTGATCATGTAATGGTATTCTTCACGTTAACAGATAAAACAGAAGACCGATTAAGTAAAACGACAAAACTGCACGCAAATTATGGATGGGATAATCTTGACTATGATCCTGCCACTAAAACAATTACTTATTTGGCGAATATAATTGGAGAGCAAAATCAAACAATGACCTTCTCAATTCACTCTATCACTACTGACAATGGAAAAAAATACAATGGAAATTGGTCGGTCAAGTTTAAAGTTCCTGCACAAGTAAAAAATCTTGAGATAGTTGCTAATAATAACTTCTCTTTACACAATGGAGCTCATGTAAAATTTGATAAAGTAAGTTTGGACCCACTAGGACTAGAAATAAATTTCCACACTTTATCTTCCACCGAAAGCATTAATCGAGATTCATGGGAAGACTGGGATAGCTGGAGAAACAATACATTTGTGACTTATAAAGATGGTTCAACTTTAAATTTATATGCTTACATGGCAAACAATAATAGGGTAGTATTTTCAACTGGACCAAGAGCAAATAGGAAAGTTATTGACCTCAAAAATGTAGCATTTATTACAATTGAGAATCAGAAAATACCCGTATCAAACAAATGATTTATCAAATTCACAAAAGGCACTATTTATACTTTTAATTCAAAACCACAAAACTCAGTTTGTGAAAGAATGTACTTAAGCTAACGGGTGCTTTACTTCAAGTAAGGGTAAAGCCTTTTTCTTATTCAAGTAACTGGG
>NZ_BCVI01000105.1 GCF_001591665.1 Neobacillus soli NBRC 102451 | reverse complement strand
AGGCAAATGAAAAGGACAATCTAATTGGATTGTCCTTTTTTATCGTATAGGAAATTATTGATTTTTAGACTTGTGGATAACTTTTTGACAAAATGTAAATGGACTAGCTATCAACAAGGGATAATGGCATTAAAGGAATCTGCGGGTGATGACTTGATACATAACTATTCAGGTAGAACAATACGTTTTGAAATAAAGTACAAAAATCGAACCATCATCGCAATTTTAATAGACAGCTATGGAAATGTTGAAGTCCAGGCGCCGAAAGGGACACCTGACAAAAGAGTGCTACAGTTATTAGAGGGAAAATGGGATCCTATTCAGCAAAAATTGAAGGAAATGAAGGATAGACTTTATAGGCCGCAGGAAAAGGTCTATGAGCATGGTGAGAGCTTTCTTTATTTGGCACCACCTATCCCATACAGATTTTTCAAGATAAAAATATTGAGTAGGACTATGTAGTGTTTGAGGGAGAGAAGTTACATATATATGTAAAACTGCTTGCGGATGAGAAAATAAAACAAGCTTTAAAACGCTTTTATTATCAACAATGCAAAGCCTTAGTAGAGAAGAGTACCTCCTCCTATCAAAGCAACTTCAAAACAAAACCACGTTCCATTCGTATTTCGGATAGCAAAACGACATGGGGAACCTGTGATTCAAAGCAGCGGTTAACATTCAATTGGAGGTTGGCAATGGCACCACGTGAGGTAATTGACTATGTAGTCGTCCACGAAATGTGCCATATCATTCATCTGAATCACTACCGCTCCTTTTGGCGGCTTGTTGGAAAAATAATGCCTGATTATAAGGAAAAAAAAGACTGGTTGGCTTTATCAAATTGGAAGATGATTGTTTAGCAGTCCGAAAGACCAGTTTTATAAAAATCTACCGGTCCAAACGGCTATGATAGGGGGCCAGTTATCACTGTTTAAGGTAGTGGGGAACTGACCTCTTTTCTCCTCAATAGTTTAGGGGATCGCTAATTATTTTATTCGAAACGGAATATACATGTAAATATTCCTCTAATGTGATCCCCCGACTTTTAATGGGGTTTGAAATATTTCCGACATACCGAATATGCCAAGGTTCGTACTTATAACCCGTTATGGATTCTTTTCCTTTTGGATAACGGACGATAAATCCATACTCTGCACTATGTTTACTTAACCAAGTAGCTTCTTTTGTCTTAGCAAAACAAGATGCTGCCGCGCATTTCCCAGAACTTCCGCTGACATCAATTCCTAAGCCTGTCTGATGTTCGCTTGTACCAGGAATCGCGCTGTATGTTCGGGCTTTTTCATATCCATCTCTTTTTACATAATTGTTAAATAGAACTTTTTGTGTCGCATAGGAACGATAAGCAGAAACACCACTTAAAGAAATTCCATCCTTTTTAGCTGCAGCAAACAATCTTTCTAAAGCTTTTGCAGCTTCACTTCTCATTTTACGTTTTTCAATTTTTTCATTAAATAAAAAAGGAACATTAGGATAAACTAAATCCTTCGGAATATAGTCAATAGGCATGTAATAGGTCTTATTAACAACCGCAGCGATTGACGCTGGATAGGAAGTCAATGTAACAGCACTTATCTTTGTTTTACTTATGCCGTCATTTTTTGGGGTTGGAGAATTCTTTAAGGTAATCGGCTTAACCTTAGGTGGTGTTTGTGTATCTAAATTTTTACTACAACCAATAATATTGAGGATTAAGAAGACAATCAACACCACACTGACGCTATACTTAGACATATAAATACCCTCCTTTATTTTTACTATGTCATTTATAAAGGAGGTTTACCCTATGAAAAATTAGGCAAGAGTGGACATGTCCCAGGTCCCGCCTTATAACAAGGTTAAGGCATCTAGATGGTTAGCCCTTGTATAAACTAAAAACCTCTTCCCAATTCCACTTTTCATAATACCAGCTGGCTAAAGTGATGTTTTTAATCCATTTATTTTCTTCCGGATCATTTAAAGGTGACACTAAAATGTTGGCAGTCTGTCTATCTGTCCTAATCCAAAAGAGATGATTATTGGCAATTTGTGGGGAAAAGTCGCCTTCATTTTTTGCAGGGAAGGTGACCTGCTTTTGTTTATTAGTAATTTTATATATACTTGGCAGCGGCCGTTTATTGACATCAACCAATGCGCTTTCTTTAGAACGCGAAACATAAAGCTTATGGTTATTTTTCCATGAAAAATCTCGAGCGGCAAAGCCCCTGCGGGTAAATATTCCTTTGTGAAAGGATGGAAGGGTAATTGTCGTTAATTGCTTATTCTTCAACGCCACTCTGCCGTACCCATTGATGTAACCAAGAACATTTTTCGTCGGAGCCCATTGAAACCATACCTCATAATTTAGCATTTCATCCACCTCTTTAAAAACCTGTCCATCATGAGACAGCAAACAAAGAGTATTGGTGTCAGCAGACAATGAGGCTGTTGGGTTTAATAAGAAGCTGACCCACTTATTATCGGGCGACCATTTAAATTGGCTTGTGCTGATATAGTATTCATTTTCACCGACTGGAATGGTGTAAATATGCTTAATCACTGGCTTCTGTCTATTTGTTTCTAGTGAAGTTTTGGATAAAATGATATCGGAATACAGCTGTGTGCTTTCCTTTGCGGAAAATAATAGATCCTTGCCATTCGGATACCAGGAGAAGTTTTCAACATTTGCAGCTATTTGATTAGCCAGAAATGGATGTATCGGTTCAGTATTTAGGACAAACAAATCTTTATTTACAAGAAAACTTACCTTATTTTCTCTTGGTGACCATTGGAAATTGTTATTTACCTTTGCCTTCACTTGAACATGTTTGTTCATTTTCATATTGTATAGCCACAGTTCGCCATCGTGGGAGAATTCCCAAGACCCCTTCGAACCTTTCAGGTAGGCAAGCCAGTTCCCATCAGGCGACCATTTAGGATACCTGATATCCCCCCCATTTGTAATCCTATTTTCCTGGGTGCCATTTTTAATCCACAAATCATTATTTCTGATAAAAGCTGCTTTGAAATCATTAAATGGCCTATCTGCGTAAGTTTTTGTTTGGAATGGAATAATAGCGGCAATAAGAAATATAGGGAGCAAGATTTTTTTAATCAAATAATCGCCTCTTCTAACTTTTATTATTTATTTTGCACAATTGATTAATTATCATCAGGAAAATAAAAATATTTGTGATAAAGTGTAGAGAGCATAATAATAGGGGGACTTCTTGTGTTAGAAAATGGGTTAGTAATGGTTGCACTTATCCTGCTGATAAATATTGTCTATGTTTCTTTTTTTACAATAAGAATGATTTTGACCTTAAAGGGCCGGCGATACTTAGCGGCGTCTCTTAGTATGGTTGAAGTCGTTATTTATGTACTGGGGCTCGGCCTTGTTTTGAATAATCTTAATCAGATTCAAAACCTGATTGCCTATGCGGTTGGATATGGAATCGGTGTAATTGTTGGCATGAAAATTGAAGAAAAGCTAGCACTGGGGTATATTACCGTTAATGTGATTACGACGGAATATGAAAAGGATTTGCCTAGATTGTTAAGAGAAAAAGGATACGGTGTGACCAATTGGGAGGCAAACGGCCTTGAGGGCGATCGAATGGCGTTGCAAATCCTTACACCAAGGAAATTTGAATTAAAGCTGTACGAAGCTATTAAAAGTTTAGATGCTAAAGCGTTTATCATTACATATGAGCCCAAATCGATTCATGGCGGTTTCTGGGTGAAATCTGTGAAAAGAGGGAAATTGTTTTCATGAGTAAAAGGAAATTTGAGGTCCAGGAAAATGAAAGTATTGATGATTGCTTGAATAGAATGAAACAACTTGGATATACTCCTGTCAGGCGAACGGAAAAGCCAATTTTTCAAGAAGTAATAAAAGGGAATGAAACCATTTATGAGCCTGTTGGCCGTGAAATCGTCTTTGAAGCAGTGCTTATCAAGTAAAACACGAACGTTATAGTGCTATTCTAAAAAAATGTTCGATTTATTTATTGACCCGAAATGAATTGATTGGTAAAATGAAGTTAGTTAATTAAACAATTCTTCTTTACCCTCGTATATCCATGGGAATATGGCCCATAAGTTTCTACCCAATAACCGTAAATTATTGGACTATGAGGGAAAGTCAATAGGTTCGGCACAACGAGGACGTCCCTAGCTTGGGATGCTTACTTTATGTTGACATTTATGCCCGGACAAATGGCTTTCTCTTTCCTGAGATGCTGTTTGTTACGGGTATTTTATTTTGCTTTTTAAAAAGGAAGGGAGACCTGAGGATGGCTAATCTTGTGGGTGTAATCATGGGAAGCAAGTCAGATTGGGAAACGATGAAGCATACTTGCGAGGTTTTAGAACAGTTCGAAATCGCTTATGAAAAAAAAGTCGTTTCGGCTCACCGAACACCTGATTTAATGTTTACTTATGCAGAAGAAGCCAGGTCGAAAGGCTTAAAGGTCATTATTGCCGGTGCAGGTGGAGCGGCCCATCTTCCGGGAATGATTGCGGCAAAAACAACACTGCCGGTAATCGGTGTTCCTGTCCAATCAAAGGCCTTAAATGGCTTGGATTCCTTGCTGTCAATTGTACAAATGCCTGGTGGTGTTCCGGTCGCAACGGTTGCGATTGGTGTCTCTGGTGCGGTGAATGCTGGTTTGTTTGCAGCGCAAATTTTGGCAACAGGCGATACTGCGCTCGCTGATAAATTGGCTGCTAAAAGAGAAGCGACTAAAAATGAAGTCATGGAAAGTAGTGATCAGCTTGTCTACTAAAACGATTTTACCAGGTGCGACGATTGGTATTATTGGCGGGGGGCAGCTTGGAAGAATGATGGCATTAGCGGCTAAGGCTCAGGGCTTTCGAGTTGCCGTTTTAGAACCCGCTGAGGACTCACCTTGCGGCCAGGTTGCCGACGTTGAAGTGATTGGTGCTTACGATGATCGAGAGGCAATTAGTCAATTAGCTGAGATTAGTGATGTGATTACCTATGAGTTTGAAAATATCGATGCGGAAACTCTCGGTTGGCTATGTGAGCAGGCCTATGTCCCACAAGGTCTAGAGCTTCTGACGATTACGCAGGACCGGATAAGGGAGAAAGCAGCCATTGGGCAAGCGGGTGTGGTGGTAGCACCGTATGAAGTCATCAACAATATGGCTGATTTATCCTTAAAAATTGAGGTAATTGGGTTTCCTGCCGTTTTGAAAACGGCGAGAGGCGGTTATGATGGGAAGGGCCAGCTCGTTATTAGAGAACAGGAAGACTTATTAAAGGGCAGGGCTCTTTTGGAACATGGGGCTTGCGTGCTAGAAATGTGGATTCCGTTTGAAAAAGAAATATCTGTGATTGTGACACGAAAAGTAGATGGGGAAACAGCCATTTTTCCGGTAGCGGAAAACATTCATGAAGAGAATATTTTACATCAAACGATTGTTCCGGCCCGGATCTCTGATGCTATACAGGAAGAAGCCGTTCTGATTGCAAAGCAATTGGCCGATTCGCTGGGATTAGTCGGGACACTGGCGGTAGAGATGTTTGTAACAAGTGATAGAATGATTTATGTGAATGAGCTGGCACCGCGGCCGCATAATTCGGGCCACTTTTCGATTGAGGCCTGCGCGACGTCACAGTTTGAGCAACATATTCGCGCCATTTGCAATTGGCCGCTTGGGAGCATGGAGCTGTTAAAGCCGGCGGTTATGGTCAATTTATTAGGTGAGCATCTAGGAAACTTAATGGATGAAATTCCTCTACAAAAGGACTGGAAGATTCATTTGTATGGAAAAAAGGCGCCTATGGCGAAGCGAAAGATGGGCCATGTGACTATTTTAAGAAATAGTACGGCGGATGCACTAAAAGAGGTTGAAAAGAGCAACATATGGAAGACTGCTAAAGAAAAGATCGGGGGATAAAAAATGTTAGATCGTTATACAAGACCTGAAATGGGTGCCATTTGGACAGAGGAAAACCGCTTTAATGCGTGGCTTGAGGTGGAAATCCTGGCTTGTGAGGCCTGGGCCGAATTGGGTGATATACCAAAGGAAGACGTGCAGAAGCTTCGTGAAAATGCCTCTTTTAATATTGACAGAATTAAAGAGATCGAAGCGGAAACACGGCATGATGTGGTGGCTTTTACCCGCGCTGTTTCGGAAACATTGGGGGAGGAGCGGAAGTGGGTTCATTACGGCTTAACCTCCACGGATGTTGTGGATACGGCTCTCTCCTATGTGTTGAAGCAGGCGAATGCTATTTTGTTAAAAGATCTAGAGAACTTTATTGAGATTTTAAAAAATAAAGCGATGGAACACAAATTTACGGTAATGATGGGGCGGACGCATGGGGTCCATGCCGAACCGACGACATTTGGGTTGAAGTTGGCTCTTTGGTATGAAGAAATGAAACGGAACCTGGAGCGGTTTAAGCAGGCGGCAGCGGGTGTGGAGTTTGGAAAAATTTCCGGCGCAGTCGGTACCTACGCTAATATTGATCCGTTTGTGGAGCAGTATGTGTGCGAGAAATTGGCTCTTGGCCGGGCGCCAATCTCTACGCAAACCTTGCAGCGTGACCGCCATGCCCACTACATGTCAACAATTGCCTTAATTGCGACTTCGATTGAGAAGTTTGCTGTGGAGGTTCGCGGCTTGCAAAAAAGTGAAACCCGTGAGGTTGAGGAGTTTTTTGCAAAAGGACAAAAAGGCTCATCGGCAATGCCGCATAAGCGGAATCCAATTGGTTCGGAAAATATGACCGGGATTGCCCGCGTAATCCGCGGCTATATGCTGACGGCCTATGAAAATGTGCCGCTTTGGCATGAACGTGATATTTCCCATTCCTCGGCGGAACGAATCATTTTGCCTGATGCGACAATTGGCTTGAATTATATGCTCAACCGCTTCGGGAATATTCTTAGGAATTTAACTGTGTATCCGGAAAATATGAAGCGCAACATGGGCCGGACGCTGGGCTTGATTTATTCGCAGCGGGTGCTGCTGGCGTTGATTGATAAGGGATTGTCGCGCGAGGAAGCTTACGACACGGTGCAGCCGAAAGCGATGGAGGCGTGGGAGCAGCAAGTCCAGTTCCGCGGCTTGATTGAAGCGGATGGAAAAATTACCTCATTGCTTTCTAGCGAGGAAATTGCGGATTGTTTTGATTATCGTTATCACTTGCAACATGTAGATACCATTTTTGATCGATTAGGGTTGAACGAGTAGGTTCAAAAGCCTGAAAAGGTGGAAAAGGGGCTTCCAC
>NZ_BCVI01000104.1 GCF_001591665.1 Neobacillus soli NBRC 102451 | reverse complement strand
CCGTGTTTCCTTTATCTCAGTCAAAGCGCTCCAGTCCATACGCCGCTAAACGGGTGTTTCCGCTTTTCTACTTAATCGAATAAAGTACTTACCGATTGCTCTTCGTGGACACGTATAATTGCTTCGCCAATTAATGGGGCAACCGATAGGTTAATAATTTTATCACTCTTCTTCTCTTCTGAAAGAGCAATCGAATTAGTGACAACTAATTCTTTTATTTTTGAGTTTTGTATTCTTTCAATCGCCGGACCTGACAAGACTGGGTGCGTACAGCAAGCATATACTTCAGAGGCACCGTTCTCTACTAATGCATTGGCAGCAAGGGTAATTGTACCAGCTGTATCAATGATATCGTCAATTAAAATGGCAACCTTACCTTCAATGTTACCAACAATATTCATTACTTCAGCCACATTCGGTCTCGGGCGGCGTTTATCAATAATTGCAATCGGTGCTTTGAGGCGCTCAGCCATTTTTCTAGCTCTTGTTACCCCGCCATGGTCCGGAGAAACAATGACAATGTCTCCATTCAATTCCTTGTTTTTAAAGTACTCTGATAAAATCGGAACACCCATAAGGTGGTCGATTGGGATATCAAAGAAGCCTTGAATTTGTGGTGCGTGCAAATCAAGACAGATGACGCGGGTAGCCCCGGCTGTTTCAAGCAGGTTTGCTACTAACTTCGCTGTAATCGGCTCACGAGCACGTGCTTTCCGGTCCTGACGCGCATAGCCGTAATAAGGCATTACAATGTTAATGGTCTTCGCAGACGCTCTTTTTAAGGCATCAATCATGATTAACAGTTCCATGATATTATCATTGACTGGTAAACTGGTCGATTGAATGACATACACATCACAGCCGCGGATACTCTCCTCAATATTGATTTGAATTTCTCCATCACTAAACCTTGATACCGAGCACTTTCCTAATTCCACTCCAATAAATTTTGCAATTTCTTGTGCCAGGGGAATATTAGAGTTTAAACTAAATACCTTTAAGTTTGGATCTAAATATTGATTCGACATGATGGCCCTCCTAAAATCTTCGCTTATTTCTTTAAATTAAACTTTTGAACGTAATTTTCCTTATTCACTTGCTTTGCACGGGCAATCGATAAGGCATCGCCAGGCACGTCTTTAGTAATCGTTGAACCGGCAGCTACGTATGCTCCCTTGCCAATTGTGACAGGGGCAACTAAATTTGAGTTACAGCCGATAAAGACTCCATCCTCAATTTTTGTTAAAAATTTATTTTTACCATCATAATTCACTGTAATTGATCCACAGCCAATGTTTACATCGCTGCCAACTTCGGCATCACCAATATAGCTGAGGTGACTTGCTTTGCTGCCAGTTCCGAAAACAGCCTTTTTAATTTCGACAAAATTACCGATTTTCACTTCATTGCTAATCTTTGATTCTGGTCGAATATGGGCAAATGGACCAATGTTGACATGGGCACCGATCGAACTTTTATAGGCAGCCGATTGACGAACAACGGTTTTATTGCCAATTTCACACTCTTCGATTTCTGTGTTTGGACCAATTTGACATTCCTCACCAATCGTTGTCTTGCCTTTTATAATCGTTCCCGGGTAGATAACAGTGTCTTGTCCAATTTCGACCTCTGTATCGATGTATGTGTTTTGAGGGTCAACGATAGTTACTCCGTTACGCATATGGAGTTCATTCGTGCGAATCCGCATAAGTCGTTCCGCTTCTGCTAATGCGACGCGGTCATTTACACCCAATGTTTCTGTAAATTCAGTTGTTTGGAAGGCTGTAACAATCTCACCTTGTTTTTTAAGAATTTCAATGACATCTGGTAAATAGTATTCACCTTGAACATTGTCATTGGAAACATTTCTTAGTGCCTCAAATAAAGCGCGATTGTCGAAGCAATAGGTTCCTGTATTGATTTCATTTATCTCTCGTTCTGCTTCAGAGGCATCTTTATGCTCAACGATTTTTTCAACCAAACCGCCTTCGTTACGAATGATGCGGCCGTATCCAGTCGGGTCAGCGATTCTTGCAGTGAGGATTGTAGCTTTTGCTGCAAATTCCTCATGATGCTTAAAAAGGGATTCCATCGTCTCAGCTTTAATTAACGGGGTATCACCGCACACAACGATGGTTACGCCTTCTTTTTCTTCGAGCATGCTTCCAGCCTGCCTAACCGCATGGGCAGTACCAAGCTGTTGTTCCTGAAGAGCATAGAGGCTCCCATCACCTAATTGTGCCTGCACCAATTCTGCACCATGGCCAATAATTGTGACTACTTCCTGTATATTAAGCTTCCTTACTTGGTCAACTACATGCTGGACCATTGGTTTGCCGCATACGGGGTGTAATACTTTATAAAGCTTAGATTTCATCCGTGTCCCTTGCCCAGCGGCCAAAATCACAGCATAACGATTATGCATGAACAGTCCTCCAATATACCTTTTTATCCACTAAAAATATTAACGCAAATGAGCGCTCTTTTCAAGGAGGGAGAGAAATGTGTCTAATTTTGTAATTGTAAGTTTATTTAGAGAGAGTTCTAGAAGAGAAGTTCTTCGGGGGGAAGTGCCTTTTATCCAATAAAAAGAGCCTTACTCAGAAGAGAGGCCCTAGTTGTTAAGATCCTTATGAAGCTCCGGCTTCTTCAAATTCTACTTCCATTTCACCTAAACGGTGGTACTCAGCCAAAACAGCCTCTTGGATTTTACCGCGTGTTCCTGAATTGATTGGATGGGCAATATCACGAAATTCCCCATCAGGAGTACGTTTACTTGGCATTGCAACAAATAAACCGTTATTACCATCAATAACACGAATGTCATGAACAACAAATTCATTGTCCAAAGTGATTGAGGCGATTGCTCTCATTCGACCATCCGTATTAACGCGGCGAAGTCTTACATCAGTTACTTCCATGTGCTCACACCCTTTTTCTAAAGATAAAAAGCTTGTTAAATAAATTCAACAATTATTTCTTAAATCCTTCTTTATATTCAAAATATTTTAGAAAAATTAGGGCAAAATAGTGAACAATTGTAAAATATGGCCGCAAATTGACAAAAACGGTTATTTAACGAGGGCGACTACCTCTATTTCAACTAAAGCATCCTTTGGTAAACGGGCAACCTCTACGCAAGAGCGGGCTGGTTTATGGGTAGAGAAATATTCGCCATACACTTCATTTACTGCTGCGAACTCATTCATATCTTTAATAAAGACAGTTGCCTTTACGACTGTTTCCAACGACGCCCCGGCTTCAGCTAGGACTGCCTTCAAATTTTGAAAAACCTGGTGGGTTTGCTCCTTTACATCGCCAGTCAACATTATTCCTTCTGCTGTTAAAGGAATTTGTCCAGAGCTATAGAACAAATTATTGACGATGATTCCTTGTGAGTATGGTCCAATGGCGGCCGGTGCTTGATTCGTTTGAACTGTTTTCATCTTAACTCCCCCAAATGTTAAAATAATTTCCTGCTAGTACATTAATTTTTTTTTCTTTCACATCCACATCAGACAACTGAACGAGTGATAAATATTCATCAACTAACCGTTCCTGAATTTTTTCATCCTCTACTAAAACAGCAATACCAGCAACACGCGAATTAAATTCCTCCAGCATACTGATCATACCCATAACGGTTCCGCCAGCCTTCATAAAGTCATCGACAATCAGGACGCGCGAATCCTGTTTCATGCTTCGTTTTGAAAGAACCATTGTTTGGATTCTTTTTGCCGAACCAGAAACATAATTAATGCTCACGGTTGGACCCTCCGTTACTTTGTTGTCCCTTCGGACAATCACAACAGGGACATTTAACTGACTTGCAACCGCATAGGCCAAGGGTATTCCTTTCGTGGCAACGGTCATTACCACATCAATTTTAGTGTCGCGGTAGGCCGAGGCAATGATCCTTCCTGCCTTTTGCACAACCTGCGGGTTCCCCAAAATATCCGTTAAATATAAATATCCTCCAGGTAAAAGCCTGTCTGGATTGGCAATTAACTCACACAACTCATTGACAAACGGTTCTGCCTTTTCCCTGCTTACTTTTACAAAAAATTTAACACCACCGGCAGCCCCTGGCACTGTTTGCAATGTTCCAATTCCTCTTTGTTCAAAAGTCTCTTTAACAATAGCTAAGTCTTCACTGATTGATGACTTAGCGGACGAATAGCGCTCAGCAAAGAAAGTGAGCGAGACTAACTGGCGTGGGTGATCCAGTAAATAATTCGTCATATCTATCAAACGTTCACTCCGGCGAAATTTCATAACAAGCCCCCAAAAACACGAATATTCTAGTTCAAGAGTACCATTTTCATGCGCCTTTAATCAAGTGAGTGCCGCTCTCCTAACAGGCGGACAGCAAATACCTGATCGCAGAATCCTCTTAGTCCATTATAGATTCGGTGCATTCTTGAGTCATGCTGAACAATGCCAAAGACGGTTGGTCCGCTCCCGCTCATCAAAACAGCATCGGCTCCAAAGCGCCTCATTTGATCCTTTATTTGGGCCACTTCAGGATGAAGGTTTAATGTAACTTCTTCTAAAACATTCCCAACCTTTGTGCACACCTTTTGATAATCATGCTGGCTAATCGCTTCAATCATCCCGCTTATATCAGGATGATTCGTACCGTCAACATCAAGTCTGCGGTAAACTTCAGCCGTTGATACCCCAATGAAGGGCTTCGCAAGAATCACCCAGCACGTCGGCGGTGCAGGCAGTTCGGTGATAATCTCCCCTCTTCCCTTTGCTAACGCTGTTCCTCCGTAAACACAAAACGAAACATCCGATCCAATTTCAGATCCAAGATCAGCTAATTGATCAATGGTTAATCCAAGATTCCACAGCTTATTTAAACCTCTTAGTGTGGCAGCTGCATCACTGCTTCCCCCGGCAAGGCCAGCGGCAACGGGAATTGTTTTTTCAATCGATATCAATACACCCTTTTTGACTTGAAAACGATCCTTTAAAAGCTGGGCCGCTTGATAGGCTAAGTTGCGCTGGTCATCAGGAACGTATCGATTATGGGAATGAATATGTATTTTATCTTGATTTAATAAAGTCAGTTCAACCCGATCGGCTAAATCAATGGTCGTCATAATCATTTCAACCTCATGATATCCGTCAGGGCGTTTGTGCAAAACATCTAATGCTAAATTTATTTTGGCTGGTGCTTTGACTAAAAGCTTCACTACGTCCACCTACTTTGAGAATTGTCCAGCGCTTGCGCCTTTCTAATTTCCGTTCCATATTTTGTCCTATTTTACCACAAAACGATAAATGTAAGACGTGAGATATGATAAATTCTCTCAAAATTAATATTTTATCATTAGTTTTCAACGGAAAAAAGGCATAAGGTGGAGAAAACCGAATAGAAATTTAAATTAAAGGCCAGAGGGTGTCTTTTCCTCTGGCCTCGCTGTAATATGTGATTGGTTTAAATTTAAAGCGGAAGTGCCTTATCAGAAATTATCATTTGGGTCCCTGATTGGCCAGCTGTTCTTCCGCAAGTTCAATGGCACGCTTCACCATATTCCCTGCATCCTTTGCCCGGATCCCGCCCCAGCCTTCTTTTTGAACAACATCATAAAAGCCAAGCTCTTTTGCAAGCTCTTCTTTAAAGTGAGTGGACATGATTCCTCTTCTTCGGCCCATTCAAACAACCCCTTTCATACCACAGCATTATTAGTATGGGACAAACGGAGGGTTTCATTATTTCCAAAAAATCCCCTAAAAACAGCAAAAAGCAGTAAACGGATGTTTACTGCTGCTGATTGCTTATATACTAACTTAAGGCTAAATGTCCTGATGCATCATCGTAGAAGGTAATTTGAACTGTTTCCGTTAAGACATCCGCATAGCTGTAAGAAACACGCTCGAATGAATTTTCTTCTTGATCTAATTCAATAACAAAAACAGATGGGTAAGTTTCAGCTAAAACTCCGGAGCGTTCGATTGTCTTTCTGCGTCCTCCGTTTGCTTTAAGCAATAATCTTTTCCCTAAATTTGTGTCAAGAGCCTTTTTAATATCGGCTAAGGTTTTTGGCATTCGGTCCACCTCACTATGTAAAGTATAACACACTGACATAGTCCTGTCAAATAAAAACATAAATTATATCAGTCCAACAAAAAGATTGTCAATATTTTTTATTCTACTTTTTCTACTAAATTTCAACATTCCTATCGTTACCTTATTCGCAGAGGAATATGTATCCCCACAAAAATAAAAAATAAGCCCAAAATAAAAGCGCAAGGCGCCTGCTTATCGGCGACAAGCACAAGTCGAGCCGGCCGGAAGGTTGCTCTTTAACCTTTTGGACCGATTGGCTTGTGAGCTTGAGCTGATGGCGCCTGGAGCTGGACAATTCTTTAAGAACAAACCTTTTCCTATCTTTTTTGAAATTAAAGGCTTATTCTTCTTCCGCCTGGACTGGCCGGTAGGGCATTCCGGTTCGTAATACACCTCTTGTATCAATTCCTCCCAGACCCTTTTCCCCTGTCAAGGTATTTCGTAAAACGTCCCAAACATTAATTCTTTCCATAAACGGTGTAAAGCTTATTTTGGCAACAATATAAACCGGATCGAGGGCATGGATGTTGATCCTCGAAGGCGAACTGGCGAAGTTTGCACCTGCATGGATCAGTGATTCAAAGTGTGATTGACATGCACCGGCAAAAATTACCAGCTGATCAAGATGGGGAATCTTCTTCCTCGCTTCCTTGACCGTTTGGACGAAATGCTTGGAATGGCGGTAGGCATTAATATCAGTTATCTTTCCCTTCGCCTTTGAATAGGCATCATGACCGGTTATGACGAGAATATCGGGGCGATAAAAGTCAACCAATTCACCAATTTTATCTGGCATCTCCTTTTCATTACAGTGGATGCCTAAAACTGGGACACCAATTTTTTCATATAAACCCAGGCATTTTTTTAAATAGGTTGAATCACCATCCAAGTGGAGAACCCTTCCAGGCATTTGAAAGTAATTACTTGGTTTGACATAGCCGCCGGTTGCTTCATACTCAGACCGCTGCTTGATTAACTCAACATCCTGCGTGAACAGCCTTAAGGACTGTTCCTCAAGTGTCCGGTACTCCTCTGAGAGCTTGACTCTTTGACTTTGGTTGATTACAACCAAATCCTTGTATGGTGCATCTGCTACGAGGCGAAAATCCTCCCCATACAGGACTGCAAACGTCTGGTCGTTTATTTTTCTTATATCAATAACGCGAAATAGAATATCACAGTTGTACGAACGTCTACCGACAATATCCATTACTTTTATATCCACTGCCGTCACTCCATTAAGACCAGCATAATGGCCTTTCGAATAGTAAAGTTTCTCTCATAGGCTATGCAAACAGAGGTGTCCATGTGAGAAAAATCTGTATTTGGTGTTTTTATAGGTATTAGGATACTGTTGCATGCGGACAGTTTTGGCTTAGAAACCTTGGCTTTTGCCCTCATGAAGTGAAGCAGTCATGCGGACAGTTTTGCCTCGGGGACCCCGGGTTTTGTCCTCATGAAGTGGAGCGGTCATGTGGACAGTTTTGCCTCGAGAACTCCGGGTTTTGTCCTTATGAAGCGGTCATGCGGACAGTTTTGCCTCGGGAACCCCGG
>NZ_BCVI01000103.1 GCF_001591665.1 Neobacillus soli NBRC 102451 | reverse complement strand
GTATCAACAAAAGATATATTACCATGTATTTAAATCTAAGTCAACACTAATAAAAAAAATTCCGGACGGATACAATCCGCCGGAAGTATTATTGATTCCTTACATTGGTGCGATGACCTCACGGTTGCCCATATATGGTCGTAAGACAGTTGGAATAACGACACTGCCATCCGCCTGCTGGTAGTTTTCTAATAAAGCTGCGATGGTTCTGCCAATCGCAAGGCCAGAACCATTCAGTGTATGAACATGCTCCGGTTTTGCTTTTGGTTCACGACGGAAGCGGATATTGGCACGTCTCGCTTGGAATGCCTCAAAATTACTACAAGAAGAAATCTCGCGGTACGTTCCATAGCTTGGAATCCAAACTTCAATATCATACTTTTTCGCAGCCGTAAAGCCAAGGTCACCCGTACACATGCTCAAGACACGGTATGGCAGTTCCAGCAATTGCAAGACACGTTCCGCGTCATTTGTCAGCCTTTCAAGCTCCATATAGGAATCCTCAGGCTTAACAAACTTAACGAGCTCAACTTTATTGAATTGGTGCTGACGAATCAAGCCCCGTGTATCACGACCCGCAGAACCCGCTTCAGAACGGAAACATGAGCTATAAGCGGCAAAGCGAATCGGCAGCTCCTCACCACTTAGAATTTCATCACGGTAATAGTTGGTGACTGGCACCTCAGCGGTAGGAATGAGGAAGTAATCCTCACTTTCAATTAAAAACGCATCCTCTTCAAACTTTGGCAGCTGTCCCGTACCCGTCATGCTGGCACGGTTCACTAAGTATGGCGGCAATATTTCCGTATAGCCATGCTCTTCAACATGAAGGTCGAGCATGAAACTCATTAATGCGCGCTCCAAACGAGCTCCTAGTCCTTTATAAAATACAAAACGGCTTCCGGTAACCTTTCCGGCCCGTTCAAAATCGAGAATACCTAAATAATCGGCAACATCCCAATGCGGCTGTGCTTCAAATTCAAATTCACGCAGCTTGCCCCATTGTCTAATTTCCACATTGTCATCCTCAGTTTCCCCAACCGGGACACTTTCATGCGGGATGTTTGGAATGCTTAACAGCAAAAGCTCTAATGTCTCTTCCACTTCGCGCAGCTCGTCATCAAGTGTTTTGATGTCGTCCCCAACCTCGCGCATTTCATTGATTAAATGATCGGCATTCTGCTTCTCCCGCTTTAAAGATGCAACTTGCTGGGAAACCTCATTTCGTCTGCTCTTTAACTGTTCTGATTTAACAATTAACTCACGTCTTCTCTGATCCAGGTCTTCAAATTGATCCAAAGCGGATAAATCCTCCCCACGATTTTGAAGCTTTTCTTTAACTTCTTCAAAATTAGCTCGTAACACTTTAATATCTAACATTTTCCCGCACTCCTTTTAAAAAACTTTATTTTGCATTGAACTTTGATTACTATCCAGCTCCAGCTCCCAGCGGCTAGTGGACTTCGCTAAACGGAAGCTTCCGCTTTAAAGACAAAAAACTCCCGCCCCTAAAACAGGGACGAGAGTTACTCGCGATACCACCCTGGTTGACAGAAAAAACTGTCCACCTCGAAAAAATTTAACGGTTTCTACCGAAAGTACTTACTGACCTCCAAACTAAGGGGGCGTTCCGTACTTTGCTCGAGGAGGGATTCACAAGCTTCATCCACCGGTTCACACCAACCACCGGCTCTCTTGTCGAATGAACTTCCTGTTACTAGTTCCTCTCATTGCTTTTTTCATTATTGATTTGCTTAATAATTTACTATAATTATAAGCAAAATGCAACCATCCTATACGAGATTTGTTGCTTTTGCTTCTTTCACCATCTCTACAAAGTACGCCGTAAGGCCATGATTGTCTGTCAGCTCGGGATGAAAGGAGCAGCCAAGAAATTGCCCTTCGCGTGCGGCGACGATGCGGTCATTATGCTTGGATAGAATTTCAACATTCTCTCCCGCCTCAACGATGTGCGGAGCTCGGATAAACACCGCTGGGAAACTGTCAGCGACATCTTTAATCGCGAGGTCAGCCTCAAAGCTATCTACCTGACGCCCAAAGGAGTTCCGTTCGACCTTAATGTCCATTACACCGATATGCGGCTCACGATAGCCTTCAAGTTCTTTAGCTAACAGGATAAGTCCCGCACAGGTCCCAAACATCGGTTTCCCAACGCGCGCAAAATCTTTAAGGGCATCCATAAAATCATACTTATCAATTAAACGCCGCATTGCCGTGCTTTCTCCGCCAGGAAGAATAAGCCCGTCCACTTCGTTTAGTTCTTCTTTTCTTTTAATAGCAACCGCTTCTACACCGCATGCTTCTAACGAGCTTATGTGTTCACGGACTGCCCCTTGTAAAGCAAGAACCCCAATTCTAATCATCTTACCAGCCTCTATCCTGCATGCGTGCTTCAGGTGCTAATGATGAAATTTCAATTCCCTTCATTGGTGTTCCAAGATCCTTAGAAAGCTCCGCAATCAATTTATAATCTTGGAAATGTGTAGTTGCCTCAACAATCGCCCTAGCAAACTTCGCTGGGTTTTCTGATTTAAAAATACCAGAGCCTACAAATACACCGTCAGCTCCTAATTGCATCATCAATGCGGCATCGGCAGGTGTTGCCACACCGCCAGCAGCAAAGTTTACAACTGGAAGCTTACCAAGACGCTTAATTTCTAAAAGAATTTCATAAGGCGCACCCAAAAGTTTTGCTTCTGTCATTAGCTCATCTTCGTTCATGGCAACTACTTTACGTACCTGTGCGTTCACCTTACGGATATGGCGGACTGCTTCAACGATGTTGCCTGTACCTGGTTCCCCTTTCGTACGAAGCATAGAAGCCCCCTCACCAATCCTGCGGGCGGCCTCACCAAGGTCGCGGCAGCCGCACACAAACGGCACAGTATATTCTCTTTTATTTAAATGGTATTCTTCATCCGCAGGTGTTAAAACTTCACTCTCATCGATATAGTCGACACCCATTGCTTCAAGGATACGTGCCTCCACAATATGACCGATTCTTCCTTTAGCCATAACAGGGATTGTCACAGCACCCATAACCGCTTCAACGATTCTAGGATCTGCCATTCTTGCTACACCGCCAGCTGCACGGATATCTGAAGGAACACGCTCTAAAGCCATTACTGCGACTGCCCCTGCTTCTTCAGCAATCTTTGCTTGCTCTGCATTCACAACATCCATGATGACGCCGCCCTTTTGCATTTCAGCCATACCGCGCTTTACAAGATCCGTACCTGTTATCATTTGTTATTATCCCCCTTTTAACTATTTTAATATTAAGAAAATTAATGCCATACTTAGGAAATACCCATTAATTCTACTGGAATTATTTTTTTCCCATAAAATCATTAAAGCAACAAAAAAGGACTCCTGTCAAGACAAGAATCCTTCCTCTTCAAAACCTATACTATTTCATCTTAATTAGAACCAACCTTTAACCGTGGTAGAAATCCCATGCCAGACATCTCCGAAGAAATGGCCAATCCCACGCATCATTAAAACAAACCAGTTTGCTCTTTCCACATCCTGAGCAGCAACCACATTAACTTGTACCTTTTGCTGACCCTCTGCTGTTAAGAAACTCACCTTTTCGCCATTTTTCGGTTTAATCGTTAAATAGCCGACTGTTTCACCCTTTTTAATTGGTGCAGTTAATTCACCGTCTTTATTGATTTTCTTTTTATCCAGTACAAGTACCGGTTGATAATTTTTCTTTTCGCCATTCTGAATGATCATGTTAATAGCTGACTTTGTATAAATTTTTACCTGGTCATCTTTCCCCTTAATGACTGGGAGTGTTTTATGACCCTTTACTTGATAATGCTTAGGAACTAGTTCTTCCTTCGTATAATTGCTGAACGCATAGTCGAGCATTTTTTTGGTTTCACCAAAGCGGGCTTTATAGCCATCATTTTTACCGCTAATATCCTTTGCATTTTGGACAACAGTAATATATCGTTTTCCATCACGGCTCGCTGTACCTGTAAAACAGTAGCCAGCAAAATCAGTTGTACCCGTTTTGAGCCCGTCCATACCTTGGTATCCATAAACCAATGATGGCAGCATCCAGTTCCAGTTTTTCATTACTATTCTATCTGTCGTACCCTCACGAAATACCTTCATCGGAGTGCTGGCAGTTTTAAGAACATCTGGAAAGTCATTAATGATATGAAAGGCTAACGTTGCCACATCACGGGGTGACATCACGTTCTCTTCCTCAGCCCCCGTTCCCTGTGGCTGCTCCCCATGATAATCTTGATTATTTAAACCAGTCGAGTTAACAAATTTACTATTCTTTAATCCTAACTTTTTTGCCTTTTGATTCATCATTTTAACAAAATTCGTTTCCGAACCAGCAATCACTTCAGCTAGAGCAATGGTTGTCCCATTAGCTGAATAAATAGCCATTGCTTCATATAATTCCCGAACATTATATTTTTCACCAAGGCGTAAAGGGACATTTGATAAACCAGTTGGCTGTGAAATTTTATAAACAAGATCACTGACGGTATATTCTTGATCCCATTTCACTTTTCCATGTTTTACAGCGTCGAGTAAAAGATATTCAGTCATCATTTTCGTCATACTGGCAACTCCCAGTGGACTGTCAGCATTCTTCTCGTATAAAACCTTACCTGTTTCTCCATCAACCATTATTGCTCCATCTGCATTCACATTTAACGCCGCTTCTGCCTTCGCTTGATCTACCCCGGCAAAAAGGCCAAAAAACATGATGAGTGCCAGCGCACTGGCAGCACATTTCCGATAAAAATGTTTGTTCACTTTAACGCCCTCCAACGAATTATTACACTTTGGTTATTTTAACATAAGTCCCTAGTAAATCATAGACGGAGCATCGAACCATCTTCTTGCCATTTTTGAAAGTCCGCATGATTTATTTAGGACTTTTGATGCAAAAAACTACCATGAGTTTTAACGGCCAACCCATGCATGGAAATAAATTAATTATGAGTTGTAAATCAACATAATAAAGGCGGTGTGAGCAGGGCTGGGCATAATTATATTCGAAGGGGAAAATGTATAATTCCGATTCGTTTTTGCGGCGCTCCGCCCCTTCTCCACAAAAAAAGAGAAGAACTAGCTTCTCTTCTTCAAAGTTATTAATGTGAATAATTTGGTGCTTCTTTGGTAATTTGCACATCATGCGGGTGGCTCTCCTTTAGGCCCGCACCGGTCATCTTAATAAATTGTGCCTTTGTTCTCAAATCATGGAGATCCTTTGTTCCGCAATAGCCCATTCCTGCGCGAAGGCCGCCAATTAGTTGATAAGTCGTTTCTGCTAATGGTCCTTTATATGGAATCCGGCCTTCGATGCCTTCAGGGACAAACTTTTTATTATCCTCTTGGAAATAACGGTCTTTTGAACCCTTTTCCATCGCTGCCACTGAGCCCATACCACGATATACTTTAAAGCGGCGGCCTTGGAAAATCTCTGTCTCACCGGGACTCTCTGATACACCTGCTAATAAACTTCCGAGCATTACTGCATGTCCCCCGGCAGCAAGTGCTTTTACGATGTCTCCGGAGTATTTAATCCCACCGTCTGCAATAATCGTCTTACCATGCTTCATTGCTTCTCCTGCACAATCGTAGACTGCCGTTATTTGCGGAACACCAACACCCGCGACAACCCTTGTTGTACAAATCGACCCTGGTCCAATTCCTACCTTTACAACATCTGCACCCGCTTCGATTAAGTCCCTTGTGGCCTCAGCCGTTGCCACATTCCCTGCGATAATGGTCAGTTCAGGATATGCCCTTCTAATTTCCTTTACGGTATCAAGGACTCCCTTTGAATGCCCGTGGGCAGTATCGACAACAATCACATCCACATTGGCTTTGACAAGCGCATCGATTCGTTTCATCGTGTCACTAGTTACACCGACAGCACCACCGGCTAACAATCTTCCCTGGCTGTCCTTCGCTGAGTTTGGAAATTCAATTACTTTTTCAATATCCTTAATCGTGATTAAACCTTTCAAAACACCTTGATCATCTACTAGTGGGAGTTTTTCAATTTTGTAGCGCTGCAAAATCTTCTCGGCCTCTTTCAACGTCGTTCCAACTGGGGCAGTGACAAGCTCTTCTTTTGTCATCACATCAGAAATTTTAAAGGAATAATCTTGATCCTGGATAAAGCGAAGATCCCGATTTGTAATGATACCTACTAGCTTTTGCTCATCGAAATTATTAACAATAGGTACCCCGGAAATCCGATATTTCCCCATTAAATGCTCAGCATCAAACACTTGATGGTCGGGGGTTAGAAAGAATGGATCAGTAATAACCCCGCTTTCAGACCTTTTTACCTTTTCAACCTGCTCCGCCTGCTGTTCGATGGTCATGTTCTTATGGATAATACCGATACCGCCTTGGCGCGCCATTGCAATTGCCATCTCAGATTCAGTCACGGTGTCCATCCCTGCACTTAGGATGGGGATATTCAACTTAACAGTTGGGGATAATTCCACTTGTAAGCTAACATCCCTCGGCAGCACCTCTGACTTTCCAGGAATTAATAACACATCATCAAACGTTAAACCCTCTTTTGAAAATTTACTTTCCCACATTTTAGCAGCCTCCAGGAAAAAAATATATTGTTTGTAGATTATCAATTGGACAAAATACTGTCAAGGAATAACAATTGGTCTGATTCTTCTGAAAAAGGTGATATTATCTTGACTATTCAGTATAAAGGTTGGAAAAGCTTCGCTTGTTTTTTTTCGGCAGAATACTGCCAGCGCTATTTAAAAAATAGCTATCAAAAATACAATATTGAGAATCCTGAACAAAAAAGTTTTGAAAAAAGCTATGCCTTTCTTTATTATCTTGAACATGGTCAAACTTATTATGAGCAGGCAGAGGCATCCCCATTAATTTTAAAGCCAATTTTACTTTTTTATGGTTTTGTTCACTTAATCAAGGCTTGTATTTTAACCATTGATCCGGCTTATCCCGAAACAACGTCCGTGTTGGCCCATGGTGTATCAACCCGAAAAAGGAAAAAACAAAATTATCTTTTCCTTCATGATGAGGTGAAACTTCAAAAAAATGGACTTTTCCCATTCATGTCTGAAAAACTGTTTCACATGAAACAATTAGAGGGAGAAAAGGTCATCATGGAAGAATTACTACAGCTTATACCAGAACTGGATGATTTATTCTTTTTACTTGAGGGAAAAAGGACGTTTGTACACTTACAATCCTTTAAGAATCAGCTTGTCGTACCTGAAAGTATATTAGATCATTATCACATGACTGAAAACCGTTTTAAGGAGTTTTTGGCGTCTAAGTTTGATATGGAAATTGAATTCCCAGGTGAAGGTCTATCCTTTACGTTGAATGAGAATTCTCTTCCTGGAACTGCACCACTTAAATATAATTTAGAAAATAACAGCTTTGCCTTACCACTCAATAAAGGCAACCTTTTTAATTTTCCTGAACTATTAATACATTATTTATTACTTTATAACTTAAGTATGATTGCCCGCTATGAAACGGAGTGGTGGAGTGAATTAACAAAGATGATGCCCAATCAAGATTATCCATTTATCCACTCGTTTCTTAACATCACAATGCAAAAGGGACCCTATTTAATTTATCAGTATTTAACGGAATAA
>NZ_BCVI01000102.1 GCF_001591665.1 Neobacillus soli NBRC 102451 | reverse complement strand
TAATTCTTAAACAATCGCGCATAAAAACTGGAGATAGAAGTTCGTTACATTTACTTGTAACGGACTTTTTTTTATGGAAAAGGGGTGAAGCTCATCTATTGGATACCCCTTGACCGATTCATTTCCCTAAACAGGTTTCAATACCACGATTGGAAACCCCTTGACCGACCCTTTTCGCCTAAACGGGTTCCAATAGCCCCGATTGGAAACCTTTTTGACCGACTTTCTTGCCTAAACGGGCTCCAATAGGGCTGATTGGAAACCCCTTGACCGACCTTTTGTCCTTAACAGGTTCCAATAGCCCCGATTGGAGACCTTTTGACCGACTTTTTAGCCTTAACTTGTTCCAATAAGGCTGATTGGAAACCTTTTGACCGACTTTTTCGCCTAAACTTGTTCCAATAGGGCTGATTGGAAACCCCTTGACCGACCTTTTCGCCTAAACGGGCTCCAATAGCCCCGATTGGATACCCTTTAACTGGTTCTTTTCCGAATAAGGGCTCCAACAAGCCCTTTGTCATTCTCTTAGAAAGTTGCCCAAAGAAAAACACCTATTAGCCAATAGGTGTTTTTGTATTATGAAGGATTTCATTTAACTTTTCCTCGACAGCAAGGCAAATTTTTTGGGCATCATCATTACTTTTTACCACGTCTGTTGTATCCATATCAATCACTAATACATCGCTGGCTGCGTACTGATTCATGACCCAGTCATCATAACCCTTCCACACTTCAAAGTAGTACTCTTTTAGTTCAGGGTTAATTTCGAAGCTGCGGCCGCGGGCCATAATCCGGTCAATCACCGTATCAAACGACCCCTTTAAGTAAACCATTAAATCCGGTGCCTTTTTTGGAAGTTCATTCAGCTCTTCCATCATATTTTCAACGAGATCTTCATAGATCTTAAACTCCAAGTCAGATATCCTGCCGAGTGATTTATTCACATAAGCAAAATACCAGTCCTCATAAATCGAGCGATCTTGGATCGTGTAAAGCGGTTCCTGCCAACTAACGCATTCTTTAACTGTTTTAAAGCGTTTATTTAAGAAAAATAATTGCAATAGGAATGGAATTCTCCGTGCATCTAATTCCTCTGGTGTTAATTCATAATAAAGAGGTAGAATCGGGTTATCATCGACCGCTTCATAAAACACCTTACTCTCAATTCCCTTTTGTTTAAAATGGGCATTTAATGTATCTGCCACACTCGTTTTTCCAAGACCAATCATCCCGCCAATAACGATACTCACTAACATCCCCCTGTTCTATACTGTTTTAGTCCCGCATTAACGGGCAGTAAGCTCTGCTATTCCAAGGCTCCCAAGTGAACCGAAAAGGATAACTGTGGGAGCAACTGCCCGTATATGCCCGATTGGTTCAACTAACAATCAATGGCGATAGACCCTCCATTGATTGAGGTTTCACCTTATCCCGCTGCTTTTTTTAAACGATAATGATAGCTTCTCAAAAATATAGTTTAAATCCTGTTCATTATTTACAAAATCCAACTCATCACCGCTAAAGCGGAGAACGGGTATCTCTGGATGCTCTTTTTCAAAAATTGCGATGGTTTCTTCATAATCAATCGACAGCTGCTCTAAATATAAGGGGCTGATATTCTTTTCCACTTCACGCCCTCTTATTTTGATTCGTTTCAAAAGGGTGTCCAAGCTTGCATTCAAATAAATAATTACATTTGGCTTTGGCATATCTTCGGTAAGAATTTGATAAATTTTGTAGTATTTTTGATACTCATCCTTGCTTAATGATCGTCTGGCAAAAATTAAATTTTTTAAAATGTGATAATCAGCAACCACGGATTGATTTTTGCTTAAGTAATGGGTATTGATATCGCCTAATTGCTTAAAGCGATTGCAGAGGAAAAACATTTCCGTCTGGAAACTCCACTCCTCAATATTTTCATAGAACTTTCCTAAAAATGGATTTTCATCAACAATCTCTTTTAATAACGTAAATTCGAATTGCGCTGAAATGGCTTTTGCGAGCGATGTTTTTCCAACACCAATCGGCCCTTCAACGGTAATAAAGGGTGTTTCCCCCATTGCAAGTCCTCCTTCTCCAACTGCCTGCACTCTATGTGTAACCAGATAAACTGGATTTTTAGTTAATCTAAAAGACGCAAAGTTTATTTTATCATAATCTCAACTAGGAAGGGATATGGAATATTTACAAGATGTGATTTCTATGTCGAAAATATGAAAAAACTGCCGAATGACGGCAGTTTATCTGGAAAAAATTATTTTATGGAAAAAGGGCGGAGCGACGCAAAAGCGAATCAATATATCAAGATTAGGTGGAAAATACATTTTACCCCTCGAATTTAGTTATGCCAAGCTCTGCTCACACCGCCTTTATTAGGTGATGAAGGCTAGTTCTTTAAATTTATTTTATTGGTAGATGGCGGCTCGGGATGCCATACTGGTTTAAGACGGTCTTTTTGTCACATTGAAATTATCCACAATTAACAGCCAGTTTTGCGGGAAGGCTAAACCAAGCTTCCAATAGCTCATACCTCTAATATTTAGCTCTTTTATTAAATTAAACTTCGCCTGGATGGAGCGGGCATCTTCAAACCAGACTTCATGCTGTTTACCAGCATCGCTATATTTAAAAAAGGGTGCCTGCGCCTTTGCATCGTATTGAATCGGGACATGGTGTTTAGCTGCCAGCTGAATGGCTTGCTGCGGGCTGACCGCCTTTGCCACAGTTCCCTGTACAAAGGGCAATGTCCAATCATAGCCATAAAGGTTTTGCCCCATCAGGATTTTATTAGCCGGCATTTCAGTTATTGCATATTCAAGTACCTTCCTGACCGGGTCAATGGGTGATACTGCCATCGCAGGGCCGCCGCTATAGCCCCATTCGTACGTCATAATCACAACAAAGTCAGAGATTTCCCCGTGTGCCTTATAATCATGGCCCTCATACCATTTTCCCTTTTGTGTAGCGCTTGTCTTTGGTGCTAGAGCGGTCGACATCAGCCAGCCTTCGCTTTTAAAGCGCTGCTTTGCCTTTCGTAAAAAGCGGTTGTACGCCTCGCGGTCTGCGGGGCGTAAAAACTCAAAGTCAAAATGAATGTCGCGGAATCCGTATTTTTTCGCAGTTGTGACGATTGTATTTAAAAATTTATCCTGAATCGCAATATCAGTTAATAAAATGCGTCCAAGCTCATCGCTAAACTGATCATTTTCTTGATTATTAATGACCATCATTAGGACATTTCGATTGGTTTTGGCAATAGCGGGGAAGTTATTTAATAATGGCTCTTTTAAGGTCCCATCACGCCGCGCTTGAAAGCTGAAGGGGGCTAAATAGGTTAGGTATGGTGCGGCCTCACGGGCACTGTTTTCTAAGACAGGAGCTACCGATGTGCCGCGCGGTTCGACGTACGCATTAAACTCAGCATTTCTTTTCTTTGCCTCAGGGATATAAAGTCGGAAACCAACATGAAGCGGCTGATTCACAGGTATCCGATTGACGGTTGCCAGCTCCTGATACGGGACGCCAACCTTTTTAGCAATGGAAGATAAAGAGTCTCCAGGCTGTACGAAATAAAAATGGCCAATAATCGGAATAACAAGCGATTGTCCAATTACAAGATTATTTGGATTCGGCAACTCATTTGCTTCAACGATATCTTGAACTGTTGTATGATAAGACCTAGCAATTGTTGTTAATGATTCATTGCTCTTTATCACATGGATTTGCATCCATAATCCCCTCCCCACAAACATACGCTACAGCTATTCTATGTGGGAGAAGGTGGTTAAATGATATAATGTTGATAAATTTCATGTGTACTACCTTCAATTTTGGCCTTTAAGACGTTTTTCATCATCGTAAGGGCATAAAGATTATCTTCATCATCAGCGGAAGCGAGGCAATTACTGGGGATTAACAGCTGGTATTCACGCATATAGGCATCATTTGCGGTAAATAACACACAAATATTACCGGCGATTCCAGTGAGAATAAGTGTATTTACCTTTAACTGATGGAGCAAAGTATTTAAAGCTGTCCCATAAAAGGCCGAATGCTTCGGTTTGATTAAAAAAAAATCATTCTCCTCTGGAAGCAGTTGTTCAAAAATAGGCTGGCTATATTTGTTGCGGCAAAGCTTAATAATTTTATCGAAATCAGCCTGCCATAAATTATAATGGTCGTTAATAAAAATAACCGGTAACTTCCGTTCATTAAATTGTCCTTTTAAACTTTTAATAGGGCGGGCAATTTGTTGTGCCTTTTTGGCAAGAATGGAACCATGGGTAAAATCAAAGTTATTGATCATATCAATAATGATTAGGGCAGGGCGGATATCCTTCATTCGCAACTCTCCTTCTTAGTTATTTTGGAATATCAAGCTATTTTTTATCCTATAAAAGGCGGTGTTGTCATGACGCTTGAAGAAACCCAGGATGAATATTTTATGAAAGAAGCAATAAAGGAAGCAAAAAAAGCAGAAGCCTTAAATGAGGTACCAATCGGAGCCGTGCTTGTCATTGATGATAAAATCATTTCCCGGGGACATAATTTACGAGAAAGTGAGCAAAATGCACTCGCTCATGCTGAACTGCTGGCGATTAACCGGGCCTGTCAGAGCCGGGGCTCATGGCGCCTTGAAAATGCAACCTTGTATGTCACATTAGAGCCTTGTCCTATGTGCTCGGGGGCGATTATTTTATCGAGAGTCAATAGAGTTGTTTATGGTGCGAGTGACCCAAAGGGGGGCTGCGCGGGAACATTCATGAATCTTCTCCAGGACGAACGCTTTAACCACCAAAGTGAGATTGTAACCGGGGTATTAGAAGCGGAGTGCGGTCAAATGCTCTCAGACTTTTTTCGAAAAATTAGAGACAGAAAGAAACTTGAGAAAAAGTTAAGAAAAGAAGCACTCGTTAATAATTTGACAGGAATTGACAAGGAATAAAGATTGCATTTTTTTAAGAATATTTGTATACTAAAAAGGTGTCAGATATGGCGCATTAAAATTTGTTTTCAACTTTGCCGTGCTAGGTGGGGAGGTAGCGGTGCCCTGTACTCGCAATCCGCTCTAGCGAGACTGAATCCCTTCCTGAGGCTGTTCGTCTGTAGGGTCTGCCTTAAGTAAGTGGTGTTGACGCCCGGGTCCTGCGCAATGGGAATCCATGAACCATGTCAGGTCCGGAAGGAAGCAGCATTAAGTGGACGCTCCCATGTGCCGCAGGGTTGCCTGGGCCGAGCTAACTGCTTAAGTAACGCTTATGGGCGACAGTCGAAGGAAGGTGCACGGCAGTTACATATTACCTATAAAAATTAACTCATCTCGACTCCGGGATGAGTTTTTTTGTGAACTCTTATATATACTTTGAAAAAAACAAATTGGATACGCTATAATAGATGTGATGAATAAATCTGAAGGGGGCGGTGTCTGATGGCGTATCAAGCTTTATATCGTGTTTGGCGGCCTCAAACATTTATTGATGTAGTAGGACAAGAACATGTAACCAAGACATTGCAAAACGCCCTGCTTCAACAAAAGATCTCGCATGCTTATCTTTTCTCTGGTCCAAGAGGAACAGGGAAAACAAGCGCAGCAAAAATATTAGCCAAGGCGATTAATTGTGAGCGTGCACCGGTTTCGGAACCGTGTAATGAATGTGCTGCCTGTCTAGGAATTACAAATGGAACGATTTCAGATGTGTTAGAATTTGACGCAGCCTCAAACTCACGAGTCGAGGAGATGCGTGATGTCCTCGATAAAGTTAGATTTGCGCCTACATCAGTCAATTATAAAGTCTATATCATTGATGAAGTGCATATGCTATCCATTAGCGCCTTTAATGCCCTGCTAAAAACGTTAGAAGAACCGCCGAAGCATGTCATCTTTATTTTAGCGACAACAGAACCGCATAAGATCCCGCTAACAATTATCTCAAGGTGTCAACGTTTTGATTTTAAACGGATTACAGCAGGGTCAATAGTAAAGCGGATGAAATTAATCGTCGAGGAAACAGGGATTGATTGTGATGAGCGGGCACTGCAATTGATTGCCCGTGCAGCAGATGGCGGGATGCGTGATGCCTTAAGTTTATTGGATCAGGCGATATCCTATAGCCAGGACCGTGTGTCAATTGAGGATGCCTTAACTGTAACAGGCTCAGTGTCGCAAGGATTTTTGAACAAACTAGCCAAGGCATTCCGTGACAAGGATGTGGCAAGTGGATTAGCGGCATTGGATGAGCTTTTGTACCATGGAAAAGACCCGATGCGCTTTATTGAAGATTTGATTTTCTTTTATCGTGATATGCTCCTTTTTAAGACAGCACCTACGCTTGAAGAATCGCTCGAAAGAGTTTTGCTTGATGATGAATTTCGAATGATAGCTGAAACAATCCCAATGGAGCAAATTTATCAGCTGATTGAACTCTTGAATAAAACACAGCAGGAAATGCGCTGGACAAATCATCCAAGGATTTTTCTTGAAGTGGCGATTGTTAAGCTTTGTCAAATGGAGGTAACACAAACAGCACCATCACAGCCTGCAGAGATGGAACAATTATTAACTAGAATCGGCCAGCTGGAGACGGAGTTGCAGCACTTAAAGGCAAATGGAGTGGCCGCACCGTCGCAAGACGCGGGACCACAACCTCAAAAGCAAGCGCAAAGGTCTTCGAAGAAGGTTTTTCAGCCTCAGGTTGGAAAAATAAATGAAGTGCTAAAGCAGGCAACAAAAAGTGATTTGAATGTCATCAAAGCTAATTGGGGCGAATTGCGGGCAAGTCTTTTAAAATCACAAGCCGCCCTGTTAAACGATGCAGAGCCGATTGCAGCGTCCTCTTCTGCCTTTATTATAAAATTCAAGCATGAGATGATTTGCCAAATGGCAATGAATCGAGCTGATTTTCTTGATGCTGTTATCGCCGCATTATATAAATTAACTGGCAAAAGCTTTATACTTTTAGGTGTTCCTGAAGATCAGTGGCTGCCAATTCGCGAAAGCTTTTTAAGCAGCCAACATGGTGAAGAAGGAGAAATCAGCGAATCGAGCAAGGAAGAAGAACCACATATTACGGAAGCTAAAAAATTATTTGGCGCTGAATTTGTGGAAATCATTGATTAAAAAAATGGAGGTAGATGTTGATGAACCGTGGTGGAATGGGTAATATGCAGAATATGATGAAACAAATGCAAAAAATGCAAAAGAAAATGGCAGAAGCGCAAGAAGAGTTAGGTGAACAAAAGATTGAAGGTACTGCAGGCGGCGGGATGGTTACTGTAGTAGTAACAGGTCATAAAGAAGTAGTCGATGTCATCATTAAACCAGAGGCAGTCGATCCGGATGATGTTGAAATGCTTCAAGATCTTGTTTTAGCTGCAACTAATGATGCACTTAAAAAGGTAGAAGAACTAACAAACAATACGATGGGGCAATTTACAAAAGGAATGAACCTTCCTTTTTAGGAGAGGAAAAACATGCATTATCCTGAACCAATCTCAAAGCTGATTGACAGCTTTATGAAATTGCCGGGCATCGGTCCGAAAACGGCCGGACGTCTGGCCTTTTTTGTCTTAAGTATGAAAGAGGACACGGTGCTTGATTTTGCAAAGGCACTAGTAAATGCGAAACGTAATCTTTCATATTGTACTGTCTGTGGCCATATTACAGATCAAGATCCTTGTTATATTTGTGAAGACCAACGACGGGATAAAAGTATTATCTGTGTCGTTCAAGATCCAAAGGATGTGATTGCCATGGAAAAAATGAAGGAATTTAATGGGTTGTACCATGTGCTGCATGGAGCGATTTCTCCAATGGATGGGATAGGACCTGAGGATATTAATATTCCTGATCTTTTAAAGCGTCTGCAGGATGAAACGGTCCAAGAAGTCATTTTAGCGACAAACCCCAATATCGAAGGTGAAGCAACAGCCATGTATATATCAAGGCTGTTAAGGCCTTCGGGAATTAAGACAACGAGAATAGCTCATGGACTTCCGGTTGGCGGTGACCTTGAATATGCCGACGAGGTTACCTTATCTAAAGCCATCGAAGGTCGAAGAGAGTTCTAAGAAAACTCGGAGGAATCTATCATGTTTTTTCAACGGAAAGGCCGGCTGCGCAAAGAATATGATGAAAGACTCCTACTGCAGATGAATCGTTTAAAGGTTCATTGGCAGCAGGAAAAGCAGTTATTGGAAAAAAGCTTTGATCCTTCCGAGGAAGTGATTTGCCAAACGAAAATTGCTGAAGCAAAATATATCTTTCTATTAAGAGAAGCCAAAGTACGGAAAGTTTCTTTAATGAGATAAACAAGCTATTTCTTTTCTATGGTCATATTCTTGCTAACTTGTACATAAGTTGTAAGCAAAGTGACTTTAGAAGGGGGATAGCTTTTTTGGAGCCAATTATCGTGATATCCATTCTTGGTGTACTGATTCTTATACTTTTATTTTCTGGGGCTAGCTTTAGGCCCGCGCGGTTTGCTGGCCAAGCAGTCATTAAGCTATTAATCGGGGCATTGTTTTTATTTTTTTTAAATGTAGCTGGTAATCGTTATGGAATTCATGTACCAATCAACTTTGCGACATCGGCTATTTCAGGCTTTCTAGGAATCCCTGGTTTATTCGCGTTAGTTGCTATTCAACAATGGGTAATATAATATAACTAGCCGCTCAAAAAAATGGCGGCTTTTTCTTTTGAAAAAATATCTAAAAAAGTGTTGACCAATCATTTAATATGCTGTAATATATGAAAAGTCGTCACTGGGGCGATGAACAATGAATAAAAAAAGTTGTTGACTTTCAGTTGATAACTTGATAAGATAATAAAGTCGCTTTTAAGCGATTGAAAAACTTGTCC
>NZ_BCVI01000101.1 GCF_001591665.1 Neobacillus soli NBRC 102451 | reverse complement strand
ATCTTTCTGACGGACCAGGCTCCAATAGGCTCGATTGGATACCCTTTTCCTAACTTTTCAATCTTATCCAATTCGAGACTTCCGTATATGCGGCAATTAAAAGAAATCATGTTGAGCTAGAGGTTAGTGAAATAAGAGAGGAATTTTGTAAATTAGTAGAGAATTTATAATAGAAAACTGAACTTTTGTATGAGCAATTGAATGGTGCAAAGAACATAATGTGATTAATATTGAGTAAAGAAAGAACACTTATTTTTAGGGGGCATAGTAATGGAGAAGACAAATAATAAATCGATTGCAGCATTAACATTAGGAGTATTATCAATTATCCTTCCTTATATCGGGGTAATCCTTGGTATTATTGGGATTGTCATTTCTTCAAAAAGTATAGGAGAGCTTGACCACACAAATGAAAAAGGCAGAGGATTAGCTGTATCAGGTAAGGTTTGCAGCATAGTAGGGGTGTGTATCCAAACGCTACTAATTTTACTGATGATCCTAGGGCTAGCTACATATCTTTTTACAACTTCTACAACTACTTCCACATCGTGATTGTCAGAAGACTTCTAGCCTACCAATCGGGTCGCTTTTTGCAACCCTTTTCTTTTGTTTTAACAAAGGCAGTTTGTAAAGGGAAGCATAGATTTTATGGTAAAAAATTGATATTATGTTTAAGTGTGATAGAGTCCTTTTTAAGCAGTTATATTATTCAATCAAATAATTATACATGGATTTAGGTTGTGGGAGGAATTTTTATTAAATCTTTAAGAATATCTAAGAACAATTGGGTTATCTACACACTGATTCTACTCATTGTTTTATCCGTTATTAATGAAATGCTCAATCATTTCGTAACTAACTTTTTAGTTTCGATGTTTATAGTTTTCCGATAATGATCCTTTTGTTTATCGGTGGGATTGTATTATTCATATTATCAATTATTCATTTTTTTAAGAAATATAAAATCACCAATATGAAAAGCCTTCTTCCTTTACTTTTAAGCTTGGTGCTCCTATTTCTAATCTTTGAGCGACCTTTTTTCCCTGTATTTCAGAAAGTCGAGTTTTCTTTTAAGCTTGATGAACGAGAAGAAGTGGCTCGTCAAATTTTGAAGGGGGAAATACGGACATCAAATGAGCAAGGTGATCTTTACCCGGTACCCCAAAAATACAATCACTCATCCTTGTCCGACGGAAATGAAGTAATGAAGATGAATGACAAATTACTCTTTTTCACAATTAGAGGGATTCCAGATAATTTTTCAGGCTATGTTTTTTCTCCCAATGGTTCGGCACCAACAAACGCTGATGTTCAGGCTGATATCATTAAGATTCAAAAAATGAATGATCATTGGTATTATATTTCCTGCACTTAGTACATAGTAAATTGGAAGGTCTGAGGTGGAAGTAAATTTGAATTTTTTAAATATAATTCTGTCTATTATTCTCTTATTTGTTGGGGTTTATGGATTGATTATGACTTTTAATATAGATAAAAATGTGCACAACAAAACCGGAGATTCTTCTGATATAACTGCTTGGATTCTTTCCGTAATCCCCTTACATTTGTTTAAATTTATCTTCTTTTTATTTTCCTTAGTACCTATAGGGGTAGTAACTGGCATGTGGCTGCAACTTCTTATGGCTAATGAATGACATTTTTAAAATAAGCATGGATCGACTTTAAATGCGGTCTATTTCTTTAGGCGTTTTATGGAGGAGTTATAGGGACAAGTTAATACATAGAATTTATACGTATTTTAATTCAAGAATTTTCTGTGATAAAATCGATAGAAGTTTTATTAAACACCGGGAGGAAAAATGATGAAAAGTGCTAGTCCTTATATATTTGTAGATAACTGCTTGAAAGTAATGGAGCACTACCAAGGCCTATTTGGCGGGGAAATAACTAATATTCAAAAAAGTGATGATGGCAAGTGTTTGCATGCTGAACTTCATCTCGGTAACAGCATCATTCACTTTTCAGATACTTTTGGAAAAATTCAAGAAGGCGATAGCGTACGAATCAGCCTAGAATGTGAAAGCGAAGAAGAAATTAGAAGGGTGTATGATTCTTTAAGCAAAGAAGGAATAATCACAGCTGAGTTGCAGGATACATTCTGGGGCGCAATTCATGCAAACCTAGTCGATCAGTTCGGAATTGGCTGGTTACTAAATTATCAGAAATAAGGCGAAATTAAATTGAAAAAAGGGGGATTTTGTAAATGAACAACCTTACCAAAATGAAAATATTAAAACCAGCGAATGAAGTATTTAAAGCATTCGTAGACCCTTCAAAAATAGGGAACTTTTGGTTCTCGTCAAGTTCGGAAAGATGGGAACAAGGTAAGACAGTTACTTTAAGATATGATGAATACAATGCACAACTTGATATAGAGGTATTGGAGGTCGAGGTTAATAGAAAAATCGTGTTCCAGTGGGGGGCAAATGGCGAAGGGCATATTGTTACGATTACGCTGAATGAGTTAGATCATTTAACTACAATTATTGAAGTTAATGAAAATGGATTTAATGAAAATGATAATGAACTAATCCCGCAAATTTTAGATAATAAAGAAGGCTGGGTATTCATGCTAACCTGTTTAAAGGGGTATTTAGAATTTGGTGTGAGCCAGTTAAGAGGCGGATTAGTGAAGGATTGACCTATTAAAAGGGCCATTTCTTTTCCCACTGAATATGAAACGCAAACTAAAACAACATATTAAGTAGTGTCTTGAACAGGAGAAATTAAAAAAGCAGTTTCCACTACGGCTAAAGATGTAGACTTTACATATAACGATTACTCCAATCCAAAAGAATTGAAATATTAAACAATGAGAAGGCAAAAATCATGAAGAAATGTATTATTACAATATTGATAGCTTTGATAGTTATTGAAGGGTGTTAGGACTAAGCCTTAGTACCATTTATTAAGAAAAAGACGACCATTGTAATTGAGCTGGAACCTATAAAATTGAAATGTAACAAAAAAGCCTATCCCGAAAATAAAATGTAAAGGGGACTGAATAAGTTCCTCTAAAAGATAAAAAGGTTGAACTCTCATTTAATTGAGAGCTTCTACCTTTTTTTTGTTTTATAATAAAGGTATCAATATCTGGCGGGCGGGTAAACGAAGATTAAAAATCAAGAAACAATGATTTTCAGCCCTTATATGGATCTCTTCCGGAAGATAGCCTATTGCGAAGAAGATTGGATAACTCAATCGATTTTCTTTTGTCTATGAGGAATTGAAGGATAAATATCGCATGGATAGTGACCTGATGTGATTGATCTTAATCGTATGTTTAAATAAAATTAGGAACATATGTTTGCTAAAGTGCGATTTTTTATGTTATACTACTCTAAATTAACATAGACATGGGGAATTAAATTGAGCGAGGAAAATAGCATAATATGCAATTTCAAACAATATACATCTTGGTTAAGCACATTAGAAGATATGGAAGAAGATTTATGGTCTAAACCAATAGCCGAAAGTAAATGGTCTGTAAGCGAAATAATAGCCCATATTATAAATTGGGATAATCACCTTTTAGCTGAAGTTATCCCATCAGTACGTAACGAAAAGGGAATGGAGTTCCCTGATTTTGATACCTATAACAAAAAAGCATCCAATTACGCAAAATCAGGCATACCAAAAGAAAAACTACTTGAAGAAGCAAAAGAAACAAGGGAACTACTTGTGAAAGAACTTAACGAATTACCAATCGAAAAGTTGAATAAACCATTAACTGCAAACGGAGTTTCGCATTGCCCACATACAGGAACACCTTATTCTCTTATATATATTATTAAGGAATTTACAGACCACGATAACCACCACAAAAGACAAATCACACAATTATTAAAGGGAAACAACTTGAACTCCTGAATTATTCACAGATTTTCTAAAATAAGCTAATAATGCCTATCTAATCAGCTTTCTCGTTATTATTCAATGCAAGAAATAAATGAAAGAAGAATCCGTTTCTGATTAGGTTAAAACAACGACGAAATAACCACAGAAAGGATTCTTATAATGGTGAGTAGAGTAGTATCATAAATCATTTTTTACTTTTTCTAATGAAAATTCTTTAACGATGTTTACACCATCCAATATAATTAATGTGGAATCACAAGCTAGTTGTTTAATCTCATTTAGGTCAGTACCATTTTTAATTTTATATTCAATGTGAAATGAACCTTCTTTTCCGGAGTCAATAATTCCAGTACTCCCAGCACCCATTGGAATCATCTTGATAAACTCGCTACCTTCAACCAGCTCCATTTTAGATGCTAACTTTTTGTTAGGTTGTATCACGATTTCAAGACCGTAATAATGTTGACCAGGGTAATCAAATTCACTTTTGAATGGAGTAGTATCTGTATTTTTTATTTTAATATCGTAACGTAGAATATTTTCTGCCTTAATGATTGTGGTTTCAATATTTGTAATAACCAACTGATTTGCACTATGAAATCCAGTAAGAGGAATCAATGAAATTAGTAAGAAGACTAATGCCAGCTTTCTGATGATGGTACTTCCTTTCTTTCCGATCTGTTTATAATTTATATTATTTATGTTTATTATCGAGATTATTCAATTAACGGGTCCCGCTTAACAAAAACAAAGTAGGTTATGGTCCTGGATTTAAAAGAAGGTTTTAAAAAGGTAAAGAAGAGCCGTAAGGAATTTAAATTGATATTTGGTATTGTAAGTAAAGAACGTAATTGAGCAGTTTGAAAAAATTTAAAATCTGGGGGAAAAAATGACTCAAAATGGATTTGTTTTAGTTGTAAGTGTATCCATATTTAAAGGTGACGAGGTTTTGATTATTAAAGAAAATAAACCATCTGCAAGTAATAAATGGAATTTTCCATCTGGTCGTATTGAATATAAAGAAGACATACTTGATGCAGCCTGCAGAGAAGTAAAAGAAGAAACAGGATTTGAAGTGAAACTTACAGGCACAACTGGTGTATATAACTTCATCAGTAATTCAAATGATCAAGTGATTTTATTTCATTTTATTGGTGAAATTATTGGAGGTTCATTAAAGATTGAAGAGGACGAAATTATAGGAAGCAAATGGATAAAGGTATCTGATTTAATAAAATTTGATATAAATGATCTTCGTGAGTCTTGTGTAATAAGACAAATAGTAGATAAATTATTAAATCAAAATGTTTATTCTATGACTTTGTTTAATGAACAATTGTGCAAATATCTTTAAAAAGGATATCAAGCGAAGAGGATTGAATATAAATTGGAATAGTGGAAGGTAGTAAGCTGGTGCGGCACTTCAATAATGAAGGCCGCTTTTTCTTAAATAAAAGGTTATTTCCTCAACATTACCGAATATATAAGGAAGATAATTGGTAATGAGGAAGTGGTAATTTTGAACTATATATTTATGGGACTTATTTTTCTTTTTTCGGTTTATCAACTTTTTGTAAAAGGTTTTAAAATAGGTGAATTGGAAACGGTTCATCCTAAATCACTTTCAAATTTAGTTCGCTACCTGCTTTTTGGGACAATCAATTCATTTTTTGCTGGTTGGCTGTTCGAAATTGACTGGCTAAATTGGATTGCCTTTTATTCAATCATAGGGATTATAATTTGTTTGAAATCCGAAAAGGAAGATAAAAGGCAATTTTATCAAAAGCTAATAATTGCACTCGTAGCATTCTTACTTTTTTATGTGTACCGAGTACCAACGCATCCGCAATCATTTGAAAAATATATTAATAGTAAATGTTTGTGGTTATTGGATTGAGTATTGAAATAAGAATACATAAAGCATTTGAAGAAGAAATGGAGGTAACGGTGGATGATACCTAAGCATATCGTTTCAGCTGCAGCAATTGTGCTGAATAGCCAGAATGAAATTTTATTAATTAAAGGGCCGAGAAGAGGGTGGGAAATGCCTGGGGGGCAGGTTGAAGAAGGAGAATCATTGAAGGATGCTGCAATTAGAGAAACAAAGGAAGAATCCGGTATCGATATTGAAGTGACGAAATTTTGTGGGGTATTTCAAAATGTAAGTGGCGGCATTTGTAATACATTATTTTTGGGAATGCCAGTCGGGGGATTACCAACAACAAGCCCAGAAAGTCTGGAGGTAGGTTTCTTTCCAATTAATGAGGCATTAGAAATGGTCACTTGGAAAAACTTTAGGCAAAGAATTGAGTATTGTTTATCAGAAAAACTTCATCCTTTTTATATCGAATTTTAAGGAAGGCTAAATGTTGTAAATTTGAGCGACAACAAATGATAGGGCTGTCTATCTTAATTAAAATGTGAGTTAAAGTCCTTTAAAAAATCCGGAGGTGAAATATGCAGTTATTATTTTGGCCTTGTACAATTGCCTCATTAATTCTCTCCATTATAGCCTTAAGTACAAGGAAATCTAAACTCCTCGTTGTATCTTCAATCCTTATATTACCAATGTCTCTATACCTAGCGGCCACACCACTTTTCCTAATATGGGGGTTGATCTTTCCACTCCTTTATCTTGGTGCGTCAAAATTTATAGCAAAGAAAATGATTTGGATAGCCATTTTGTTGGTCATACCCAATTTTTTATTAGTAGGATGGATGGGGTTTGTTGTTTTTGAACAATAGGGGTTGCCCGTCCGCAAGTTGAAATCACTTATTCACAAGTTGAAATCGCTTATCCGCAAGTTGAAACCACCTATCCGCAAGCTGGGCCACTCATCCGAAAGTTAGTGCATTGGTCATCCGAAATACCATTGCTCAAATGTCCAATAAATGGTAGTCTGTTGGTAATCTGCTTTTGAAGGAGGGAAAACGAGTGATTAAAGTAACGGGGTCACAGACGGAAGCAAAGGTATTTTCAAATTATCCGCAGGAAACGGCGATTGAGCAAATTCAAGAGCTGTGTAATCAAGCATTTTTAAAGGATACAAAAATAAGTATTATGCCGGACTATCATGCTGGCAAAGGCTGTGTGATTGGTACGACCATCCAGCTAAAGGATAAGGTAGTCCCCAACCTGGTTGGCGTCGACGTCGGCTGCGGGGTATTAACCGCCAAGCTTCAAGATAAAAAGGTTGATTTTGATAAGCTTGATCAGGTTATTCGCACATACGTCCCGAGCGGACATGAGCTTCATTCGGATGATACAGTCGGATTCATTAACACGAGTTTTCCAGCCAAACAAGAGTATAAGGCGGAACATATCCTGAACCAGGATCGGAGCCTCTATAGCTTAGGTACACTTGGCGGGGGCAACCATTTTATTGAATTATCTGTCGACACCGATGGCTATCATTATTTAACCATTCATACAGGCAGCCGTTATGTGGGGGCAAAGATTGCCACCTACTATCAAAAAGTAGCCATCTCAAAGCTTCGTCAACATGATTTGACCGGCATTATTGACCAATTAAAAGCTGAAGGACGGCAAAACGAGATTCAAACAGCAATTGCAAGCTTTAAAGAAAAGAATCCAGTCATTCCGAATGATTTAGCTTATTTGGAAGGCGAGGATTTTGATAATTATATACATGACATGAAATTAGCCCAAACCTTTGCAAAGGCAAATCGAGAAGAGATTGCTAGAGCGATTACGGAAAACATGGGATTTGAGATGATAGACCGCTTTGATACGGTCCACAATTATATTGATACCGAGAACATGATTTTGCGAAAAGGGGCGGTTTCTGCGCAAAAAGATGAACGTCTGATAATCCCATTCAATATGAGGGACGGCTCGATATTAGCGGTCGGTAAAGGCAACCAAGAGTGGAATTATTCGGCGCCACATGGAGCGGGCCGCGTCCTGAGCAGGACAAAAGCGATGAAATCCTTAAACATGGAGGATTTCCACAATACAATGAAGGGCATATGGACAACGTCTGTTTCTGAAGAAACGTTAGATGAAGCGCCAATGGCCTACAAACCAATGAATGAGATTTTGGAAAAAATAGAAGAAACGGTTGAGATTGCTGGCTTTATTAAACCAGTTTATAACTTTAAAGCCAGCGAAAAGTTTACACCTGGAAAATTTAAAAAAGCATAGTATTAATAAAGGGGAGACTTTTAGTCTCTCTTTTTTCAACGAAAAAAGGATTTTCCAAAGAGAATATGGAAATTAACCATAAAGGAATGAACAGGTGGGGGATAAGATGAAACACAAAATTTTATTAGTGGAAGACGATGTAGCTATCAGTGATATGGTCAATGGCCAATTTACCAAAGAAGGCTTTGAGGTCGTACCGGTGTTTGACGGGGAAGAGGCACTTATGATGTTTGCGAAGGATACATTTAATTTAATTCTTCTCGACTTAATGCTGCCAAAGCTTGATGGAATGGAATTTTTAAAAATTATCCGGGAGAAAAGCATGATACCCGTACTGATTATGTCGGCAAAGGACGGCGATTTAGACAAAGCGTTAGGATTAGGCTTTGGTGCCGATGATTATATTGCTAAGCCGTTTTCAATGATTGAGCTGACTGCGAGGGTAAAGGCAGCCATCAGACGGGCGACTCATTATTCACGAACTGAACAAAAGCAGGAAAAAAGGGTTTTAACCATCGGAGACCTGACCCTTGATTTAGACAATTTTTCAGCACAAAAGGGCGGAAAAGAGATCAAGTTGACAGCTAAGGAGTTTCATATTTTAAAGCTATTTATCTCACACCCGAGCCGTGTCTACACGAAAGCGCAAATTTATAGTTTAGTATGGGAAGATGAGTATTACGGTGATGAAAATGTAATCAACGTTCATATGAGAAGGCTCCGGGAGAAAATAGAGGATGACCCGTCCAAACCGCAGTACATCAAAACATTATGGGGTATCGGCTATAAGCTTGGGGAGTTTTAAGGATGATCATTTTTTTATCGATAATCATAATCGGATTAGCCGGGCTTAATTTTTTGCAATATAAAACGAGAAACAAGCACAAAGGAAATTCTACTTACATCCACAAAAAGCTGAAACGGATTATCAACGAGCAAACGGATGAAAAGCTGTTATTACATACGGATGATGAAGACACTAAACAGATTTTAATCGAAATCAATCGTCTCTTAGAGCATAATCAAAAAATGATGGCCACCTATAATAAAACCGAGATTTCAATGCGAAAAATGCTCTCCAATATCTCGCATGATTTAAAAACGCCGCTAACTGTGGTACTTGGTTATATTGAGATTATCTTGAATGACAAAAATAGAGGTAAGGGAGAGACAGAGGAACTTTTGCAAAAGGTCCACGGAAAAACGGTTGAAGTATTGGACCTTATTAAAAAATTCTTTGATTTGGCGAAGCTTGAGTCGGGGGATAAAAATTTGCCCCTCACAAGGGTGAACATGAATGAGCTATGCCGAAAGAATATTTTAAGTTTTTATGAAGTTTTAACGTCAAAAGGTTTTGAGGTTGCGATTGTGCTGCCGGAAAATAATTTATTTGCCCTAGGAAACGAAGTCGAGTTGGACAGGGTCCTGCATAATTTGATTTCCAATGCGATTCAATATGGCGGCGATGGGAAAGTGCTTGGTCTAACCCTAGGGAGTGACGAACAGTCTGTTTACGTTGATGTGTGGGATAAAGGAAAAGGAATCAGCGAGCTCCACAAGGATTTAGTGTTTGAACGAATGTACACATTAGAAGATTCACGAAACAAGTCCTATCAAGGCAGTGGGCTCGGTCTTACCATTACCAAACGACTTGTGGAAAAAATGGACGGGAAAATTTTTCTAGCCAGCAAGCCCTATGAAAAAACGACTTTTACCATAAAATTAAAGCGGATTACATATTGAACATCTAAGGGTGCCTGATAATGGGGTTACCCTTTCTTTTATAAACAGAATAAATATCATTGAACTTTGATTACTGTCTAGCTCCAGCGCCC
>NZ_BCVI01000100.1 GCF_001591665.1 Neobacillus soli NBRC 102451 | reverse complement strand
TCTGAAAAGATTGTTCTTTTTTGTTTTTTCTTGTTCATAACATGATAAATAAAAAAAGTACGAATTGTTTTCAAAAAAATCACGATTAGACATACACCCAATAGCGAATTGCAACATACATATTAATCAGGATGCCATGAAAAAGAGTATTTAGAAAATTGTATACAGATTGAAAGGTAAGGGCAGAATGGATGTATGGAGGTGGAGGGATTGAGTTCATTTTTAGCAGCTAATTTTCATAATGAAACGTGCGTTATTTGTGAAAATCTAAAACCGAAAGGCATACATCTATACACATCTTTTATTTGTACGGAATGTGAAAATGATTTAGTACAAACAGATACAAATGATCCAAAATATAAATACTTTCTAAAACAATTAAGAAAAATAACAACTCCAGAAATATTTTCTTAATAAGTCCTTAATGGGCTTTATTTTTTTGCTAAAATGAATGAGATACTTAGAAGGAAGTAAAATGGATGAACATACAAATAAAAACACCTTTGTACGCTGCTTTAATGGAGCATGTAAACAAGAAACCTATTTCTTTTCATGTCCCAGGGCATAAATATGGTTCTATTAATCCATCTGAAGCCAATCCCTTTTTTGAACAAATATTAAAAATTGATGCGACGGAGTTATCAGGTTTAGATGATTTGCATTCGCCCGAAGGGGCAATATTTGAAGGAGAGGCCCTTTTAGCCGAGCTTTTTCAAACGAAAAAAAGTTACTTTCTTGTGAATGGTTCCACCGTCGGAAATTTAGCAATGATTATGGCAGCATGCGGGGAAGATGATATCGTTCTTGTTCAAAGAAATTGCCATAAGTCTGTTCTAAATGCACTAAGCCTTGCGAAAGTCAGGCCTGTCTTTTTAGAACCTGAATTTGACCAAAATTGGAAGGTTGCTGCGGGAGTCAGTATTGAAACAGTCAAAGAGGCCGTCCAGATTTATCCAGAAGCAACTGCGCTGATTCTGACCTATCCGAACTATTATGGAATGAGTTATGATTTACAAGGAATTACTCAACAAGCGCACCAGCATCATATTCCTGTATTAGTAGATGAGGCTCACGGACCACATCTTATTATTGGTAGTCCTTTTCCGGCTTCAGCGCTTCAATTAGGGGCAGATATGGTTGTTCAATCAGCCCACAAAACACTTCCGGCGATGACAATGGGGGCGTTTTTACATGTTAATAGCGGGCGGATAAACGAGGACGAGGTAAAGGGATACTTGGAAATGTTTCAATCAAGCAGCCCCTCCTATCCCATAATGGCGTCCCTGGACATTGCAAGGAATTACTTAGCTACATATGAACGAAGGGATTTAGCCTTTTTGCTAACTGAAATTGGACGCTTTAAGGAGCAATTAAATAATGTCCCTACCATAAAAGTGTTAGAATATCCAAATAGTCTTGGTGATCCTTTAAAAATTACCATTCAGTCCCGTTGTGGATTAAGCGGATTTGAGCTCCAAAGGAGACTGGAAGAATTCTCTGTCTACACAGAATTAGCGGATCCATACAATGTGCTCTTTATTCTGCCTTTATTAAAGGAAGGACAGTGCTATCCTTTCGATGAAACCATCTCAAAAATAAAAATGGCGTTTGAGGACCTGCCCCATGGTCATTTAATCGGGGAATTTCAATTGGATAACCAGAAAATTTCTACGTTAGCGATCCCCTATAAAGAAATGACGAACGTAAGGGTTAAGGATATACTTATGACAGAGGCGCTGGGAAATGTTTGCGCTGAAGCAATTATTCCCTATCCCCCAGGAATCCCTCTGCTTTTAAAGGGTGAAAGAATTACAGCGGAAAAACTCAGCCAACTTAATCGGCTGCTGAAATCGGGAGCAAGATTTCAAGGCGGCTCCGCATTAAGGCAAGGTTTGATAAAAACATTTTGTACAACTTAAGATATGGACAGTTTTGGAGGTTTTACTTTGAAGAAGAGCGGAATATTTATTACTTTTGAAGGTCCGGATGGTGCCGGGAAAACAACAATTATAAATATGGTTGCCAAGCAGCTTGGAAATGTATTATTGACGAGGGAACCAGGCGGGATTGATATTGCTGAGCAAATACGTCGAGTCATTTTAGATAAAGAGAATACGGCAATGGACCCGCGGACAGAGGCACTGCTCTATGCCGCAGCACGAAGACAGCACCTGATTGAAAAAGTAAAACCGGCATTAGACGCGGGGAAAGTAGTCCTCTGTGACAGGTTTGTTGATAGTTCTTTGGCCTACCAGGGCTATGCACGCGGCTTAGGCATTGATGAGGTATGGACGATTAATCAATTTGCAATTGAGGATTTGATGCCCGAGTTAACCATTTATTTTGATATTGAACCGGAGATAGGCTTAAAGCGCATCAACAAAAATAAAGGAAGAGAAATTAATCGCTTGGACCTAGAAAATCTTGAATTCCACCAGCAGGTTAGAGAAGGCTATCATCAATTACTAGAGCGCTTTCCAAATAGAATCGTCAAAATTGACGCTTCAGGGACGATGGATGTGGTATACAACAAAACATTACAGCTGCTAGAAGCAAGACTCATGGAAAAAAGGCCTTCACAGTAAGGCCTTTTTTAATTATGAAGAAATGTTTTAAAGAATAAATAGAGATTCCCTGCTATTACGAATGTAAGCAATCCAATAAGCTGTTATAATATAGGAAAAGCAATCTAGAATTAGGATAAATAGAGGAGAGGATGATTCAAATGAAACTTATCATAGCTGTTATACAAGACCAGGATAGCAATCGGTTATCAAAAGCATTAGTAGAAAATAACTTTAGGGCAACAAAACTAGCTAGTACAGGTGGATTTTTGAAATCAGGCAACACGACCTTTATGATAGGCACGGAGGATATTCGCGTTGACCGGGCTCTCCAGATTATTAAGGATAACTGCAGGTCTAGAGAACAGCTAGTTGCCCCTGTTTCACCAATGGGCGGGAATGCAGACTCGTATGTCCCATATCCTGTGGAGGTCGAGGTTGGCGGAGCAACGGTATTCGTCCTGCCGATTGAGCAATTTCTGCATTTTTAACAGAAGCACTATCGATATATTTTAATAAAGTAAGTGAGTGATTAGCTTGGTTAAAACATGGGATCAACTAGAAGAGTTTCAGCCAACTGTGTTGAAAATGCTAAAAAATAGTTTAGTGAAAAATCGGGTGGCCCATGCGTACCTATTTGAGGGTATAAGAGGAACTGGGAAAAGGGAAATAGGACTTTTACTGACAAAGGCCCTATTTTGCACGTCGGTCATCGATGGCTTTAAACCATGTGAGGCATGTAATAATTGCCGGCGAATTAGTAATGGCAATCATCCTGATGTCCATCTCGTAGAGCCTGATGGGTTATCGATCAAGGTTGACCAGATAAGAAGCTTACAGGCTGAGTTTTCCAAAAAGGGTGTAGAATCCTTAAAAAAGGTTTATCTGATTTCCCATGCTGACAAAATGAGTGTGAGCGCTGCAAATAGTTTGTTAAAGTTTCTTGAGGAACCGAATCCAGGAACAACGGCTTTTCTGTTAACCGAACAGCCGCAGCAAATTTTACCGACCATTCTTTCAAGGTGTCAAATACTAGCATTCCATCCATTATCACCCCAGGTAATGATCAAACAGCTGGTGGAAAATGGCGTTGCACCAGCAAAGGCACCGTTACTAGCCCAGCTAACCAATAGTTTGGACGAAGCACAAAAATTAAATGTCGATGAATGGTTTGCACAAGCTCAAAAAATAGTGTTAAAATTATATGAGGTGTTGGGAAAAAATCCATTGGAGATTATGGTTTCACTCCAAGCTGATTGGTTTTCACACTTTAAAGAAAAGGAACAGATTCATCGCGGTTTAGATCTATTACTTCTTATTTTTAAGGATTTACTATATATACAATTAGATAAGCAGGAGCAAATTGTTTTCATAGCGGAAAATGAGCGGTTAAAGCAATTTGCATTAAAAACATCCGGGAAGCGCTTATCGGATCAAATGTCAGCTGTTCTTGATGCAAAAAGGAAGCTCGAGAAGAATATGAATCCACAGCTAATGATGGAACAGCTTGTGTTAAAATTGCAGGAGGGATCTTCATTTGTATGATGTTATAGGAGTACGCTTTAAAAAGGCGGGGAAAATCTATTATTTTGATCCTGGAGACCTCTCAATCGAAAAGGATGACTTTGTGATTGTCGAAACAGTCCGCGGAGTTGAGTACGGAAGGGCAGTTATTGCAAATAAACAGGTAGAGGAGCACGATGTTGTCCTCCCATTAAAAAAGGCGGTTAGGATTGCCGACCCTAAGGATCGAATGATTGTTGAGGAAAATAAGCAAGCGGCTCAGGAAGCATATGAGGTTTGCAATGAAAAAGTGAATGAGCATCAACTGGATATGAAGCTAGTCGATGTTGAATATACCTTTGACCGTAATAAAATAATCTTCTATTTTACTGCAGATGGCAGAGTTGATTTCCGCGAACTTGTGAAGGATTTAGCAGCAATCTTTCGGACACGAATAGAATTGCGCCAGATTGGGGTTCGCGATGAGGCGAAAATGCTCGGCGGCATTGGTCCTTGTGGAAGAATGTTATGCTGCTCGACCTTTTTAGGGGACTTTGATCCCGTTTCAATCAAAATGGCTAAGGATCAAAACCTTTCTTTAAACCCTACAAAGATATCTGGATTATGCGGGCGGCTTATGTGTTGTTTAAAATATGAAAATGATGAATATGAGTCTGCTAAAGCACTGCTGCCGGACCTTGGGGAAATCATTGAAACACCACAGGGGAAAGGGAAAGTGGTTGGCTTGAATATATTAGAGCGGGTACTTCAGGTAGAACTAAAGGAACAGGATCGGGTTCTGGAGTATACTTTGGAAGAGATCATAAAAGAAGGTGCCTTTTCTATACAATCCACAGATTAAGAGGTGTGCGACGTGGATAAAAAGGAAATATTTGAATCAGTGAGTAATATGGAAACACAAATTGGCAATCTTTATCAACAGCTAGGAGAATTAAAGCAGCATTTAGCCGAAATACTAGAAGAGAATCACTACTTAAAGCTTGAAAATGAGCACTTAAGGCGCCGTTTTAATGTAGCCCCGGATGAAGAGAAGAAAGAATCAGACAATAAAAAGGGGATAACTTCCGCTGATTCACATGGTGTAAAGCCATTTGATGTTGGTGAAGGATATGATAACCTCGCCCGTCTTTATCAAGAAGGGTTTCATATTTGTAACCTTCATTTTGGGAGTTTGCGGAAGGAAGGCGATTGTTTATTTTGCCTTTCCTTTCTTAATAAGAAGTAACTTTAAAGAGGCTGACCAAATCAGCCTCTATTTTCATACACTTTTAGCTAGGGGATGGATAGTTGTGGTTAATTTGAAAGAGGATGAGCGGCTTGATTACTTACTTGCTGAGGATTTAAGGATCATTCAAAGCCCGTCAGTGTTTGCCTTTTCGCTGGATGCCGTCCTTTTGGCAAGGTTTGTGTACGTACCAATTCAAAAAGGGAACTTAATTGACCTTTGCAGCGGAAATGGCGTAATCCCCTTGTTTTTAAGTGCAAGGACAAAGGGCCAAATTACTGGTGTTGAAATACAGGAACGTCTTTACGATATGGCGGTAAGAAGCATCGAATATAACGGGCTTCAAAATCAGCTTCAGATGATCCATGGGGATATCAAGGAAATACCGAAGCGGCTTGGGTACGGGAAGTTTGATGTTGTAACCTGCAATCCGCCCTATTTTCCAACACCGTCTAAGGAAGAAATCAATCCAAATGAACATCTTGCCATTGCCCGTCACGAGATTCTTTGTACATTAGAGGATGCCGTCAAGGCCTCAAGTCAGTTAGTAAAGCAGGGTGGCAAGGTGGCCTTTGTTCATCGCCCGGGAAGATTAATGGATATCATTACACTGATGCGTGAATACCGACTTGAGCCGAAACGGATTCAGTTTGTTTACCCAAAGAAGGGGAAAGAGGCCAATACACTTTTAGTGGAGGCAATTAAGGATGGCAGCCCTGATTTAAAAATCTCTCCGCCGCTGATTGTTTATAATGAAGAAGACGAATACACTCCGGAAATAAGAGAGATTTTATATGGAGAATCATGATCACTTCTTTTATGTACTCCTTTGCAAAGACGGAAGTTTTTATGGCGGCTATACAACTAACCTTGAACGCCGGATTAAGCTGCATAATGAGGGAAAAGGGGCAAAATATACCCGGGGCAGGGGACCAGTGAAGTTAGTCTTCAGTAGAGGCTATGATAATAAAGGTGATGCGTTGAGGGCGGAGTACCAGTTTAAGCGCTTAGCACGGAAGAAAAAGGATGAGTTTTTACTTAGGGAAGCGGGTGTTAATGATGTGGCAGCAAAAGAGCTTTGAGAACGAGCAGCATAAAGGGATTCTTTATCTTGTTCCCACACCGATTGGAAATTTGGAGGATATGAGCTTTCGTGCAATTAGAATTTTAAAAGAGGCAGATTTAATTGCCGCAGAGGATACAAGAAATACAAAAAAACTATGTAATTACTTTGAAATTGGCACACCGGTTGTCAGCTATCATGAACACAATAAGGAAACAAGCGGAGAGAAATTAATTCATAAAGTGAAGGAGGGGCTAAAAATTGCCCTTGTCAGCGATGCCGGGATGCCGACCATTTCAGACCCCGGATATGAGCTCGTTACGGCAGCTATTAGTGAAAAAGTACCGGTTGTCCCATTACCGGGGGCAAATGCCGCCCTCACCTCCTTAATCGCTTCAGGACTGTCCTGCCAGCCCTTTTACTTTTACGGCTTTTTAAATCGTAACAAAAAGGATAAGCGCGCTGAATTAGAAGGTTTGAAATGGCTATCAGCAACGGTGATCTTTTATGAATCGCCGCACCGGCTTAAGGAAACGTTAGCAGCTATGAAAGAAGTCCTTGGAAACAGGAATGTTGCTCTCTGTCGGGAGTTAACAAAAAAGTACGAGGAATTTATTAGAGGCAGTCTAGAAGAAGTAATTGGCTGGGCGCAGCAGGATGAAATTCGCGGCGAGTTCTGTATTATTGTTGAAGGTACGGAAGAGCAAAAGCAGGAAGAAGCCAGCTGGTGGCACCATTTATCGCTTGAGGATCATGTAAATCACTACATTTCAGAAAAAAACATCGCTTCAAAAGAGGCAATAAAACAAACAGCCGTTGACCGCGGACTTGGCAAAAGGGAAGTTTATCAGGCTTATCATGTCGAAAATGAAGAATAGCAGAATAAAAAATCCAGCACTATTTATAAAGTGCTGGATTTTCATTTTATTTAGCTAATTCAAAATTGTTTTGGATTTCTTGGATTAATAGTTCTGCACCTTCGCGGCTAAGGATTAACTTACCGTCAGCCAGGGTCATATTATCATCAGAAACTTCACCAGTTACTTGGCAAGTCATATTCGGCTTATATTTTTTTAAGATAATGCGCTCATCATCAACGTAAATTTCAAGAGCATCCTTTTCTGCGATACCAAGAGTACGTCTTAATTCAATCGGAATAACCACACGACCTAATTCATCAACTTTACGAACAATACCTGTAGATTTCATTTATTATTATCTCCTCTCGTATATAAACAATTTTCTCTTTTTTTATTCGCCATTATTCGACAAATTTTTCATACCCTTATAATACAAGAAATTCCCATATCCGTCAATTATTTAATTTAAAAAAATAAAAGAAATATTTACCTGTATGAATAATCGTTGATTTAAAGGTTACAACTGGCTATTTATTAAAAATAAACACCTTTTTAACATTATATTAGCGTAATTGAAAAACCAATTTATTTAGAGATTATTCGACAAAAATCAACAAAAGGGAGTTCTCAACTCCATAGGTTTCGCAAGGATAGAGGTCTTTTATGGGTGTATAAGGAAATAATTTTAAAATACTGGTATTTCCGCAAAGCGGTTTCTTGCACAAAAGTTGGTTTTTCGGTATATTTTGATGATAGAAGAGGGAAAAAAGAGGCAATAATGGTTACATAGGGTTTAGAATTGCCTGCCTAATGGAGGGATTTAGATGGAGAAAAAATTAAAGACTTTTTATCTGACGACACCGATTTACTATCCAAGTGGAAACTTACATATTGGACATGCGTATACGACGGTTGCTGGTGACGCGATGGCTCGTTATAAGCGGATGCGCGGCTTTGATGTTATGTATTTAACTGGTACGGATGAACATGGGCAAAAAATCCAGCGGAAGGCAGAAGAAGCGGGAATCACCCCGCAGCAGTATGTCGATGGGATTGTCGATGGAATTAAGGACCTATGGAATAAGCTAGATATTTCCTATGATGACTTTATTCGGACTACTGATGAAAGACATAAACAGTCTGTAGAAAAGATTTTTGCCAGACTCCTAGAACAAGGTGATATTTATCTTGATCAATACGAGGGCTGGTATTGTACACCTTGTGAGTCCTTTTTTACCGATCGTCAGCTCGTGGATGGAAATTGTCCGGATTGCGGCAGACCAGTTGAAATGGTAAAAGAAGAATCGTACTTTTTTAAGATGAGCAAGTATGTCGACCGTCTTTTACAATACTACGAGGAAAATCCAGAGTTTATCCAACCTGAATCTCGAAAAAATGAAATGATTAATAATTTTATCAAACCAGGCTTAGAGGATTTGGCAGTATCAAGGACGACGTTTGATTGGGGCGTAAAGGTTCCAGGCGACCCGAAGCATGTTATTTATGTTTGGATTGATGCCCTTTCCAACTATATTACCGCCCTTGGATATGGGACAGAGAATGACCAAAGGTATTTAAATTACTGGCCGGCAGATGTTCATCTTGTTGGGAAAGAAATTGTCCGTTTCCATACGATCTATTGGCCGATTATGTTAATGGCCTTAGATTTACCATTGCCAAAGAAAGTGTTTGCCCATGGCTGGCTGTTGATGAAGGATGGAAAGATGTCCAAATCGAAAGGGAATGTGGTGGACCCGGTCACCTTAATCGATCGTTATGGCCTTGATGCCCTTCGCTATTACCTGTTAAGAGAAGTACCATTTGGTGCAGATGGTGTTTTCACACCTGAAGGGTTTGTCGAAAGAATTAACTTTGATTTAGCCAATGATCTTGGAAACCTGTTAAATCGTACGGTGGCGATGATTGAGAAGTACTTCAACGGTGTTATTCCTGAGTATTCTGGATCCGTTGGTGAATTTGATGCTTCCTTACTGCAAGTGAATCGTGAGACCGTTCTAAAATACGAAGAGGCAATGGAGAAAATGGAGTTTTCAGTTGCATTAACTTCCATTTGGCAATTAGTCAGTCGGACAAATAAATATATTGATGAAACAAAACCATGGACATTGGCTAAGGACGAAGAAAAAAATGGAGAGCTTGCTAGTGTAATGGTTCACCTAGCCGAATCACTTCGTAGGACTGCGGTTCTTCTCCAGCCATTTTTGACTCGGACACCTAATGAAATCTTCAAGCAGTTAGGTATTCAAGATATGACCCTTAAAGCATGGGAGAGTCTTAACGATTTTGGTGTGATTCCAAGTGGTACAAAGGTTGAAAAGGATAACCCTATTTTCCCAAGGCTTGAAATTGCAGAGGAAGTGGCATTCATTAAGACTAAAATGCAGGGGTCGGAACCTGTTGCGGAAGAAAAGAAAGACGAAAAGCCTGAAGAAAAGCCTGAGGAAATTGAGGAAATTTCCATTGATGACTTTATGAAAATTGATTTGCGTGTGGCAGAAGTCATTCAGGCCGAGCCAATTAAAAAGGCCGATAAGCTGCTGAAACTCCAGCTTGATCTTGGTTATGAGAAACGCCAGGTTGTTTCAGGGATTGCCCAATATTACAAACCGGAAGAATTAGTCGGCCGTAAAGTTATTTGTATTACGAATCTAAAGCCAGTAAAGCTACGCGGTGAACTGTCACAAGGAATGATCTTGGCTGGTTCAAAAGACGGCGTTTTAGCGCTTGCTTCAGTGGACCAAACCCTAGCAAACGGAGCGAAGGTAAAATAAATAAATATGAAAATTGTCTAGCTTTAGCAACCAGCGGCTAGTGGACTTCGCTCTTTTCCCTACGATAAGTCAAGCACGG
>NZ_BCVI01000099.1 GCF_001591665.1 Neobacillus soli NBRC 102451 | reverse complement strand
CCCCGTTAATGCAATAAGAAAAAAGGGATCGCCGCAGCAATCCCATCTTGAAGTAATGCACCCCGTTACTTTAATAAGGAACGGAAATATTGAATGATTTCAAAGCCGACATAATCCTCTTTATTTGGGTACTTATTCCGATAATAGCAATCCCAATAACTTATCACTCGACTTTCAATTGTATTATAGAATCTTGGATTATCAACAATGAAATCTTTTATTATCCCTTTATTAACTTTATCCAAATTGGATTTAATCACCTGTAAAATTTCTATTACATATTCACCTGTTAAACGAAGCAAATAAGGAATAATCCAATTATAGTTATTGCTTCGGTGAATGATTTTTCTTAAATTTACTTCTCTAATAAAACCATTGTGATTCCTTGTAAATAAGCAAGCAATAATTACTTGTTGCTGTTCCGTGAAGGAATTTAATTGTGATGAAGAAGGTTCATTATAATAAATACGTTCAGGAATATTAAGCACACTTCCACAATAGTTAACCTCAAAACAGTGCGAAAAATCCAACTCAGTTGTTTGATTTATCTTACCTAAAACCACCATCACATCATTTTGTATATTTGTTGGAAATGCTTTTAATAATTCATATTTCTTATCTGACAAATTTTCACCCACTTTAAGTAGCCTGTTTCTTTAATTCGATTGCGAATTTCCCAAATCCTTTTTTCACTAACCTGCCCGTTAGCGGAACAAGGAAAGTGACTGCCACTTGTTGAACAATCGCCCCCGATAGTTTTGAATAAGTCATTATTACTTATATTCAAATATTGCCCAAGGTAGCCACAGAACAGGTTCTGTGCCCAATTCTTCATCATTACTATAATCACAAAAGCGAATTGCTTCTTCTAGGGAAGGGATAAAGCCATTTTCGTTTAAAGTGAAACCAAAATGTTTCTTAAAATCCTTTTCTAATCCATTACACAAGTACGAGTGAAAGGTTCCATACTCAAACCCAATGACTTCGTATCCCAACATTTTTGCTCCCTTTACATCAATTTGAGTTTTATTTAAAAATAACTTTTCAATTCCATATTTTTCTTTTTCAGTTTTTTTCTCTGTCTCTTCATATTCGATAAATTCATTTACCAATTTTTTTGGTAATCCAATTCCAATTACTTTAGCATTAGTTAAATGTTTAAGAAATTTACAAAAGAATTCTTTTGCAAGTTCCACGGTTGTAAAAACCTGCGGATATGTAAACTTTTCTGCTTCGAACATTTCTTCAACCCTTTTTTCTACCTCATTAAATGTGCTTTCATTAATGTTTAATTTTTGGGCGTAGTCTTTTTTACTTCTTTTTGAACCTCCCCATAAAATATTTATTTCAGGGTGAAAGTCACAAAGACATTCACTGGCTGAGTATATTGTGTCAGGAATTAAATCCTTATCCATATATTCTGGTCGCTTTATTGAAGAAACAATATAATATCCACCTGAAATATATTTCATTAACCCCACCCCCAGAATTATTATGCTTACTAATATATACTTCTTTCTGCTTGGCTTTTTTCCTCTAATTTACTGTTTCTTCAACTAACCTGCCATTTTGTTGAAGAAGAAAAAAGGCTTTACTCCTTCTTGAAGTAAAGCACCCCGTTTGTTTAAGTACACTTTTTCACAATGTTTAATTTGTGCCTCTCTATACGCTTTTATTTAAAGTATCAAACATTATTATAGTAGCTTCAACAACAACAAAATAAAAAAAGGGTTTTAGAAAAGACGTCCCCAAAAGAGGAAGCCAATAAGATTTTGTTTCTAACCACTATTTTAAATCCACTTTGGTATCTGCATATGGAGAATGAAAAGTAACATAATCTCCGTCAATCCATTCAGCATTTTTAAAACCTAATACTTCTAAGTTGTCAGCACGGGTTCCCCTTGTTACAATCTCTACCGTATCTATATTTAACTTTTTTATAACCCTAGGAAATGATGTATTGCGATAAAAGTTATAAAAATGATTGGTTTCACCTAATGTGGCATCTCTGTGTTCTATTACTAAGGTTACATTTCCTGTCGGGGATTTTACATATTTATAGAAATTATCTATAACAATTTGATTTAACCATAAATTACCTAAGAAAATTAAAGCTACAATAGTTCCCGCAATAACCCAATATCTTTTTATTTTTTGAACCCAAGCCAATAAATAAAGGGCTAATATGGTATATAAGGTAGGAATAATAATACCTGTCGGTTTAAGAAAGGAAAAATAAAAATCATTTTTACCTAAAACAAAAATAAGTAAATCAAATGCTAAAACGAATATTAAAAACACTTGTACTAGCCTTTTAAAAAATACCAAAATTATCCCCCTTAATATTTCTTCTTGTTTATTGCATAGAATATAATAGTATATAGAAATTCTATGTATATAGTAAATTAATTCTGATATAAAGTAAACAATTTCGCCAAGTTTATTTTGAAGAATATGTAATGATGTAACACCCAATTGCTAAAATGTGCCAATTTATATAAAAAAAGACGTCCCCAAAAGAGGAAGCCATCCCTTTAATATTTTTTATACAAAAGAGTTGTAAATCACTGTAAAATAATATGGTTACTTATGGTAAAGTGTAAATAAATGACCTATATGGGGAAGTGGAATTAAAATGAGTAATGAAATAAATATTTTGGAGTTTAACGAATACATACAGAAAAACAAAAGTGCTTTTTTATGTGGTAACGGATTTAGTATGAATTTTGATAGCGACTTTGGACGTATATATGACAAATTATTTCTTTCTCATAAAAATGTAATTTACAATTCATCTTATGAAGTAAAGGCTAATAAAAATTTTACTCGCAAATGTACCGATAATTTTCAAAGTGTTAAACGGTTCTTACGTAACATTTCAGAGGATTCCTTATATGAAATTTTTGAAGATGCCTTATTATTTGCTGAAACAATAAGAGAAAATAGTAGATTAAATGAAGAACTGTGGGAAAAAGAGTTAGTTAAAAAGCTTACTTTTGGATTAAGCCAGGTTGATATATTAAATCGTATTTGTGAGGTTGGTAAAAATAAAGGGATTACATATATGAACATTGAACATTGGACGATTCTTATTTACTTTTATTTTGCAATTAAACAATTGAACCCTAATTACTACAACTTTCCTAATAATAACTCCTTTATTACTGTTCTAAATGTTGGAGACAAATGCTTGATAACTTTAGTGCCACAAGAAAACCAATTATATGAGAAGGTTATATTAAATGGATTCACAACTTATTATCGCTTTCTGTTTTCCGTAACAATATTTTCAAACGGTAAAGCATTAGACATGAGTATGTTATCAAATATCGACAACCTTGATTTGAATAAATTAAGGGACTTTTTAAATAAATTCGATTCGCTGCTTTCACTTAATTACGACAAGATAATGGAAAATATAGTGGGTGACCGTGTGACACATTTCCACGGGGAATTTGTTAAGGATAAAACAGAATATGTTTATTCTCAGAGTTTTGGCTTAAATTATGATAACGGTTATGTCAGTTTCTCAGATATTTTAATTGGCGATTACTTTATTTTTAAAACATTTTTACCATCTGTAAATAATTTAAGTAAGAATATTTTTAACAAAAAAGTAACACGTTTTTCTGAAAAAATGGATGCGGTAATTCAAAATAATTCTATAAACAATATTGTTATCTTCGGGATGAATATAGAGAATGACCAACATGTTTTGAGAAATGTAATGTTAGCTTTTTACTTCTCCCAACAACCCAACCCCCGAATTATATATTGTTATTTCAATGAAGAAGAAAAGAAAGCTTTTCAAGAACAATACGAAGAGGTCATAACATTTAGTAAAGAAGTAAACGAGTATGTCAAAAGGAATATAAATGTAAGCTATATAAAAACACAGGAAGTATTAAAAGAATACTTTCAAAAGTAGCAGACATATAAATGATTAATGAACATTTATAAATTTTTTTAAGTATTTTTCCCTTATACCGTTTGTATCCGATAAGCCAATCACAGTTTTATTACTTGTATCTTCACTTAGAAAGAAGAATTAACGGTACATAATTAAAGGGAAACAGAAAAGTTATCTGAATCCCTTTTTTATTTGAAAACTTTGTTGAACTCTAGCACCTGTTAGTTGAAGAAAGATTAAAACTTCACTTCCCCAGTTAAAATTCCTATAATGATAGCCGCAATAAGAATAGCTAATACAGTAAATAAAATCTCATAGCGAACGGGTTTTAGACCCTTTTTTGCCTTATTGTATAGGGTTAAAACAATATAAATTATTGCTACACCAATGATTATTGCTATTAAATCAATAATAGTAAATGGTTTGCTAATATAGCTGTCTAAGTAGACACCAGTAAGGAATATTACACTACATAGCATTAACTGTAAAAGGAAATATTTAATAAGGTTCATTTGTATAATCTCCTTTTGGATTTCTCAATATATTTCCCAAATGCAACTTTTTCAAACTAAACTGCCCCGATAGCTTAAGTACAACATTTCATAATCTTTCTTGTGCAAGAAGAAAAAAGGCGACCTCCTTCTTGAAGTATCGCACCCGTTAGCTTAAGTACATATTTTCACAATCTCCTTGGAGTTAAATATTTTAATCCCATTTTTTCTCTTTTCGATAAAGGTTTCTTTCGGATGATGATAAAACCTTAGCAGTCGAAGGACGCTTCACAGTTGGTAACAGTATTTCGTCAAAAAAATCCTCTTCGGCAAATACGTTCCACGGTGTAACTCCATAAAAGGCGTTTGCTAATTCTTCGAGAATTCCACTTGTAAAATCCGTGGTAGTACCAATAAATTTCTTAGGAATGTCCTTCTTTTGAACTCTTACATTCATATTACCGAGGACCTTCCAACTGTGATTAACTAATGAATTAGGTGTTAATGATAATATCGAAATAAAGGGATTGCTTATAATTTCCTCTAAAGTTGGAACATCGGTTTTATTAATATCAAATAAACCGCAAACAGGGTGTGTATAGCTTGTCCATACTACCTGTCCAAAACCATATGTACCATTCTCTAGAGTGACTTGGAAAATATCTCCTACTTTCCATTTTTGTTTCTTGGGTCTTTTATGTGAGAGTAATTGATTTTTGGCAATATTTATTTCTTCTTCGGATGAGTTCACATTAGCAAGTTCGTTTATGATTCTTGCTATCTCCAATATCAAATCAGCATTAGTTGTACGTATTATAACCGCACTCGATTCGTAATCAAAACCAATACGTTTGTATAAATTTGGTTCCACCTTTTCTCTGACTGTTTTGCGAAGAAGTTTTACTGCCTCATTATTTGTTTCTAATTTAAACAACTCAGCTAAATCTTCATCAATAAAGAAATATGAAGTTGACGCATCTGGTAGAAGGATTTTTATTTCCCCTAATTTATAAGTTGTTTCCATTGTTCTTCTTTTCCCCTTTTGTTTATTAAAATTATAACACCGAATAGAAATCTTTTACTTAAACTAACCTGTATCAGTTACTTAATAAGAAATAAGCTGCCAAAAATGGCAGCTGGCTCTTCAACTCTTGCCACCCGTTAGTGAAATTATTTATATACCTCTTCTTCTATCTTTTCAATTCTTTCTCTTAATTTTTTATTCTCTTTTTTTACTTCATAGGAGTTATAAAACGCTCCCGCAGCAAGAGAAAACGCAAACCATCCCCATAACCAATCCATTCAAAATCCCCCTCTTTACACACAAACTGCACCGTTAATTGAACAAGAATAAAGGTTGTCTACTGACAGTCTTGTTCTGCTAAAGCCCCCGTTACTTTAAGTATATTTTTTCACATACTTAACCCATTCGCTTAAAAAGCTACTTCAAAATAGCCAAATCATAGGGGTTAAAACCACCAGCAAAAATAAGCCAGTGAACATATACTTTATGTATTGTTTTCTATTTACGCCTTCTCTTAATTCCCATAGCCCTAATGTTATAAAATATAGTCCAACCAAAACCGAGATAATCGGAAGTACAATAACTAAACCACTCATTTTGACACCTCCCTATAAAATCCTTCTTTAACTCTTCTGCCATTTAGTTGAATAACCAAAAAAGCCACCAATTATGGCAGCAGGATCTCAAGGTAACGTGCCCGTTCCTTCAATAAGGATTCAGGCACTATTGCCCCCCACCAGTGTATCTATTATCTCCCATCATATAGTTTGAACTGTCACCAGGCTTAGCATTTGGATTGGTTGGAATATGAGGGTTATTATTGTTTTTCTTACGCCTTAAGTAGATTATTAAAGCAAATCCTAAAATGCCGAGAATAAAAATAATAAAAAACCAAGTTGCGTTCAAATAAAAAACCCCCTTTCACTTACATTATATTCCACGAAGTGATTTCTAGCCATTTAAAATTTAATCTTATTCATGTAACCTGCCCCGTTACTTCAATAAGAAAAGCCACCGAGAGTGGCAGCTACTCTTTAACTCTTGCAACCCTTTAGTTGAATAATATTAATTATTTCTTAATGATTTTTGGGATCAACAATGACAAGTGAAAATAAAAATTAGAAGCTGCAATGCCGTATATTGATAACGAAATAACTTCTTGTTGAAAGATATTTTGACCAAATATAATAGGAAAAATAACGCCAATGAGTGTACCAATCAACGAATATAAACCTAATCCAAAAAAATACTTTGCCCATTTTGACTTTCTGTTAGATTTCTCAATTAACTTGTCAATAAAGATTGAAAGAGGTAATCCAACCAGAAAATAAACTGGTCCAGCATAAATAATGACCAAAATAAACGTTTCTAAAAAGCCAAAATAATAAGCATTAGATTCCCGTTGAGAACTCGGCACATAAGAAACCCAAGAGAATATGGTTGCAAATAAAACAACAGATAGTGCTACGGTTAAGAGCCTTTTCATCGTTTCACCCCCATAAATCAAATAGTAATTTTTTATTTTGTTGCACTAAACTGCTACGTTAGTGGAATAAGAAAAAGGCTGTTTTTTTGCAGCCAGATCTTAAAGGAAAGCCCCGTAGTTGAATAAGCTTAATACCCAATTTATTAATCTGGGCTATTTTAAAATTAGTTGCCCATTGAAGCTTTTTAAATCCTCAATTACTTCCTTATGATGATTGTCCCAAAATAGATTAGTACCTTTAGGAATGCTATCTAATGGGAAGAATTCAGCGTTTTTACTTTCATCAGTTTCCTTAATGGTAGTTCCAGTCCATTTATCTACTCTAAATAAAAATTCAAACATCTGGTATTCGTCCCCGAATCCATTTTTTATTGATTTATCTGGTCCCGAATATATTGAAATTAACGTCGCATCAATAACGTCAATACCTGTTTCTTCTTTTATCTCTCTTTTAAGTGTTTCAAAAATGGATTCACCTAGTTCCATTGAACCTGCGGGCATCCCCCATCTATTTTGTCCCTTTCTTTCAATGAAGAGGATTCGTTCCTTTTTATCCTGAATGATGGCTCGAATAGATGGGTGTATAATTTTTTTATGACCAATTAGCTTTCGTAATTGACCTAAATACGACTCTTCAAAGCTTATATTAGACATTCTAATCCCCCGTGGTTTTTCATTACTTATTCTATAAAGAACTGGATTTACCTTCTTTTCCTAATGTAAATAAGAAGTATACTTGTTTAACTAAACTGCCCCGTTACTTGAATAAGAAAAAGACTTTACTCCTTTTTGAAGTAAAGCACCTTTAGTCGAAGATTGTGGAATTTTATTTATTCGGCAAAATATTCAACATTTACTCGATTAACTCTTTTATCCATTTCGTAGGTTTTAGAAGATTTATCGTAAATCACCTTTAGATTCTTTTTATTAAGCCATTCAATCGAAAAACTTTCGTTTGCCCTAAATGTATTTCCCGATTTATTTGGGAATTTATCATCTTTATTTAAGATTGATAACTGAGGAGAAGAGCCTGTTGTTGCACCACAATCTCTATTAAAAACATAAGCCACTTTATCGCCACTAGGAGATGGTAATTTTTTTACAATCTGGTTTCCACACGCACCACCAAATACTGTATCCAGTACCTTAATAACCGCCATATTTAATGCTATTACTAGAACTATTAATACAATTAGTGATATCAAAATATTTTTTGTTTTCTTTTTCAATAAACTCACCCTTTCCGTATAAATTCCTGCTACATCTTTTGTAATGGCATCATATATATACATAGAAATTCTATGTATATTTTAAAAAATTTTCCCATTTCTTCTTAAACTATAAGAAGCAGGTTACTTGAATAAGAAAGAGGCTTTACCCCATATAAAAGTAAAGCACTCCGTTACTTGAATAAGAAAAAGTGATCCTTCGCCATTGAAGAAACGCACCCGTTACTTTAATAAGCATTAGTTATTTCTTTTTCTTTTCAAAAAAGGATTGGAAACCATACAAAAGAAATGCTTTGTATAAGAAGAATAAGAAAAATTGGGAGTAATAAACTCTATCATCAATTGAAAAAAAGAACTTCGAATAAGAAAAACATAGGGAGATTTTAGTCTTCCTATGTTTTCATTCATATTATTTATCTGTTTGTTTTTGCTTCTTTTTCAAATACTCCGCACGCATTTTTTCAAGTTGCTGCTTTTTATCAAATTTGACAGGCGTCTGTTTTTCATGAAACTTTGTCACAGCTACCTGACCTTTGTAATCCAATTGATATTTTCCCACTTTGTTCACCTACTTTTCTTGTCTTTAAAGAGAATCTATTCAACAAATATAATATACCTTATTTTACTGAAGTAAATGCTAATAACCATTATGTTCTCGATGATTTCAAATTTAGGTTTCTGAGGGGAAATATTGTTTTTTTTTGCAAAGTCTTTTTACTACTTGTTTAAAAAAATCTACATCCCCAATATTTTTCTCCAAAAAATCACCCCTTGTTATTAACTTTTCTACTTATATCTATCTTAATCCAAATATTACCTTATTCAACTAACCTGCACCTTTAGTTAAATAAGAAAAGGTGATTACCCTTTAGTTCAGTAATCACCCCCTGTCATACCTATTTAATATAGTTTATTTTATTTTCCTGACACCATTCAATCGCAATTTGCTTAAAACACTCTTCACGGTATGAATACCACTGTTCTTCCATTTCAAAATCTATTATTTCGTCCTTAAACCTTCTAAAGGCACCCTTTCCTCTAATTGCCCTTAATAAGGATTCCTGCTTCCGTTGATCACTGACTGTTAAGCAAAAGTTTTCTATTATTTCATATTCATTTACTTCATATTTAGTAGGTAACTCTATATAATTTTCAAAGTTTTCAACCACATCAATTGCAATCATTTTATTTTCTTGTTCCCATTCAGGTAAAATATCAAATGTTTTTTCATCTTCAACAGCACTCAAGTCCTCCGACGTTACTAACACTATTTCACCAGTTGTAATATTTAGTAATGAACGTGACTCTTCAAACTGTATTTCCATTTCTTCAATTATATCTTTAAGATTTATTTGAATGCTCATAATATAGATCACCTTCCATTTTGTCTAACGACACCATAAGTTAATAAACAATAAGATGTAAGAGTGTCTTACAGAATATTTTAGTTGGAAATTCCTACTTATAAACAATATAAATCCATTTGTTAAATATACGTTACAATTTGATGTTTTATTTAGTCCTTCTCAGTTATCGGATTTACGTACGCTAAGGTCATCCTTTTTACTTTATAGTGTGCTCATCTTCAATTTCCTCACTTAACTCTGGGAACTGTTTCTTAAAAGATTTTACTATCTTTGTGGTTTTACTGAACACATATTTTTTTACCTCACTATAAGGAATCCAAATCTCTCTATTCTGAATCTGTGCATATAGCGATGAAATAACTACATCACGTTGATTAGGAGGTAGTTTCCTTGTTGTACGTTTTTCTTTCATCTTTTCGTGGTAGAGCTTATAAAGTTCTGCTGAGATCCATTCCTTTTGGCTATTTTTCAATTGTAAAAAACGTTTATTTGTTTGAAGAATCTTTCCGTTTACTTTGATATGATTTTTCATTTAAACAGTCCTTAAGTCATTATTAGTTAATTTTATATCTAAGATATTGTTATTATCTCATAATCACTTTTGACTTTCGAATACTTTAAAACGGCATTTTTTAAAACCTATATCTTTTGTATATCCATTTGAAGTATTGCACCCGTTACTTTAAGTACAATGATTCACAAAGAAAAAAAACTTTCATTTAACGAAAGCCCTTTTTTGTGGTTTAGAGTAAAGGTATTGCTTTTTCTGTTTGGATAAAGTTTAAACTTTTTTCTTCCTGTTTAGTCAATAAAGTAATATCTAAAGTTATTTTAAATTCATAAAAAAAAGAACAATACAAATTCTTTCTCAAAAGAAGTATGTCTTGAATAGAAATTTCGTCTTTATTATAAACTATTATTAAATCAATATCATTGGGTGAATTGGAATAAAGTAAAGAACCAAAAAGATAAAAATCTAAATTAGAATAAAGAACGTTTTTCTTTTTTAAGTTGTTCACGCTGGAACGGAGTAAGGTAATTAATGAATAGGTTTCCTTCAAAATTTAAAGCCCCCATAAACTCATCTATGAGAAATAACCCAATTTTGTTAGCTTTCGCAACTTCCTTTCCACTTACCGAGTAACTATTCCAAGTGCTGATGGTAACAATAGCATCAATATGATTATGACTTGACATTATTTCTATAACTTCCGCTTCACTTACGACATAAATATTGGTCAAGTGAACCAACACTTTTCTTCCGTTTCTTTTGGTAATCTTAAAAAGTTGTTCTTCGACTTGTTCAATTTTTCTTACTTTATTGTGTCTACCAATAGCATCTAAAAAATATTGGATACTTTCTGGTCTAGGTATTTTTTCGTATCTTCCTCCCTCAGGCATAAATAACTTCCTCCTTATTTAGTCTAGAATTGTTAGTATTTCTTTGGGAAATGTAGGAACGTTAGAACTTTTATATTTAGATATATGATTCATTTCAAACCCTTCTATATGATTCTTATATAAATCAAGAATAAAAAATTTGTCATCTGATATTAATTCTTTATTACTTTCTAGTATTTCTAAAATTTTTTTATTATTTGGAATAATTTCAGTAATGCACTTTTCTTTCCACATATATGCAAACTCTGAAACTGGGGTATGCTGGGCTGTAATACTAAATGGTCCATATTGCTTAAAAATTCGTTCATTTTCTGAAAATAGTTCACTTAATTCTTTTTTTATTTTATCTTTTTTATAATTTATTTCATCTTCTGGTCTATTGTTATTAATTGAGAATTTTGGGATGTGATACTCCAAAACGCCATTTTCCATTTTTCTACCTAACGTATTATTTAAAGTCCAATATTCATGTTCACTGTTCCAAATATATTGGGAAACTTTTGCAACTCCATCCTGGATTAAAAAGTCTCCGAAACCGCCTAGAGCATATTCATCTGAGTGCACTCCAGCACTAACAATATTTAAAAGATTATTATATTGATTTGCTTCTATATTGTATGCTGCTCTATGTACATGACCAGAAAGGTACAAATCAATATTAAAATCATCAAATAAACTTAGCATTGCATTTTTATCACTATCAGCCATACATTCTAATGTATGGTGCCCAATGGCAATAGATAATTTATTATTATCTACTCCTAAATTAGATAAACAATCCAATAATTTATTCTTCCCAATAAGTAATGCCCCTTCTTCTCCAGCTCTATTTGCAATAAGACATGTATTTAAATGCACAATATTATAATTTTCTGTTTCAAGTAAAAAGTGAATATCATTTAAGGGATATTCTTTTGTTAAAAAATCAAAATAGAAGGTTGAAAAAGAATCGAAACTACTCAATATTTTAGACTTATTCTCCTCATCTTCAAGATATTCATCTAATGTGTTTGAAGGGTTATTTGATTCAACGATTTCATTTATCAAATCAGTTCTATCACCATTTCTTCTGATGTCATGATTTCCAGGAATAATATATATTTGCTTTTTCGATAAATTAAGTATACGTAAAATCTCTTCGAAAAATCTCATTTGATTTTCGTTAAAACCTTGCCCTTGATGAGAGAGGTCTCCTGTTAAAATAACAAAATTAAATGGGTTTACTTTATTTAACTCATTTATTTTTGTTAACAGCCTCATCCTCATTCTTCTAGATTGATAATTTTCAACTTGAAAATGAATATCAGAAATATGTAAAAAACGCAAATGCATTGTGTAGCACCTCAAGTATTATTAAGATTAGTTCGGAATAAAATCTATATCATCTATTTTATACAACTGTATTATTCATAGTATTCTACATCGCTTCCAATTTTTCCTTCTTCACTTAAACTGCCCGTTAGCACAATAAAAAAATGGGATCGCAGCTGCCATCCATGCAGCACAAAATCAGA
>NZ_BCVI01000098.1 GCF_001591665.1 Neobacillus soli NBRC 102451 | reverse complement strand
AAAAAGGAAGCAACTGTTGATCAGTTGTTTCAAGCAGCAAAGGCGATCACTGTTTTGTGCAACGACACGCTAAACAAAGTCGAACGCAATGACAGTACTGAAATTTTAGCTTAATGATTCGGCTTGGTGAAATCTAAATGATGGGAGGTGAAGGAAATGGCAAAAACATTAGAATTGCAATTCGGCACGGAGTTTGGCAAGACAGCACGCATTACAGTCGATAATCCAAAAGAGCCGATTGATGAGGAAGTCGTGAAATTATCGATGGAGCAAATTATTGCATCTGGAGTTTTCACAACCGGCAGCGGCAAGTTGGCCACTGCAAAAGGAGCAAGAGTCATCGACCGCAATGTAACTGATTACGAACTTGTTTAATACGAAAGAGGCCGGATTCGCGATGAAGCCGGCCTTTTCTTTCCAACTCATTTAATATAGCAAGGAGCGAATACTCGTGGAAGAAGTCATTTCATTCATCAGCCAGGTCGGATTCCCGATCGTTGTGACCCTCTATCTGCTTTATCGAATTGAGTCTAAGCTGGATATGGTGGTCCAATCGATACAGGAGTTGCCCGGCCGTATGAAGGCCTAATCACAGAAACAAACATTTCGCAGCAATTAAAGGATCACCCTGCCCATATCAACGCAAGGTGGTTCTCTTGTGAGGTGTTTTTCCCTATCCAAATGGATCACACCAAAAGGGATACTAACTGGCAGACTTCTTAATAACTATCGGCCTTTTTATAGCAGATCAGACAAATTTCTCCCCATTTCCCCATATAAAATGACCATTCAAACGTTTAATTAAAAACCCAATAAACCTTGATATATAAACCTTTGAGCACCTTAACCTTAAAAAATATTGGCGAATGCCCTTTTGAAAAATAACAGATTTCTAGTCCTCCCGACCATATCTCCCCTTAACAGGTAAATTCCAACCATATTCCCCTCCTGAAGAAACTAACCAAACGTTTAATTAAATTCGCTAGAGGCCCTGTCATGTCAGGCTTTCATTCCATAATTGGAAAAAAAGATTGTCGGGGGAATTGGCCGGAATCACATAAAAATAAGCAATGCAGCCCTTCAAAAGGACATGTTCCTCATAACCACTCATTCTTTGACTAATTTCCCGCTATCTCAACACTAATTAAACGTTTGGTTAAAACCGCCGCTAACCCTATTAGATTAGGATTTGTTCTTCCCCATGTGAAAAAAACTTGTTGAACAATGCCATGAAAATGGGCTGAAACTAAAACAAAATGGCCATTCCCTTTCCAGAGCGGAGGTCTGACCCCAAAATTCTCCGCTAATTTAGGGTTACTGCCCTTCGGTTACTGCGAATTCTGTCACTATACATTAAAATAATAGGCAGTTGTTTTCTTCCTTTTCGGATAAAATAAAAAAGCCACTCTTTTTTAGAGCAGCTTGGGTTATTTAATCTGATTGACTCCATTCCATCCATCCACCACAATAGAGTCTTTATCGTATAAACTTTTTTCAACATCACTTCTTGTAGATAGATAGTTTGATTTTAAGGCCAGTGGGTCAGTCCCCCAGCACCTCAATCCAACGAGGGACCTACCCTAAAATTTAGTTAATAAATCGCATCTTCCTTTTTCTTCAAGGAATGCGCTGCAGCTGATACACCCGCGAGTTTTCCAAACACGGCCCCAGACATGAGACCGGAACCACCAGGGTAATTTTCGTAGAATATTCCACCTATCATTTCTCCAGCTGCATAAAGCCCTTCTATCGCTTCCTCGTTTGCATTTAATACTTCTCCATTTTCACTTGTATGAATTCCTCCGAATGTAAAAGTAATACCACAGGTTACAGGATAAGCATAAAATGGAGCTTTCTCTAGTCGTAATGCCCAATTAGTCTTTGGTGGAGTAATACCCTCTGTCCCTTTATGATCTTTCACGGATGGATCGTATTTTCCCTCTTGCACTGCAGCATTGTACTCGTAAATAGTCTCTAGAAATTGGGACTTGTTGACCGGTAAATAATCTGCTAGCTCCTCTAGCGTATTGGCTTTAAATACCGTAGCTTCGTCTAATTTGTACTCTTTTCGTAACATAGGATAGTTCTGTTCATCAAATACTTGAAATGCTGTGTGATCAGGCTGTTTTAATACTTCTTTGCCATATTTAGCATACGTATAATTTCTGAAATCTGCTCCTTCATCCACAAATCGCTTTCCATCCTTGTTTAAGATCAATCCAAGTGGGAAAGATGACTTTTTGAATATATCACCTGGTTTATTAAAATCTCCCACTTTAGGCGCATTGTAATCCGTTCCAATAGAATGACACCCAGACCAATCACCGTATTTTTGAGCACCAACAGCTAAGGCCATCGTATGACCGTCTCCTATATTAAACTCGGTCCCTCTGACAATAGCGGACTTCCACTCTTCCCCGATATACTTTGCTCGCATTTCTCTATTAGCTTCGAAGCCTCCACAAGCCAGTACCACACTTCCACTTTTAACAGTAACCTCTTCCCCAGCCTTATTAACGACCGCCCCGCTAATATGATTATTTTTATTAGTGAGCAGGCGGATTGCTTGAGATTCATACCATATATCTATTCCTAATTCTTCCGCTCTTTGATTTAATTGCTTAATCAGCCCAACACCCTTATTATAGGTTTTTACTGGCAAGCCGCCCCAAAAATGCCGGGTTCCCTCTTTTTCGAATAATTGATTTTCATTTAATTCAAAACCAACTCCATTATTTTTCATCCATACAATGGTTTCATAGGATTTGGATACTAATTGGGATGCCAAAGTGGAATCACTTTTTCCTTCTGTTACCTTCATAATATCAGCATAATAATCACTTTCTTCATAGGTTGGAATATTAATATGCTTGGCTTCTTCATCGGTAATGCTCGGAATAATTTCTCTAATAGCATCTAACCCCTTATAGGCAAAACGTATGGCACCATCCGTAAAGAAAGAGTTACCACCTCTTTTATGGAATGGGGCTTTTTCAAGTATTAATACATTTGCTCCGTTTTCCTTTGCGGAAATTGCCGCGCATAATGCTGCATTTCCAGCACCAACCACCACTACATCATAACTCACAATATTATTAGCCATTAGATGATCCCTCCATCAAAGTTTCTTTATAACTATTCTAAGGCGGAAATATCGATAAATAAAATATTGAAATTCTATTTATCTTAATAAAATTTCTTTATAGATATGTTAATATAGTAGTAGACTAAATATTCAGGAAATGGTGTGAATAAAATGGACGAGAAAGACTGGAGAATACTTACTACTATCCATCAAGATCGTAATATTACAAAGGCAGCCGAGCGATTATACATATCTCAACCGGCTTTAACTTATCGAGTTAAACAATTGGAAGAGGAATTTAAAGTGAAAATACTATTAAGGGGGAAAAAGGGAGTAGACTTTACAACCGAGGGTGAATATCTTGTCAATTATGCAACTCAAATGTTGACTGACTTAAGAAAAGCAAAAGAACATCTCGAAAATATGGACAACAGAATTAAAGGAACCTTGAGATTAGGTGTATCAAGTATTTTTGCGCGTTATGAGCTGCCTGAAATCATAAAAGGTTTCTTAAAGATGTATCCGGACGTTGAAATTATTTTAAAAACAGGGTGGAGCCTAGATATTAATCATATGATGCAGAAAGAAGAAACACATGTTGGGATTGTAAGGGGAGATTATAACTGGCAAGGGAACAAGGCCTTGCTTAGTGAAGAGGGTGTGTATATCGTTTCTAAAGATAAAATTGAATTGAATGAACTCCCCTATCTACCAAGAATAAACTATGAAACAGACAACTCCCTAAAAATGTTAACTGATAATTGGTGGCAAGAAACCTATAATATTCCCCCAAATTACACTATGGATGTAGACCGAATCGATACTTGCAGGGAAATGGTCATACATGGTCTTGGTTATGCAATATTACCTGATATCTGTATAAAGAAATTTGATAACCTATATAAAATGAAAATTACCTCACCCAATAACAGCGAAAGTTACTCCCGAAAAACATGGCTAATTTATAGAGAAAATGCACTGGATCTATCCATCGTCAAAGCATTTGTCGGATTTATACGCGCACTGCCAAGGTGAAAATAAAGTAAGTAAAATAAAGCAAAATCCGCATAGGAAATAGTCTCCCTGCGGATTTTGCTAATTAACTATCCAAAAGTAACGGATTGCCAGTGACTTATTAAATATATACCGGCAAATTATAGATTACTTTTATAACCTCATCACACACTTGTTCTGTCGTTGAATTCCCACCTAAATCCGGTGTTTTTATATCACTCTCTTCCAACACCCTCCAAATGGCTTCATCTAAAATTGTAGATGCTTGAAGTGAACTTTTGTCATTATACCTTTTACCTAACCAATTCAACAGCATTTGAACTGAGAGAAGAAGAGCGACTGGATTAGCTATCCCCTTTCCGGCTATTGAGGGGGCGGAGCCATGTGCAGCCTGTGCAACAGCGAAGTTCTCCCCCTCATTTAGACTAGGAGCGATGCCTAATCCCCCAACTAGCCCAGCTGCTTCATCAGAAAGTATATCCCCAAACATATTCGTGGTAACGATGACATCATATTTTTCCGGATGAAGAATCAAATACATAGCAAATGCGTCTATATGATAATCATCTAAGGAAATATGGGAATATTGTTCCTTAACCTTATTACATTCTTCTAGAAACAGTCCACACCCTTTTTTTAATACATTCGCTTTGTGAACAACAGATACTAACTGTTTCCTATTTCTTTCATCTGCTAAACGAAAGGCAACCTGAGCTACATTACGGCTTGCTTTTCTCGTTACTAGGCGTAAAGAAAGTACTGTGTCCTTGTCCGGCATAAACTCGCTTGGAGCATTAATCATGTTACGATCAGCATACATACCTTCCGTATTTTCGCGAACTATAACAAAATCTACATCTTGAAATTTACTTGAAGGAATAGAACGGATAGGACGAATATTTGCATACAAATTAAAATTCTTTCTTATCTTTGCACTAGGATTCGGCATGTTACTTCCCTCATAAAGGTGTGTAGAAAGAGGGCCTAAAATTAGCCCATCACATTCTTTTAACATTACATTTGTTTTTTCCGGATAAGTAGACCCATATTTTTCATACGCCTCTAATCCCGCTAATAAATCTATATATTCAACTATATTTGTCCCTATTCTTTTTTCTAAATTTCGAATGACATTAAGTGAACATTCTACAATTTCCGGGCCAATGCCATCCCCTTTAATAACACCTAATTTATACATGGATGATTACCCCCATTACCGGATTAAAATGACATTTTATTTGGCAGCCATAAAGAAAGACTTGGGAATACCATCATGATGATAAGGCACACAACCATCAATAAAATAAATACTGCACTACCTTTAAATACTTCACTTAAATTTTCCTTGGCGATGCCGCTAATAACAAATAAATTTAATCCTACTGGTGGTGTAATTTGGGCAATTTCCATGTTTATAATCATCACAATAGCGAAATGATATGGATTAATCCCTACAGAAAGCATAATCGGCAATAACAAAGGTAGTGTAATCAACATAATGGAGGAAGACTCCAAGAACATTCCTAGAATTAGAAATAGGATTGCTGTTGCAATGAAAAATGTTGTTTTCCCAAGAAAGTCACTTGACAACATAGCATTTGCTATTGTTTGTGGAATTTGCTCCTGTGTCATATATAATGAAAATACGGAAGCAGCTGCAATGATCAGCATAATCATGGAGCTTACTCCTATAGAATCTTTTAAAATTTGGTGCCAGTTATTTAAGCTGGTTTCTTTATAAATAAATAGCGACACAATTAGGGAATAAACACATGCAATAATGGCAGCCTCCGATGGGGTTGTCGCCCCGCTGTATATACACCCTAGAATTAAGATAGGAAGAAAGGCGCCCCATGAAGCTTTACTTAAGGAGGACCGTCTTTTAGCCCAAGTTGCCTTTTCTAATCTGCCATATCCTTTCTTTTTCGCATAAATTACCGCGTAAATAATAAGCATCAAGGTAAGGAACATCCCTGGTATAACTCCTGCGATAAATAACTTTCCTATTGATTGCTCGGTTACTACTCCATAAACAATCAAGGGAATACTAGGTGGAATAAGTATACCTAAAGTGCCCGATGCCGCTACAAGTCCCATTGCATACCGTTTATTATATCCAGCATCCACCATAGCAGGAATCATGATGGATCCAACAGCTGCTGCTGTAGCAGGGCTCGATCCACTAATCGCAGCAAAGAAAGTACAAGCTAATATAGTAACAACCGATAACCCCCCAGACAAATGGCCAACCCATGCCCTAAGAGCGTCTATTAAATATTTAGAAATTCCACCTTTAGCCATAATTGCACCAGCAAGAACAAAACCTGGAATAGCTACCAATGTAGTAGAATTTAATGCGGTAAACATTTTGTGAGGGATTGTCCAAGTGGTAAATGTACCTGTTAGCCAAAACATTATAATTGATGCTCCAACTAAGGCAATGGCTATAGGTATCCTAAATAGAATAAGGAATGTAAATGAACTAAAAAGCGCTGCTATATTCATTTTGATCCTCCTCTAAATTTAATTTCCTTTCTACTCCCGTTTCTTTTCTACTACTCCATACCTCATAAATATTTCCTATGAAACGTACCATAAATAAAATACCGGATATGGGAATGACAAAATAATAAAAGCCGAGCGGAATCCCTGTATCCATAGATGTTTGGCCTGATTCAAAGGCATTCTTTATAAGCTCTATTCCCCCCCACGTGAAGAAGAGACAAAATATCACGCCAATTATATTTGCAAAATAGTCAATTTTCCTTTGTAAAAATTGGGGGAGAAGTGTATATAAGATATCTACACTAATATGATGTTTATCCCTAAGAGCGACGGACATACCCAACAGGATTCCCCAAGTAACCATTACGGCAGAGATTTCAGTAATCCATGTTGTTGGTGAGTTGAATATATATCGCATGATAACTTCATAGAATATAAGGGCGAGTCCTCCTATCAAAAACACACCTGAAAAGATATCTTCAAATAATGAGTAGCGTTTGTTCCATTTATTCATATAACAACCTCCGCTTTCAATGTCTAAGTGGATATAACATATATCCCAGCAGCTAGAAGGCTGCGCTTTATTTTGAATATAGGCACGACTTTTAAACTATTACGGCTAAAGTCCCGCCTTGTAATGCCTATCAATTCAAAATATTCACATTACTGATTTGACTCCTTGGCCTTTTGTAAAATATCCGAATCCATTTCTTTACTCCACTTATCAGTAACTGGCTGCAACTTTTTAATAAATTCATTACGTTCATCATCAGTTAATTCATGAATATTGACTTTACCGCTTTGTTTAATTTTTTCCATAGCTTCTTTTTCGTATTTATCTTCCAATTCACGTCCTGTTTTTGTAGATTCTTTTATAGCTTCATTTAGAAGATCCTTCGTTTTGTCATTTAATTTATTCCACCACGATTTATTTGCTAGAAGAACATATTCTGACCGTGCATGTGATGATAATGTCATATACTTTTGTACTTCTGTATACTTTTGGGATTCAAAATTAATTAAACTATTTTCTTGACCATCAACTGTTCCTAATTGAAGTGCCTGATATGTCTCGTTGAAGGCAATTTTTGCAGAACCTGCTCCCAATGTTTTATAGACATCATTAATGATCTCCCCACCATGTGTTCTAACCTTCAATCCTTTTAAATCTTCGGGGGCTTTAATTTCCCTTTTGTTATTTGTTACATGTTTAAACCCATTTGGCCAAAAATCAAGCCCGATCATTCCAGCCGAATCTACCTTGCTTAATAATTTCTTACCGCCCTCTCCATCTTCGAAACTGTATAAAGCTTTATGGTCTTTAAACATAAAAGGCAAATCAAAGATTTCGAATGATTTGTTAAACCCACCTATCTTCGCTGCGGACGGGGCAATAATTTGTACATTATTTGCTTGGAGGGCCTCTATTTCATCATTATCACCATATAATTGCCCGGATGGATATACTTTTACTGTAATAGTATGATCACTTTTGGATTCAACTATTTCTTTAAATTTAATTGCTGATTGGCCTTTAGGAGTATCCTCAGCAGCTACATGCGATAATTTAATCTCCATTTTTTGGTACCCATTGGAGGAGACATCAGCAGAGGCGTCTTTTTCCCCCGAACATCCAGTAAGTGCCAAAGTAAGTGTTAGCAGCGTAGCTGAAGCAATGCTTAAATATGAAAATCTTTTTCTCATCCTTTTTCCTCCTCGTATATTCATTTTTTCGATATAAGAAAACGCTTACCGCATTCCTTAAGGCAATCCTTAACCGAATTGATATGGTTTTCATTATACAAATAGTGAAAACATTTGGGAAATTAATTTTTTTTATTTGTATCTATAAAACAAATTTATCGATTTGGTTAAATAACATATATTTTCTTAATTATAAAATTTATTTATTAAGAATAATAAAAAACGAATATTTTTTTTATAAAAAAAATCCAACTAAAATAAAAGCAATTAATTTTGTTAAAGAGGTCATTTAAAGCATTTAAGATTTTATAAAGGAGGGAATTAATTATGAGCAGCTTTCTCAAAAGATACAGAATACCCACAGTCATTATAAGGGGGGGAACAAGTAAAGGCTTAATACTGCGGACCATTGACCTTCCGACTATTGAAAGACTAAGAGACCAAGTTATTTTGAGAATTTACGGAAGCCCTGATTCAAGTCAAATTGATGGATTAGGGGGAGGGACCTCATTAACCAGTAAGTTGGCATTAGTAAGTCCGGCTTCACGGATAGATGCAGATATTGATTATACTTTCGGCCAGGTAAGTATTGAAAAAAGTGTAATAGATTATAGAGCTACTTGCGGAAATATGGCTGCCGCAGTGGGTCTTTATGCGGCGGAAGAAGGATATGTAAGATTAACTGAGCCCGTTACTAGGGTTCGAATATATAATACTAATACAAAAAGAATTATTGTTGCTGAAATCCCTGTTGCAAATGGGCAAATCAAATATGAGGGTGAATATAAAATTGATGGGGTTCCAGGCACATCCCCAAAAATTATGTTAAATTTCAACGATTCCGGTGGTGCATTCACAGGAAATACTTTGCCTACATCAAATGTTGTCGATACAATCCGCTTACCTAATGGGCAAGAATTTCACGTAACGATTGTCGATTCTGTCAATCCAGTTGTGTTTGTTAAAGCAAGTGAAGTGGGAGCAGCAGGGATCGAACTGCCTAATGAATTAAATAAAAATAACCATTTATTAAATCTACTAGAAAAGATTCGGATTGAGGCTGGTATAATTTCCGGTATTTTAAAAAAGGGCGAAAATATTACTCCCGCAAGTCATGCACTCCCTAAAATTGCTTTTGTCACACAACCAATGGATTATTCAAATACTAACAATGAATATATCCAAAAAGAAAACATTGACATTACATCCAGATACATATCAATGGGGACTTTACATAGAGCATATGCTGTAAGCGGAGCCATTGCCTTAGCCACGGCCTGCCAAATTCCTGGTACGATCCCTAATAAAATTGTATCTTCCTTGGGGAATGTTATTCGGATTGGGCATCCCTCCGGAATTATTTATACTGAGGCAACTGTTCAGAAGGAAGGAAATAATTGGAACGTGTCTCGAGCCGCAATAGGGAGAACTGCAAGAAGAATTATGGATGGATATGCATATGTACCTAGCACCATATTTTCATCTGACCAATCAAATGCAATAAAAAAGGAAAAAAGCTTTAATTGATTATCCCACTAGCTTAGAATCGGTAACAGTTTTTGTTGATGAAATTAACTAAGTAAGATCGAAATTCGGTGGTAACATGCACCCGAATGATGAATTTTTGAAAAAGAACTCTAAATGGGTTCTTTTTTAGTTTCTACCGAAATTTAGGAGGGGGACAAAATAGCGGTATACGAAGCAATAAACATGCTCTTTCAAATTGGCATTTCCTTAAAAAAATAAATCATTTGATTCAAAAATTATTGAAATAAATGAAATCATTTATTATAATTGTTACTAATTTAGGAATAGCGTAAATATTTTTAAATCATTTATCACATTAACGAACTGAAGGAGGAACACCGGTGAATGTAAATCCACGTCCAGAACCAGCTTTAGAAGGAAAAAAGAAAAAAACGTTTAAACAGCCGGATGCCTATGTGCTTATGTTTGTAATTGCACTGATTGCGGCTATTGCCTCTTATTTAATCCCGGCAGGTGCATTTAAGAGAGTAGAAAATGGGGGCATAACTTCTGTCATACCGGGCAGCTATCACAGTATTGAGCAAACGCCCATAAGCTTTATTCAATTCTTTTCAGCCATACCAGAAGGAATGGCCGCCTCAGCTTCAATTATCTTTTTAGTTCTCTTTACAGGTGGTACACTTGCGATTCTGGAAAAAACCGGTGCCGTCAATAGTCTAATCCATTCGGTTGTTGATAAGTTTAAAACCAAGCAATTATTATTTATTGCCGTAGTTGGCCTATTATTCTCTCTCTTAGGAACGACCGGGATTGTTGTGAACTCTGTTATCGGCTTTATTCCGCTTGGCTTAATTGTTGCAAGGGCTCTTAAATGGGACGCCATGGTTGGGGCTGCCATTATTTATTTAGGTGCTTATTCAGGATTTAACTCCACCATTTTATCGCCTACTCCTTTAGGGGTTGCGCAAAAGATGGCTGAACTTCCAATGTTCTCAGGAATGGGCCTCCGGGTTGCAAACTATTTAGCCTTCACGTTAGCAACCATTGCCTACCTCTACTTTTACACTAAAAGATTACAGAAAACTAAAAAAAGTCTGTTAGGTGATGAGTGGTTTCCGGACAAAAATATTCAGGCAACGAATCCAGAGAAACTTACCTTTCATTGGAAGCATAAACTGATATTAGCGGTTGCGGCATTATCACTGATTGGATATGTGTTTGGAGCCTTTAAACTGGGCTGGACTGATTTGGAAATGGCAGCTGTCTTTATTTTTATTGCTATTGCAGCAGGAATAATTGGCGGCATGAAGATTAACGATATTGCCAAAACCTTTATCGGCGGCTGTCAAAAGCTGATATATGGTGCCCTCATTGTTGGGATGGCAAGATCGATATCGATTGTCTTACAAGACGGGAATCTGCTAGATACCATCGTTAATTCACTTGCCAATTTATTGCAAGGATTAAACCCCTTATTTGGCGCCGTTGGAATGTATATTTTAAGTGCCTTCATCCATTTCTTTATCTCATCCGGAAGCGGAGAAGCCGTTGTCTTAGTACCGATTCTTACGCCGCTTGCTGACTTAATGCATATTACACGGCAGGTTATGATCCAAGCCATCATGCTCGGTGAAGGTGTGGTAAACTGCTTTAACCCAACATCCGGCGTATTAATGGGGGTTTTAGCAGCGAGCGGTATTCCTTATACAAAATGGGTACGATTCATACTGCCTTTAGTGGCCATCTGGTTTATAATTGGACTCATCACGATTGTTATCGGAGTTTTAATCAACTGGGGACCATTTTAATAAAAATTGAGGGTGTATTATGAATTATTACGACCGCACAAAAGAAAGCTATCCTACTTTAACGAAAGGCTTAAAAAAAATCGCAGAAGCCCTGCTGGCAAATCCAATTATGTTTGCCACCTATTCTGCGAAGAAAAATGCGGAAACGCTGGATGTAAGTGAGACAATGGTGGTCCGATTTTGCAAAGCGATTGGCTATCACGGCTATAGTGAATTGCAGCTGGACGTCCAGCATTCCCTGCTTTCGTTAAAATTGGATTCCGATGAGCTTTTTAAAAAAAGTGAGAATTCATTTGAAAGTATTATGAATGTAGATGCGCAAAACATTCTGCAAGCATCATCCAATATCGACTGGAGTATAGTAGAACAAGTGGTTGAAACGTTAATCAAAGCAAAAGAAATAAAAGTTGCAGGATATTATCATTCTTTTTCTTACGCACACTGGTTTTCGTTTATTCTTAATAGTTTATTAACAAACGTATCACTATACCGCCCGGAAACGGATACCGGAATTATGAAAAAAGGGATAGAGCATTGTGTCGTAATTTTCTCCTTTTACCGATACGCCATTGACTCAATCAGAATTGCGGAAGAAGCAAAGGAAAACGGGAATACAGTAATCATCATTACCGACTCGGTTCTCTCACCCATTAGTCATTTAGGAGACTATGTGCTGTCAATCCAAATCGCGCAAAAGTCCATGCTGGAAAAGAGTCCTGTTACCTTTTCCCTTTTAAATGCGATTCTTCTTCATCTTGCGAAAAAAATTGAAAAAGTAGAATTAGTGAATCCGATTAAAAAATATTACATTAAGTAAG
>NZ_BCVI01000097.1 GCF_001591665.1 Neobacillus soli NBRC 102451 | reverse complement strand
TGTGCTTTAGTAAAGTTCATAGGGTTCTTAGGCAAATCTTTTTTCTTATTAACAAAAGCGGCAGGTTAGTTGAAGATGAGGGATTTTAAGAGTAACAAAATAATATACTTTTTTTCTGTAGAACAATGATTCAAAAAAACCTAGCATTTAGCGAGGTTTTTTTTATTGGAGAGATGCAAGTAATATTAATTAGTCGAATGAGCATTGATGACAGGGGGAAACAAATGAGATTATAATTATCTAGAAAATCTTTAAAAACAGTATCTAAATAGGTTTTGATAATATCCCTGAAGCTTTTCCTCCTGATTGTTTAAGCTTTGTTTATTATATTCTTCTTAAATTACTAACATTAAATACGTACTAGTTAGAAGAAACTTCCCTGAAAACAAAATTTTATAGTGTCCCTGTGTCAGAAACTTTCATGTTAATTCAAATAAACATGAAAGTCGTGAATTTCACGCTTGTTTCTGACATAGGTACATATTACAAAACCATAGTCATTTCAAAGAATCCCCTTAAACAACCGCTTCTTCACTGCTTTGTCTGTTATAAACTATTAATCCCATTACGCCGCTGAGGAATAGCAAAGTGGAAGCCAAAACAAAAACAAACGCATAGGGAATGGTTTCCGACAGCCAGCCTGTCAACAACTGAGAGATGGGAACTGCCCCGAAAGCCGCTAGCGAAACGATACTCATCGTTCTGCCGAGCCTTGCCCTTGGAACATGGGCCTGAATCTTTGAAATGATGATGACACTTGATATACCATTCAAAATCCCTATGGCCGCTAAAGATAGCAACACGACCCATACGGAAGGAATAGCTACCAAAAACAAGAGCAGTCCCTGTATAAGTTCAAGCCAGTAAAACGAACGAAGTGTTTTATATTTTGGGTGTAATTTGGTGACAAACATCATGCCTATGACCGAACCAGCTCCAAAGGCAGCCAAGACGAATCCCATCTGTGAAGGTGCCAGATCGAAGCTTTCCTTTGAATATAGCGGTAATGCGATCTGCATTGGACCGACTACCACCAGTCCCCCCACTAAATCTACCAACAGTACGGTACGGAGCCACTTGGTTGTCCACACTTGCTGAAACCCTTCCACGAAATCTTTCACAATACGCGAGTCTTTCACTTTAGGTGAACTTTCCTTGTTAACGCTGACCATAATCCCGGTGATAGCGCCAATCAAATAAGACATGGCATTTATGAGAAAACCAGCCTCTATTCCGTAGAGCCCCACCACTAATCCAGCAAGAGGAGGACCAATGAAGATGGCGGTTTGAGAGATTGATTGAACCCATGCATTGGCATTTTCTAAATCCCTTGTTTCTACGATGGAAGGAACAATGGTATTAAATGCCGGATAGAAAAAGCCGCTTGCCACACCAGATAAAGAAAGTAAGAGGTAAAGCAGTGGAAATGACAAGGCATCAAAGAATAAAAATGAAATCAAAACGGTCAAAATCACAAACCGAGCGAAGTCTGAAATCCAAATAACCTGTTTCGCACTTAACCGATCAACTGCAACGCCTCCCACCAGCAATAGAAGAATGCGGGGAAAGACCGAGAAGAATAGGGAAAGAGCCATTTGGCTGCCGCTTCCACCCATCTCAAAAATCAAGTAAATCAGGGCGATCTGCTGGAATCCATCTCCTATTGTCGAGAAGGACTGACCAAAGAAAAAATAAGCGAAATTCTTATTAGAGAAGAGGCTGTTTTTAAATAGTCTTCTCATTGTTCTGTTTCTCTTCTCTTAGATTTTGGAGAAACTGGATGAAAAAAACTGCTGAGCGTGTAGAATTTCCGATTATCTGTAGGTGTTCGTTTCATGGAAGAATTATTCATAATTTGATCGATAGCAGATAAATGCTTCTTAATAGAAGCTATTTCTTCGTCTGTTAACCACGCGTGTTCCTGAGTGATGAATGAGTTTGGAAGGAAACCTTCATGATAATCGACACTTTCGATGAGATTCCGGTAAGTTTCATGAAAAGTAGATTCGTAGAGCATATGTTCATCGGATTTGGCCAATTCAAGAGAAGGAGAAAGTCGGAATGAACGGGCTGAAGCCGTATAATATTTTTCGATGATGGATCCTTTTACTTCTTCTCTTGTAAGTCGGATAATGCCAGCGTTCAGCAGTTCCTTTACGTGAAAGTGCACTTTAGGTGCAGACTCTTTGAGGGCGTTTGAAATTTCTTTATTTGTCATTTCATCAAACGAAAGAACGGTTAAAATACGCTGTCTTAGTGGATGGGATAGGGCATGAAGCTGTTCCGTTGTTACAATAATCATTTCATAATTCATTTTATCGTCTCCTTTTCAATCTACAATTAAAATAATTTTATCGATAAATTATAATTTATTGAACTAATTATATTTCAGCTTTTTTTAAATTGCAACCTGTAAATCTAAAGTTTCAGATTATTTCTTAAGGTTGTCGATAAAGGAAAAGCAAAAGGACTCCCATTTATAAAGATAGGTATAGATAAAATCGTCGAGCCGTTAGTGGTCCAAACAACTGATGGGGAAATAATTAATTCTAAATTTAATAATTCCTCAAAGTAATAACACCCTTATTAAAGATAAAGTCCTCATCATGGTAAGCATCCCCTAACTGCTTGATCCTTCATAAAGTACGTATTATTATGAAGCGATAACTCGCGACAATCAGGAGGAGGAGAACAACCAAATGTTCATTTAGAAATAAGGGCCGAGGAAGCAAGGTGACGGTTCTCAGGCTTCCCAAAATACTAAAACGGCTGCCAATGAAATTGACAGCCGTTTTAGTATTTTCCAATCAAAGAACATCCTTAATCCCATGTAGTTAATAACTTTGAACAATCCTTAGCAATATTCGAGCAATTTCAACACTCCACTTATTTAACTAATTGTTTGATTAGATCCGCTGTAAATCCCTTGATATAGCAATTTCAGCCACGTAATATAGTAGAAAAATGTCAACGAACAAAGATTCCAAACAGTATCGTCCATTCATTTTTTGAACGTTTACTGAAAGAGGGTTACCCATCTATGGAGGAGGAAACAGTCAGAGATATCAGCATTTACGCAGCATCCGTCGCTGTAACCGATTATTACACACTTGACGGAATGTTTGATAAATAGTAACATTACTATCATAAATAAATTGTTTAATTGATTCTCTAAATAAATGGATTACTTTAGCATAAGGTTAATAACGATCTATTGGCACTATGAAAAAGTAAATCTATAATAATGAGGGTAAACTGTAAATATACTTCCTTATTGAAAGGAAGAAAGATTATATAATTAGGTAGACGATTAAAAGGCCTGATTGGGCCCGTTAAAAGTAAACCGACAATTTTCAAAGTTTAATGGTTTTGACCATTATGCTTAAAAATTGTCGGTTTTTTTGTTTTTAAAAATAAACAGAAAGGAATGCGGTGTAATGAAGGAAATAGTCAGAATCATCTTTTCGGAATGTTGGTTTCTTCCATCCATTGATGGGGGGAAGTAGAATGTTAATTTCTCTGCCAGAAATATTTTTCGTATTGCTTGCAATCTCGGTGCTCAGCGCGCTATTGCTGTTATACCCAAGGGTTCCGCTGTCTTTTGTGCGGTTTCACGTCGGTATCACATTGTTGCCCCCGATTGCTGCCCTGCTGGCCCTTGTTACGACCAAGGAGACCATAATTTATGGCCCTTGGCGGTTTGATTCTTTATCATGGCTGCTGGCATTGTTTGTTCTAACCATTGGTTTTCTCGTGCAGCGCTATTCTGTTCGTTACTTACTCGGTGATCGTGCCTATCGAAAATATTTTGCCCTGCTGACTATTACTACTACTGTTGATTCAGGTGCCTGGCTGAGTAATGATCTTCGCCTGTTGCTGGTTTGCTGGGGGGTTACACTCCTGGGACTGACCCTGCTTATAAGATTAAAAAAAGAGTGGAGTGTGGCTAGAAACGCAGCTAAGCAATCTGGCCGTCTATTTGCACTAGGCTGGCTTTTCCTAATGGGAGCTGTCATTTGGGTAACCCAAGCCACAGGGCATTGGCAGCTATCGCTCATCCTCACCAAAAGCAGTCTTGCGCAGCTTGATTCATGGGAAAGGACTTGTATTAATTTTTTGCTAATCCTGGCTGTCGTGATTCCAGCAGCACAATGGCCCTTTCAACGCTGGCTGTTAGATTCAGTAGTGGCTCCAACGCCTGTATCCGCGGTAATGCATGCGGGATTAGTGAATGCAGGAGGAATTATCCTGACTCGGTTCTCACCGCTTTTTAGCGGAGATATAGCCCAACTTGTTTTGCTACTATTGTCCAGTGTTTCAGTCATCATAGGGACCGGAATTATGCTGGTTCATGTTGATTATAAACGGCAGCTGGTAGGGTCTACGATTGCTCAGATGGGGTTCATGTTAATCCAATGTGCATTAGGTGCATATTTGGCAGCCATTATCCACGCTGTTTTACATGGTCTATTCAAATCAACCCTTTTCTTACAGGCTGGCGCTGCGCTCCATCACGATGCGGTGCCTGCCCCTGGGACGCACCAGCCAGCGTCATTATTATGGACCATCACTGGCGGTATTTTAGGCTTCATGGTCGCACTAGTTATTTGTCTGTCTTCTCCTGGAGAGAGTTATCAATTGATAAGCGCTCTTACGTTAGGATGGTCGGTTTCTTTGGCCTGGACTAAGCTCGTGGCTTTTGGGTGCGGACGTGTTGGGCGTATTGCAGGATTTTCTTTGGTTACTGCAGCGGCAATTGTATACAGTTTGGTACATGATACTTTTTATGATGTGTTACAGGATTCAATCCCAAAAGGAATTCAAGCACAGGCACCGGCGGCCATTTTGCTCTTGATTATCCTATTGGCCGGAAGTACTGCAGGTGTTTGGCTGGCTCGTCATCGTTCATCAACTGCCTATGCTGTCATTTATCTTTGGCTTGTACGATTGGGTGAGCCTCAAAATGATTTGGTCGAAAGTCATCCTAAGTATTTGACACAATCATTTTTTAGAGGAGGTCATTTACGATGAATACAACATTAGCAAAAACATTACATTGGGGAAATCTGCCCGATATCATTGATTTTGATCTTTTTGACTTGGTGAAATCCGCCAGCAGCGTCATTGCACCGCTTGGGCCAATTACCACGTTTGCAGCACGCAACCCCTGGGTAGGCCTAGAGGGACAACCCTTTGAAAAAACAGCGCGGTGGCTTAAGGATACTTGTGATGTAGATATCTATCCCAATGATTCCGTATTTCTGTCTGCACGGGATCGAGGCCAGATTCATCAGGATTTATTAGAAGAAGGGCTTCAACAGTGGTTAAACTCACAATCTTTGGAGCTTCCGCGTGAGGCAGCAGAACGATTCTGCCGGACTGCACTTTTACAGACTCAACCATCTTCCAGCGTTTTGGAAGCACCTGAGATAAATAGTATGGCAAAAAGACTTAACCGTTTTACATCGCAAATGACTGAAAAACACTCGGTTAAAACTTATAGCCAGCGCTTGGAACAGCTGGGAAGGGTGAATGCAGCCCACGAACTTAACCGCCATATGATCAAGTGGTGTAAATTGTTTTTGAATGAGTCCCAGGCTGTCTGGGCTATGCCCAATCGAGAAGAAGGTTTCTATCATGCGTGGCGGAAACTAGTCCGGCATGACCCGGCACTAAGCCGTAAGATACGTAAACAACTAAGTGAGCTGCCGGAAGAAGCTGATGCTGCCTTAATGAAAGTTTTGCTCGAACTCGAAATTCCTTTTTCAGAAATTCAAGACTATTTTGAGGCACATTTCCTTGCTTTACCAGGATGGAGTGGTATGATGCTTTGGCGCTCACAGCAATCAATTGAAGAAAGTTCACTGCTTTATGATTATTTAGCTGTTCGAATTTGTCTGGAATGGGCCTTAGTTAAACCCTCTCTTCCCTTACCTGAAAAAAGAAAAGATAAAGTTCATTTAGAACCATTGATTGCAGCTTGGGCCGAATGGGTAAACCTGCCAATCGATGCTTGGTCACAATTATCTTCTACAGAAATAAAGGCACGTTTGACCCTTGCCTATCGTTTTGATAAGATTCTACGCAATCGGCTTTGGCTTGAAGCCTGGGAAAAAACATATGAAGACCAATTAAGGAAAATGATTACATCCCAACAGCCTGTTGGAGCTGCTGAAAACGTAAAACCTTCACTCGCCCAATTTGTATTTTGTATTGATGTGCGATCAGAGCCTTTTCGCCGAAAACTTGAAATAGCAGGTGATTTTGAGACTTTTGGAACAGCAGGCTTTTTCGGATTACCGATTGAAACCTGCGAGCTTGGCAGTAATCACAAGCATAGCTCTTTGCCGGTAATGTTTAAACCGCAATACAAAGTAAAAGAGTTTTCACTGGATTCTGAATCCTATCAACAACGGCATCAAGCGGTCCGCTCACTAAGTGATACGTTTAAAACAATGAAACATAATCTGGTTTCCAGTATGGTGTTACCGGAGATTAGCGGTCCTTGGCTAAGTCTGCAAACGCTGGCTCGCAGCTTTGTTCCGCGAAGTGCAGGACGGACATTAAGCAAACTGTACGAAACATGGCTGCACAAACCATTCACGGACCTCTCGCTTGACCATACGGATACATTGGAATCAGATTTGCCAATTGGCTTTTCGGCGAAAGAAAAAATACACTATGTACGGCAAGCTCTAAAAATGATGGGACTGACCAATCACTTTGCACCACTAGTGGTTATTTGCGGACATGGTAGTCACAGCACGAACAATCCATATAGTTCCGCACTCGACTGCGGCGCTTGCGGAGGGGCATCAAGTGGGTTCAATGCGCGGGTGCTGGCAGCCTTATGTAATCTTCCAAACGTAAGGAAGAGCCTTGAAAAAGAGGGAATTATGATTCCGAAAGATACCGTTTTTGCAGCTGCCGAGCATATTACCACACTTGATGAATTGCGCTGGCTTTATGTTCCAGAACTATCAGAAGAAGCTAAAGAATCGTTTCTTCGTGTTCAAGCCGCGTTGCCAATGGTCAGTGAGAAAGCCATTGCCGAGCGGATTGTGCACTTGCCAAATCTCGGAACCCATTTCAAGAATCCGAAGGCTGAAGCGCAGCGTCTTTCAGAAGATTGGAGTGAGGTCCGTCCGGAATGGGGCTTGGCACGTAACGCTGCGTTTATCATTGGGGAACGCCGGCTGACCCAAGACTGCAATTTGGGAGGAAGAGTTTTCCTCAACAATTATAACTGGAAGAAGGATAAAAACGGTGCTATTCTCGCCAACATTATTTCCGGGCCGGCAACGGTAGCCCAATGGATTAACTTGCAATATTATGCATCTACTGTCGCCCCTCATTATTATGGCAGCGGGAATAAAACAACCCAAACTGTGACAGCCGGTCTCGGGGTCATGCAGGGGAACTCCAGTGACTTATTATCCGGACTTCCCTGGCAGTCTGTTATGAAATCGGATGAAGAGGCATATCATGAGCCACTGCGATTGCTGGTGGTCATCCAAGCACCGGGGGACTATGTGAAACGGATGCTGGACCACGATCATGCCTTTCATCAAAAAGTGAAGAATGGATGGATTCGGCTTGCGTCCATTGATCCGGAAGGACGCTGGGAGAGCTGGTCTTAACCTCTTTCCCGGTATCTATATATGTCCTTGTGTGAATGCTGCTTTTCTTTCCGGCGCTTTTGTAGCAATGGTACAAAGCCTTCCGAAAGAAAGTCGTCACATGGGGGGAAAAGATTGTTTTTTAGAAGAATATAGGCAATATTTGGACATCTATGAATGTAACTTTGAAAAAAGGAAAAGGAATCAGTATGGAAAAAACAAAAGGAACACTTGAAGCTGAAATAAGCAAAGCTCTTACACATTGGGAGAAAAATTATCTTGGACGAGGCTCCGTGTCTGTTAAATCGGATATCTTACGGGATATGGTGATTGTAATACTCCACGGTATACTAACTGCCGCTGAATATACTGTATGTCTGGATAAAGAAGGATTGTTATCAGTAAAAGAACATCGCAACAGTTTAGTGGAATCCGGTCTGGATGATTTAAAAGAAATTATCTTAACGATAACAGGGGAAGAAGTAGAAAGTTTTCACACCGATATTAGTACACAAACTGGAGAACGAGTTATGGTCTTTAAGCTTTCCAGTGACCTGCAAAGCAAATTATGTTAAAAACAAAAGGATATGTGCGGACTCGCGCATTTTTCATATAAGAAAGAGTCAGGAAACTTATTTGGAAGCAAATTCAAAATATTTATGGGGTGAATTTGATGTCTAGAGATGAAAAGAAAAAAGTGCTATTTGTGATTGGAATGGAGCAGAGATTAGAACGATTCATTAAAGAAGAAACCAATGTCAAACCGGAAAACATGATCATTTTACAAACATATCAGCCAGTCGTTTCACACCCCTACGACGATTTAATGAGGGACATCATTATTGCTGTGTATCAGGATAATGTTGAGGAAATCGTTGTGGTCTCCACAAATGATTATCAAAAGAATACTGGGAATATACTGAACAAAATATATAAAAACCAAGAATTACAGGACAAGATTCAAACATTAGATTATCTTTTTAAAAATTGCATGCCGGAATTTCCTGAGGGTACGGTAAGTGTATGGCTACAGGGAGGTAAAACTTTAACGGATAGCGTACAAAAAACTGTCAACATCATACGCAATCATCCGCTGCTGCCGTCACATATTAAGGTCAAAGAATTATATATTGATCAGGGGAATGAAAAGCTATCAGAAATTGTCTAAGAAACTATTGCTTATGTATATAATGAAATAAAAGTCTTAATTCCTCCAATTATAGGGATTAAGACTTTTTGTTTTGTATTTTAATTATTGTTACAAGCTCTCACACTGCTTATCTTAACACCACTGCGGCTATACGTTTTTAACTAATCCTGGGCAAATTTCTCAAAAGGCATATCGGATTCTTTGGTGAAAGTCACATTTTGAATTTCTCCTCAAACAATTGTAACGGGTATTAATTTACCCATTGGCCAATCCGATTGCGAACTTATAGATTATAAAGGATTTAAAGGAAGAACGCCTTTATGGTAGTCAAAATGAAGAAAGCCTGTTATAATTGCAAGCTTAACCCTCCGAGGGGTTACTAAGTCAAGTTTCGCAGCAGAAATCAGGCATTAAAGCCTTTACATAAATAGTTGCGACCTAAACCAAAACATCACTTGCTTAAAACGGTTTGAACCGGTTTTTTTAGTGCATACTTGAGTTATAAATATTAAAAAATTCATCTAAAAGGGGAATATCATCATGAGCGACTATAACGCAGTATCAGCAAAAAATACGGAAAATGCTCCAAACGGTAACGGTATATATTCACAAACTGTAGCTTTCTCTCATTACAATAATCTTTCAGCTCAATTACCTATCGAGCCTAAAACTGGAAAATTGGTAGCTGGTGGTATAAAAGAGCAGGCTGAACAGTGCTTTAAAAATATCAAGGCAATTGTAGACAGCATCGATCATGTTATGAGCGATATCGTTAGAATCACGGTATTCGTTAAGAATATCAAAGATGTTGACGCTGTAGACGAAGTTTATAAAACATTCTTCCCAACCTATGTTCCTTCACGGACAACAGTTGCAGTTGCAGCTTTGCCTATGGATGCTTTGGTGCAAGTTGAAGCACTTGTTTCACACGGTGAAGGTACAATTCCAAACGCCCCACAAGCAGGCGACCTCATTAAGCTTACAAATAACACGGCAAATGCACCAACATGTTCTCTATCTACACAAACTGTAGCGTTCTCTCATTACAATAATCTTTCAGCTCAATTGCCGATCGATCCAAAAACTGGCCGATTGGTAGCTGGTGGTGTAAAAGAGCAGGCTGGACAGTGCTTGAAAAATATCAAGGCAATTTTAGAAAGTATCGACGTTCCTTTTGATGATATTGTTAAAATTACAATCTTCCTTAAAAACCTCTCGGATACTGAAGCCGTAAATGAAGTTTATAAATCATTCTTCCCAGACTCGGCTATCGCCAGAGCCGCAGCCTATGTCCCTGCACGGACAACAGTTGCAGCTGCAGCCCTACCTATGGATGCTTTGGTACAAATTGAAGCAGTGGTGTCACACGGAGATGGTACACCTCCACAATTGGTTGAAGACAGACATGGAATTGTTATATGGGCGAACAATACTGACAATGCACCAAAGGGTTCCCTATCTACACAAACTGTAGCGTTCTCTCATTACAATAACCTTTCAGCTCAATTACCTTTGGATCCAAAAACTGGTGAATTGGTAGCTGGTGGTGTAAAAGAGCAGACTGAACAGTGCTTGAAAAATATCAAGGCCATTGTAGAAAGTATCGACCACGTTATGGACGATGTAGTTAAAGTAAATATCTTCCTTAAGAATATTGCAGATATTGATGCTGTAGACGAAGCTTACAAAACATTCTTCCCAAGTGGTGTTCCTGCACGAAGAACAGTTGGCGTATCGGCTTTACCTGAAGAAGCTTTAATCCAAATCGATGCAATTGTATCAAACGCTGAAGGAACACCTCCAAAAGCATAACAGGCATTTGTTTGTAAATACAGGAACTATCAATGTTACTTGTTAATGACGATGGTGAATGTGGAATTGCATATACTAGTCATAAAAGAGGCTGTCTCAAATGAAAATTGAGACAGCTTCCTTCTTTTAACAGCATAGATGAAAACACCATTAAAGATGTTACTTACAGAAATTAACAAAACCATGATATACATAAGAGATTAAGAAACTAAGAAACAAGAGTATCTTTAACAAACGAGTAGCGTTTCTGTAATTACAGGATAGTCAGCGATTCAAATACACACTCACAGACACTCAGAATCGCTAGTGGTGGCGGTTTACGAGGTCTCCTCCTTCTCTGGTTGAATATGAGGATACTAATGTTAGCTTGGGGTGGCAGTCCTTTGCTCTTTTACTAACGCTTAGTTAGTTCAATAAAAAGTTCATTCAAATATTCTATAATAAAGGAATCAATATGTTAAAATTTAGTAAAGGGGGAGATTGGATGAAAGAGGAAAATAAACCATTCAATGATGTAATTGACCACTTTAACAAGATAGAAGGAAATGCTATAAATCCAACAAGTGCTAAATTGAAAAGGTTGCCAAAACCATTGAAATATTTTGGGTATTTTATGATTGGTTTAGTTTCTATATCCTTTCTGTTAATGATTATTTTGAATTTATTATCTATATAAATGTTATTAAGTGGTCGTTTTTGTAAAAGTGGCGCCGCTTTTCCTTATTCAAATAACGGGTCAGGGAGGTGAATGCTCCGACTTTTTTGATGGTGAATATTATGCTGATTTACCATTATATGTTGCCGCTTTTGCAGCCGATTATGAAATAGTAGAGCTTCTATTTAAAAAAGGGGCGGTGCAACATGTTTCTGATACTGGAAGAAGTCCGATTTTATGTGCTTTAAATAGTTACGAAAAAGGAGATTTGAAATTAGTAAAACTTCTTTTATCAAATGGTGCGAATGAAATTGTTTCTGAAAAGGTTATTTCTGATGAAGTTGAGGCTACATATCCATATAGCAGGGAAAGAAGAAAATATACTAAAGAAGAGGAACATGAAATTACATTGATCTTCAAGGGACTTTTGGATGCTGGGGCACTTGTAGATCAAACAGTGGTAGTAAGGGCTGCTTTGTATAATGATGCAGAGTTACTAGATCATTTCATCAAAAAACAATTCGTTTATCACAATACATAGAAATTATTTAATGATGAATACATTTGTACGGATAATGTAACAGTGAGAATACAATTTTTTAACACAATGTTGATGGCTAAAAAAACACTATAATTGATTTCTTTGGACAAAATATATCCATTTTTTAGGGGGCATTTTGAATAAATTGTTGAAATTGGGAATTATCGGGGTTTTAGTTGGCGGTTTGTTGGCTGGTTGTGGAACTTCTGAGGAAGGATAAAGAAGTGAAGGCGACGGCGGAAAGTAACAGTAAATCAGCAAGTGCAGCGGAAATCGACCCGACGGAATGGGAAGACCCATCTTCGGAAAATGGCTCAGAAAAGATGGAATTCACACCAACCGCACAGGGGTGGGTGGCCGAACAATTGGAAATCTTTCGGCAAGCACCTGATTCGAAATTACTGGAAGCTGGATACGACAAAGGTTATGATTACTTTTTAAAGGCGGATGTTGTTTCGAGAGGAATGGGCAACTATGTTCGAGTGGAAGACGTTGACCTTGAAAAAGATTTTGAAAACTTACGGGTACTTGCAAATATTATCGTTCAAGAACAAGATGCCCGAACCGCGGATATTTTACCTAAAGAAATATGAGGTAAATAAAAAGGATGCAATAAAGGAATGGAAGCCAATGCCCTTACAAATGCAACTGGCTTATGACTATATGACGGAATTGTTGAATGACCTTAACATCGCCCTCAATTATGGTGGAAAGGGCGAAACTTTCGGCGTGTTACACCAATTGGAGGGCGATAAAGTGATAGAAATGGAATCATTTATTTCGGGTCATGGTTCCTGACCCACAGTGGAGTAAAGCTTTACTTCAACGGGGTACTGACCCCAATCTCAAAAAGCGTCAACTCCTTGAC
>NZ_BCVI01000096.1 GCF_001591665.1 Neobacillus soli NBRC 102451 | reverse complement strand
AAAAGAAGCCTGTTTCCGAATAGAAACAGGCTTCCGTTAATTTACTTTTTTTCGAACAACTTTTCACTTTTTAAGTTTATACTTCAGAAAACTAGGGTAATATTCTAACAGCATTAGTAAATTTAGATGGATTAAAAGAAGCAATTTTCACAACATCACCCGTTTGCGGGGCATGAATATATTGCCCGCCTCCAATATAAATACCGACATGGTAGGCAGGAGAACCCCTGAATACTAAATCTCCAGGCTGTACTTGGCTAAGAGAAATTCTTGTTCCAACATTTTGCTGGTCGCGGGATACTCTTGGTAGACTAATGCCAACGGAACGATAAACATATTGAACGAATCCAGAACAATCAAATCCGTTTGGCGTTGTCCCACCCCAAACGTAAGGAACACCCAAATATTGTTTAGCAGCCGCAATGACCTCATTTGCCGATCCAGTGTTTGTTTGATTTCCTGCATCAACCGTTGGTGTTGATTTCGAAGCGTTGTTACCTGAAGTTTGCTGTTGAGACTTTTGTTGAGTCCGTTGTTGAGTCTGTTGTTGGGTCTTTTGTTTGGCCTGTTGCTGCGCTTGTTGTTGCGCTTGCTGCTCCGCCCGCTGTTGCGCTAATTGAGCCTGACGCTCTGCCTCTTGTTGAGCCTTTTGTTGCGCCAATTGATTCTGTTGGCTTTGTAATTTATTTTTCGTATCTGCTAATTCTTTTGCAATTTCTTTTTTATCTTCTTCAATGCTTTTTTGTTCAGAAGCTAATTCTTCCCTGCTCTTTTTTAAGTTATCTAATTCATTATGTAGTCTTTCCTCTACATCTTTTAACGCTTGATCTTTTTCATTTAGCCCGTTCAATAAATCCGTGTCAGTTTCCATAATCTGAGAAATAGAAGTGAAACGAGTTAAAAACTCGGAAAAGTTACTAGACGAAAGTAAAAGTTCAGCGTAGGTGACAACTGACTGTTTTCCTTCTGACTGAATGCTTTTTAGCCGTTCAGAATAGACCTCTTTGTGAGCGTCTAAGTCTCTTTTTGCCTTTTCAATATCTGTCTCTGTTTCTTTAATTTTCCCTTGTTGTGTTTTAATATGATCGTTTAGTTTTTGGGCTTTCTCCATTGATAAACCGATTCGATTGTCTAATTGTTGAATCTTTGTTTCAAAGTCATCAATTTGTCCTTGTGTCGCACTGATTTGTTCTTGTGTCACTGGTGGGTCTACTGGACTTGCAAAAGTGGGTGTAACTTGAATCATAGTGGTGAGGACGGCAACCGATACCGTATATTTTAATAATTTTTTTATCATTATAAAATCTCCTTTAGTTACCTATCATTAATTCCGATTCTAATATATTACTAGTTTATATTCCAAATGGACTAAATACAATGAATCTGTCGGTAATGTAATATAATTGTAATTTTATGTAGAAAAATCTGTTAAATACTCGACACCTGTTCCCTACTAAACTTTTATCATTAGGACCTTTTTATCACATAGAAAATAAACCCTTAGATACAAGATTACAAAAATCTTGTATCTAAGGGTTTATTTAAAATAACGGGTTAATTTTATCTTCTGTCACTAATGAGTCGGAGGGCCCAAATTACCTTAACAGTTCTTTAGACACTGCTTAAGGTTTTCATTCGACAATGACTACAAATAGAGGAAACACTTATAACTGTTCTCGTATCGTTTTCAAGAAAGGAACCCTCCAGACGAAGGATTCCTTTCTTGAAAACTGTAATTCAGAGTACCTAACACCTTTTCCATTTAATACACGTCACGTTGATAACGCCCTTGCTTCTGCAGATCTTTAAGATACACTTCTGCTGCATCACGGGTCATCGAACCTTCTTTTTCTATCACGCTAATAAGGGCCTCGTTAACGTCCTTCGCCATATGTTCCTTATCCCCACAAACGTAGAAATACGCACCTTTTTCAAGCCATTCAAATAGTTCTTTACTATTTTCAAGAATTTTATGCTGCACATAGACTTTTTGAGCCCCGTCACGGGAGAATGCAGTATCAAGTTTTGTCAGTACTCCATCTTGTTGGTATTTTTCCAACTCAGCTTGATAAAGGAAATCCGAAGCCGCATGCTGGTCTCCAAAAAATAGCCATGACCGTCCTGCTCCTTTATTCACGGCACGTTCTTGGATAAAAGAACGGAATGGTGCAATACCTGTTCCAGGACCAACCATAATAATATCTTGATCTTGGGATTCCGGCAGATGGAAGTGTTTATTAGCTTGCACAAAGACTGGAAGCGTCTCTCCTTCTTGAACACGTTCTGCACATAAGACAGAACAAACTCCTTTACGGTCCCGTCCGTGTGCCGTGTAGCGTACAGCACCAATGGTTAGATGAACTTCATCAGGATTAGCGGCAATGCTGCTTGCAATGGAATAGAGACGCGGTGTCATTTTTCTTAATAAAGAGACGAATTCCTGGGCAGAAGCTTTCCATGGGCCAAAATCACGTAACATATCAAGCAAATCACGCCCATAGCAATATTCCTTTAGTTGGGCTGTATTTTCAACCAACACAAGTTTTTGTAACCCCTCATTTTCAGTGAATGCTGCTGCCTGTTGTAAAATCTTCTTCGTCAGCAGTGTAATTTCAAAGTAGGTTGTCAGCGCTTGCTTCAGTGGCAGTTCCTCACCCTGCTTACCAACGGTTACAACCGCTTCCTCATTCCATTCCATTTCCTTAAGAAGCGAAGCAACAAGTTCTGGATCATTTGCAGGCATAATGCCAAGGGCGTCACCTGGGACATAGGAAAGGCCTGAACCTTTTAATGATAACTCAATATGCCTTGTTTCCTTGCTAGAGCCTGTTCCATTTAAATTATTATTTTTAAGAACCTTTGCCTGAAATGGATTGGTTCTAGAGAATGGCATAACGTCACTTTTGGCATTTTTAGGATTTTCCAAAATTAGATGCATGTTGATTAACCTCCAAAAGTAGTATTTATAGCTAAGATAACATAGTGGTAAGAAATAATATGTGTAATTTGACACACAATAGCCAAATAATTTTTTAATCCTGCTTGATAAATTTCCTTAGAAGCATTGATTATATATTAAAACTCCTTCAATAGTTTGGTCAACAGTTGTGAAATAGTTTTTAGCGGGCCGCTTGTCTTTTGTGTCATACAAAGCAAAATGGCCCCCTCAATGGAAGCCGTCATCATGAGGGCATTAGAATGAGCAGTTTCTTTCGAAAACCCATCTGTCTCTAACTTAGTCGTATAAATCTTTTGCATCTTTAAGTAAAAGTCAGACAAGACAGTTCGGACCGGTTCAATTTCGGAGCCCATTCCGCTGACGATGCTGGTAAATGTATAACCAGCAATCGTACCATCTACTTCAAGGAGGCCAACTAACTTTTCAATCATCTTCTTTGTAGCTTCGTGAGTAGTTGGACTTTGATTAAAAATTCTATTGATTTCTCCGGTAATCGTATCACTTAAAGACCGAAGGCACGCGATTAGGCATTCTTCCTTTCCATTTGGAAAGTGATGATAAAAAGAACCTTTTGAGATGTTGCATGTTTTTATAATTTCGGTTAATCCAACACCCTTATATCCCTTTTGCTGGAAGAGTAATGTGGCAACGTCGATTATCTGTGATTTTGTATCCATTTCTTTGTAAGCCTCCCCCATACCGACCATTCTTTTTATTACTATAGCAGTAACATTTTCTATATTACAACCCTTTTGCTAATTTTCCCAAAACAAAAGGAGCTGATTTTATCAACTCCTTTTACTTGATATAATATTGCCAAATTCCTTTCTTCATTTCCTTCTTAATTGCCCCTTGTAATTCAAGAAAATCTAGATAACCAATAATTTCAGACATAATGTTGAAAAACTGCTTTTCATACTTTTCTTTATATAGTAATTGCGCAATTCCACTAGCGGTTGAAATTCCGGATTTAATTATATTTATAAATTTGTCGGCTTTTACATCTATTTCATTTATTCTATTTTTTATTAAATCAACGGGGTTTTCTAGGAGTATCCCATGACCTGAAAAAACGAGTTCTATATCCAGTGACAAACATTTCTCTAAGGACTGCCTTTGTTGTATCAAGGATTTTGTACGGGTCCCGTCATAATCTGGTTCAATCATTGCTTTGCTTGGAATATGTTTAATTACTAAATCGCCTGCAAATAGCCACTTACTCTCTTTATTATAAAAGGCGACCTGGTCTGGAGCATGTCCTGGAATTTCGAAAATATCAAAGCCTAATAGTTGGGTATTGGTGATTTCTTGAATTTCGCAATGGATTTTTTTATCCTCATTTAAACTAATAGGATTACGGGAATCAACTACTTGTTTCTCACCCAATTCACCACATCCCATCTCTTGGTATAGTTTTCTGAAAAACTCTACCCTCATTTTCATATATTGTGAGTCTCTTTTCAGAACAGGTATCGCATAAGGATGGGCGTATATGGGAATGGAATGGGTGGATGTAATTCGGTTGACTAAACCAATATGATCTGTATGATGATGCGTTAGGCAAATTCCTGTGATATCAGTAAGTAAGTAATCATGATTCTTTAAAGTCTTTTGTAAGGAATTCCAGCAATCATCTGTGTTCAATCCGGCGTCAATTAACGTTAAGGAATTCTCCTGTTTAACTAAGAAAAAGTTAAAACTTTTCAATTTATTGGAAGCTGGAACGATAACAGGAATTACTTCTATATTGTTTTTTTTATACAACAAATTCCCCCCTCTAAAAAATTGATTTTTCCTATGCAATCATAGAATAAAAACAAACCCAGTCCACTTCTTTCCAGAAGAGGCGGGCTGAGTTGATCTTACAAACTAAAACTATAATTGGACATTAGGCTTGACTTCTTGGCCTTTCGTTAATTGTACTTTAGATGGTGCTGTTTCCTTGAAGAAGAATGTGAATATTAATGCCAACACAGCCGCACCAGCAGCTACGAGTAATGGTGTTTGAATTCCATACATGTCTGCTAAAGCACCATTCACCATTGGATTTAAGAATCCACCGATTAACTCACCAATTCCGATGGTTAAACCGATGGCAAGACCTGAGTATTGTAATGGAACAGACTCAACTGGAATAACTGACATCGACATACCAATTACACCTGAACCAGCCGAACCAATGAATAAAAGTAGCATCATTAATGGAATGGAATCCACGAAAACCACAGCTAGTGGGATGAGAATTAACAACAAACCAGAAATTAAGGAAGCTGGTTTACGTCCAGTACGCTCTGAAATGGTTGGGATTAAGAAACCGAAGATTGCATATCCCACCCCGAATGAAGCCATTACGAAACTCATTGTTGTATCAGATAAACCCTTTGCTTGGACGAGATAGGTTGGTCCAAAAATTTGGAATGCCATAAGTGTGGTCATAACTAAGCTGAAAACAACAATTGATAACCAAATATTACGGTGCTTAAGAACATCTTTAACTTTAACTTTTTCAGTCGATTTTATCGCATGCATAGCGTGAAATTTCGCTGGATCTGGATTTTTAACTGATTTGAAGATGACAAAGCTTAAAATAATCCCAGGAATAATTGTTAAATAGAATGCAGTATGCCAGTCAAAATTTGTGGCTAATGCCACAATTACTACAGGTGCTAAAATACTACCGAATAAGGCGTTACTGGTGTTCATTGTGAAACCTAAGTTAAATCCTTTACGACGCTCAGACGACTCCATTGCTAAAATCGATTGTGTTTGCGGAATCAGTGGACCTTCTACGATACCCATTAATAGACGTAGTACAAATAACATTGCAAATGATTGTGCTAAACCGTGTATTAATGAAACAACCGAGAATGCGAATACTAAAATGGCTAACATTGATTTCTTACTCTTAACTTTATCTGAAATGAATCCACCTAATGGACCAGAAATTGACCAAGTTAACGCAAGAGCTGCCCCAAGCAAACCTAATTGCGTGTAGTTTAGTCCTAAGTCTACAGAAATCATTGGGAATAGGTAGTTAATCGCTAAACGGTCAAAGAATACAAATCCGATTGTGAAGAAGACGATTGCCACTAACTTATTTTCATAAGTCCAAAACTTTTTATTTTTCATAAAATAAAACACCCCTCTTAAAATTAGACCTCTGTTCAGAATATTATGAATATTTTTGACACTTCTGTTCTCTCCACCTCGATGTTAAGATTTCCAGTCATCCTTTTAACCGTTCATTTTCACCCCCCTTAAAGTAATGAACAATAAAGTTCAAGCACTTACACGTAAAAAGGAAGTGATCAAACGCTTTTGCCTTGGACCTGCCGCTTTTGACCACTTCCTAGAAATGTCTGTTAACCTATCAGAATTCTCTACTTGGAACGTAAATGAAAACTAGCCGATTGGCGAGTCCGTTAGGACGAAGACAGAGGCGTAGTTGAATTTATGCGACATACGAAAGTGTAAATTTTGAAGAAAATTTATACTTTCTTATTAGCTAAAAATTTCGCTGTACGTTTATAAATGTCTTTATACTCATCAAGATGAGTGAATTTACCTAAGAACCCATGAGTAGCGCCTTCATAGCGCTTTGTTTCAACAGGTACACCACATTTTTTTAAATTCTGCGCAAATAATTCCCCTTCATCTCGCATTGGATCATATTCTGCCGTGATGACGAGTGCAGCTGGAAGATCTTCTAAATTTTCTTCTCGAATAGGTGAAACTAGCGGATTATCTGTATCTACATTCCCCAATAAATAGAAGGAGTTATATTCTGCTAATTGATCACTTTCTACGAAATAGCCCTTTCCATTTTCCTGTTGAGATGGGTAACGAAATTCACTGACATCAAGGTCCAAGGATGGATAATATAGTACTTGCTTCGTAATTGTAAATTCCTTTTTGCTACGCGCCAATAGTGAAACTGCTGAAACTAAGTTTCCACCCGCACTATCACCTGCAAGCGCGAGATTCTTGCCATCCCATTGCAATTCATCCTTATGTTCTGTTGCCCATTTTGTTACGTTATAGCAATCTTTTAATGGCGCTGGAAATGGGTGTTCAGGAGCAAGACGGTAACCTACCGAAATGATTTTATAACCGGATTCTAGGCAAATCGGACGAACTATTTCATCATGACTTTCTAAATTTCCCGAGAAAAATGCGCCACCGTGGAAATACATGAGAATTGGATAAGAATCTGCTTCCTTCGGTGTATAAATTCTCACTGGGATATCTGCTTCAGCAGTAGGAATAGATCTTTCTTCAACAGAATAAACTTGGACACGCTCTTCAATCGGTAAATTAGGTGTATCGAACATTTTTCTATGCTCTTCTGGAATGACTTTTGGTTTTGTATCAGATTGTGGAATGTAATCCAGAATCTTTTTTATCTCGGGATGTACAGGCATCTGCGATAACCTCCGTATTTCATTTTGTCTCTTTTTTGAATCCACAACAAAACACTATCATTTTACCTCAGGAGTCTTTTCAAGGAATTCTTTTTCAGGGAAAGCAGTTTCTTCCTTGTCACTATGGAACTGGCGAGATAAATTTTGAAATAAAGTTCCGATTGGTTTTCTTATGGACTCATATTTTTGTAAGGCATTTTCAACGCTATCAGCTTCAAGTAAACATTCAGCCAATACCCCTGCATCTTGGATGGCCATATTTGCACCTTGACCTTGGTTATGAAGCATCGAATGTGCGGCATCCCCAAGCAGGGCGATACAATTATTAGTCCACTTTTCGACAGGGTCGATATCGTATAGTGACCGAACATCGAAATGATTTATATTTTCAGCAATCTTCTGAAGGCTAGGATGGAAGTTCTTTAATTCGTTGAGCATGTCTTCTTTCTGTACGTTCGGTCTGCCTGATCGGTCTTCGTGTGGGACGGTAATATCGACCGAAACTTGTTTCCTATATTTTAAAGGCAGTAAATAGTAATTGACTTTATCATTACAGAAAATCCTCAATGTGTTTTCAGTAGCTAAACCATAGGTTTCATCCTCATTCACCAGAGCCCGATAGGCGTGATAATGGTGGAAAACCGGCTCAGCTTGACTGAAAAATAGCGAACGAGTAAGGGAACGAATACCATCTGCAGCAATGACCAAGTCCGCTTCCACTTTGACACCATTATCAAACTCAATTTCTGCATAATCTTCATGGCGAACGATATTTTTACATTTGTGATTCAAATGGATGAACTCAGAAGGTATTGCATTAATCAATGTGTCCAGACAGTCCGCACGATGGATTAATCTCGCCCATCTTTCTTCCGGGTCATCTGTTAACGCAGGCCATTTTTCCTCAAGTAATACTTCTCCTGAATCTGAAAGGATTTCCATTAAAATGCTTTTATGGGTCACTCTTTCAATTTCTTCTAGAAGCCCCCATTTCTTGAAATAACGGATGGATGGCGGACGCAAACCGATCCCTGCCCCTACTTCTTTTATAGCAGATGCTTGCTCATAGACGTCGACATTAAATCCTGCATGCCGTAAAGCCACGGCTGTTGATGCCCCGCCAATACCGCCACCGATAATTGCAATTCTTAAATTTGACTTTGGATTCATAAACATTTCCCTCCTACGCTACTAATTTAATTAATAATAGGTCAATCTCAACGATTCACTGTAAAAGAAAATTTATAGTCATCGGCTCTATGGACAGCCTTTCTCCAGCCAATTAGGCGATCATTACGCGTATACAACTTCGTCTCTATTACTAGGACAGGGTCCCCGTTTTGAATACCCAAAAGCTCTGCCTCCTCATGGTTTGCACCTGACGCAAAAATCTGGTGATCACCGCGAGAAATGAAAATTCCTTGTTCGCTCTGTAGGAGCATGAAGACACTGTCGACCATTTCTAGATCCCGCTTCGCAGGTTGGAAACTTTCTGAGCCGTCCAGATATGTCTGCGTCCATACAAGTGGGCTTTCTTTGAGCAGTATTAACCGGGAGATCTTTAAAACCTTATCACTAGGCTCAAGTCCAAGAATAGCGCACAGATTCCCTGTGGGTAAGACTCGATCTACTTCTAGTATTCTTGAAGTGCAATCTAACCCTTGATCGCGAAGGAAGGCAACTAGTCCTCCTAACTCTAACCCTGGAGGCCGTACGGGAAGTTCTTGAACAGGGAAGGTGCCTTTTGCCCGCTCTCGGTAAACGTACCCTTCATCGGTAAGCTCCTTCAGTGCCATTCGAACTGGCGCCCGACTCACGTGGAAGCGCTGAACAAGATCTTGCTCAGTGCTGAAGGGACGGCCATTCTCACCGTCAGCAGACTGCAGCTCCTCAATTAATATTTGCTTAATTTGTTTATAAAGTGGCACTGGTGAACTGCGATCAATGGACGTTTTTTTGATATGCTTAATCAATGTTGAATAGATTCTCCTTTTACAAGTTGGTCCGCAAGATCCTTAAGCGGAGCAGCTGTTCTTTCCTGCAAATACTTAAATGTAACGCCAGGAGCAAGTTCTTGCACAACAAGACCATCATTTGTCACGTCAATCACCGCAAGGTCTGTATAAATACGATCTACACAGCGAGGCGCAGTCAGAGGATATGTACATTCCTCCACGATTTTCGATTCTCCCTTCTTAGTGCAATGCTGCATACAGAGGAAGACACGCTTTGCGCCGACCGTTAAATCCATGGCACCTCCAACACGTCCAAGAGGATCATTCGGTACCTTCCAGCTAGCAAGATCACCATACATCGAGACTTGGAATGCGCCGAGTACTGCTGCGTCAAGGTGACCGCCACGGATCATGGCAAAGGAGTCTGATTGTGAGAAGAAGCTGCCGCCCGGTTTTAATGTGATTGGTTCCTTACCAGCATTAACAAGATCCATATCTTCTTCACCTGGTGCTGGTTTTGGCCCCAACCCAAGTAGACCATTCTCACTATGCAGAATAATTTCTCTGCCTTCAGGAATCACATCGGCCACAAGTGTCGGTATACCGATACCAAGATTCACGAACCAACCATCTTCTAGGTCTTGAGCAACTCGAGAAGCTAACTGTATCTTTGACCATCCAACCTTCAGTTCGTCTTTAACCATTTGCTAACACCTCCTCTTCACGTAGAGTCACTAATTTTACTAAACGATGTACGTAGACGCTCTGTGTGGCAATATTCTCTGGATCCAACTCTCCGACTTCTACAATTTCATCTACCTCGGCAATTGTAATGCGCGCTGCTGTCGCCATTACCGGGTTAAAATTACGCTGTGTCTTATTGTAAACAAGATTCCCCCAGCGATCTGCCCGATGTCCCTTGATAAAAGCGTAGTCACCTGTGATGGCATACTCTAAAACATGTAAACGACCATTGAACACCCGCGTTTCCTTTCCTGCTCCAAGTTCTGTGTGTGCTGCTGTCGGTGTGTAAAAGGCTGGAATCCCCGAACCACCTGCTCGGATGCGTTCCGCCAATGTTCCTTGCGGGGAGATTTCTAACTCAATCGCGCCATTCTGAAGACGTGCAATCAAATCGTCAGCGTGTGGACCGACAGGGAAAGAACAGATTATTTTCTTTACTTGGTTATTGCTGATTAGTGCGGCTACACCATCGCTAACGGCACCAATATTATTTGATACGACAGTCAGATTCTTCGCGCCCTGCTCTACTAGGGCAGCAATCAGATGGGACGGTAATCCGCTTCCCCCAAATCCTCCGACAAGCAGCGTTGCTCCATCGTGTATATCAGCAACAGCCTTGGCTATATTTTCAAACTTCTTTTGGATCATTTTTTGTTCCTCCTCTCATTTTATTTGCAAACCTATGAGTTCTTCATGATAACCATGCATTGTCACAAAGAATGCGCAAGGCAAATTGCGTGGGTCTCCTGTATAGCCAATTTCCTCAGCAACCCGGCCGAATGGTCCGTACAATTCATGCTGTTCAGCAGGAAGTCCATTTGTTAAATGGCGCCGGGCGGAATCTTTCAATTTGGCATCCATATCAAGACTGGCTTGTAACACAGTTGCTACCTGCTCACCCTCGATTTGTGCACTTTCCATATCGCCATTGATATTACGGAATGGATGACCTAAGAATAATCGGTTAGGACGAACATCTTCCAACAAACGATGAATACTTTTGCGATATAAAGTTGGGTTTTCTATCGTTGGTATGCCACTTAAACCGCCATATATTTGAACAGCATCTGCTGCAAACGCCCAATTTAATTCATCCAATACAAATGTCACAGAACCGATCGAATGCCCTGGAGTTTCAATCACTTTTAATGTGATATCACCTCCAAGATGGATGGAATCACCTTCAACTACTTCCAAGTCCGGTTCAGTCGTGCCACTAATATCTGTTGTTAACATGGTGATATGTTTTTCTTGTATGGCTGGATCGGTGATGTATTTTCCTTGTAGTGACTTGTAATCAACAATTTGCTCATTTTTATCACGTAATAGCCGAGCTTCTTTTTTGGGAATGACTACTTTTGCGTTTCGTCCTGTTTTTTCCCATATTGCATATGCACCACCGAGATGATCCACATGACCATGCGTCAGTAAAATCCAACGAATATCTTCTATTCGAATACCATGTTCAGCTAAGGTTGGCGCGATGTCTTGAACAGCAGAGACATTCACACCGGTATCAATAATGGCCGGTTCTGGTGCATCCACATAATATGCAAATGCAGAAATTGGACCAAATTTACATTCAATCGGTATGACACATACTGCATTTGCCATGTTATTCACTCCTATTAATCTAGTTATAAGCAGACTATTTATTTGTAACGTCAAATTGTTTCGGAATGACTGGCAGCACTAAACGCGATTGGTGATCTGCATCTCGATAGATTTTGTGCGTTGTTGCACGGCCGCTTGGTAAGTGATAGCTATCCGGCGGCAGTAGTTTTGCATCTTCACCATCAAGTGGTTCGTTACATGCAAGTTCTAATTCAATTCGATGTCCTGGTTTAATTAAGAATGAGAATGGATATAAACGAATCGCATACTCGTAAATTTCACCAGGTGTTACTGGTACCACACGGTTATGTGGGTGCCATGGCTCACCATATGTTGATTTTTCTTCATTTAATTCACGATGAGATGCTTTTAAATAACCTGACGTCATTAATGTACGTTTGCCGCTTGGATCTACATCATAAAGTTTGGCCATGAAGTTTGTATCATCTGTATCGATTTCTGCATGAATATATAAAGCCCCTGAACCTGTCATTTCTACATACTCCAGGAATTTATCACTAGTCCATTTAATCTTTTCTGATGTTGTTGTTACTGTTAATGGTGCTTGGTAGAAGCCATCTGGATGTGCATATTCAGATGTTAACGGCTCGCACTTTTCGCTAATTTTGTGGCGAGGACGTAAATAGAACTCTTTCTTTTCTTCATATGGCAATGGCCAGTGATCTTCTTTACGCCATTTGTAAGAACCTTCAACAGAGAACTGCACAGTTGGTTCGTCCATAATGCCTGTGTTGATGCCTTTTAACCAGTAATCATACCAGCGGAACATTTCGTCATGGTTTTCATGGAATGGACGCTCTAACATTGGCGGCAACGCCTGGATATCAAGCTTTTTAATGCCTGATACTTTATGGAAGCATTCGATTGTGCCTTCAACGTTCCAACCGCGGCCCCATTTTGCTTGGAAGTACGTTGGAATTGTTACTTTATGTGCTACTTCTATAGCGCTATCTTTTTGCCAGAATGGGCCATCAAGTGGATTTAATAAGTAATCCATCCATAATTCGTGACGGTCTTGATAATGTAAAAGGTGAACAAAGTCTGACCAATGGGCAATATCTGGGTCATTTAAGCGCTCTTGCGTTTTCTCTTTGAGCTCCTCTGGTGAGTATACTTTTGAGCTCTTACTTGCTACATTATTGAAGGCGTTACCGCTATCGCCGCCGCGTCCTTCACGAGAAGCACGCGGCATTAACCACATGATACCGCCGTGATAACAAAGTTCATAAAGATCGAAGTGCCCACCGTTCGCAAAGATTGCTTTTAAGTGTGGCGGCTGCTCCGCTGCACCTAAAATTTGAACAGATGCAAAGTATGAAATTCCAATCATACCGATGTTTCCATCACACCAATCCTGTTCTGCTAACCGTTCCACGAGGTCATAGATATCTTTTCCATCTCCATGACCCCCAGAGTTATAGTTACCGCACATTTGACCTTCAGAACCACCCGTACCACGTACGTCTGCGATAATATGTGCATAACCTCGTGATACTACTTCACGAATGTCACCTGCTTCAATCGCTCCATTCCAAAGATGACTCGGACGTGCTTGTGGAGGTAATGTTAGTGCTTGTGCTTGTAGTTCTTTACCGTAGGGGCTAAGTGCAAGTAGTGCTGGTACTTTTTCTGCACTATCAGGAAGGTAGATATCAGCCGCGATATGCACTCCATCACGCATAGGAATGCGGACGTTCTTTTTGATTATCATCTTAATACGCTCCTCTTCTCAGTCCTTCTAAGTAAGTTTTCAATCTGGCAGATTTTTCAGCATTCATTCCATAAGCCTATGTTCCTATAAAAAGTAGTTCTGTCTTACAGAGAGACTATTAAGGACAGTTTGCTAGATTTACGACCCTGTTTTGTCCTCAATAGCGCCTATTAAGGACAGTTTGTTAGTTTTTCGACCCTGTTTTGTCCTCAATAGCGCCTATTAAGGACAGTTAGTTAGTTTCTCGACCCTATTTTGTCCTCAAGAGCGCCTATTAAGGACAATTTGCTAAATTT
>NZ_BCVI01000095.1 GCF_001591665.1 Neobacillus soli NBRC 102451 | reverse complement strand
TCCGATCGGCAACCACTTCACTTTTTTTCAAAAGAAAAAGGCAAGCATGGTAGCTTGCCTTGGCAGAATGAGGGTGAGGTCAGATTATGTATGAAAAAACGCTCTTTTTAAAAAGAGCGTGCTTTAAGCTAAAATTCGATGAGACCTAAACTTACCTGCAAGGCTTCATCCACCTTCTCCATCATTTCGTCATCGAGATGGGTGATTTTATCAGTTAACCGCTGCTTATCAATTGTACGAATTTGCTCTAATAGAATGACCGAGTCTCGTTCAAACCCGTAGCGCTTCGCATCAATTTCTACATGTGTAGGAAGCTTGGCTTTTTGAATTTGAGCTGTAATCGCTGCTACAATCACTGTGGGACTAAACCGATTCCCGATGTCGTTTTGAATGACAAGTACAGGACGGACGCCGCCTTGTTCAGAACCAACAACTGGGGATAGGTCCGCGAAATATACGTCACCACGCTTGACAATCAAAGGATTATCCTCCGCTTACAAGACGTTCAACTGTGTGTTCTGCCTCATATTCTGCTAAGAATGCTTCTGATGCAATTCTAAGATTGATCTTTGCCATTTCCATGTATCCCCGTCTCATCGACTCGCGAATTTGTCTCTTTTTTCGTTCGCGCAAATACATTTTTGTTGCTTGATAGATAAACTCGCTGCGGTTTACATTTTCTTGCTTTACGAAACCATCTAACTCAGTTAAAAGATGTTGCGGTAACTTCACTAAGATTTCCGTAGTTGCGCCGACTTCAGACACAAACATACACCTCCACCATCACTACACACCATTTTTATCTGTACCATTATTTATAATAACACTAATCGAACTTACTGCATAGACTAATTATAATTCTACTGTATTATAAGCCAATAAAACATACTTTTATGCATAAACAACCGCAATATCATTAATATGTTCGAATTTCTTCGTTTACACCTATTAATTCTCAAGAAGATAATTTTTTAAATCGACAACTTTTTCGCTCTTTTTGTAAAGGCGCGGCACACGGTTAGCAATTATACATGGGACTTCGTAATTGATGGTGTCAAGTTTACCAGCTATTTCATTGACGGAAATAAATTGACCCTCCTGCCTGCCAATTAACGTTACCGTTGTCCCTACAGGAAGATAAAAAGGGAGACGAACCATACATTGGTCCATACAGATTCTGCCGACAATCGGAGACCGTGTTCCCCCCACAAGGACTTCTTGTCCCTGCAGCTTGCGAATCCAGCCGTCCGCGTAACCAATGGGAATCGTACCAATCCATTCGTCATCATCACTTTCATAGGTTGCCCCATAACTTACCTTTTCTCCCCTTTCCAGCTTTTTCACGTGGACAAGCCGCGACCTTAGTGAAATGGCCTCCTTCAAGGGAAAGGGGATTTCTTTTTCCATTTCAAGCGATGGCGTCAACCCGTACATAGCAATCCCAAGCCGAACAGCATTAAAATAGGCTCTGGGAAACCTTAGGGCGGCGGCACTATTGCTTGAATGAATATATCTTGGACGTTCTGACAGAGCACCAATCATCCTTTCAAATAGCAGCAATTGCTGATGGAAATAGGTTTCATCCAGTTCATCCGCTGTCGCAAAATGCGTAAACACACCTTCAAGATAGAAACGTTCATCTTCGTTTATGATTTGTTCCATTTCTGTTAGCTCTTCCGCACTTCGAACGCCAATTCTCCCCATCCCTGTATCAACTTTGATATGAAAGGAAATTCGCTCATTTGCCTTGATATGCATTTTTGCTTCTTTCAGCCATTCCTTTTGAAAAACAGTTAAGGTAATATTAAACTTTACCGCCATTCCGACATCCTTCGGCCTTGAAGCGCCCAAGACAAGAATTGGAGCTTTAATCCCCTTGTTCCTTAAAGCAATAGCCTCATCCATAAAGGCAACTGCCAAATAAGCCGCTCCGGCTTCCAGCGCAGTGTTTGCTACCTGAACATCTCCGTGACCATAGGCATTCGCTTTTACCACCGCAATGATGTCTACTTTTTCAGGCAGATGTTTTTTTACGGAGGTAACATTAGCTAAAATACAATCTAAATCCACTTCTGCCCATGTATCTCGAAAGAAAAAGCCTTGCTCTTCCATGTTTCCACTTCCTAATTGCATTAATTAAAATATCCTTCTATTTTACCACAAATTTTTCTAGCCTCTTAATTTAAATAGCTCAAAAAAGCCGTCAGAAATAAATAAACAGGCCCCCAAAAGGGGCCTGTTTATTTATTTTACTGAATCACCTTGTACAGACTTTGCTACAGCAACCATTTCATCCCTGGTTAGATTTTTCGATGCAATCATGTAATCTACGCCGCCATTTGACCAAGAAATAGAGTGGTCAGAGACCGCACCAATCGTTACACCTAAATCAACTATATCGCCCGTAACATAAGTTGGCGCCGCCGACACTGCCTTAGACGTTACCTTCTCCTGGACAAGCGTAAAGGATTTCTTGCCATCATAGGTAAGGACAACCCTTTTGCCGTCTTCAATCTCCACTTCTTTTTCGCTAATAAATTGTGTACCTTTTAGCTCCATGGTTGGATATTTAACTGAAAAAGCTTTATCACCACCAGCAGCCATCGCAGGCAGACCAATTTGTGCACGAGTCATATTCTGCTTCATATCAAAATCGTTTTTATCAAAATTTGCATTAAAGGTAACCTTGGAAAATTCAACTGTCACAAGGGCGTTTCGATCGGGATCCATCACTTTTACGACAGCTGGTGATAAATCCCTTTTATTAAGCTTAATTTCTTGGAAGGGAAGCATACTATTGTTTTGATAGCGGGTTTTTGTTTCAAAAACATAATAATCCTTCGTAGTCGAGAACTTCGCATTTTTATCTGCGACAATGTCCTTAATTAGTGATTCGTACAAATAGGCCTGGCTGCTATTCTGCGGCCAATCGCTTTGGAAACGAAAGCTCTTATTAAGAGCAGGTGTTAGTACAAATACACCTTGTTTATTTCGCAGGATCATCTGGCTTTGGTCTTTTTCGGCATTCTTTAGATTCACACGATAAAACGTAGGGTCCTTATGCCAAATTTCCACCTTATAAACCTGTGAATCAGAACCCATCTTCAACGTCATTTTTGCTTTCACCTTATAGGCAGTTAAGTCACCTAGTTTACCATTTAACTCCTTCACCACATCATCTTGTGATTTAGAGCCACAGGCAGCGAGCATTAAGATGACTGTCAGCCCCGTGATCAGCAGCAATAACTTTTTCCTCATTCCTTCAACCCCTTCTTGTCTCATTTCATATGATTAGAGAAGAGAAAGGCAGGGATCAGGCAGTGGATAATTTGCTTTCCAAAATGACCATAGCTGACCTTGTCTCTCCTGTTTCCCTATGAATATATGAGACAACCTTAGGGATTATGCTTTTAAAAATTATATGTTTCTTCTTCGATAATCACTTGGGCAACTGCATACTCCCGACTATGCGAGATGGATAAATGAGCGTGAACCTCTGGTTTTGCGATATACGGTTTCCCGGCAGCGTTCGTTTCAATTTCAATATCTAAAAATGACAGCTCCTTTCCAATACCAGTTCCGTTCGCCTTTGAATAGGCTTCTTTCGCAGCAAACCTCCCCGCTAAAAATTCAACCTGCCGAGACCCAGATAAATCTACAAATTTTAATTTTTCGTTAGGGGTTAATACACGGTCGACAAACTTACTTTGCCTGCTAACTATTTCCCGAACTCTTGAAAGTTCTATAATATCGATTCCAATCCCTTTTATCATGGTTCATCTTCCTTCTATTTGGTTTACAATTAGCATAGATAATAGTGTACAAGACAGAAATTAAGTCTATGATGGTAGTGTGAGGAGGTTTAACATGTTTACAAGAACCGAAAGCTTTCGCGAATTTACTCGTCTCTATCCGATTGTATCGATTATTATTGCTATTCATTTAGGATTATATTTTTTAACTATTTTACCCATATTCCCAAACCTTTGGTTTTTTGAAAACCTATCAGGAGTCAATCTTTATATAATGGAAGGGGATTACTGGAGGCTGCTCACACCGACTTTTATGCATAGCGGATTTTCACACATGTTATTTAATAGCTTCTCGCTTGTGTTATTTGGACCGGCACTCGAGCGCATGCTTGGCAGCGGCAGATTTTTATTCATCTATCTCCTATCCGGTCTGATTGCCAATATTGCCACACTGCTGCTAGAGCCATTAACGTATACCCATGTAGGTTCAAGCGGAGCAATATTTGGACTATTTGGGTACTATATCGCGATGATTATCTTTCGAAAAAATATGATGTCCAAGCAAAATTCACAAATTATCATTACCATTTGTGTGATCAGTCTAATTATGACATTTTTACAGCCTAATATAAATATAACAGCCCATTTATTTGGCTTTCTGGGCGGTTTTTTACTAGGAGCGATTCCCAATTTTAATAAAAAGGAACTTTCAGATTCGATTCAAAGTACTGCAAATTGGGCCGGCACCAAAAAGAAGAGTATCTCCTTCCAATCTCCCATGAAAACGCTAATTTGGGCAGTAATTATTATTCTGTCCATCCTCGGATTTTTATCGCAAAGATAAACAGGAATTGCCTTTTTACGCAATTCCTGTTTTTTTGTTTACTAAGAACCCCCGGACTCACCACACTTTATATTTTTCCCATCGAAACAATATATTTTTCAAAAAGTAGGGTAAGCTAACAAAAAGTTCGTGGAGTGGTGAAGTATGTCGTTTTTCTCAAAATTCAAAAGCCAAACAAAAGCCCAACAAGGAACGACAAATAAGCAAGTTTTCCTTGGAGAGGATTTTGACGTAAGGTTGAAATGGTTTAAAGATACCTTTGATCAATGTATTGATATCACCTTTCATGAATTAACTGCTAATCAAACCCGTGTTGCAATTGTTTTTGTACAATGTATGGTTGATCAACAGGTATTCGACGAACAGGTATTAAAGTATATTGTTTCACCGAATTTTGCTTCATCACGGAAGGAATTAATTCATAAATTACTTGATCTACAATCGATAAGTACGATGTGTACGAGTGTCCTTACCGATTTACAAGTAGCTGCCGATATGGTGATGGATGGAAAAATCATCATCCTTTTCGAGGGTGACTGCCGAATGCTTGCTATCCCGCTAACTAGCGTTGAAAAAAGAGCGGTAAGTGAAACTTCCAACGAGAACGTAATTAGAGGTCCAAGAGAAGCATTTGTGGAAGACATCCATACGAATATCACGATGATCCGTAGGAAAATTAAATCTCCTGACTTGAAAATGGAACAAATTGTACTTGGTAAATATACAAAGACCAAGGTAATCGTGGGTTATATCGAAGGACTTTGTAAAGAGGATTTGCTCACCGAAGTGAAACAAAGAATAAATCGGATAGAAATGGATGGCGTATTAGGGAGCAGTTATATAGAAGAGTGTATTGATGATAGTCCATTATCACCATTTCCTCAATCACAAAAAACGGAGCGTCCTGATGTCGTTGCTGCTGCCCTGTTAGAAGGAAGAGTCGTTATTTTTGTAGACGGAACACCGATTCCCCTTCTAGTACCCGTTACTTTTTATATATTCCTTCAATCAGCAGAGGATTATTATCAACGCTATATATTGACTAGTTTTATCCGATTGCTTCGCTACGGCTTTTTAGTCATTTCACTGCTCTTTCCTTCTTTTTATATTGCGATTTCTACCTTTCACCCAGAAATGATTCCAACCACTTTATTAATTTCTGTGGCTGCTTCTCGGGAATATGTTCCATTTCCTGGATTAGTGGAGGCGTTTATTATGGAATTGGCATTCGAAGCATTGCGTGAAGCCGGAGTCCGTACACCAAAAGCAATCGGACAGGCCCTTGGAGTCCTAGGGGCTTTGGTGATTGGACAAGCTGCAGTACAGGCAGGGATTGTGTCGGCCCCGATCGTTATCATCGTCTCGATGACCGGAATTGCTTCCTTTATTATTCCGGCCTATGATTTGGCGTCTTCTATTCGGCTGCTTCGTTTCCCTATCATGCTTTTATCAGGCACCTTTGGAATTTTCGGTTTGATGATTGGCGCTATTCTAATCTATATACATGTAGTAAGCCTGCGTTCTTTTGGCGTACCATATCTTTCTCCAACAGCACCTCTTAAGGTGAGCGATCTAAAGGATGTGTTTGTCCGGGCTCCTTGGTGGTTAATGAAACGCCGGCCATCGTTTGCTGGGACATCCGATAAAAATCGTTTAACGATTAGGAAATCAATGACCGAGGATGATGAAGATTAATGAGAGTTTTAAAATGGTCCATGGTGATGTGTACTTTATTATTAACAGGCTGTTGGTCAAGTGTCGAAATCAATGACCGTGCCTTTATTACAGCCATGTACGTTGACAAAGCTGCTAATGGCGAAATGGAATTAACGCTGTCTTTTCCACTTACCAATCGACTTGTTTCTAGTAGTGTCGGCGGCGCCGGAATATCGGGCAATCCATATGCCCAATTCTCAAGCATCGGAAAAACAATTTCTGAAGCCGCTCATAACATGCAAATCAATTTACCACGACAACTAAGTTGGGGACATACAAGAATTATTGTAGTGAGTGAGGAAATGGCAAAGGAGGGAATTGGCGATATTTTAGAATTTGTTGTCCGCGAACCAAAATTAAATATTAATAATGCGGTTTTGATTGCACCAGGAAAAGCTAAAGATATCGAAAGTTTAGTAGCTGCAATGGAACAATTCCCTAGTGAGATTGTCCGAAGATTCACCCAAGAAGAAGTGACCTTATATACAACCCCAAAGGACTTTCTTGAAACGGAAAACGGGGATATGATTGTTGGTTTATTAACCAAGAAAAAGAAAAAAATGCTTAGTGAAAAGGGAAAAAAGGTACTATTTGTCGGTACGGACGGGATGGCATTGTTTCATAATTATAAAATGGTTGGCAAGTTAAGCACAAAGGAGGGTCGCGGGGCATTATGGCTTCGAAACTCCATAGGGACTGTCGGGACTGCCGTCACCATACAATCTCCAACGGATAAAAAGGAGATTAGTTTATTAGTATTACAGGCAAAAACGAAAATCCGCCCATCGAAAAAGGAACCCTTCACATTTGAAGTTTTCGTCACAGCAGAAGATGATATTTCAGAATCCTATTCCAACATTGATTTATCCAACGCTAAAAATATCTATCAATTAGAGCGATTGGCCGAAAAGGAAATAAAGGACGGAATCAATGATGCCATTAAAGCCTCTAAAGAAATGAAAGCAGATGTTTTTCAATTCGGTGCATACTTATCCTGGTATAAACCAAAAATATGGAAAAAGGTCAAAGAAGATTGGCCGACGGTTTATCATGATAAAGTGAAGATAAATATTCACGTAGATTTACACATTAAACGCCCTGGCAGTGAAAATAACCCAATTTGGATAAAGGAAATAAATTCATGATCATCATTATCCTTTGTTTCCTATTTATACTTATTTACGAGTGGACGTATTTAAAAAATAAAAATCGTAAAAAGAGAACGTTTTGGATTGTGTTTTCCATTATGGGTCTTTCCCTTTGTTACTGTAGTGCCACAATCCTTTTCAAACAAATACCCAGTCCCAACGATTTGATTCAATTCCTCTTTAAACCGCTGCAACAGAAAATTTTAGGTTAGGTGGATTCACTTGAAAACTGAGCAAATTTCCCAAAATCAATTGTTACTTTTTATGATCCTTTATTTTTATTCCACCTTAGTAGGGTTTTCTGCTGCTCATTTAATTCACTCATCCCAATACGATTCGTTGCTAGTAGTTTGTATTGGCGGAGTGGCCGGAGGCATTTATGCCTATTTTATAATCAAACTGGCAAATCGCAGACCTAATGAATTTTTCGTTCACTACGGAAGTGAAATATTCCCCAAATGGATTCATATCCTCTTTACGGGATTCTATTTCTTAACCTATCTTCATATAAGCGCGTTTATTTTAAGAGAATATGAAGATTTTATCGTCCAAACCTATCTTTCAGAAACGCCCAATTGGGCAGTGGGTGCCATCCTTGGCATGGTTGTTGCGATAACGGCACGATTAGGAATTCAGACCATATTTCGAACCGCTCAAGGATTATTTTTTCTTGTCCTGATTGCCAGTGCAATGAATACCTTTTTTATTGGCAAGGAATTGAAATGGGATCGCTGGATGGCTTTTATTACCAACCATAGCGGACATGATATATTTACAGGCAGTTACACTACCATTCCTTTTTTTGGCGAGATTGTGGTATTGGTATTTATTTTCCCTTATCTTACCCCAAAAAAGAAGACGTTCCAATCCGTTGCATGGGCAATCCTTCTGTCGATACTATTAATCAGTGTCAACATCGCTTTTTTATTATTACTATTCGGACCAAATTTAGCTAGCCATCTAACCTACCCGATGTTAGAAATGGTTCGCTATATCCGCATCGCTGATTTCATTGAAAACTTAGATCCTTTTTTAATTTCCATTTGGTCGACAACCGTTTATTTAAAGATTTCTCTTTTATTCTTTCTTTCAACTCATATTCTTGCTCACCTATTCCGTTTAAAAGACCACCGCCCTCTGACTTTTTCATTAGCAGCCGTTATGGTCGCATTATCCTTACAAATGTCTGGAGGTACAGCGGCCCTAACCGGATTTTATAAAGAATCTTGGGCAACCTATTCCTATTTTATCGAAGGGATTCCTATTCTTTATTTACTAATGGATACCTTGAAACGCTTTATACGGAAAAGATCTTCAAAGAAAGAAGAAATAAGTCAAAAAGAGCATGGACACTAGTGTCCATGCTCTTTTCCTTTACCTAATAAGGACTATCTTATTGATGATTATAGCTTCTTGGCTTTGATGGTTTACCGCCGCCGCCGCCGGTTCTTTTATCACCGCTGCGTGGCCTTTCTGGTGCTTTTCTTCTGTTACGATCCGAATTATAAGATCCTCTAGAATCATCTCTTCTTCTCCGGTCGCGATCTTGCGGTTTTCTATCTCTTTTTTGTGGAAGCTGTTCTTCTGTCAACTTAATCGGAGTTGTATCCGGTTCTTTCGTTAACATTTTCAATACAGCTGCGATAACCGTTGATGCATCATTTTCTTCCAGCAATTCTTGGGCTGCTGCTTTATAATAATGTAAATTGTTCGATTCAATCGTTGCAACAATCTTTTCAACAACCGCTTTTTGTTGGCCTTCTAAGGCTTCATCAAGTGTAGGAGCCTTCATTTTTTCCATCTTGCTTCTAGTCGTTCTTTCTACGACAGCAAGATATGATTTTTCACGTGGTGTAATAAATGTTAAGGCTACACCCTTTTTACCTGCACGACCTGTCCGTCCGATACGGTGAACATAGCTCTCCGGATCTTGAGGAATGTCAAAATTGTATACGTGCGTTACTCCGGAAATATCCAAGCCCCTTGCTGCTACGTCTGTTGCAACAAGCACGTCAATCGTTCCTTCTTTAAATTTACGAAGAACCGACATACGTTTTGCCTGAGTTAAATCTCCGTGAATACCTTCTGCAGTATAACCGCGTAATGTTAATGCTTCCGATAATTCATCGACACGGCGCTTCGTACGGCCAAAAACGATGGCAAGTTCCGGTGATTGAATGTCAAGAAGTCTTGTTAACACATCGAATTTATTTCTTTCAATTACTTCAAGATAATACTGTTCAATCGAAGGAACAGTCATTTCTTTCGTTTTCACACGAATGATTTGCGGGTCCTTCATGAATCTTTCCGCCATACGTTGAATCGGTCCTGGCATTGTTGCTGAGAAGAGCAATGTCTGACGTTCTACCGGTGTCGCAGCAAGAATGGATTCAATGTCTTCAATGAAGCCCATGTTCAACATTTCATCTGCTTCATCAAGGATCACGGTGTTAACCGTATCAAGACGCATCGTTTTTCTGTTGATATGATCCAATACACGTCCTGGAGTACCAACAATGATATGCGGCGCTTTTTTCAATGAACGGATTTGACGGCTGATATCCTGCCCCCCATAAATTGGCAGTACACGAACCCTTTTGCCTGAACCAAGTTTATATAGTTCTTCAGAAACTTGAATAGCTAATTCACGCGTTGGTGCAATAATAATCCCTTGAATAGCATCCGCACTAATATCGACCTTTTCAATCAATGGAATACCAAATGCAGCCGTTTTACCTGTTCCAGTTTGAGCTTGCCCGATCAAATCAATACCTTTTAAACCCAATGGAATCGTTTCTGCCTGGATTGGTGTTGCTTCCTCAAAACCCATTTTGAGGACGGATTGTAACGTAGCCTTACTAAGGCCTAATTCTTCAAATCTTGTCAATGTTTTCATTCTCCTTCATCTATTTGGAAATATTTTGTATGTGCTGAATATTTTCGCCCGATACTCAGAAAAACGGAAGCGCCTGCTCTAGAGAGGCGAAAAGCGCTGGAGGGCTTGAGGATTAAGTTAACTTTTGTGCTTCTAGTCAGAAGTGAAGCATTCGAGCCCCTAGGCGCTTCGATCTAGACACGCATCAAAATGCCGTATTAGGTAATATCTTTATTTTACCAAAAAAAAACATCCTCCATCAAGGAGTATGCCCCTTTATCATCGTTCTTTAGACACGTTGATGAACATCATACCATTGTTACTAGTATTTTGCAATCAAGACAAGTTTAGTTTAGTCCAAAACCATCTTAATTACTCCATCAAAAAGTCCAACACTTACGAAAAAAGGGTGGGATTCTCCTTAGTTCAAATCTTTTTCTTTTATGGGGTTACTGTTATTTTTCTTTTATAGCTCAGAAATAATTCACAATCCTGCAAGTTTCCATTAAAAGACTCCGGTAACAGTTAAACAATTTACTTTTTCTGTAATTTAGAAACTATTTCCTCTAATTTCATACCCCTTGATGCCTTTACAAGGACCAACGTGGTCTCGTTTACATGCTGCTCCAATTGTTGGATAAGGTCGGCTTTATTTGTAAACGCAAAAACTCTTTGTTCGCCCAAAATCGAGCGAGCACCTTGGGCAATTAGTGCCCCTAAGTTTCCAAATGTGTACAGGAAATCAACCTTAGCGGCGTTCAAGGCTTCACCGATTTGTTTATGGTATTGTTCTTCCTCTGGACCAAGCTCCAACATGTCGCCTAAAACAAGGATTTTCCGCTCATAGCCTTGAAGATTGGAGACTAATTCGATGGCCGCCATCATCGAGGTCGGGCTGGCATTATATGCATCATTAATAATCTTTTCCCCATGCTGCCCTTCGACTAACTCCATCCGCATATTCGTCAGCTTAATCCCCGCTAAACCATTGGTTAATTTTTCAAAGGGAATCGCAAAGTGGTTCGCAATCAGCATCGAAGCGAGCGCATTTAATATATTATGTATCCCTAAAACAGGCAGCTCAAACGTGGTGTTTGAGACATTGATTTGGAAGCGATTCCCTTGGTCCAGCTGGGTGATTTCTGTCGGATATAAATCATTCGTTTCGTTTCTGCCGAAAGTTTTGATCTCGACATTGCCTTTATATTGTTGGATCCGCTCCATCAAAAGCGGCTCATCACCATGGATGACAGCCAGTCCACCATCTTTTAACCCTTTAAATATTTCAAGCTTAGCCTCAGCAATCCCTTCTCGTGAACCAAGATCGAGCAGATGGGACTCGCCAATATTCGTAATCACCACGGCATCAGGAAGGGCTAGCTTAGTTAGAAATTCGATTTCACCTCTGCCGCTCATCCCCATTTCGAGGACGGCAATTTCCGTGTCTTCGTTTAAACCCAATACGGTTAACGGAAGGCCGATATGGTTATTATAATTTCCCTCTGTTTTTTGAACCTTATACTGGATTGACAAAAGACTGGCAGTCATATCCTTCGTGGTCGTTTTTCCATTGCTACCGGTAATTCCAACCACTTTGACCGGTAATTGTTTCCTATATTCGCGCGCTAATTCCTGTAAAGCCGTAAGACAGTCTTCCACAATAAGAATCGGTAAATGGATGGGCGGGTTTGGAACATCCTTTTGCCAAAGGGCCGCTGCCGCCCCTTTTCGTATCGATTCCACTACATATTTATGTCCGTCAGCTTGCTCTCCTTTGAAGGGAACAAATAAATTTCCAGCTTCGATTTTTCGAGAGTCAATGGAAACCCCTGTAATTACGGTTGCACTAGACGCACTGATATCATTTTGAGCTGAAACCATTTCGGCAATCTGTAGTAACGATCGTTTTATCATGTATATCCTCCTTTTTTAAAAAATTTTTTTAAATGAGCCAAAGAAACGGACACGGCGCTTCAGCCGTGTCACTGTTGTTCTAGAATGTATATTTAATCTGTTGTTTTTCCGCATGTCGTTCTTTGGCTAGACTCACGAGACGCTCAATCAATTGTGGATATTCAATCCCCGTGTGCTTCCACAAGAGCGGGAACATACTGAACGGTGTGAAGCCTGGCATCGTATTCACTTCATTAATCAACGCCTTGCCATCCTTTGTTAAGAAGAAGTCAGCACGCACGAGCCCAGAGCAATCCAATGCCTTAAATGCTTGAATCGCCATTTCTTTAATCTGCCCGTATTCTTCATCTAAAATGTCAGCAGGGATAATTAAGGCCGTATCGCCATCCTCATATTTTGCTTTGTAATCATAGAAATCTGTTTTCGGAACAATCTCCCCGGGAACAGAACATTGGGGATTGTCATTTCCTAAGATACCAACCTCAATTTCACGAGCGACGACACCCTCTTCAATAATCACTTTCCGGTCAAATTGAAACGCCTCAACAAACGCCGCTTCTAATTCAGCCCGATTGGTACATTTACTGATTCCTACACTTGAGCCAAGATTCGCCGGCTTCACAAAACAAGGAAATCCGATCTCTGCTTCCACTTTCAAATAAGCTTCTGCCTTCGCCCTTTCCCATTCACTTTTAATAAAAGCAACATAGTTCACCTGTGCCAGCCCGGCTTGCGCAAAGACATTTTTCATCATCACTTTATCCATACCGGCGGCTGAAGCGAGAACCCCGTTCCCTACGTACGGCAAGTTTAATAATTCTAATAATCCCTGTACCGTACCGTCCTCGCCGTTTGGTCCATGTAAGAGCGGGAAAATTACATCAAGCGGTGCCGCATTTTGTTGTTCCGCTTGGAAAAGTGATGGTGCTAAAGATAAGGGGGATAATTGCTTCCCTTCAGAAAATTCAAGAGCTTTGATATTTTCTACCGGCGCACTTAGCTGCGGCCCTTTAATCCACTGGCCTTCAACATTTATGTAAATAGGATGAATTTCAAATTTTTCAAGGTCCAGTGCTTTGATCACTGCCATCGCAGTCTGTAAGGACACTTTATGCTCAGCAGATTTTCCGCCATATAATAACCCAAGTTTTGTTTTCATTCGAAAACCTCCATTCTCTCATTCACGGTTATATTTTAACACTTTATTAAATAAGAAAGGAAATGCTGCTGCCCTGTTTTTAAATGTTTTTTCCTTAGATTATTTTATGAAAAATACAGCCTGATTAAAAACAATGAAAAATAAAACCTCTCCACAGGGAGAGATTTAAATGACATTCAGCTTCCATTCTTTTGTCTTTTTATCGAAGGTGATTTTAGCGTGGTATGGTTTATTTGCGATTTGTTCATATTCCTCAACCATATCATCCATATTTGCAAAATCTCCAACCACCCAGATGGGAATTTCGATCCGGCCGCGTTGGTGCTCAGCATCCCTTAAAGAAATGCAAATGCCTTCCTTAATGAAGGGTGTTAATGAGAGGAGAATTTCTTTACTCACCTGGGGATAGGCTCGTTTCTTTCTAATCCCGAGAATCGACTTTTCCAGCTTAAGTTCACCCAGCTTGACGGCAATCGCGTCACTTAGTAAATGAAAGAAATCCTTAAAGCTGCGATAATAGGTTTTGTTAAACCAGCCATCATCATTTGCCAAATAAACAAATCGGTTGCCCAGCTTATTATAAAAAGGCAATTTTAAATGCTGCTTTTGGTGACCTAAGTATAATAATTCAGCTATTTCCTGGCCCGTCAGTTCATTCAACACATCTTCCTCAATAAAATCAATCCAGCAGAAATTCCCGTAACTGTATACATCTTCGGCAGCTAACTTGTTAATTCTATCTTCCGGACAATATTCGAGCAGTGTATGCATATTAAAATCAGCATCATCAAAGCGGTGTGCGAGTAGAAGCAAATGATTTAATGAACCTGAAAAAGCAGCAGCAAATTCAGCGAATTCGATACCGTAGGACACAACATACTGATCCGTTTGGTTTAAATGGACATAGATGAGATCCCGTATGTCTTGATGATGCTTTTTCAAAGCAGAACTCCTCCGTTCAGACAAATTAATTTATGTTAAAAAGACAGTTTCCACGAAACTTCCAATCGCGTTTATGAATCCTTCCTTATTTTATCAAATAATAGTTCAAATAGCTTATTTCAATTCTTTTACAAATAATAATTTTCCTTAACACTGGCAAATTAGAAAAGCGGAAGCGCCCGTTTAGCGGCGTATGGACTGGAGCGCTTTGACTGAGATAAAGGAAACACGG
>NZ_BCVI01000094.1 GCF_001591665.1 Neobacillus soli NBRC 102451 | reverse complement strand
GGTTCTACATTTCCGCTTAATCCCCTAGTAGGACATGGATCCAGTCTCGATATCACACAGGTAGGTATAGTCTTGGATAAAATTACCTCAAACTAAGAAATCATCAAAAATTTCAGCTCAATTAATGGGGTAATTAATATGCAAGCATACTTTCAATTTCATTCAAAACTTGATTCGTTTCGTCTTTTTTCAGTAGAACACCTCTTGACGAACGGGATTATTATCATTTTTTGTCTTCTCCTAATTTTGATGAGGAATGAGCTTAAAAAGGAGGGGAAACGAAGGCTTTTTCGTTACTCGCTGGCTGTTCTCCTTAATTTTGGGGTCAGTCCCCCGCTGCTTTAAAGTGATATCATAGCGGGGGACTGACCCCAATGTCATCCCGACCACTTCAAACCTCGGGAATCCAAGACCATTTATTCCTCCAAGTTTGGGTATTTGGGGCTGTGAATATAATGGTGGTACTGAAATTTGGTTATTATATAGCTGCCTGCTCCCCTTTGAATTCACATGCCAATACTGGTGCTTACGCCTATTCCCCTCATTTAAAAACGTAATGTTAGACTTAGCCTATGTAATATTCCTTTTTGTGCAATAGAATAGAGTTCTGAAATGTGTAAATATTTTAAAAATTATATTGACCCGATCATTTTCTTGTCTTACAATAAGACATATAATAAATGTGTCTGAATATTCATTTATTATAGTTGAGAAAGGAGAATGAATGAAAAAATACAACTGTGTCATTTTGGGTAAAAAAGAAGTCTAATTTTTATTCGAAATCTAGTGCTGCACGCATCATTTTTTGATTTTTAATAGGAATTGTAAGCGTACTCATCATTATTGGAAAGAAAGGAGTGTTCATTATAAAGGCGGTGGTTAACAAAAAGCTGATTAAAGAAGACATTCGCTAAAGGGAATGGCAGTATGATTCGTGTTATTTAATAAACCAAATTGAGTAGGGGGATTTCGATGAAGAAAATGAGTAAGTTCGGATTGTTCTTATGTATGTTGCTAATTTTGCTTTCCGGGTGTTCTGATGATAAAGCGTCAGGGGGGGGTACTAAAGAGAAGATTACTAAAGGGGGAGAACTGAGAGTAGGTATCCCTTCAGAACCATCTAATTTAGATACACATTTAAATACAGCTAGTATTGCATCCATTATTGGTAGAAATATTTTTGAAACACTCCTCACTTTAGATTCAAAAGGTGCAGTTCAACCAATGCTTGCGGAATCATATGAGGTATCAGCAGACGGAAAAACAATTGAATTCAAATTACGTAAAGGTGTTAAATTCCATAATGGACAGGAAATGAAAGCAGAAGACGTAGTAGCTTCTATGAATCGTTGGATACAGCTTTCTGCCTCAGGAAAAGAAACATTTAAAGGCGCATCTTTCAAGGAAATTGATGAGTACACTGTCCAATTAGAAATGGCACAACCAACTTCTACTGCCACACTTGTTCTCGGTTACACTGGCGCAATATCGCCGAGTATCATGCCTGCATCAGTTATTAAGGGGCATGAAACGGAAAAAGTGGATGAATATATAGGCACAGGTCCTTTTAAATTCAAAGAATGGAAGCAAAATCAACATATTCTTTTAACGAAATTTGATGATTATGCAAGTCGTGAAGAACCTGAAGATGGTTTAGCAGGAAAAAAAGAAGCATTGGTAGATGATCTTTATCTTGTTTTTGTTCCTGATTCTTCAACTAGAGTTGCTGGTATTTTATCTGGGGAATATGACGCGGTTATGGAGATTCCGATTGATAACGCGGACCAAATCTCTTCTAATAAGGAAATTAATATGCACAGTGTACCTAAGGAAATTCTATTATTATACTTCAATAAAAAAGAAGGTCTTTTTACAAATAAAACAGCCCGGGATGCCATGTCTGTTGCATTAAATAAAAAAGACGTGTTAAAAGCAGCTTTTGTTAACCCTGACTATTATAAAACAACACACCACGTGATGTTGGGAAATCAGGAAGCACAATGGAATACCAAAGTTGGTAAAAAGGAATATAGTTTTCAAGATAAGGAACTAGCAAAGAAATTGTTTAAAGAAGCTGGCTATAATGGCGAAGAGCTTAGATTGTTAACATCAAGAGATTTAGATCCAATGTATAATGCGGCTATTGTTGTACAGGAGCAACTAAAAAATATAGGCGTAAATGTAAAATTAGAAGTGTATGATTGGCCGACCTATACGGAAATGGGAAATGATCCGAGTGCCTACGATATTACGATTATCTCAAACAAAGGGAAACCAGAACCAACTTCTCTTGCTTGGGGAAGGTCAGACTATTATGGATGGACAAATAGTGAAGAACTAAATAAAATTACAACGAAAATGCGCCAGGCTCCAACATTAGATGACGCAAAAGCGATGTACGATGATTTACAAACTTGGTTCATGGATTATAAACCGGCTATAAAATTTGGAGATGGAGATATGCTTTTCGCATCGCGTAAATCAGTCTCAAAATTAGAAGATATAGACGGACTATATTTTTGGAATGTTGCAAACTCTAAGTAGTCTTTGGTTATTATTTCAATCAAGATACGACTACCCTATTTTGAAATAGGGTAGTCGTAATTTAGAAATCGTTGTTTAAAAGGAGGTAATCAATCGTGTGGGCTTATATTATCAAGCGGCTTTTATCGCTTATTCCAGTATTATTCATTGTGTCTATTGTCATATTTTCGATTATTCATATAACGCCGGGAGATCCTACTTCCTTTATGTTGGGGGAGGAAGCTACAGAGACAGAGCTTGCAGCTGCCAGAACTCAACTTGGGTTAGATTTACCTATATATGAACAATATTTGAATTGGGTAAAAAAAGCTGCAACGGGAAACCTGGGTCAATCCTATCACATGAATATGTCGGTAAATGAGGCAATTATGAGTCATATAGGGCCAACATTGTCACTGGCCATTCTTGCTGAAATCGTTGCTTTATGTATTGCCATTCCACTTGGAATTATTGCAGCTGTTCGAAGAGGCACTGCAACGGATCAAACAGTTATGGGAATTTCATTGTTGGGAATGGCTATACCGAGCTTTTTACTTGCTTTGTTTTTAGTTTTACTCATTGGCGTAAAACTGCAATGGTTACCCGTGGCAGGCTATCGTCCATTAGAAAGTGGATTATGGAATCATGTTAAATATTTAATCATGCCGGCCATTTCTTTAGGAACGATTCAAGCTGCTTTAATCGCACGAATGACTAGATCCTCTATGTTGGAGGTTTTAAACACAAACTATATTAAAATGGCCAGAGCAAAAGGGGTAGTAGAAAAAAGAGTCATTTTCAACCATGCTTTACAAAATGCATTTCTGCCCATTCTAACGGTTATTGGAATTACCTTTGGGGGCTTAGTAACGGGAGCAGTTGTAACAGAAACCATTTTTAATATACCAGGTATAGGATCTCTCATCATTAATTCGGTTTCCAAACGGGACTATACGGTCATACAAGGAGTCGTACTCTTCGTTACATTTAGTTATGTAATGATCAATCTGCTGATTGATATACTGTACGGTGTAATTGATCCTCGTGTTCGATTAGAAGAAAACTAGAAGATGTAAATGTCGTAAGTCATTGAAATACCGATTGTTAATAGTAAGGAGGTATATTGTGGAAGTTAAAGAGAGTACATTGGCCTTGTCAAAAGCAAGGAAAAAACTAAAAAAAGAACAACAAGAATTACTTAAAAAACGCTTTTTTTCTAACTATTCTTTGATGATTGGATTAGTCATACTTTCAATATTAGTACTTTTAAGTGTTGTAGGCCCATTTCTAATTGGGTACAGTCCGTATGAAATGACCGTAAATAATCGTCTTCAAGCGCCCGGTGCAAATCATTTACTAGGCACGGATAACTTCGGAAGAGATCTGTTATCCCGTATTATTCATGGTTCTAGATCATCATTAGGTGTTGGGGTATCGATTGCGTTAATCACTTCTGTCGTAGGTTTAACAATAGGTTTATATTCTAGTTATTATAAAAGACTGGATAATATTTTAATGCGAATATGTGATGGTCTAATGGCTATTCCCGGAATATTGTTAGCGATTGCACTGATGGCAGCACTGGGCCCGAAAGTTGAAAATGTCATCATTGCATTAAGTATCGTTTTTACTCCAAGTGTAGCCCGAATTGTCCGTTCTGCTGCAATCGTTGTTCGTGAGCAAACATTTATAGAAGCGATGAAATCTCAAGGAGCAAGTTCTTCCCGTATAATTTGGCTTCACATCGCACCTAATGTACTTTCTCCTTTAATCGTACAGGCGACATTTATTTTTGCTGATTCTATTATTATTGAAGCCGCTTTAAGTTTTCTAGGTGCTGGGATTCCTGCTCCGGCTCCAAGTTGGGGGAATATTTTATATGATGGGAAGCTTGTCATATTTAATGCATGGTGGATGACCGTCTTTCCTGGTGTGATGATTATTTTAGCCGTCATCGGGCTTAATTCTTTAGGGGATGGCTTGAGAGATATCATGGATCCACATTATAAAAAGATTAAGAGAAAGCGTACTAGAAAAAGTGAGAAGGAGAGAGCAGTATGACCGACTTACTATTAGAGATAAATGACTTGAAAACAAGTTTTTATACAGAAACGGGACTCGTAACGGCTGTGAATGGTGTGTCTTTCAATGTTAAAAAGGGAGAGATTGTTGGGGTAGTTGGTGAATCCGGATGTGGAAAAAGTGTCATGTCCCAAACCATTCTTCGATTATTCGAAGAGGGGACCGTAGAATTTGAAGGAGAGATTAACTTTAAAGGAAATAATCTTCTTACTCTAAGTAACAAACAGATGAACAAGGTTAGGGGAGATCAAATCTCTATGATTTTCCAAGATCCTCTAAGCACGTTAAATCCGGTCCACTCTGTAGGTCGTCAAATTTCAGAATCGATTGTTTTACATCAAAAAGTAAGTAAAAAAGTTGCCGAGCAAAAAGCTATAGAGCTGCTGCAACTTGTAGGAATTCCCTCACCTGAAAAGAGAGCAAAGGAATATCCGCATAATCTTTCTGGTGGGATGAGACAAAGAGCGATGATAGCTGTGGCACTTGCTTGCCGGCCGGAATTGTTAATTGCCGATGAACCAACAACAGCATTAGACGTAACTATACAAGCGCAAATTTTAGATTTAATGAAAAACCTAAATACCGAATTAGACATGGGAATCATTTTTATCACACACGACTTAGGCGTAGTTGCTGAGTTATGTTCCAGGGTAATCGTCATGTATTTGGGAGAAGTGGTAGAAGAAGCAAGCTTAGAAGAATTATTTTCAAGACCTTTGCATCCCTATACCCAAGGGCTTATCAAATCGATCCCTCAGTTGGATGGTGATCGAACAAAGCCTCTGCATACAATTGAAGGAACTGTTCCTCCCTTGACGCGTGTACCTATCGGATGCAGATTCGCAACTAGATGTCAATTTGCAGACGAACAATGTCGTACCTCTTCACCGCCCGTTAGTGAATATTCGCCAACACAGAAAGTAAAGTGTTGGAACTTCGAACAAATTCTTGCTAAACAGGAGGTAGCTGCAGATGTCCATGTTTGCACTTGAATCAAGTGGTTTGGAAGTGATCAGTAACGAAGAGTCCAAAATTAGGAAAGAAAATGATGTGAAAGATACATTATTAGAAATAAAAAATTTAAAGAAATTTTTTCCTGTAAAAAGAAGTTTGCTAGATTTTAAGAAAGAAAAAACGTTTGTTCAAGCAGTGAATGATGTTTCTTTCAAACTGTATAAAGGTGAAACGTATGGACTGGTAGGAGAGTCGGGATGTGGAAAAAGCACAACCGGACGGACACTGCTTAAGTTAACAGAGCATACAAATGGTCAGGCTTTATATAATGGAAGCGATATTTTTAAGAGTTCCGGTAAAGAGTTAAATAAAGTGCGGCAAGATATACAAATGGTTTTTCAAGATCCTTACTCTTCTCTCAATCCTAGAAAAAGAATTGGAAAAATATTAGAGGAACCGTTAGTTATTCATAATATTGGTCATGCAAAAGAGCGAATAGAAATGGTCATGGGAATATTAGATAAAGTTGGGTTACAACTTGAACATTATTATCGATACCCACATGAGTTTTCCGGTGGTCAAAGACAAAGAATTGGCCTGGCAAGGGCACTTATTTTAAATCCTAAAATTTTAATCATGGATGAACCTGTATCCGCTTTAGATGTATCCATACAATCTCAGGTACTGAATCTGTTAAAGAAATTACAAACGGAGTTATCGTTAAGCTATCTGTTTATTTCACATGATATGAGTGTTGTTCGTTATATTTCTGATCGAATTGGTGTTATGTATCTTGGAAACTTAGTAGAGGAAGCACCTACTGAAACATTATTTTCGAACCCGTTACATCCTTATACTCAGGCTCTTTTATCTGCGGTTCCCGAACCGAAATTGGGTGGAAATCAAGAGAGAATTATACTAAAGGGTGAAATGCCGTCTCCGTTGAATCCGCCATCAGGCTGCGTTTTTCATACAAGATGCCCACTTGCTGAGGAGAGATGCAAATCAGTCATCCCAGAGAAGAAGCAAATGACTAGTGATCACCATGTGGCATGTCATCTCTATAGCTAGTAGCTGTTTTTAGTATTATTTAATAAATCTTACGAGCCTTTTTTTCTATTGTGAGCGTCTTCATAATGAAGGAAATCGATTTGTGCAATTTAAGCGTAAAGAGAGAAAGGGTGCTATTAGATCTTGAAAGTTTCAGTAACTGTCAATACAACAGATTTAACGGAATTGGACTTACAGCAAATGTCTCAACTTGGGGTAGATTGTATAGATTTTGGAGTGGGTCATTCTTTTGCTGGAGTAAAGGAGCAAGGCTTTCCTGATTTTGATACATTACTGCAATTAAAAAGAAGAATTCGTTCTTGGGGAATGGATATTAATCGAGTTACTTTACCGAACTTTACCGAAAACTTCATGCAAAACCTGCCGGGAAGTGAAATAGAACTAGAAAATTCTATTAATGCAGTCAAGGTCTTTGGAGAAGCGGGAATCGAGATTGTGAGACAAAGGTTTGCAGGGGATGTATTTTATGGCCGTTCCCAAAGTTACAAAGCCATTCAACGTGGAGGAGCGATTTCACGAGGGGAGAGTTTAGGGCTTCTAAATGAGAAAACTGAAACGCCCACACTTGAAGAATTAGAAACATGGTGGAGTATTTTCCAACGTGCATATAAAGAGTTAGTTCCAGTTGCCCAGGATTGCAATGTGAAAATTGCGATGCATCCTTCTGATACACCTCATCCGGATTCACCTTTTGGAGGGTTAGGTCTACATAGAATCATTGACGATTTTCCAAATAAAAATGTAGGGCTTGTTTATTGTATAGGTACAAGAGCTGAAGCGGGTGGAAGTTCCTTAGTATTGGATGAAATTAATCATTTTGGCCGAAAAGGGAGAATCTTTTTAGTCCACTTCCGTAATGTGAGAGGGAGTTTGCCAACAGCTGGTGCATTTGAAGAAGCTCTTTTGGATGACGGTGATTTAAATATGTTCAAATTGTTACTTGAGCTTCGAAAAGTTGGTTACGACGGTTGTATCAATCCGGATCATGTACCTATATTGGCTGGAGATGTTGCAGATTTGGATGATAAGTGGGCATTTTCTACTATTGGTTGGAAGGCATCCAGTATGGGATTTGCCTACTCGATCGGATATATTAAGGCATTGTTAGCAGCATTGAATGAGTTCGAAGGAAAGTAAGTATCTATAATTATCAGAATATAGGGAAAAGTAATTGACAGATAATTATTATTGTCTTACAATAAGACATATAAAGATAGGTTACTAACTTGAAAGGGTGGAGTATAGATGAGCGTAAAGAATAGGAAGGCACCGAAAGGGATATTAGGGTTTCCAGTAGCACCGATGGATGAAGAGGGGAAATTGGATTTAGATGCACTCGGCAGAAATATTGAATTTTTAGTTGAAGAGGGATTATCTTCCGTATTTGTAGCGTGTGGAGCAGGAGAACTACATGCTATTAGCAATGAAGAATATAGATCAATGGTTCAAGTTGCTGTCGAGAAAACGAAAGGTAAAGTGCCTTTATACACGGGAGTCGGCGGTAATATTTCACATGCTTTAGAGCAAGCAAAAATTTCAGAAGAACTTGGTGCAGAAGGATTTTTAATCTTACCGCCTTACCTAATAAATCCATCCCAAGACGGCCTCTACAATTACTTGCGTAAAATTATTAATGCTACAGATTTAAACGCGATTGTCTATCAGCGTGATAATTGTATTTTAGAATTAGAGACATTACAAAAACTATGTGAAATACCTCAGCTTGTAGGATTTAAAGATGGTGTTGGAAATATGGAATTGAATGTCGAGTTTACACACCTAATAGGAGATCGTCTTGCATGGATTAATGGAATGCCATTAGCCGAAATCACAATGGAAGCGTATGTAAATCTAGGATTTACTTCCTATTCATCAGCTATTTCAAACTATATTCCTCATATTTCAGCAAGGTATTATGATGCCCTTTTGAAGGGAGATAAAGAAGTAGTAAATGAGTTATATGAAAATGTGATTTTGCCGATTCATCGTATTCGAAAACAGAAGAATGGTTATGCAGTATCCCTTATTAAAGCAGGTATGAATATTGTTGGCCTTCCTGTTTCAACGAATGTTAGACCCCCGGTAGCACCAGTTGAGAAGGAGCATTACGAACAGTTAAAGGTAATCATTCAAAAGGCATTTGAAAAGTATCCGGCACATGCTGAACCGGTAAAATAGGAGGAACTTATGACTACAACTACTGAAACGAAAACCAAAACATATTTAAATTATATTAACGGAGAATGGGTTGCTTCTGAATCAGAAAAAACGGGAGTAAGTAAAAATCCTGCAAAAAAAGGTGAAGTTGTCGGATCTTACCAGCTTTCATCAACCATTGATTTCGACAAAGCCGCTACAGCTGCAAAAAAAGCTCAAAAAGCATGGCGTAAACTTGCAGGAAGTGTACGTGGTGATTATTTACTGAAAGCAGCTTCTATTTTGGAGGAGCGAATTGACGATGTTGCTGCAACAATGACGAAAGAGATGGGTAAGACCTTTGCAGAAGCAAAAGGAGAAACTGCGCGTGGTGTGGCTATTCTACGCTATTATGCCGGCGAAGGAATGAGAGCTGTTGGTGAGGTAATCCCTTCTTCTGATAGTGAAGCACTTATGTTTACAACGAGAGTACCACTCGGGGTTGTTGGCGTTATTACACCTTGGAACTTCCCTGTAGCCATTCCGCTTTGGAAAATGTCGCCGGCACTTATATACGGGAATTCGGTTATCATTAAACCGGCGAGCGAAACGGCCATCACTTGTGCAAAAATAATCGAGTGTTTACATGATGCGGGTATTCCAGCAGGGGTTGTCAATCTAGTGACTGGTTCTGGTTCCGTTCTTGGCCCGGAAATGGCGGCCCACCGTAATATTGATGCCATTACATTCACAGGTTCTAATACAGTCGGAAAAGAATTGGCACAAATCGCTGTTTCAAGAGGTATTAAATATCAACTTGAAATGGGAGGAAAAAATCCTGTGATCGTTGCGAATGACGCAGATCTCGATTTGGCAGTGGAAGCGACAATAAGTGGGGGATTAAAATCTTCGGGTCAAAAATGTACAGCGACCAGTCGCGTCATTGTTCAAAAAGAGATTTATGAGCCATTCAAAGAGAAGCTACTCCAAAAAGTCGCTGAAATAACTGTTGGTGACGGAATGGATGCAGGTACATGGATGGGGCCTAGTGTAAGTGAAGGACAGTTAAACACAGTTCTTTCCTATATCAAAAAAGGGAAAGAAGAAGGAGCTACATTACTTTTCGGCGGAAATCAGCTTAACGAGAACGACGGATTGAATGGTTACTACGTAGAACCCGCAGTGTTTGAAAACGTAACTTCTGAAATGATCCTTGCACGAGAAGAGATTTTTGGACCTGTGCTTGCACTTATGAAAGTAGACACCATCGAGGAAGCCCTTGAGACGGCAAATGACTCTGAGTACGGACTGAGCGCTTCCATCTTTACTACTAAAATCAGCCATATGCTTTCGTTCATTAATGAAATGGATGCAGGTCTAGTGAGAATCAACGCGGAAAGTGCAGGTGTTGAACTACAGGCACCTTTTGGCGGCATGAAGCAATCTAGTTCTCATTCTCGGGAACAAGGTAGAGCTGCGATCGAGTTCTATACTTCTATCAAAACAGTATTTATTAAATAAGAAACATTGGAGGGGTTATGCGATGAAAAGCTTAACTCCTCGTTTTGCTAAAATATCGTACTAGGGGGGAACTCTTTGATGTTAGTCAATACGACGAAAGAAAATTCAAATATGGAAAATTTTAATGTAGACCAAAAAAAATCAAGTACTCCAACAATTCAAAAGATGACTGTCATTCCCGTAGCAGGTCACGACAGTATGTTGTTGAATTTAAGTGGTGCTCATAGCCCGTATTTCACAAGAAATATTGTCATTCTTGAGGACAATCATGGAAATACTGGAGTAGGGGAAGTACCTGGAGGTGAAGCAATTCGTCAGACGCTGGAGGATTCAAAACCGTTTGTTATTGGTGCTTCTATCGGTACAAACCATTCCATATTAAGCAAAATTCGAAATCAATTTGCGATACGGGATGCAGCCGGACGTGGGGCACAAACATTTGATCTGCGGACGACAATCCATGTTGTAACGGCATTGGAGGCTGCACTTCTTGACTTATTGGGGAAATTTCTCCAAGTACCTGTCGCTGAACTTCTTGGAGAAGGACAACAGCGAAGTAGTGTTGAAATGCTTGGTTATTTATTTTATATCGGTGATCGAAACAAAACAGATTTATCTTTTTTAAATGATGTGAACTCGAAAGACGAGTGGTTTAGATTACGACATGAGGAAGCGTTAACACCTGAATCGATTGTTGCCCTTGCGGAAGCAGCTTTTGAACGTTACGGCTTCAATGATTTTAAACTGAAAGGTGGGGTTCTTGCCGGTGAAGAAGAGATGGCTGCAGTTACTGCACTCGCAAAACGGTTCACCAATGCAAGGATTACGCTTGATCCAAACGGTGGCTGGTCTTTAGAGGAAGCCATTCGACTTTGTAAAAACCAGCATAACGTACTCGCGTATGCCGAAGATCCATGTGGAGCGGAGGAAGGGTATTCAGCGCGTGAAGTAATGGCAGAATTTCGTCGTGCAACAGGACTTCCGACGGCAACCAATATGATTGCCACGGACTGGAGACAAATGGGGCATGCAATCCAACAGCATGCTGTTGATATCCCGTTAGCAGACCCGCATTTTTGGACCATGCAGGGCTCTGTTCGAGTAGCGCAAATGTGCTATGAGTGGGGTTTGACATGGGGATCTCATTCGAACAATCATTTTGATATTTCCCTTGCTATGTTTACCCATGTTGCGGCAGCTGCTCCTGGCAAGATTACGGCAATTGACACACATTGGATTTGGCAGGATGGTCAACGTTTAACGAGAGAACCACTTCAAATAAAGAATGGCAAAATCGATGTTCCAACGACACCGGGATTAGGTGTTGAAATGGATATGGAACAAATTGAAAAGGCGCATAAACTATATGTCGATCAAAAACTAGGGGCTCGTGATGACTCTATAGCTATGCAGTACTTAATTCCAGGGTGGAAATTTAATAGTAAGCGTCCTTGCTTAGTGCGATAAATTAAACTGTATTTGAGCGATAAATAGGTAACATGGACCAATGGAAAACGTTGCTCCTACTATGAGGGGGAATTGGATGATGCATAAAGTAATCGTTTATAGAAAAGTAGATCCACAAATTTTAGACCATTTACGTACAAAGTGTGAGGTTGTCTATTTTGAAAAATTAAATGAATCGACTTATCCGCAGTTCCTATCACATCTTAAAGATACAGATGCGTTGCTGGGATCCGGTTTAAAAGTGGACGTGGAGTTACTGGACAAATGTCCACAATTAAAGGTTGTAAGCAATATTTCTGTTGGATATGATAATTTGGATTTAGATCTGTTAACAACACGAAATATTGTGGCGACCAATACGCCAGGTGTGTTGAACGAAACAGTGGCAGATGCAGTGTTTGGGGTACTGCTTTCCGCTGCCAGAAGAATTCCAGAGTTGGATGCATACGTAAAGCATGGAAAGTGGGATGCGACACTTGGAGAAGAATTATTTGGATACGATGTTCATGGTAAAGTTATAGGGATTGTTGGGATGGGCGGAATTGGAAAAGCGATAGCGAAACGAGCAAAATTTGGATTTGGTATGGAGGTTCTTTATCACAATAGAAGCCGTAATGAGGATATTGAATCTACTTATGATGCACAGTATTGTAGTTTTAACGATCTTTTGAAGCATTCTGATTTTGTTTGTAACATGGTTCCCCTTAGCGAAGAGACAAAGAATATGTATAGTACAGATCAATTTAAACTAATGAAGAAAAATGCCATTTTTGTAAATGGTTCGCGGGGTGCTGTCGTAGATGAGGATGCTTTAGTCCAAGCACTAATCAATAAAGAAATTGGCGGGGCTGGACTCGACGTTTACAAGCAAGAACCGATTAATGCAGCCCATCCATTGTTGAATCTTTCGAACGTCGTTACCACGCCGCATATAGGATCAGGGACTAAAGAGACAAGAATTAAAATGGGTATGTTAGCAGCAGACTCCCTTATAAAAGTGCTTGCGGGTGAAAATCCTGATAATGTATTAAACAAGTTAATAAGCAATCAAGCATAACTACAAACGCAACAACAATAATAGTAACTGGAAAGATTGGTTTCGTGAATGGATTACGTATATAATATTGGCCATTATTATATACGTAATCAAGAACCGAATTTACTAACAAAATTGCTTTTGGTGTAATGTCAATTCTATTGTTTTGGTGTATAATGAAAACAAGATAAAAGTTTGAGTTTAGAATAAGAAACGAGGGGTGTGAATGAAGGAATACCATGTGGATACGGTCAAAAGAAGCACCCTTTCGCAACAAGTGCTGGAACAAATTGTACAACTACTAATGAATGGGCGGCTGAATCCAGGGGATAAACTGCCTGCCGAAATGACATTAATGGAACAGTTTGACGTGAGCAGACCTGTACTGCGAGAAGCACTTAGTTCATTGGAAACATTAGAAATAATAACGAGAAGACCCCGCGAGGGCACTTTTATAAATGATCGAGTTGGAAGCAGTCCTTTTAAAGTGATGCTTGCCTTATCTATTAACAATATTCCAGCTGTCATTGAAGCACGAATGTCATTAGAGCTGGGACTTGTCACAATGGCTGCCGAAAAGATAACAGATGAACAACTTGAAAAAGTTAAACAAACGAATGATTTGATTAAAGAAAATTCAACTGGAGACTACGGTCGTTTAGATAAGGAATTCCATAGATTGATTGCTCAAAGTGTAAATAACCCTGTTATCGAAGGGATGATTGACTCGCTTTTAATAGCGCATGAAAAAACAGATAATTTGATCACTTACCGGGAACCGGATATTACGGTTGAGCACCATCTAGCTATTTATGAGGCGTTAAAAAAAAGAGATCCATATGAAGCTTTCAACCAAATGTATAGACATTTAAGCTATGTTAGAAAAAAGATACTGGATGGATTATGAGAAAAGAAGCCCTTTGGAACGGCAGTAAAAGTTTCAAAGGGCTTATTCATTTGGCGATTATTTATTAATTTTGAGTATCCAGAAATTCAGTTACTTGTTCTGGAGATTTTGCGTTTGCACTGTGTAAATGTGCTTTTTTCTCACCGGCTGATCCCTTTACTGAAAAGTCCTTCATAAAGCCGAAGATGGACTTTTGGTTATTATCTGCGATTTCCTTCATTAATTTTGACAATCTTTTTTTCCTTGAAGGCAGAGGGAATTCTTTCAAGCCAATGCTTGTGGTAAGTTTAGGGCGGTGCCTAGTCACGCCCCGAAATTTGTCGAAGATTAGTATGGGACGAGGGGACAGGCTCCTTGTCCCAATTTTTTTTAGGTCCACTGTCTCCTCGGACATTCTTGTTTGGATTTGTTGATGCACATATTGGGTCAAGTGCGACTTACTTGTATTCAATGGTTTGATGAAGGGCAAATCGAGGTCTTTTAGTAAGGATTAGTCCTTCATAGCCTTGATGAAGGACAAATCGTTGTGTTTTTAGTAAGGATTAGTCCTTCATAGGCTTGATGAAGGACAAATCGTTGTGTTTTTAGTAGGGATTAGTCCTTCATAGCCTTGATGAAGGACTAATCGTTGTGTTTTCTAATAGGGATTAGTCCTTCATTGGCTTGATGAAGGACAAAACGCAGCCTTTCTAATAGAGATTAGTCCTTCATATGCTTGATGAAGGACAAAACGCTGCCTTTCTAATAGAGATTAGTCCTTCATATGCTTGATGAAGGACAAAACGCAGTCTTTCTAATAGGGATTAGTCCTTCATAGAATGATGGAGAACTCTCCGTCGCAATTTCCTCCAAATATGCAACTAAAGAACGCCGTTTGTTGCATATTAGTCCGTCCATTTTCCTGATATTAGGTCAGCCATGTTGGCTGAGCTGCTAGAAA
>NZ_BCVI01000093.1 GCF_001591665.1 Neobacillus soli NBRC 102451 | reverse complement strand
GATGTTATTTTTTATTTCTCATTAAATTACTTCCATTTACATCTGTTGAAAAACCAACTTTACTCCTTCTGGAAGTAAAGCACCCGTTAGAGTTCGTTGCCGACATTTTTGCAAGATAGCACCGTTACTATTTTACTGAAAACAAGTAGGATGTTCCTTTTATCATGCCTATGCTATTGGTGTTCCATTTTTAACAGATTCATCTGGCTTTAAAAGTACCACGTCACCTTCCTCTGGTACACCTCCAATTACCAATACCTCCGATTTAAAACCAGCAATACGTCTTGGAGGGAAATTTACTACTGCAACCACCTGATGTCCAATAAGTTGTTCTGGTGTATATCTTTGTGTAATTTGTGCAGAAGAATGTTTAATACCAATTTCTCCAAAATCAATTTCTAATTTTATTGCAGGTTTTCGTGCTTCTGGAAAGGGTTCTGCGTTAATAACAGTACCAATACGGATGTCCAATTTCAAAAAGTCCTCAATTGTTACCACAAATTTAGCCTCCAGTCATTTACAATTAGTACCATCTTAACAAATTGAATCAAAAATTTAAATCATCAAATAATTCAGCTCGATTTTTAAACACAGTTAATCATCTCTTCTACTAAACTGCCGCTTTAGACTATACTCCTTCTTGAAGTCAAGCACCCGTTACTTTAAGTGTAATACTTCACAATCTCAATTCACTTCAGGTTGATTTATCATTTAAATCATATTTATATATTGGGTTTATACACTCCAAAATGGATACTATTGCGTTATTGTATCCAGACATTTTTTCTATCTCTCTTTCATCTGTAAATTCTTCTTTTTCAAACTGTACTGCAAGTGTGTTTATGATAGTTAGGTACTTGTTTACAAGTTCACTCTCGTCCATAACTTTAACATCCACAAGCATTTCATTATAAGCTTGAAGTTCGCCCTGATTGTTATATTGATACTCAATTTTATCGAATATGGTATTTGTATTAGTAAAATGTATTTTCCTTTCAATAATATCAACCATTGAAAATTGAATCATTTTCTTATTTTCTTTGATATCTAACACCCACTTTTTAATAAAGGTTAAGGTATTTATTCTCCATTGTTTTTAACAATACCTTCTTAAGCTAACCTGCGGCGTTAGTTTAAGCGTAAACCTTCACAAACTTATTCTCATATTAACATAGCCATCCTAAATACATTCGTTCACTAAGTAACATGTTCTTTTTTATTTGGCGTTAAACCCTATCCCCTTATTTGCTGTACTAATTCTCTTAGCCTTATGAATTATTAACTATCAAAATGGAGATAATGGATACCTGCACCAAACTATAAAAGAAAGTGAGGATATTAAATGAAAGGACATTTTTACAAGAGAGGTTGTAAGTGCAAGAAGAAAAAATGTACTTGTGGTTCCAAATGGGCTTTTACCATCGATATTGGAATAGATCCGATTACTGGTAAAAGGAAGCAAAAGGTAAGGAGCGGTTTTAAAACTAAGGAAGAAGCGGAAGCAGCTGCTGCCGCGCTCAATCATGAGTTAAATCAAGGATCATATGTAGAGGAAACAGACCTGACCTTTTGTGAGTTTGCAAATCAGTGGCTCCCCATCTATAGGGAAGCAAAAGATGTGAAACCCGGAACGATTCGAGTCCGGATTCATGAAATCAATAAGTTGTTGCCCTACTTTTCTCAGCTGAAATTGAAGGACATCACAAGGAAGAGATATCAGGATGCTTTGAACGATTTAAAGGACAGAGGATATTCTGATAGTACAAGGGAAGGAATACATCGAACTGGAAAAATGATTTTTCGGAAAGCATTAGAGCTGGAGCTAATCAAGAAAGATCCGACTGAGTTTGCCTATCTAAAAAAGGATAAAAAAACAATTGAACAATTGGAGGAAGAGGAAATTCCAAAGTATTTGGAAAAGGAAGTTCTGGCAATTTTATTGTATACTGCTAAGAATCAAGGATTAGAATTAGACTACTTAATATTCCTTATCCTCTCCTACACAGGCATTCGTGTTGGTGAATTAGTAGCACTCAAGTGGAAAGATATTGATTTCGTGAATCAGACAATCAGCATTACAAAAACGTATTATAATCCCAATAATAATACGGTTAAGTTTCTATTGGTGACACCAAAAACGAAAAAATCTCGAAGAAAAGTCGTAGTCGATGAGGTTGTGATAGAGGCATTAAAGGATCATAAAGAAAAGCAAGAAAAGACCATCGAACAATTAGAAGATGCTTATAATGATCTGCACTTTATCTTTGCAAAAACTGAACGACAGCCTGGATATCCAATCGTTATCAAAATGGTACAACTTAGAATGGCAAGACTGCTGAAACTGGCAAATTTAAATGCTGAATTAACCCCACACTCTTTACGACATACCCATACATCACTTCTTGCAGAGGCTGGTGTATAGCACTTGAACAAATTATGGATAGACTTGGTCATTCAGATGATCAAATCACCAAGAACGTCTATCTCCACGTTACAAAAGAAATGAAAAAAGAAGCTTCCCAAAAGTTTGCACAACTAATGAGAAGCCTCGATTAAAATCCTCTATGTTAGCAAAATGTTAGCATTTCACTTTCACCTTACATACAAACCCATACATATCAAGGGTTCAGACGGCTTATTACATCATGCCGCCCATTCCACCCATACCGCCCATGTCAGGCATACCCATGCCTGCACCAGCTGGTTCTGGCTTGTCAGCAACAACTGCTTCAGTTGTTAAGAACATAGCTGCAACAGATGCTGCGTTTTGAAGTGCTGAACGTGTAACCTTAGTTGGGTCAACGATTCCAGCGTCGATCATGTTTACCCATTCGCCAGTTGCTGCGTTGAAACCTGTTCCTACTGCTTCACGCTTTAAGCGATCAACGATAACAGAGCCTTCAAGACCAGCGTTGTGAGCAATGGTGCGAACTGGTTCTTCCATCGCACGTAAGACGATGTTGATACCTGTTGCTACGTCACCTTCAGCTTCAAGTGCCGAAACCTTGCTGTACACATTAAGAAGGGCTACACCACCACCGGATACGATACCTTCTTCAACTGCAGCACGAGTTGCGTTTAATGCATCTTCAATGCGAAGCTTACGCTCTTTAAGTTCAGTTTCAGTTGCAGCACCAACTTTGATGACTGCCACACCGCCAGCTAATTTAGCTAAGCGCTCTTGTAATTTTTCACGGTCAAATTCAGAAGTTGTTTCTTCTAATTGAACGCGGATTTGGTTGACACGAGCCGCGATTCCAGCAGATTCGCCTGCACCTTCAACGATAGTTGTGTTTTCTTTTGTCACAACAATTTTAGAAGCGCGTCCTAAAGATTCGATTGTTGTAGTTTTCAATTCACGACCAAGCTCTTCCGTTACCACTTCACCACCAGTAAGGGCAGCGATATCTTCAAGCATAGCTTTACGACGGTCACCGAAGCCAGGTGCTTTAACAGCAACAGCATTGAATGTACCGCGAAGTTTGTTCACTACTAATGTAGAAAGGGCTTCACCTTCAACGTCTTCAGCAATCAATAATAATGGCTTGCCTTGTTGAACAACTTGCTCAAGAACAGGAAGGATTTCCTGGATGCTTGAGATTTTTTTGTCAGTGATTAAAATATATGGATTTTCTAAGACAGCTTCCATTTTGTCTGTATTGGTTACCATGTAAGCAGAAGTATAACCACGGTCAAACTGCATACCTTCAACTACATCCAATTCAGTTGTGAAGCCTTTAGATTCTTCAATTGTGATAACGCCGTCGTTGCCAACGCGCTCCATTGCTTCAGCGATTAACTGACCAACTTCTTGATCATCAGAAGAAATAGCCGCTACTTGAGCAATTGACTCTTTTCCTTCAATTTGTTTAGAAATCGTTTTTAATTCTTCAACCGCAACAGCGACTGCTTTTTCAATCCCTTTACGGATACCCATTGGGTTAGCACCTGCAGTTACGTTCTTTAAGCCTTCGCGAATCATCGCTTGAGCAAGAACAGTTGCAGTAGTTGTACCGTCACCGGCAACATCGTTTGTTTTGCTTGCTACTTCAGCCACAAGTTTTGCACCCATGTTTTCGAAAGCATCTTCTAATTCGATTTCTTTTGCGATGGTTACACCGTCATTAGTGATAAGCGGTGAACCAAATTTTTTCTCAAGAACCACGTTGCGTCCTTTAGGTCCAAGAGTAACTTTAACTGTATCTGCTAGGGCATCAACACCACGAAGCATTGCGCGGCGTGCATCTTCACTAAACATAATCTCTTTAGCCATTGTTCAAAAACCTCCTCAAATGTTTTCAAGCTTTTTATTTTTATCGGTAAACTTATGCTCCTACTACTGCAAGAATGTCGGTTTCGCGTAAGATTAAATATTCTTCACCTTGGTATTTTACTTCTGTACCGCCGTATTTAGAGAAAATAATACGGTCGCCTACAGCGACTTCAAGTGCTACTCGTTCTCCGTTTTCAAGGACGCGGCCAGTGCCAACAGCAACAACTTTTCCTTCCTGAGGCTTTTCCTTCGCTGAATCCGGTAATACGATACCACTTGCGGTTTTTTCTTCTGATTCAACAAGCTCAATGATAATGCGGTCACCTAATGGTCTTAACAAATCAAACAACCTCCTCAAAAATATATGTAATTCTGACATTTTAGCACTCTCTAACCATGAGTGCTAACACAATTATTATCATAATGAATCTTCGTTTTTTTTGCAAGTATGAAGCATAAAAAATCAAAAAAACATTTTTTAGTTTTAACCAACAACCCATTTCACAGAATGGGAATGGAATTATAGAAGGGATATCCTGTTTGCAACCTTATTAAGTATGCGAAAAACAGGATTTTCTATACCTCCTATAAAAAAAGTTCTTCTAAATTGAAACTGTACCGGTTTTCAGAGTAGAATAAATGATAGTGTAGACGGATTCGTCTGTAAGTTATAGAGTTATTGGTCAACTTATACAGAATGGAACTTAAGGAGATTAACAATTTGAAAAGGGAATATTGGATTATTATCATAGTTTATATCGGGATGCAGCTTTCGAGCTTAATCGGATTACCCCTATCAATGTGGGCCTTTAAATATTTCGGGAAAAGCCAGAATCTTGCTGTTCCTTTTTGGCTCCTTGCTAGTTTTTTGATTGCTTTAATAATTATTCTTTTCCTATTACGGAAGGAAATGAATACTCGAAGCCTCGATGAAAAGGGCAGTTCCCCTACTCTTTCAGTGATGTGGGCAATTGGGGGAGTCTTTTTAGCATTATTTGCCCAGTACGCTGCAGCCATTATTGAGAGCCTCTTAGGGATTAAAATAGGCTCTGAAAACACGAAGGATATCCTAACCATTATCAATGCCTTTCCGCTGGCTATCATTGTTACAAGTATCATTGGACCGATTCTAGAGGAAATTGTTTTTCGAAAAATTATTTTTGGCTCCCTTTATAAACGCTATAATTTCTTCATCTCAGCGTTAATCAGCTCGGTGATCTTCGCCTTGGCCCATATGGAGCCCGTTCATATTTTGCTTTATTCTGCCATGGGCTTTACGTTTGCCTTCCTATATGTCAAAACGAAACGAATCTTGGTGCCGATTTTTGCCCATGTTACAATGAATACCATGGTTGTCTTGGTCCAATCGGTTTACAAAGACGATATCGACAGACTAAGGCGGGAGGCCGAGGCAATTCAAAACTTTATCGGAGGCTTCCTATGAAACGTTCACCATTGTTTTCCGGATTGATTTACATCCTGTTGGGCGGGTTATTTACCTACTTCGCCGTTGACGATGTTCAAAAAAACGGCTGGGGCTTTTTCAGCTATCTATTAATCATCTTAGCCACCTTTGACTTTGGCTCTGGCTTAAAGGTAATTACCTTTTATTTCAAACACAAGGATAAACTGAAGAAATAAGAAAAGTGGAAGCTTCCATGGCATCTTTGGATAAAATTGCCGGTTAAGCACAGGGTTTTGTCTTAATAAGGGCTCTTTGAGGACAAAATTGCCGGTTAGGCACGGAGTTTTGTCTCTAATAAGGTCCCTTAAAGACATTTTTGCCGGTAAACCACGGTGTTTTGTCTTTAACAAGGTCCCTTGAAGACATTTTTGCCGGTATGCCACGGAGTTTTGTCTTTAATAAGGGCTCTTGAAAATTTCTGTGGCATAGAATCCTAAATTATTAATCCTTCGCAGCCATTCCATTTCCCCTTTAGATCTTTGTCTTTGTTTTTATCGTCGCTCGCGAATCAACAGTCAGATCCTTCCGATATTCGACCAATCCGATCTGGCAGCCGGGTCCAAGTTTAACCATATTGCCACGCACAATTTCAGCTTTTGTGTTTTCAAGGTAGATCTCATCCCCTTCGATTACTTTCGCAGTAAGGGTGCCTATCTCTTTACCGAAAGGAAGGAGCGAATTCTTTCTCTTTTTCACCGTTATTTTCCCTCCGCCAATTTCTTCAGCTGAGCTCTCACCAAAGCGCAATCCAATCTTAATCGTATCCGCCGTAAGCAACCCCTTGATTTCAAAGCCGCCGCTTGAGTCGAATGTCTCATATTCCACATCCCCGTCGACGGAGATACTGCCTTTAATAACCGCCACATCCCCAGAAAGTCTTTCGCCCACTTCCAGCAAACCGAAGATCTTTATCTTTTTTAAATGGGCATGGTTTCCGACCGCCATCGTCCCCATCACGAGCGTTTCTTGTGCCTCCATATTCCCTTTGACTTCTGCCTCACCAAATATTTTTACTGACCCCGTTGTGAGATTTTCAACGGCCTCGCACGTTCCATAGACATGGAAAACAGCACATTCGACATCATTAACAATGGTCCCTTCGCCTCTGATACTGATTTTATCGTAACGGCCGCCGGGGTAACTTCCCGAACCATTAATAATTAGGTTTTCGTTCATTTTCTATTCCCCCTTTTAAATCTGTCTGCTTTCGCCAACAACAGCATTTTTCTCTTTTGAAAATTCCTCTCTGTATTCCACCATACCAATCTGACAATTAGCGCCAATCTTCACCAGATTCCCGCGCACGACCTTGGCAATCGTATTTTCCAGTTCAATTTTATCCCCTTCAATTAACTCCGTTTCAAGCTGTGTTTTAAAAAGCGGTTTGAATAACGTTCCGATGAAGGATGAACCCTTCTGTTTAACGGTGATGGTTTGCCCGCCGATTTCCTTTGCCTTACACTCCCCATAAATCTTAATGTCGATTTGCTCGGCATTTAACAGTCCGCCAATCGAAAACTGCGAATCTGCTTTGAAAATTTCTGCTTCACAATCTTCACCAACAGTAAATGTACCCTTGACTTTAATTTCTTCGCCTTTAACCTTTCCACCGACAGAAGCTTTACCTGAAACCTTCAAATGTTTCACATACAGGTTGTTATCAATTTTTGCCGACCCATCAATTGTTAGTTTCTGACTGTCTAAATTTCCTTTGAACCTTGCATGCCCGCTAACCTTGGCTTTTTCCGAAATGACATTTCCATTGACCACACCAGAACCATTGCATTCAAATTCGATGCAATCCAAATCGCTATTAACCGTCCCTCTCCCATTTAAGGTGACAATATTGAACGTTCCGCCGTTCGATGCCCCGAAACCATTAATGACCAAGTCTCCTCTGCTTTTCTTCTCCATCGTCATTCTCCTTTATAATAATTTCGCCTTAATTTCTTCCATACACGTCATCAACGGCAATGCCGCAACCATTTTCGTTCCCGGTTCAAAATGGACGGCCTCTGCGTTAATCAATAACAGACAGGAGGATACACCCAGCTTTCGGGTAACCACCAATTCACAGCTCTTTTGTTTGATTTGCGGTGCATTGTCCTTTAACACATGCAGCACCATTTTCCCCTCATCCAAATTAATCTCGCCCGATTGCAGAAGCTTTTCTAAAACAAACACTTCCAGCATTCTTGAAAAATGAAATTGGTGGCTGCCTTTCTCTACTTCTAAGTAAAAATCGACAACGCTTGTCGAAACAATGTTTCGTTTTATCAATTCATCCCTTGAATAATTTAAATTCGTAACAGTAGGGGAAAACATGTCGGCAAGTTCATCTAAAGACAGATCCTCTTTCAGCGTTTGAATCTTATCGATTCTTTCTAATACTTTTTCCTTTGGAAAAAATGTTTCTTGACCGGTAAACGTTGATTTCCTCACAAACCACTCTTCCGGAATAAGGTCCTTTCGCTTCCATCGATATAACTGCCCATAGGATATTCCGGCCAATTCTAACAGGTCTTTCTTCGAGATTAACTCCTCGCTCATCATAAAAACCCCTTTCTAAAATAGAATGTAACATAACACTGTTACGCATGTAAAGTAGCAAATAAAAAACCTCTCACGAAATTTCGCGAAAAGGTCTTGTTTCATTTATTCTTCTTCTTCCACTTCAACTGTTGGATAATGTTTCAAAAAGTAGATTAGTGATTGCAGTTCAACTGCCAGGTCGATATGATGAACCCGAATCGACGGCGGGACATTTAACCTTGCTGGGGTGAAATTTAATATCGCTTTCACATCCGCTTTGACAAGACGATCGGTAATCATCTGTGCGGCAGGAGCGGGAACCGTAAGAATCGCAACGGCTATATCAGCATCAAATAAAACCTTTTCTAATTCATCGAGATGATAAACCGGCACCTCGCGAATCATCGTGCCCATCTTTTCAGGGTCCACGTCAAAGGCACAGACGATTTTTGTGTTGTTATTTTTCAAAAAGTTATAGTTTAAAAAGGCTGTACCAAGATTACCAACCCCAATTAACGCAACCTGTGTTAATTCATCTTGGTCTAAGGTTTTACGAAAGAAGGATATTAAGTAATTGACATTATACCCATAGCCCTTTTTTCCTAAGGCACCAAAATAAGAAAAGTCGCGGCGGATCGTTGCCGAGTCTACTTTTACCGCTTCACTTAACTCTGCAGAAGACACCCTTTGTTTGCCGGAAGTATGCAGGTTTTTTAAAAATCGATAATAAAGGGGCAGCCGTTTTGCTGTCGCCTGTGGTATTTTCATTGAATCATTAGCCATAATCTCCCACACCCCATGATATTATTTAACTTGTTCTGTTCTCTTAAAATCACCGTTTTTTCCGCCCGTTTTCTCAACTAAATAGGTCGGTCCAATCACCATACCTTTATCCACAGCTTTACACATATCATAAACGGTTAAGGCACAGGCAGATGCAGCTGTTAACGCTTCCATTTCCACACCTGTGTTCCCTTTTGTTTTCACAGCTGTAGCAATGTGCAATTGATAATCATCCTGCGGGTTCTTTTCCCACGAAAAACTAACATTGATCCCTGTTAACGGAATTGGGTGGCACATCGGAATGAGATCCCATGTCTTTTTCGCCGCCATGACCGCTGCAACCTGAGCCACTGCCAAAACATCGCCTTTTTTCATTTCATGATTGGTTATCTTTTCATAAATTTCTTTACTCACGGTTATGCTGGAATGAGCAAGCGCCGTACGCGCCGTTTCCGGCTTATCACTGACATCGACCATTTTTGCACGGCCTTCTTCATTAAAGTGTGTAAATTCTGCCATATTAAAATCCTCCTACCCACTCAAATCATACACTATTTTTCCATAAATGTGTGTGAAACTTTGAACGAACACATACATTTTTTGTCGAATTCGGTTGGCTTGGTTCTTGTAAACCATCAGCCTTTTATTGCCGACCTTCCATGAATACGGTACACTGATTGTATGTAATAGAGGTGAATGAGAATGATTTTGCTGCAAGTCAACCAACTACAAAAATATTATGGTGCTGACCTTATTTTATCGAATATAAAGCTGGAATTACAAACGCGGGACCGCGTCGCTCTTGTTGGGCGCAACGGTGCCGGGAAATCGACATTATTAAAGATTATTGCCGGGCACTTGTCACATGATGGCGGTGAGGTCATCAAGCCAAAAGAAGTGACCATCGGCTATTTAGCCCAAAATACTGGTTTAGAATCGAGCCTGTCAATTTGGAATGAAATGTTGACCGTTTTTGAGCCGCTCATCACGATGGAAAAGTCACTTCGCAAACTGGAAGAACAGATGGGCGATTCGAGCGTGATTGCCGACAATGGAAGGTATGAACGTATTCTTAAAGAATATGATGTGCTCCAGGTTAAATTTAAAGAACAAGGCGGCTACCAATACGAAGCCGATATTCGCTCCGTCCTGCATGGTTTAAACTTTCACGACAGTTCCCTTTCCATTTCTAGTTTAAGCGGCGGGCAGAAAACCCGGCTTGCCCTTGGTAAGCTCCTATTAACCAAGCCTGATATCTTAATTTTGGACGAGCCCACCAACCATCTTGATATTGATACCCTTTCCTGGCTGGAGCAGTATTTACAAGGTTATGATGGCGCCATTTTGATTGTTTCCCATGACCGTTATTTTCTAGATAAAGTCGTCACCCAGGTCTATGAAGTATCACGAAGGCAAATTGGGAGGTTTACCGGAAACTATAGTTCTTACCTTGAGCAAAAAGCGGCAAATTATGAGCGCGATTTGAAGGTTTTTGAAAAACAACAGCAAGAAGTTGCCGATCTGCAAGACTTTATTCAAAAGAACCTTGCGCGGGCCTCGACAACGAAACGAGCCCAAAGCCGACGGAAAAAGCTTGAGAAAATGGAGTTGCTTGACCGTCCCTCTGGTGATGAAAAGTCGGCAACCTTCTCGTTTGAAATTGAAAAACAAAGCGGCAATGACGTGTTAACAGTCGATTCACTTGCAGTGGGCTACAATGATGAAATGGTTTCGGAGGCCATCTCCTTTCGGGCCTATAAAGGGGAAAGTATTGCGCTGGTTGGCCCCAATGGAATCGGCAAATCAACTTTGTTAAAAACAATTATCAAAAAGCTGCCGGCACTGGCCGGTACGATTCTGTACGGGACCAACCTTTCAATCGGATATTACGACCAGGAACAGGCGGAATTAACCTCCAATAAGCGTGTCCTGAATGAACTTTGGGATGATTATCCTTTTAAAAGTGAAAAAGAAATCCGCACCGTCCTAGGTAATTTCTTATTTTCTGGTGACGATGTCTTAAAAATCGTCTCCACCTTAAGTGGCGGTGAGAAAGCGCGCCTTGCCCTCGCGAAACTGATGCTGGAAAAAGCAAATGTGTTAATCTTGGACGAGCCAACAAACCACCTTGATCTTGATAGCAAGGAAGTTCTTGAGAATGCTCTAATCGATTACCCTGGGACGATATTGTATGTTTCCCACGATAGATACTTCATTAACCGGATTGCGACAAAGGTCTTGGAATTGAGTCGTTATGGCAGTACAGAATATCTTGGGGATTATGACTATTACTTGGAAAAGAAGCTGGAGCAGGAAGAACTAGCCGCCTTAACGCTTGCGGCCTCAACTAAAAAGGCTGCTCAGTCAGAAGCAGAAGAGAAGAGTAGTTATCATCAAGATAAGGAAAGCAAGAAACAAGAGCGGCAGCGGAAGAGGAAAATAGAAGAAATAGAGCAGCGAATTGAAGAGCTCGAGGAGCAAATCCAAGGGTATGAGCAGCAACTATGCGAACCAGCTATTTTTCAGGACCATGAAAAAGTATTGGAAATCAACTTAAAAAGCGAAAAAGCGAAAGCTGAGCTTGAGCAATTGATGGAAGATTGGGCTGAGCTAGCTGAATAACTACTAAAACCGGGCAATTGCTCGGTTTTTTTCTTTGGTTGAAAAAGGATAGGAGCAATTATTCGGGGGTTATTAACAATAATAGCGGATATTTCGACAAACTTCTGATAACTATCGACAAAATCCAAGAAGATATCGACAAATTTTTAAAGGTTATGAACAATTTTTAAGAAATTACCCACTTTTCCACAGGCTTATTCACATATTAGATGGACTATTTTCAGGCAGTTTTTATACTTTTCCACATTGCCCACAATAAACATCATTTTTATCCACATTATCCACAGTACCCACAGACTTATCCACATTTATTTCAATTTTCACAGATTTCCCATAAAAATTATCCACAAAAAGAGGCTGCCCTCCAAAGGTCGTTACGAACAACCTTTTAGGTCAGCCTTAATGATTATATATTTCAATATCCAATCCAGGATTGGCATTCAGGGATAGGTCCGCCCGGATTCCCCTATCGAACATCACGCTCCCGGCAGCAGCAATCATCGCCGCATTATCCGTACATAATGAAAGAGGAGGAATCACTAACTCAACGTCAGGCTTTTCCGAGAATTCTTTTTCCAATGCCTGCCTAAGCCCTTTATTTGCAGCGACACCGCCGGCTACTACTACTTGTCCGACACCATATTCCGCGACTGCCTTTACTGTCTTCTTGACTAGCACTTCAATCACGCTTGCTTGAAAGCTGGCCGCCAGGTCCTCTGGCATAATTACTTCACCGCGCTGCTCGGCATTGTGTACCGTATTAATCACGGCTGACTTTAAACCGCTAAAGCTAAAGTCATAGGAGCCTTCCTCTAACCAAGCCCGCGGCAAATTAATAGTCGGGCTTCCTTCCTGCGCCAACCGGTCAATGTGCGGGCCGCCAGGATACGGCATGTTTAAAGTTCTTGCTACCTTGTCATAGGCTTCACCTGCGGCATCATCCCGCGTTTCACCGATCACTTCAAAATGACCATGTGCTTTCATATAAACAAGCTCCGTATGCCCTCCTGAAACAACGAGGGCCAAGAGCGGGAATTTCATTTCTGTTACCAGCCTGTTTGCGTAAATATGCCCCGCGATATGATGGACGGGAACAAGTGGTTTATTATGGGCAAAAGCGAGTGCCTTCGCGGCATTGACACCGATTAACAGGGCCCCCACTAAGCCCGGGCCTTCTGTAACAGCAATCGCATCAAGCTCAGGAAAGGTCAAATTTGCCTGCTTCAATGCTTCCTCAATGACAATGGTGATTTCCTCCACATGGTGGCGGGAAGCTATTTCAGGGACCACTCCCCCGAAGCGCTTGTGACTTTCGATTTGCGAGGCGACCACATTCGCTGTTATTTCGCAGCCATTTTTAATAATCGCCACTGCGGTCTCATCGCAGCTTGTTTCTATTCCTAGTATCCATTGATCTTTTTTCATAAATTCACCCACATCACTAAACCATCTTCCTGGTTATCAGAATAATAATTCTTCCTTATCCCGCCATCTTGAAAGCCCAGTTTTCGGTAAAGAGATTGGGCAACATGATTGGTCACGCGGACTTCAAGGGTCATGCTTCTCGCTCCCATCTCACGGGCAACTGACATCATTTTTTGCATCAATGCTTCCCCAAGCTTCCTGCCTCTATATTCAGGCAGAATCGCTACATTCGTTACATGGGCCTCATCAATCACAATCCAGGCCCCGCAATAGCCAAGGATTTTTTCCTTTTCCTCTAGAACAAGATAAACCGCAAATCGATTCGTGCGCAATTCATTATAAAATGCTTCGCGGCTCCATGGCAACGTAAAGGAAGCCTGCTCCACTTCTAAAATCTGATCAATATCCTCTTCCCTCATATCACGAAAAACATAAGAATCTACCATTTCACAATTTCCTATCCATTTAAGATTTTTCCCTTCGCTTCTAACCACTTTGCTTCAGCCTCAGCCAAACGGATATAATTCGGAACAAAGGAATGGACGTCTTCCCCCTGTTTATCTCTTCCTAACAAAGCAAGTTCTGATGGACGGGGATTCTGTTCAGTTAGGCTAGCAAAAACAGCCTTGGAGCCTAACAGCTCTTCAATCTTCGTTTGATGAATGGGTAAATCATTTCCGACAAACAAAATCGGTTGGCTCCTAACCGATAATTCAGCAGCCCAGTCGGCTAACATCACCAACTGATCCGCTTCCACGGTGGTCAGCACACCGTTTTCAAACTGATATAAAGCCGTATAGACCTGCCCTCGTCTGGCGTCAAATAAAGGTGACACATAGCCATCAAAGTACCTTCCCGTTCCTGCTGCCAATATTTCTAGGCTTGAAATACCCACTAGGGGAATGTTTAGCGTCCACGCTAAGGTTTTGGCAATCGTAACCCCAATTCTTACCCCTGTATAGGACCCAGGTCCCTTTGCGACGATGATTTTCGTTAAATCCGCTGGCACCCTTTCACAATCCTTCATTAAAGTCTGAATGGCTGGCATGATTCGAACAGAGTGGTTCTTTTTTAAATTAGTAATATATTCGCCGATTACTTGATTATCTTCCAAAAGCGCAACCCCTAAGGCATAGTTAGAGGTATCAATCGCTAAGATTGTCATGAAAAAATCTCCTTACATAATTGCTCATATCTTTCTCCCATCGGTTTTAATACCATTCTTCTCTGGTCCTCTTCCTCACGATATAAGAAGATGGTCAGTCGTTCCTGTGGAAGCTGCTCCTCAATTAAATGTGCCCATTCCACTACTGTAACACCCTCACCATCAAAGTATTCATCAAAACCGAGGTCTTCAAAGGAATCCGCTACCCGGTACACATCCATATGATACAATGGCAGCTTTCCCTTATACTCTTTAATGATCGTAAATGTCGGGCTATTCACGGTTCTCTTTATTTCCAATCCCTTCGCCAACCCTTTTGTAAAGGTTGTTTTGCCGGCGCCTAAATCTCCCTCAAGCGCAATGACATCACCTGGTTTTAAAAAGGCAGCCAATCTTGCTGCGAATTGGGAAGTTTCCTCAGAATTCGTTGTCTTCAGTTCCAATTGTTTCATCCAATCACCTTTTTATCTTAACATAGCGATACTATATCTTCATTTTACCTTAATATCTGCAAAAAAAACCTTAGGATGTCTCCTAAGGATGCCTATTTCATATGTAGTTTACATCATTTTTACTATTTGAGCAAAAAAGTCTGCTTTTTATAAAAATCCATAAAAAAAGACGAAACCTAGTTTCGTACTAATTTCAATAATA
>NZ_BCVI01000092.1 GCF_001591665.1 Neobacillus soli NBRC 102451 | reverse complement strand
GATTGCCCATGAAGCAAGTTTTCCCCGTTCACAGTCATAAATAATCGTCACGTTCCCAAAAAACCAGTCTTCTGAAAAACTTCCTATTAACCGCCCTTTCTAAGGTGGACAACCTTCCATAAAATACTTTTATGAATAAATTAATACAAGCCACGACCATGGTATCGAGGAAATCCGTTTAAAACTAAGTACTTATTTTGGGAGTGTATTGAAGGAGGAATAATCTAAAGTGAGAATTTTGATCGTTGGCACAGGCTACGTGGGTACGACGACGGGCCTTGTTTTTTGCGAAATGGGTCACAAGGTCACAGGGCTAGACCTAGACGAAAACAAAATTAAAGCGTTACAAGCTGGCAAACTACATTTTTACGAGCCTGGTCTCGAGGAGTTGCTCAGCAAGCATGTCGCTGCCCAACATATTGAATTTACAAAAAAGACAAAAAAGGCTGTTAAAGAGAATGATATTATCTTCATTTGTGTGGGCACACCCCAGGGAGCGGATGGCAGTGCAGACCTCACTTATGTTAAAAATGTCGCCCATTCGATCGGCAAATATATGAATAAATATAAAATTATCATCACGAAGAGCACCGTGCCAGTAGGGACAGCAGAATTGGTGACGAAATGGATCAAGGAAGGTCAAGAAGAGCAGATCCCCTATGATGTTGTTTCCAACCCGGAGTTTCTTCGCGAGGGCTCCGCTCTTCGGGATGCCCTCAATCCTGACCGGATTGTAATCGGCTCAACGAGTGAAACAGCAAGAACCATTATTAGAGAAATGTATAGAGACTTCCACTGTCCAATCGTCGAAACCAATCCTAATGCCTCTGAAATGATCAAGTACGCCGCCAATTCCTTTCTAGCGATGAAAATTTCATTTATTAATGAGTTAGCTAGATTGTGTGATGGGTTAAACATCAATATCAATGATGTTTCAAAGGGAATTGGCCTCGATACTCGGATTGGCCCGCAGTTCCTCCGAGCAGGTATGGGTTACGGTGGTTCCTGTTTTCCAAAAGACGTTAACGCATTAATTCAAATAGCAAAGGAAAATGGTCAACCGTTATCGATCTTAGAACATGTTGTAAAAGTTAACGAGGAGCAGACTGTTTTTTTTATTGAAAAAATCAAACAGAATCTCGGCGACGATTTGCTGAATAAGAAGATTGCTGTTCTCGGCTTATCGTTTAAAGCGAACACGGATGATACAAGGGAGTCGCCGACTCTTAATTTGATTAATCAACTGCTGGCAGAACAGGCGCAGGTGATGGTGCACGATCCAGTCGTAAAAATAGCTGGAGGACCATCTCTAGTGCAGCTTCAAAGTGTCGAGGAAACCGTTGTTGGCGCAGATGCGCTTGTTATCGGCACTGACTGGGATGAATATAAGAATCTTGACTGGGTCAGAATAAAGCAGCTTATGAACCAACCGAACCTTTTTGATGGTCGTAATATGTTGGATAAAAGGAAGATAGAGAATTTAGGATTCTATTATTCGGGAATTGCTAATCATTAGGGCATTAAGAAAAAGAGCGTCATCCATATTGATGCTCTTTTTCGCCTATAGATCTATATAAAACATCCTTACGTTTGTTGAAGGCGAAGATTAATCAAGTACCATTGGTGGAAAATTAACATATGTTATCAATGACCTTATTCAGGCAGGATGGTTGAACAAATGAAGACGATTGTTTTTTTGGGAAGTAACAATTTCGGCACTAGTAAAGAAGCGCTAACGATCGCGAAAGAAATGGGATACTTCATTGTTTTGTTAACAAACAAGAGGATGATAAATAAACACGAATTTCCTGATGTTGATCACTGTATCTATATCAAGGACATTTTAGATGAGACAAAGGTTATAGACGAACTGACCAATTTAAAGAAAATCGGAAAACAACTATGTGCATGTATTAGTTTTATTGACCCATATGTTTCTTATGCCGCAAAGCTATCTGAACATCTAGGATTGGTAAAGCTGTCAGCAGAATCACTTTATATGATGGAAAATAAAATAAGGTTCAGAGAAAAATTAAGGGGTCTTTCCAGTTCCCCTTTTTATGTAGTCTTTAATCATGATATACCTGTTGACCAGTTTGTACAGAAGTACAAAGCATTTTTACCATTGATATTGAAACCGCCAGCTTCCAATGGCTCAAAGAATGTACTCTTGGTTGAAACATCAGAGAAGTTTATGGCCGGGATAGAATTTCTACAAATAAAATATCCAACACAGCCGATATTAGTTGAAGAATATTTATTAGGACCTCAGTTTCTAATTGAGATCATTGTACACAACAATGAACTGACAGTTGTCGCAGTCATTGAGCAGGAAATCACTAATAACGAAAGATTTATCGTGACTGGATATCAATATCCGGCAATGTTAAACAGTGAAGACTATAAAAGCCTCATTGATTCAATCACAAGCATAGTCGATCAAATAGGTCTTTTAAATGGCTCGTGTCATTTAGAGATGAGAAATGTACAAGAAAAATGGAAACTAGTAGAGATCAATCCAAGAATGTCAGGGGGAGCGATGAACCGAATCATTGAGGAAGGAACGGGAATTAACCTCATAAAAGAAATAGTAAGAATGTCGCTAGGTGAGCAGCCTTCCTTAATTGAATCGCGAAAACAACATGTGTACGCCAGATATTTAACGATAGGCACCCAAGGTAAACTTCTTAAAGTAACAGGTAAGGATCATGCTATGGAGCATAAAGGTGTAAAATACGTTCATATCACCCCCCGGGAGGGAAGTTTATTAATCGTCCCTTCCTCTATGGGTAATCGCTATGCTTGCATCATTGCATCCTCGGATTCTCCAGATAGAGCAAAAACCATCGCAATAGCCGCTGCACAGGAAATAAAGTTTTATATAGAACCACTTTGAGCGATAAATGGGTGAATTGTCCAAGCATGAAATCCTTTACAATTCGCACATTCTCCTTGAACCATAAATATATTATTAAAAAGGACAGATACAGGGAGCTGTCAGTGAAATTGAGTAGCGAGAAGAGAAGTATACACGGTTTATGTGAAGCGCTTTTTGAATTGAAATCATTGCAAGACTTATTAACCGATTCCTCGACCAAATTCTCTGGAAAATTGCTTGCTAAATTAGTAGGCGTAGACACCATTCCTTTGGTATTAGTGATGAAAGATGGATTCCTATCACACAAGGGTGTGGAGATCAATCATGAAAATGGGAAGGAAGAGTTCTTTACATCTAATTATTTTCGAATTGAATCGATTGAAAAAGAAGGACGCTATGCAACGATTTCATTACTGCGTCCCCTAGATATACATGGCGAAACTCCACATTCACATATTGATGTTATGAGACTAAAGAAAACATCTAATCGTATAAAAGTTGATTTATTAAATATATATGCCATTCAAACCTTAGATATTGGATACCTTAAAAGGGAAATCATTATTGAGCCAAAATGGTAATGCCTCAACCTTCGCCCTAAGTATTTTTGGGGCATTTTTTATGGAAAAAAGGCAGGTGTATGCGAAATGCTTGGATGAAGCGCCCACATTCATCAAATATCAATAAAACTGAACGTCTGTCCGTGTCCAATGGATTAGTAATTGAATGTAATGTATAAGGTGGTACAGATAAAATAAAGGAGATTATTCAATGACATTGATAGGAATGTTACATCATCGTAAAGACCCCAAAACTGTTATAAAATCTTATGCATATGCAGCGGTTGCTAAAGCAGAAGGGGCGAGGTTTTTCTACTTTTCACCTGGGACAGTAAATTTTGTTAACAGTTCCATTAGAGGACAGGTGTATGAAAACGGCAAATGGGTGGAAAGAATCATGCCGTTTCCAGATGTCATCTACAATACAGGAAGTCCTGAAAAACTTGCCAAGTCTATGGCAATCATTCAAAAGTTAAAAGAAAAAATACCTTTTACCACTCACTCAATCGGTAACAAATGGAATATAAATGAGCGGTTAAAAGAGGCGAAAGAATTCTCAAACTATCTAATTCCGACAGAAATTGTAAAAGATACCGAGCATTTTTTCAAATTTGTAACTGCATTTGAAAAGGTTGTGTTTAAACCGATTGATGGAAGAAAGGGTAAAGGGATCTTTTTCATTTCTAAAAGTGGTAATGACTTTATCGTTAAGAAGGACTCCGAAAGTATTTCCTACTCTAAACCACAACTAAACGATCTAATAGCTTCAAAGCTTTCAACAGGAACCTTTATTGTCCAACCTTATATTCAATCAACCACAAAATCTGGGCAAGTGTACGATTTTAGGCTCCATGTTCAAAAAAATGGCGAAGGAAAATGGGTCATTACCACAATCTATCCGCGAATTGCTCCGATGGGTTCGATTATTGCCAATATAAACAATGGCGGCTTCACCAATTATTTAGATCCATTTTTACAACAAGAATTTAAAGAAGATGCATTTAATATTAGACGAACACTCGAACATTTTTCTTTGGCATTAGCCAATCATTTGGATGAGCTTCAAATGTTACAATACGGGGAAGTCATTGATGAAATTGGCGTAGACGTAGGATTAGATGAGAATTCTAAAATATGGATTTATGAGGTAAATTGGCGGCCTGGCTGTCCACCTGCCTTTTATTTGGAGTTAGATGTAGTAATCAATACGATTAGATATGCTATTTTTCTAGCAAAGAACCAAAAAACAATTAAGGAAAAAATAAATGCATTAAAGAAGAAAATAGCGGAAGAAAAAAAGGAAACACCAATTATCGCGATAACGGGGAGTGCCGGGAAAACAACGTCTAAGGCATTCCTTGCATCGATTTTATCAAAGAAGTGGAATGTATTTGAATCAAAGGATTATTGGAATACAACAGAACATACGAAAAAACATGCAGCAGAAATCACTCCGGCCCATGAAGCGGTGGTATTAGAGTACGGAATGGCCTATCCTGGTGTCATTACTGAACATTGCAGCATCCTCAAGCCTAATATCAGTATTGTGACAAATGTTGGCCTTGCTCATGTCGGCAATTTTGGTGGTGATATTACAAAAGTCGCTCATGCAAAATCGGAATTAATCCATGGGATGGACCAAAACGGAGTTCTGTTCCTAAACAAGGATGATCTTAATTCAACCTTTTTAGAGACCCAAAATTTCAAAGGGAAGATCATCACAATTGGGATAAATTCAGCCGCCGACTACAGAGCCTATGATGTTGAATATGCAGATACGGGAATGAATTTCAAGATGAAGCTTCAAGGGCAAGAAGTAATGCTATTTATACCCATTTTGGGAGAACATCATGTATACAATGCTCTAAATGCGATTGCAGTTGCCGATTACTTAGGATTCACGCCAATGGAAATTAAATTAGGGCTGCTCTTTAAAAAACCACCAAGAAGATTGACTATCTACAACTGCCGGGACAATATTACACTAATAGATGATACCGTTCATTCCCACCCCCAAGGAGTACGAGCAGCAATCGATGTTCTCTCCAATATTGGAAAACACCGAAAAATAGCGATTATTGGACAAATGAGGGAGTTGGGGGATTTAAGAGAGGAAGAATATCGTAAAGTTGGAGAATATGTGTTTGATAAAGAAATTGATCTTTTAATCACATATGGTTTTCGAACAGAAGAAATTGGGGCACAAGCAAAGGCAAAAGGTTTTCCCGCTAACAACGTGTACCACTTCACCAATCGTGATCAATTACATGAATTGTTAGTGAGGACTGTAAAAAAAGATGACACTATTTTGGTCAAAGGGGCTAGTAAAACAAATATGTTTGATACCGTAAAGTTTTTAGATCAAACATTTAGGTAATTTCTCTTACAGTTAACAACAGAAGAAAAGCACTGCACAATTTCTAGTGTACAGTGCCTTTCTTCTGTTATTTTTGCTGTTTCCGCAACTAAAGCTATTTACCACTTCACTTTGATTTTGTGAGTGTTCTATATTTAGATAGTACTAATCTAATTTTTTGATGACAACAGAAGCGTTTACGTTTGCTTGAGTGCCTCCTATCGGAGTTGCAAGTCCAACTGCTGCAGCAGAAGAGTGATTTCGAAGAGTAAGAACATCACCGGCTCCTATCGTAAATATAGCTTGTCCGTTGTTTTGCTGAGTTCCTGCACCTGAAGCATATATGGTTCCCGGAACCAGGTTACCATTTAAAAATAACGCAAATTGATTCGGTTCTGTACCTGACACAGAGAAAGTAACCTCATAAATACCAGCATCAGTAATTAGAATCGAAGGGGAACCGGGAGCATGCGTAATTCCAGCTGTGAGAAAGCCATTTGTATCAAAATTAACATCCGCCTCTATCGCAACAGTTTGAGCAGCTAAGTTGTAAATATAGGCTAATTCGGATAAACAGTCACAAGGAATAATAATACCCATAATAACACCTCCTTTCAACTTTAATATTACAGAATATTAATGAGGTGTCATTTGGCTTGTACTTTTAAATGAAATGGATGAAAAAAATTATTAAGTTTCAAAAGAACCGATTTATATTAGTTAATGTTCACGGTAAGGATTTCAAATTACCGATATTGGAATGAAAATGTTACAACCTCATGAGAACTAAACGATAAATTTTAATGTTAAAAAGCCACAATTTTTATAGAAAAAACGTGGCTTTTATTTGTTTATTTAATTGATGAAATTGATGTGATTTTGATGCTATTTTTAATTTTTGTCCCTCAGAAGAGAACCAGTTACACCTTACCGAAGTCCTTTTTTTGATTTGGGATAATCGTAATTCCATTTTATTCCTCTACTAAATGGAACTTAATCTCGTCTGCAGCACTTTTTGCGCGCTTTTTAGCTTCTTCCATACTTGCCCCTGTTGCCATCACATAGGCATATCGATGCCCCATTGATAATGGCGGGGTTAACTTAGTTCCCTTTCTGGGTTTTACGTAAACTTTCACTACACCTGGAGAACTTATGGCCCTTCTTCTTCCAGTAATCTTTTCTAATATTCCCTTTTTCGAAACAATGAGGTGCTGGGTAAATACGTAGTTCCTACATCTTGGTATTAATGATGGACTTTCTCCTAAATATAATTTAAGGGTTTCTTCTACTAAACTAAACCCAAATGCGGCATAAATCATTTCATTCATTGCACCACCGGAAATCCTCGGGTTGATTTCAATGAGTTTCCAGCCGCCTTTTGTCCAACGTAATTCAAGATGAAGGGCGCCATTCTTAATTCCGAGCTGTGAAATGATAGATTGCAGAACCTGTTCAATTCCTTCTTTTAGATGATTGGGCACATCCGCAAGCACCCCATAACCTGTAATAATAAATCGTTTGCCCTGTGTAATTTCTTGTTCGATCATTCCAGCAATCATAATCTTGTGGTTGTATATGAGCGCCTCGACCAAATATTGGTTTCCATCAATATATTCTTCAATAATAATGGTTTCATCTGGGTTCTTTTCTTGCAATCTTACAATCTGTTTCTCTAATTGCTTCCTTTTTTCCACAAACAACACGTCTTTGGAACCAGTCGATTTCGGAGATTTTACGATGACTGGAAAAGTTAACTCTGAGTTTATCGTTTCGAATGGAAGGGATTCATTTGGGTTAATATTGAAAAACTTAGGAGTATAAGGCTGTTCCTTTAGAGAAACCCTAGTTTCCTCTTTATTTTCCATTATTTTGATGGCGTTGGGAGATGTATAACTATCACAAAATTCTTCACAAAGAATGGAAGCACTATAAACATTTGAATCAATAAAACTGACAATGGTCTTTATTTCCTTACCCTTTAACCGTAACTTGTTAATTTCTTCTTTCATCATAGAAAGATTATTCGTATCAACAAAAATCATTTCATGAACATCTATATACTCTTCCCTTTGTTGCAATTGCTTTTCGTTATTTGTGAAAACAACCGTAAAGTAACCCAGCTGTTCCGCAGCTTTAATCGCTTCTCTACTCGATCCAGATTTATTTGTACCTATAAAAATTATCGTCTTCAAACGGTCCACTCCCTACATAAACTTCGATAAAACAACCTGTTATATATTTATGAGCTAAACCGTTTTTTGTATGGTTATGTATCCTGTAAAATGGGTCAGCAGAAAACAATCTTTTAAAAGGACACCAATATTAATCCATATCGTACAAGCAATTTGAAAACGAGCACATATGATGATTATGAGAAAGGAGTGTGATAGTAAATGAAGCCCTTATCGGTCGAGTGTATCAGAACAATCTTTTCCGGTGACTTGATTCAAGGGTCTGATGATGTAATTATTCATTTTGGCGCATACCGACTTAAACAAATAAAGAATCAAAATACCATTCTTTTTTTAAGGAGCAAAGTTGTCAATTTGAAAAAACTAGAGGTATATTTCCCTTTGGTGCTTGTTACAGATCAAACCATTAGCAGGAGTGAACAATTTAAGAATTTAACAATAATAATGGTCAAGGATGTGGAAGAAGCCTATTGGAAATTTGTAAAGTACTACCGAAGCCTTTTTCATATTCCTGTTGTAGCTATTACAGGGACAGCAGGAAAAACAACGACAAAAGATATGATTAGTCATATTCTTTCAGCTAAAAAAACAATTACAGCAACAAATAGTACCAATAATTCTCGAACAGCTCACTTACATTACCTCCTTAGCATTGATGATGACACAGAAGCAGCTGTTTTTGAAACAGCTGTTGGAGCACCTGGAGACGTGCTAAAGGCAGGGGAGTATTTTAAACCGACTATCGGCATTATTACAAACATAGGTGCACACCACTTGAATTATTGTAAAACGCTAGAAGGCTATATCCAGGCAAAAGGAGAAATGGCAAAAATACTTGATCATTCAAGCGTACTTATTATTAATTCGGAAGATGATAACACGAAAAAAATAGATTTAACCAATTATCTTGGACGGATCATAAAAGTTGGCATCGATCCATCCTGCCACTTTAAAGCAACTGGTATTAAATATGGTAAAGACGGGATGGAATTTAGTGTCCAACACGAGGAGAAAAACTACTCTGTTTTCGTTCCAGGTTATGGCGAGCACCAAGTTTATAATGCGCTTGCCGCACTTGCCGCTGTCCATGAAATAGGAATTGATCTTCCAGAAGCGGCAGATCGATTAAAAACATATAAAAATCTAAATAAGCATCTTCAAGTGCATGTTGGACTTAATGGCGCTACGATCCTTGATGACACATGGAGCCTAACGACCACTTCATTAAAAGCCGCTTTAAAGGTGTTAAGTGAAATTGAAGAAACGAAAAAGAAAGTGGCTATTTTAGGAACTATTACGGATTTAGGATCTTGGGGATACGTCATTCATGAACAGGCAGGGGAAATTATAAGCGAGTCAGATGTTGATGTTCTCATCACGATAGGTTTCCACGCCCGTATAATGGCTGATTACTTATTAAAAATAGGAACGACTTCAACGGTCTATTCATTTAACAATAGCACCCTTGTTTTTGACCTTTTAAAAGAAATCGTTGATGAAAATACAATTGTCCTGATTAAAGGGGATATGTATAGCAAACCAATGATTGAATTGGCATCTCAATTACGAAAGAAGATATAGCCATCTTTTTAACTTCATTGTTTAAGGGAGGAATCTTTTTGTACTAGCCTGCATTTTCTGTCAAAAATAATTTTATTAATATGGACAATCCACTGTGCCACATTATTAGTGCCATAAATATATTAAAGTATTCTACTAGAAAGGGGGGGATATTAATGGGTGTTCTTTGTCCTTGTGGCGTTCTTGTAAATGCTGTCTCGGAAAATAATAATGTAAAATTCACAGGTCAGACAGGAACAGTTAAAGGTGACTTGATTTACCTGGCTAATGTTTGTGTTACCACTCTTGGTACGTCGACACTATCCTTATCGTTTGTAGACACAGAAACTCCAGGGGTAAACAACTTCACTTTTACTGCAAATGCCATCACTTCTGTTACCTGTAAGCAGGAAGGGCAGAACTGTGTAGTTACTGTTGATGGTACGGGATTAGTGAACGGTGTACAATTTCCTTTTGAAGCTGTGTTTAGAGACCAGGTTGCTACAGCTGCAAATGATATCGTACAAAGTTTTGTGATCACAGGTTTCTTTGATCAAAATGGTGCAGCACCAGTTCCTCAAGGTTCTATCATTGCACTAGGTTGTCAGTAATGTAATGGTAATCGCTTCGGAACTCCCGGTCGTTAAAAGCCGGGGGTTTTTATTAAATACCAAATTATCCAAGAAAAAATACTCTACCTGAATAGAATATCTTAAGAATACTTTTAAGGGGTAGTGATCGTTGAAGGCCAGCCGCGGCCGAATAGGCCAGTATCGTATATTAAAGTCTGAAGAAAGTTTATCTAAGCATCTGTTAGAAACAGTACTATTTTCAAAGACGACCTTGTTCGCGTTTTTAGACAAGTATACATCCGTTGTCATTAAACCCGTATTTGGCCCTGAGGAGATTTATGTTTCTTCTAAAGATCATACCTTTCAGATTACTTCAAATGACAACGTAAAGATAGTGAATGAGAAAGAAGATCTTTATCATCATCTAGTCTGTAATGAGATTACTCAGAAGTATCATATTATCCAACCAAGATTGCTTCGTAATCCCTTCCAATGCTACATCACTGTTCACCGTTCGGTAGAATCAGATGAATGGTCTTTAAAATCTGTTACAGGGAAATCTCATTCCAAGTTTGGGAAATTCTTTTATCTATATTTGTATAAAATGATTAAAAACGTTGTGATTCGATCTGCACAAAAACTCGGTGAATTCTTTCTTCAGTGCAATACAATTGTATTTGAAATCTTATTCATGAATAAAAGAATTTGGATAGCAGATTCAGTGCTCCATTTTCCTATAAGTAAATGGAGTCAATATCAGGAACTTACTACATTAATTGATTTATCTCGCTATGTGCCAGTAACAGAATTATTAACGGAAGTCACTTTAAAGAATTTTCTTAAGAAATATAACGAAGTAATCATAAAGCCTTGTAATGGCCAACATGGAGTAGGCGTTCTATTGATTACGAAAAAAAATTCCGTTACTTATGAAATGCGTACGGGAAGAAAAACACTGACGAAATCAAATTTTGATGAAATCTATCGTTATATTAAATATAACTTTCTTTCTAAGAAAGATTATCTGGTTCAACAAAAAGTACCATTAGTCAGAATTGACGACTGCCCAATAGATGTAAGAGTCATTACTCAAAAATGTAATTCAGAATGGGTTGTTACTGGTAAGCTTGTTAAAGTCGCAGCTAAGGATTTTATCATTACAAACATGGCGCAAAAATTGCTAACATTCGAGAATGCGATTAGGGACTTAAACATCCCTCATTTAAATAACAACAAGCTTGAAGCGAAAATCGATAAGATCTGTATCAGCGCTTCTAGCCAGCTTGAACAAAACAATCCTGAGATTCATCTCATTGGATTTGATATTGGGTTTACGAGTCAGGGGTTCATTTGGGTAATTGAAGGAAATTACAAACCTGACCTCTCTATGTTTTATAGGCTGGATGATAAAAAAATTTATAGGAATATATCAAAAGGCAAACAAGGTTAAATACCCTTCTTTCCAGGAGTGTGACCTTGCCTTCGCCAAGCCCATGAAGGCATTAGCATATTCCTATTCAAAACCTATACATTATGAATTGGGTTTTCATATGATATTCAGAAGAAAGGAGGAAGTTGATTGCAACCTTTACTAGTGAAAGACATTCAACAGTTACTGCAAGGTAAATTAGTTGGAGGTTCGGTAAATTGGAAGGTAAGAGACGTTATTTACTATAATCGTCATGAACATACAAAGCGGCATACGCTAATGTTTGTTAGCAGGGACGATACGATTAACTGGACGGCGATTAATAATAAGGGGCCTTCTCTTGTAATTTCGGATAAGCCTGATTCAGAATTGAAAATTGCTCTTCCGAATACGACCGTTATCAAAGTTGACAGCCTTGTACAGGCATACTGGAAATTTATCGAGTATTACCGAGGCCTTTTTCATATCCCAGTGGTGACCATAACAGGAACATGCGGAAAAACAACAACGAAAGATATGATTAAACATATTTTGAGCAAGGATCAAAATGTTCAAGCCTCCGAAAGCAGCAAGAATGAACCAAGAAGATCATTACCCTATTTGATGGGGATTGATGAAAAAACAGATGCAGCTGTTTTTGAACATGGATTAGGAAATTCCGGAAACATTAAGCATCAGTGTATGATTTATCAACCGACAATTGGAATTATTACCACGATTGGCGTCCATCATTTAGATGGTTGCGGGAATCTTGAAGGATATATAAAAGCAAAGGCTGAAATAGTGGATGGAGTGAAAAAAGGCGGTACATTGATATTAAATGCTGATGATGAAAATACTAAAAAGGTGCCGCTGCATTCATTTAAAGGAAAGATTATTTATTTTGGAACTGATATGAAAGCTGATTTTAGAGCTTCCGCCATGAAGTTTGCCAATAATGGAATGGAATTTCTGTTACATGTGTCAAATCGTACGTACGAAGCTTTTATCCCCGGCTATGGCGAGCACCAAGTATTTAACGCACTAGCTGCACTTGCAGCTGTAAAAGAGATTGGAATAGATATTGAGGAAGGAATTGTTCGTCTTTCCACCTATAAAAATATGGAGAGGCATCTGGAGTTTTCTAATGGGTTCGGCGGCAGTACGATTATAGATGATACATGGACAAATAATCCTACTTCTGTGGAAGCTGCCTTAAAGGTGCTTGATTCTCTTGGCGAGGGTAAAAATGTCATTCTTGTGCTAGGCGATATTAATAGACTAGGGAACTTTGAAAAGAAGTATCATCGAGAAATTGGCACTTTGGTTGCTAAGAGAAACATTCACACGCTGATTACAATCGGCAGTAAGGCAGAAGAAATAGCAAGACAAGCGAGACAAGACGGAAGCAAAGCTAATATTTATATGTTTCAAGATGTCAAAGGACTTAAAGAAGTTTTGGAGCCTATACTTGATAATAAAGCAATTCTACTTATTAAAGGACCTATGTCAAGCCGATCGATGATCGATTTTGCGAACAGTTTAAAAATGACCTAACAAAGAAGCATTCGATTGCCGTAGCATCGAATGCTTCTGATTGTTTTAACTTCTTTTTCAATTACATCATCAAAGAACGCGTCTCGCTGAAACATAGTTGTTTTTAGCAAACACAGAATCCAGGCTATCTTTCACGACACTGCCGGAAGTGGGGAGTGTAATAAATTGGTTTCCACCAATATAAATTCCCGTTTGCGTAATTTTAGAACCGCTATTATCTGTAGAGAAGAATAAAAGGTCTCCCTTTTGCAAATCAGCTTTTTGGACCGCTTTACCCATCTGCGCTTGTTGGCTTGCTATTTTATATTTTAAATCGATTCCTTGATTTTTATAGACATAGTAGGTAAAGCCGGCACCTGTAAATGTTAAGGTACTCTCATTGTAAGAATACCCGAATTTTGCTTTCCCGATAAGACTGGAAGCAAAATCGACAACTTTATCAGCTGGTAAGCTACTTGCTGTCGGCGGTGTCACTTCCGGTACCACCGTGTCAGAGAAAACTCGTTTTGCTGTAATATAATGCTGGTCATAATAATCAACAAACAGAACTCTAGTCAGGATACCGTTTGAATTGGGAATAATAATTCTGTGGTCACCCGCATATATGGCTACTGTAGACGGTGTGTTTGAACCGATAGCACTATTAAAAAAGATTAAATCACCTTTCTTTAAGTTTCCGCGTGAAACGGTTGTGCCGAGTTTCATTTGTTCTTTTATATTAGTTGTTCCTAGGTTTACGCCATTTGTTTTATAAACATAGTTTACAAAACCAGTGCCTGTAAACTTCATTGCTTTTTCATCATTTACATTGCCCATGGTCACTTTATTCATTAAATTAAAGGATTGCTCAACGATTGTTTCACCTTTTGTTGCTGGATTTGAAGGGAGTAAGCTTGGTAATACTCTTCGGGCAGAAAAGTAAGCATCTGTATAATATGGCTTACTATTCATATCAGCAATCACAATATTTTGTTTTGAGTCAGCCATATGAATCACTTTATTGTCGCCAATATACATTGCGACATGATCGGGATCTGTGCCTGTTTTTTTACTTTTAAAGAAAACTAAATCCCCTTTTTGTAATTGATCTCTCGAAACGTAAGTTCCTTGTTGTACCATATAATTTTCATTATAGGTTGCAAGATCTACTCCATTCTGTTTAAAAATATAATCAATGAACGTTGCACATGAAAATTTGTAAGGGTAAGTTGACTTATACTCTGACGTACTGTAAGTTGCCCTTCCTATTAAACTTTTACCGGTTTGAATTAATTGATCTGCCTTTGCTTCGACAGCTAGTTGGTTGTTTTGGGGATTAACTGTTGCTGCTGAGACCTTTATTGGATTAAGAGCGATAGGAGCCGCTCCAAAAGTACCAAAACCAAGTGTGATTGCTAATGTAGTTGTAACCAAACGTTTTTTCATAGTTTACCTCCTGAAGTGTGATAGTTCTTCTTGCAACCGAGTTTATCATATAAAGGAGACCAGTCCTTGTGGGGAAATATCCCAGTACACTTTGTTGTATGAGAAAAAGCCTTTCCACTCAAGGGTTTTACTAAGAAATTTACAGTTTGGTTACAAGGGTTACAAAGGATTTAAAATCAAATTCCTACTATATATTAGTCGTTAAGCCATTTTTTTACGATTGATTGAGGTGAAAAACTTTTATCTCCTTTCCTAAAAAAACTTTAAATAAGGTATTGACCAATCTATTATTCTCCTGTAATATATGAAAAGTCGTCACTGAGGCGATGAACAACAAATGAAAATAGTTATTGACATGAATAACTTGGAATGTTATGATAATAAAGTTGCTTCAAACGAAGCGGCGAACTTGTTC
>NZ_BCVI01000091.1 GCF_001591665.1 Neobacillus soli NBRC 102451 | reverse complement strand
GGGCGCTGGAGCTGGACATTTCTCAAAGTATAAACTAATATACCTACTTACCTATTAAGAAAGAAGCTATTTTCTTTTTATAATTACATATACTATTTTTACCTCTTAATAGCTATTATTTGTTTTCTATCACATTTCATCTATATACTTTAGTCAACACACAGCAGCAACGCACCCGAGGAAAGGAGCGTGAATCGGAATGATTAAAGATATGACTCAGGATGAAATAAGTCTTTATATTATTAAAACTTTAAAGGAAAATAAAAAGACTGAATTTGAAATGATACTCGAAGAACTACAGCCCTATGATGTTGCTAAAATTTACGAGGATTTACCGGAAAAACATAAAGGGAGATTTCTATTATTTTTAAAATTTGACGCCCTCGCTGACCTAATGGAGGAGCTAGACAAGGAAGATCAGCTCGGCTTATTAAACATTCTTGGCATCGAGAAGTCCGGTAAAGTTCTTGATTTAATGGATAATGACGATTTGGCGTTATTGTTAAACGAACTATCTCCCGAAAAAAAGGATTCACTATTATCGGGAATGAAGGCAGAAGAGTCTAATGCCGTAAAAGGCATCATGAATTACCCGCCGGAAACGGCCGGCCGGCTTATGACCAATCGATTTGTGTGGATCCGCGACTATTTTACTGTCAGAGAAGCGGTCGATAAGTTTAAAACCTTCGCTGCATTTGCGGAATCCATTAACTATTTATACGTAACAGACGAAAAACGTCAACTTGTTGGTGTTGTCTCCTATCGGGATTTACTGTTAGCTGAATTGGAGGAAAAAATCAGCACGATTATGTATGAACGCGTCATTTCCGTAACTGCTACAACCGATCAGGAGGTTGTCGCCCAAACAGCAGAAAGGTATGACTTCTTAGCCGTCCCGGTTGTCGATGAAGGCAATGTCCTTGTCGGCATTATCACGGTCGATGACATTATCGACATTGTGATTAAGGAAGCAAATGAAGATATTGAAAAGTTATCAGCGTCAGGGAAATCGATTGATTTCGAAACAAAAACGTTTGTTGCAGCAGCGAGACGGCTGCCATGGTTAATCCTCCTTTTGTTCATTGGGCTTATTTCGGGAAGAATCATCAGCAGCTTTGAGGATACCCTTAAGCAGGTCGTTGCCCTCGCGTTTTTTATGCCGATGATTGCCGGAATGACAGGGAATACAGGCACCCAATCGCTTGCAGTCGTTGTTCGTGGCCTAATTTCACACGATATTGATAAAGGAGTAATTACTCGCTTAGTCATCCGCGAGCTTGGTGTTGGTATTACCATCGGAATCACTTGTTCCATCCTGATTGCGGTTATTGCTTATGTATGGCAGGGAAATCTGATTTTAGGTGCGGTTGTCGGCTGTTCGTTATTCTTCACCCTTATTATCGGTACACTTGCAGGGACCGTTATCCCCCTTATTCTATACCATTTGAAGATTGACCCTGCCGTGGCATCCGGGCCACTGATCACCACCTTAAATGATATTTTTTCCTTACTCACCTACTTCGGGATTGCGACCATGTTTTTAAAGCATCTGATGTAAAAAATCGAAACATTTATTAGTGGGAATCGTCATGTATATTGCTCTTCGCAAAAAGGCAGCGGACCCACTGCCTTTTTCATGAACAGGGAATGTTTATTAGGGAAATACCATATATATTTCTTTATAAGACAAACTATATTAAACTAGGTTAGTGTTAAATACATATCATGTACATAAGTGAAGGTGAATTATGGCAGACTTTATTCAATCTATTTTGGAGTTCTTATCACAGTTAGGGTATTTTGGGATAGCTTTGGGATTAATGATTGAGATTATCCCAAGTGAAATTGTCTTAGGCTATGGCGGTTATATGATTTCACAAGGACATCTCAATTATTTCGGAGCTGTCATTGCTGGTACCATCGGTGGAACGATTGCCCAATTGTTTTTATATTGGGCGGGTTATTACGGCGGCCGTCCTTTTTTAGAGAAATATGGAAAATATGTTCTGATTAAAAAAAGCCATATTGATGTTGCCGAATCATGGTTTAAAAAATATGGCGCTGGAGTAATCTTTTCTGCCCGCTTTATTCCCGTTGTCAGACATGCTATTTCCATTCCAGCCGGTATCGCTAAAATGCCGGCCTCTAAATTTACGCTTTACACGGTAGCAGCTATTTTGCCGTGGACGGTTCTGTTCCTCTACTTAGGCGAAGTGTTGGGCAGCAACTGGTCACATATTAAGGAATACGCACAGCCCTATGTATTACCTATCATTATTGCTGCCCTCATTTTAGGCGCCATTTACTTTATTATCAAAAAAACAAAGAAAACCACCGATTAAGTCGATGGCACTGAAAATCATAAAATCGGCAGTCTTTCAGTGCCTGTGGAGGGTGAAATTGGATGCCCACCGGCACTCAGATAGGGTTTCAGTGCCCGCGAAGGGTGAAATTGGATGCCCACGGGCACTCAAAATAGGTTTCAGTGCCCGTGGAGGGTGAAAGTGGGTGCCCACGGGCACTCAGATAGGTTTTCAGTGCCCATATTAAGTGCGGTGGTTACTTTGTTTGAAAATTTTGCTTGGGCCCAGGTATCCAGCTTTTTAACATGGCTTTTCCCGATGGTGAAGCCGTATATAATGAGTAAGACAATAATTAAGGTAAATAGATCCACTTTTTTTGTCGAAATAAAGTTAATGATACCCATTAACACCTGTGGAATGACCCCTGTTACCGCAAATAATACTGTTCCCACCTTAAACCAAAAGCTCGATTTCAAACCATACCTGGCATATAGCAGGAAGAACGTCGATGACCATGCCAACACTTCAAGACTCACTAAGATTGTCCACTTGTTTTCTATCAAAAAATCCATATCCATCCCCCTCATTACATTAGTATTTACAAAATAAAAAAGCCCGGAAGAAGTATCGGCAATCGATATTTTCTCCCAGGCTTTTATCCTTCCGTGTACACAGAAATACGGACGGACCGTTCATTATCTGTGCGCTTTCTCTCGGACCAGACTGACTTTAAAGCCACGGAACCCTAGAAAACCCTTTTTTATGATATTATATTGCTATTTTACAGAAAAGGACCCATTAGGGAATTCCCGCAATTTACTTTTTAAAATGATAAGGCAGTGTCGCCACAATTACTTTCTTTTTATAAAGAAGATATGTCCGAATCAATATGCTTGATTGATTGTGCAGGATGTTATGCCAGCTCTTCTTCGTGATAAATTGGGGAATTAACACGGTCACTTTGTAGTTGTTCTCGCTTGCCTTATGTTCAATTGTATCAATAAATTTCGATAACGGCTGCAGAACACTGCGGTAGTGAGATTGAAGGGTAACAAGCCGGACATCAGGCTGCCATTTCTCCCATTTTTCCTCAAAGTGCTTTTCATCTTCCCGATCAAATGAGACATAAACGGCAAAAATCTGGTCAGTTATCGATTTGGCATAGTTAATCGAGTTTTCAACCACCTTAGTAATCCCTGCCACTGGAACAATAATAACATTTCCTTCGATTTGAATCGCTGGTTTATCCGGATGAATTCTTAATTGTTCCCCAACCGCTTCATAATGCGCATTAATTCTCCGGAAAGCAATTACAAGTATTGGCAAAAAGATAACCACAAACCAAACCTGGCTGAATTTTGTGACGAAGAAAATGATTAATACGGTTAAGGTTATAAGCGCCCCGATTAAATTGGCACTTAATTTCGCAATCCACCCGGCAGGTTTTTCACGGACCCACTTAATAATCATCCCCGTTTGCGACAAGGTGAAAGGGATAAACACACCCACCGCATAAAGTGGGATTAAATGCTCCGTTTTACCTTGCGAGACAATAATGAGCACGATGGATGCGATCCCTAAGGATACAATTCCGTTCGAATAGCCAAGACGGTCTCCCCTAATCGTAAACATTCTTGGCATATACTTATCCTTCGCAAGACTAAACGCTAATAATGGAAAAGCAGAGTAGCCGGTATTGGCCGCCAAAACCAAAATAAGTGCCGTCGTTCCTTGGACAAAGAAGTAAAGATAATTGCGTCCGAAGGTTTCTCTGGCGATTTGCGAAACGACCGTTTCGTCGTGCTTGGGTGAAATGCCGTAATAATAAGCCAGGAACGTAATTCCGGTAAATAATAATGCCAGCAGTGTACCCATTAGGACTAGCGTTCGCGCTGCGTTCTTTGGTGCCGGGTCTTTGAAATTGGGTATTGCATTTGAGATGGCTTCTACCCCCGTTAACGCCGAGCAGCCTGAGGCAAAGGCACGAAGCAGCAGGAATAAGGTGATCCCCTGGACAGGAGTTCCAATCGGCGCATGCTGAACGGCCGCTGAAACATTCCCTGTTACTATTTTAAAAATACCCACGCCAATTAACACAAACAGAGCAAGGACAAATAAATAGACGGGATAGGCTAGAATCGTCGCTGATTCGGTTAATCCGCGTAGATTTAAAATCGTGATCAAGATGACCAAAATGACCGCAATGGAAACTGTATGTTGATGAAGTGATGGAATGGCTGAAGTAATTGCAGCCGTCCCCGCTGATACACTAACAGCGACTGTCAAAATGTAATCAACCAATAAGGACCCACCGGCAATTAAGCCTGCCTTCTCACCGATGTTCTCCTTCGAAACTAGATAGGCCCCTCCGCCTTGAGGGTACGAATAGATAATTTGCCGATAAGACAATATTAGTGCTGCTAACAGAAATAATACTCCAACCGCAATGGGCACTGAGTACCAATAGGCGATAACACTTATCGTTGCTAACACAAGAAGAATTTGTTCTGTTCCGTATGCCACTGATGATAAGGCATCAGAAGACAGAATTGCTAAAGCCTTAAAGATGTTTAACTTTTGTTCGCCTAAGGCTGCCGATTTTAATGGCCGGCCAATTAACAATCTCTTAAAAGAAGAGAACAAGGGATTCACCCACCAAATTTGAAGTAGAATTACCGATTGATTTTATCACATCATGGTCATTAAAATGAAGGATTTTATTATTGAATTTTAAAAAGGCTGCATCGCTTGATCAATGTAGATCTAACATGCAGCCTTTTTCTATTAGATTAGAGCATCAAACCGGTTATCGTTGCTGTTAGCAAGCTAACTAGTGTGGCACCATAGAGTAATTTAAGCCCGAATTTTGCAACAAGATTGCCTTTCTGCTCATTCAGACCTTTCACCGCTCCGGTTACAATTCCAATTGACGAAAAGTTAGCGAAGGAAACAAGAAAGACAGAAATGATTCCAACGGTACGGCTTGATAGTGAATGCGAAATTTTTCCTAAATCAATCATTGCAACAAACTCATTAGATAACAACTTCGTCGCCATAATCGTTCCTGCTCTGACCACTTCCGACCCGGGCACCCCAACGATAAAGGCAAATGGTGCAAACACATAGCCAAGCGCCATCTGGAAGCTGATTCCGAAAATGCCTGCAAAAATATGGTTAATCATACTAATTAAGGCCACAAATCCAATGAGCATGGCACCGACAATGATGGCCACTTTGAAGCCATCTAAAATATACTCGCCAAGCATTTCAAAAAACGTTTGTTTTTCTTCTTCGTTGAAATCAATAATATCCTCTTCCTCACTCACTTCATACGGATTAATGATATTAGAAATGATAAATCCACCAAAAAGATTCAGTACAAGTGCCGTAACTACATACTTGGGTTCAATCATTGTCATATAGGCCCCTAAGATGGAGGCTGAAACGGTTGACATCGCTGACGTACACAATGTATAAAGACGATGTTTCGGAAGGTAGGGAAGCTGTTTTTTTACTGAAATAAAAACTTCAGACTGGCCAAAAACAGCTGAGGCCACAGCATTATAGGACTCTAACTTCCCAAGTCCATTAATCTTGCTTAAGATTAAACCTAGGTAGCGAATAATGAAAGGAAGAACTTTTATATGCTGGGCGATCCCAATCAATACAGAAATAAAAACAATCGGCATTAGAACATTAAGGAAAAACGGTGCTTGTCCCTTGTTGGCGATTCCACCAAAAACAAAATTAATTCCCTCAGCGCCATAATTTAAAATATGTTCAAACAAACTGGATATGCCTTTTATGATCACAAGTCCTACTTCTGTGTTTAAAAGCAAAAAGGCTAAGACGAGCTGCAGGACGAGCATAGTGATAATTGGCCTTAGCTTTACTCCTTTTTTATTGTAACTTGCAATATAGGCTAGCAAAAAAATAATAACGAGCGCTGCTAAAAATAAAACATATTTCAAACTGATTCTCTCCTTTTTCTAAGTTGTCCATTCTGCTATGTAAGCGGATGTATTTTTTTCGACAAAAATCGACAGCGTTTTCAAACATAAACTTGATTATAAAATTGGAATAGATATGTGTCAATTCATTCGAATAAAGTAATACTATTCAGTCTTTCGTTACTTTTCTAATTTATCTTCCCCCTTGAGCGGTGGATTAACCTCGATTTAGCGTAAGTTTCCATAAAAAAAACATGAAGACTTGTAGTCTCCATGCTTTAAAATCAATAGGGCGTTCCATACCACTTTATACATTAAAATAAATCCAGGGAACTAAACTTCTTTACCTAATAAAGGTGGTGTGAGCTAAGCTGAGCCTTTCCTAATTCATTGTGAGGAATGTATTCTTACGCTCAAATTGGATAAATAAATTCGCTTTTGCGAAGCTCCGCCCCTTTCCCAAACAAAGATGATTATTTTGCTTGAGCTGCTTCAATCACACGCTTCATTGCCTGCATTTGTCCTAGATGAAGGGTTTCATGGAAGATGGCAAAGTTAGCGAGTTCGCCAAAGGTTTCTTGACCTAGGAATGGCGTTTGCAGCTTCATAGTAAAACCTTCCGCCGGAAGCTCCTTAATTCGTTTGATTTGATCTTGTAACTGGTCAAGTAATTCCTGAACGGATGGAACGTCACCTTGCCAATCAGCTGGTTTAGTCCCCGTTGCAAATAACTCCATATAGTTTGTCGGTAAACTGGTTGACTTTTTCGGAAAACCAAACATAAATTGCTCAGCGACAGTCAACACATGACCCACATGCCAGTGAATCGTATTGTTAAACCCTTCTGGTCGAACCTCAGTGGTGCCCTCTTCGAATGCCTCCACTGTTTTAATAAGGCGCCCCCTTGTTAACTCAAAGCCCTTAAATAATAATTCGCTCATCTGATTTTACCTCCCTTTCGTTTGCCTAGCTTTATTCTATACCATGATTAGCCAATTATCGAAATAATTAGACTTACATTTCCTTAGGAGCTTCTAATCCTAATAAGCGCAAACCTTCTTTTAGAACCACAGTAACGGAGTCAACAAGTGCTAACCGCGATTGTTGTTCAGCGTTTTCCTCCAGGATTTTTACCTCGGCATAGTATTTATTAAAGGCTTGGGCAAGATCAACTACATATTTCGCTACCTGGGAAGGATCAAAGTTTTCGCATGCTCTTTTAATCGAATGGGAAAATTCCATTAGCACACTGACAACTTTCCATTCTTTGTCCCAAGCATTATTATATGCGGCCGTTTGTAATTCAGAATCCCAATTCGCTTTTCTTAAAATAGAACACGCTCTTGCATACGAATATTGGACGTATGGGCCTGTTTCCCCTTCAAAGCGGAGCATATCTTCTAATGAAAATTCAATGTCATTCATGCGATTGTTCTTTAAGTCGTGGAAAATCACCGCACCAACACCCACTTGTTTAGCCACTTCTGCTTTATTGGCAAGGTTTGGATTTTTTTCTTCGATACTGTGACTAGCCATTGCAATCGACTCAGTTAATACCTCTTCTAATAAAACAACCTTCCCTTTTCGTGTCGACATTTTCTTGCCGTCTTTTAACATCATTCCAAAGGGAATATGGTGCATTTTTTGTGCCCAGTCAAAGCCCATTTTTTCTAAAACGGCGATTAACTGTTTAAAATGAAGACTTTGTTCATGTCCAACCACGTATAAGGATAGGGCAAAGTTATAGTTTTCTTTTCTGTAAAGTGCGGCTGCTAAATCACGAGTGGCGTAAAGTGTTGCGCCATCGGATTTCTTTATTAAACACGGTGGAAGTTGTTCTTCAGTTAATTCAACTACCTGCGCCTGATTGGATTCAACCAGCAATTGTTTTTCTTCCAGAAGCTGAACAATCCGATCCATTTTGTCATTATAAAAAGCTTCGCCCGCCAAGGAGTCAAATTCGACGTTCAACAACTCATAAATTCTTGAAAACTCTTTTAAGGATTCATCACGGAACCATTGCCACAATGATAACGCCTGTTCGTCCCCATCCTCAAGCTTTTTAAACCAGCTGCGTCCCTGATCTTCCAGGGATGGATTCGTTTCCGCCTCTTCGTGGAATTTGATATAAAGGGTCAATAATTCTTTAATCGGATTTTGCTTGACCTTCTCCACATCTCCCCAAAGCTGGTAGGAGGTAATCAGTTTTCCAAACTGTGTTCCCCAGTCGCCAAGATGGTTAATCTTAATAGGCTGATAGCCGCATTTTTCAACAATGAGTGCGATTGAATTCCCAATAACGGTAGAACGCAAATGTCCCATCGAAAAAGGCTTGGCGATGTTTGGCGAGGACATATCAATTGTTACCTGGCCGCCCTTTCCAAACTCGAGAGCGCCGTATTTTTCCTGTTGTTGAAGAATTTCAATAACCACTTCTTCCGATACTGTCTTTTTGTTTAAAAAGATATTTAAATAGGCACCAACCACTTCCACCTTCTCAAATGTTGGTGAATGAAGCTTTTCACTCAGTTCTTGGGCAATCAAATTGGGTGATTTTCTTTTCAGCTTTGCCAATGTAAAACAGGGAAAGGCTAAATCCCCAAGTTCCTGATTTTTTGGTTTTTCAATCATTAGTTCCAGTTCAGTTGCTGAAATTTCCTGGTCTAGTAATTCAAAAAGAATCGCTGCAAGGTCCTTTTTAAAATTCATTCTTATTGACCTCCTTTTTTTCTAAAAAACTAATTTTGCGGTGTGACGCCCCTTTTCTATAAAAAGCAAAAAACTCCCGCCTCTATAAAAGAGACGAGAGTTTGATTATCCCGCGGTACCACTCAAATTGTTCAATAAGAACCATCTTTCCTTTTGTAACGGAGGATTCTCCGGCATACCCTACTAAGGTTCAGGTAAGCATCTCAAAAGTGCGCTTCATTATCTGATCCGTATCAGGCTCCCACCATCCCTGACTCGCTTCAACATTCAAGATAATTACTCTCTTTTTCATTGAATTTTTCTGAATTAATTATCAGTTATTATACTGGAAAGGAAAGGATTTTTCCAGTGACAGATGATTATTTTTTTCTTTCAGGAGAACCTATGCTTAAAAGGAGTGATTTTTGTGGCTAGAAAAAATAAAATCCTCGTTCCAGAGGCAAGAAGTGGATTAGATGCGTTAAAGGCAAAGGTTGCACATGCCAGGAGCCCTGAAGAAGCGAAATTTGAGGCAGCTGAAGAGGTTGGTGTCCCTCTGAAAAAAGGCTACAACGGACGGCTTACGTCGGAGCAGGCTGGAAAAGTCGGCGGCAGGCTGGGCGGCAGCATGGTTCGCGAGCTTGTCAAAATGGCGCAGGAAAACATAGCTAAAAAACAGTAACCTCTGGGGCCTATTTTTGTAGGTCCCTCCTTAAGGACAAAAGCTGCTATTTCATTGGTCAAAATGTCTTTAATTGAGGTCCTTAAAGACAAAAGCCGCTATCTTACCGACAAAAATGTCTTTAATTGCCCTCCTTAAGGACAAAAACCACTGTCTCATGGGCCAAAATGTCTTTAATAGCCCTCCTTAAAGACAAAACTCCCTGTCTTACCGACCAAAATGTCTTTAATAGCCTTCCTTAAAGACAAAACTCCCTGTCTTACCGACCAAAATGTCTTTAATAGCCTTCATAGTACATGATTTACCCACTACAAAAATCCTCCCTTAGCTTTAATATCAAAACAGCAAGGCTTATTTTAAAAAAAGTTTGACAATTTTGTGTCAATTGATAGAATATTCAGTAACAAAGGAGTGGATGATCATGCAAAAAGAGCATTTAAGGAATTTACAACCCTTTAAAACAGCCGCCGCCTACGGAGGTGGATTTGGAATCATTATTCTTATTTTCAGTCTCCTTGGATACGGTTACAATAACCTATTGGGCATAGGTATTGGATTAACCGCGGCATCAGTCGTTCTGTTCTTGTTTGGGACTTTTCTATGCTTAATGGAGGAATACACTGTCGCCGCTAAAGGGAAAGCGGAGATGGCTGAATCTTCAAAAGGATTTTAGACTTGTGTGGTTGTTTACACAAGTCTTTTTATTTCATAACGATAATCCTTTTAACAAAAACACCTTCATGACTTCGGCAATTTGCTCCGAACTCAACGGCTCATGATTTCTTTCCCAATCGGAAACAAGCGCGATGTACATTTTTAACAGGAGAAAACTAGTGATTTCTGCATTTGCCTCCGGGATTGCTCCCTTAGCAATGGCTGCTTCAATCTTTTGCTTCAAGTACGCAATAATCTTATCCTCCACATGCTGAAGCATTTCCGAAACCGCCAATGTTCCCATTTCCGCCTCTTCTTGAACCAACTTAATCATCAACTGGTGCTGGGAGCGAAATGCTAACAAACGGTAGAGGGCATGATGGACATTTTCGGTAAATGGTAAATCCGGCTGGATTGCCGCATCCGCCTCGGCAATCATCTCCTTCACCAGCGAGGAAATAATCTCTTCAAATAATTCTTCTTTATTTTTAAAAAAGGTATAAATGGTTCCTTTTCCTACATTGGCAAGCTTTGCGACTTGGTCCATTGTGGTCGCTTTATAGCCGAACAACGAAAAAGACTTCGTGGCCGCCTCTACAATCATCTTTCTTCTATCGGTTGCCATTCAGACCTTCCCCTTTTTGACCATTTTGGTTTTTTGGTCACTTTAATATAATTTCACTATAGCATAGCTTGGTATTGGTTTCAAATTTATTTGGTAGATTGTTGGCAAATTGACAAAAAAACATGACTATAAAACAGTCATGTTTTACTGAATAATCAATTAAGCGTCTCTCCGTTACACTGATTTTTGAACAAATAGTTTACATACATTTTGGTGTTTTGGTGCTCGCGACGGAGACATGCTAATGATTTCTCCTTCAATAGCGTCACTTAAACAGCTTCATCCCAACTAACGTAATCCGCTATACTAATTAAACGTTTGGTTAAATTTAAAACCGCCTAGTTAGTAATTTATGACCCTGTCGAGCGATAGTGCCTGACACCAAATTGCCAGAATAGAAAACACGGGAGGATAAACAGACCGCCCGCAATGGGTGTCAGCAGATAAATGATGCCATTCCCCTGCGTTTTGCCGAGAATATACATTAACGGCAGATAGTTTACTGTCCCAAAAGGAATAACATAGGTAAAAAAACGGGCAACCCATTTTTGATAAATATTTAATGGGTATTGTGCCATCTCCCGGCCTCCATCAGTAAATATGTTAGCCACTTCAAGGCCTTGGACCGTCCAAAAACACATTGTTGCCGCAAGCATATAGATTCCTGTAAAAATCAGAACACCGCTAACAATCATCAACATAAGGGTGATTGCTTTTATTGAAGTCCATTCGATGGGAAGATTGCTCAAGGCCCAAACTAAAACAATGATACTTTGCAGCAGCCGGCCAAATTTAATAAACTCAAATTTCGAGCCGAGGACCTGTACAAACGTGCTTCTTGGCCGAACCAGCAATCGATCAAATTCCCCTTTAATGACGAGACTCGAAAACTGATCAAACCCGCGGGCGAAACACTCGCTTAAGCTGAAGGCCATATGTATGATTGCGAAACAAAGCGCCACCTCGAAGAATTGCCAGCCCTTTATTTGCCCAAACCGTTCAAATAAAAGATACAGGCCGGCAAAAATAGTTAATGGAATAAAAAACTGACCCACCGAGAGGAGCCAAAAAGAGGTCCGGTATTGCATTTGGGATTTAAACAAAATTAGCAGATACTTATAATAGAGCCTCAATGTGAATCACCCTCCCTGGACAACGACTTTTCTTATGACCCGATTAAGGGCGAAGCGGCCTAATAAAACGAGAACAAGCAAATATCCTAGCTGGATGAGGATTCCAATCATGGCTTCATTCTGTGGAATATGCCCCGAATAGACGCGAAACGGGAAATCCGCCGTCCAGCGAAATGGAAGCACATTCGCTATTTTTTGCAGCCACGTTGGCATCAAGGGAACTGGTATGATTAACCCGGCAAAGAATTCACCTAGAATAGAGAATACTAGCAAGGACCCTGCCGGTGACATGGTAATAAATACGGATATATATAAGAACATCGAGATGGCTACTAAAAGAAATAACCCTAGAAGTAAGGCAGATAAAAATAATAGAAAGGTAGTTAAACTAGGTGGTAACGTCATGTTGTAGGGTTTAGGCAAAAGAAAGGAGACGAATAAAATTGGAAAGCAGCGCAATATGGCACTTGATAACCTCTGCGCTAGAAGCTTCGCATACCAAAATCCATAAAGTTCGCACGGACGACACAGCTCATAAGCAATATTCCCGCTCGTAATTAACTCAAACAGTTCATTATCCCGAAACCACATCGTTATGAAAACTAAAAAGGCCTGCTGCAGCCATATGTAAGAGATGATTTCCCTTAATGAAATAGGCGGAGTTTGGACAGCGTATTCATAAAATGCCTCAAATACCATAATCGTAATAAATCCCCAGAAAAATTGCGTTGCCACCCCAGCAAGTGCCGCAGCGCGGTATTGCATGCCCATTGAAAGCCGCAGCTTCAAAACCGATCCATACACCTTCATATTTTGTACTCCTTATAAAGCTGAACGATAATGTCTTCAATTGGCTGTGATTCCACCGTTACATCTAAAAGTTTCACTTGGTCGGATAAATGGGTAATGACCTCCGAGGTTTTTGTCTGGTCTGGATCGAAGCTTAATATTACTCGTTCCGGTGACCATGAAAGTATGGAGGTCCCGGGAATTTGGATGGGGATTGTATTTTTTCCATAATCTGCTGTAATAGTTTTATGGGTGCCAAACCGCTTCCGTAATTTCTCTAAATGTCCATCGTATAATAAGCTGCCCTTGCCAATTAAAATCACTCTGTCCGCTAATGACTCAATATCATTCATGTCGTGTGTGGTGAGGATGACGGTAACCCCTTTTTCCTTGTTAATTGTTTTGATAAATTGGCGGACGGCGATTTTCGAAACGGCATCAAGCCCGATGGTCGGTTCATCTAAAAATAGGATCTTGGGGTTGTGAATAAGAGAAGCAGCGATTTCAGAGCGCATTCGCTGGCCTAAACTTAATTGCCGGACGGGTGACTGGACGATTTCTTGTAGTTCAAGAGTTTCGATGAGAAGGTCAATCGTAGCTTTGTATTCTTGTAGCGGGACCTTGTAGATGTCTTTTAGCAGTTCAAATGAATCCATTACCGGGACATCCCACCAGAGCTGAGAGCGCTGCCCAAAAACGACACCAATATTTTTTACATATTGGATTCGGTCTTTCCAAGGTGTGTATCCCATAATGGTGCATGAGCCGGTGTCAGGTACCAAAATTCCACTCATAATCTTAATGGTTGTCGATTTACCCGCCCCGTTTGGACCGATATAGCCCACGATTTCCCCAGGTTTAATCGAAAAAGAGATGTCCTTTAGGGCATCTATTATTGTATGTTCCCGGTAAAATAAAGACTTCGCTGCCTGCCTCAGCCCAGTTGACCGCTTGGCAATCTTGTAGGATTTGCTTATTCCCTCTAACTGAATCAATTCGATTTCCCTCCCTTCCATTTTGAGTCGCAGAGGAAAATAATAACATCGTGGATATAACCGTGTCAAGAATTTTCTAAATATTCCTCTTTTTAAAGGCGTTAACAAAATGTTCACTCCTTTAGGACAACCAAGCAAGGATTTTTTTATAAAATAGACTTGGAGTTATCAAGAAAGGATGTGGCATATGGCTTATAAACCTCGTACTGAATCTGAAGAATTAATGATCTTGAGGTTGTTAGACACACGAATGACTTTGTCTGAAAAAGACATACAGCATTATTACAGACTTAAAAAGGGATACGAAGGAGAGGTCATGTTTGATTCATTGACTGAGAAACTTCAATGTGAATGTTATATTTTGAATGACCTGCTGTTTAAGGTAAATAACACCATGTTTCAAATCGACACGCTGATTATTGTTTCTGATACTGTCCACTTTTACGAAGTAAAAAATTATGATGGTGATTATCTTTACGAGATAGACACGGACACATTATACAAAAGGCCAAAAAAGGAATATACAAATCCACTCCATCAGCTGAATCGAAGCGAATCCCTGCTCCGTCAATTACTCCAGAATATAGGATATAACTTTCCTATTGAGGCCCAAGTAGTTTTTATCAATCCTATGTTCACCCTATACCAAGCTCCCCTTGAAAGGCCTTTTATTTTTCCAACACAGGTAAAGAGCTATTTGGAAAAATTAGATAAGGTACCATCCAAACTAAATAGAAACTGCAAGACTCTGGCTGACAAATTAATTTCTCTCCATATTGATAAAAACCCTTATACAACCTTCCCCCTGTATGAATACAAGGGGCAGCGAAAAGGGTTGATTTGTGAGCTATGCAACTCGTTTTCAATTTATGTTCACGGAAAGAAGTGTGTGTGTGGTGACTGTGGGCATGAAGAGTTGGTTTCAACTGCTGTTTTGCGGAATGTGAGGGAATATATGCTTTTATTTCCTAATCAAAAAATTACTACGAACGATATTTACGATTGGTGTGGTGGGGTTGTTGATTCTAAAAAGAGGATAAGCAGGATTTTAGACAGGCATTTTAAAATTGTTGGGATTGGTCAATGGGCATACTATGAGTGAAAATTGATTTTATTAAAGTTACTTTTATACTTGCCGTTTTTAATTCTTTAGAAGGGGTTCATTGACTCGATTTTTTACTTAAGGGGCATTATTAAAGACA
>NZ_BCVI01000090.1 GCF_001591665.1 Neobacillus soli NBRC 102451 | reverse complement strand
TCAATTAAAATTGCATCCACGCATTTATGTGAAAACAGCAAGCATGCTGGCAACGAACCCATTCTAAAGTTGGTGCCTGACCCCCAATGCAGTAAAGAGGGGGGACAGGCACCGTTTTATTGTTGCCATTAATGAAAAACCTGCTGTCTTTTTATGACGTTTTTTTCATAGGAATTATATTATTATCTGATTGTTGCTTTTTAATTTTTTTACGATATACGATTTTAGACAATGTCACACTAAATTCATATAAAACCACTAGTGGTATGAGAACTAATATTTGTGACATAAAATCAGGTGGAGTTATGACAGCAGATATAATGGTTAGTAAAAAGTAAGATATCTTTCTAGCTTTAGACAAAAGCATTGGATTAATGACGCCTATTGAGGTAAGGAACATGGCAATGAGCGGTATTTCAAATAATAATCCAAACGGCAGTGTTAAGTTTATGATGAATTTAAAATACTTTTCGACCGTAAACATGGTTTCAAACTGGCCTTTAGATAAGGATAATAAAAAGTTTAGGACAATTGGATATAAAACAAAATAACCGAATGAAAGCCCTGTTATAAACAAAGTAAAAAATCCTGGAATGTAGGCTAATGTTATTTTTCGTTCTTTTTTCGTTAGTCCTGGTTTTACAAATAACCACGTTTGATGCGCAGCAATTGGGATGGTAAGTGCGAACGCACTCACTCCGGAAATCATAAAATATATACTAAGGATTTCAGTTGGTCCTAATACTGCTAACTCACGATTAAGATCACGAATAAGCCAATCATAGATTTCCTGCACAAAAATGAATGATCCAAATAAAAAAATGATAAAAGTGAGTAATGTAATGATTATTCGCTTTCTTAATTCCCCAAGGTGATAAACAACCGTTAACTCTTGATTTTTCATATTAGGCTCTCCCTCTTTCCTTTTAGAAATAAGAGGAAGATGTAAGCTTTGAACTTACATCTTCGACACTTTTACTTAGAATCACCATGATCTTCTTTTTCCTCTGACATAATATCCTTTGCTGAGCTTTTAAATTCTCTTAATGTATTCCCAAATGCACGCCCAATTTCAGGTAACTTAGATGGCCCAAAAATGATAAGAGCAATAATCAATATTAAAATTAGCCCAGGTACTCCTATATTTTGTAACATGATGTTGCCTCCATGAAAAATATTTTTAAACTATTGATACGGATAAGATGAACAACACTTATTCTTTCTCCGCTTTTTCTTTTTCTTTTCCTTTTCCTTTTCCTTTTCCTCCATTATTTAATGGTAAAGGATCCATACTTTGATCGTTCGCTGTTAAATCAATTCCATAGTCCTTAGCGAAAACCATATGGGTTTCTACAAGAACCCCTTCTTTATTTTCATCTAAATTGAATACTCTTGCTCCACGAAGTCTGTTTCGATCAGCTCCAGAAAGACCGTACGTTCCAAAACCTGTGTTACCAGAATAGCCAAGCAAAATTCCATAATAGTTGCCACAGTAGGTGTTTACATGATCATGTCCGCAGAAAACGCCCTTAACATCCCCTCTGTCTAACATGGCTGAAAACAAACCGCCGTTAACCGGCCCTGGACATTCATCTTCATTTCTTTCTCCAACTATATTATGTTTTGCTGCTGCAAGATTATGGTTAGCTTGTGTTCTGCTATCAACACTTCCATACCACATAAAACGATGTTCCCATAGAGGGATATGAATGAATACAAGTGAAGGCACTTTAAAACCGTATTGCTTCTCAAGTTTTTTGGATTTCTCATAATACCAATTCACTTGATTAAAACGAAGCCAGTCCCAAGTAGGGTATCCTTTAAAATCTTGTCCGGCAATTTGTGCTGGTGCATATCTTCCACTATCAAGTAGCCAGAGGTTGAATGCGGCTTTATTGCCTTTTGATTTTCTTATTACAAGGTTCATGTTTCCTGTTCCAGTAAGGCCCTTTTCTCCAGGTTCATTCATATTATATTTGTAATTCATATAGAACTTCAGCATGTCATTCTCATACATTCCACTATTGGGTGAAGAATCTTCATCATGATTTCCAAATGTAACTGCCCATTTAATTCCTCTTTTCTCCATTGGTTGAGCTACATTATTTAAGGCCTGTTTCATCTCTAATTCAGAATCGCAGCCCCCTGTAATATTGTCACCGTTAAGAACAACAAAATCCGGCTTCTCTGTGTCAAGAACTTTCTCCATAAGTTCAAGTGTTCTGCGATCAATTCGTTCATCATCCTGAGTGTCGTTAAATTGTACAACTTTATACTTTCCATCGGAGTTAAATTGAAGCTTAGCACTTCCTGATTCTTCAGCATGTACATGGTTAGTAAATAAATCTCTGGGTAATCCAGTAGACGCAAGTGTTAATGCGAGCGTACTCATTCCTCCGATTTTCATAAAACTCCTTCTGTCTAACCCTTTGTTTAGGTCCTGATTACTCATGAAAATTACCTCCAATTTTTTAAAATTATTCCTCGTCATCTACTATTACATCGTAGGATAAAAATATTGATAGAGTATTAAGCGGGCTAGAAAGGTAAGTAAAATAAACAAAGAAAAAACAGAAAACAGAAAGCAATCTAGCCAAATAAAACGGCAAAATAGTTCTTTTTGCAGAAATATTCAGATTACTTATAGTAGTAAAGGTCGATGAAATAGATGCTTTTTGATTTTGTTTTATACTTCATTTTTGACTAATTTACAAAACTTAATATTTTCGTAAGCGGTTTGTTATATTCAGTTCATATAATTGGTTAAAACAAAACATATTTAAATGATGGAGGCATTGAGAGATTGTATGAATATGCATGTAATTACAGAAAGATATAGAGTAATCATTAGGGAACTCGAGATGAAAAATAAAATTAATGTAGTGGATTTAGCCATTAAATTAAACGTAACACCAGAAACGATTCGAAAAGATTTAAGTGTGCTTGAGGAGAAAAAGAAACTGCGCAGAATTCACGGTGGGGCTATTCAGTATTTTGGTTTGATGAAAGAACCTCATTTTAATATAAAAATCGGCATCGCTCATAATGAAAAAAAATTGATAGGAGAAGCCGCCGCAACTTTCATTATGGATGGAGAAACAGTTGCTCTAGATGTAGGGTCAACAACCTTACATATTGCAATGTCAATTAAAAATGTAAAAAATATCACGATTGTGACCAACTCATTAGCAGCAGCTGAAATCTTAAATAATCGATTAGAAAATCAACAATTTGATGGCAATGTAATCGTAATTGGAGGAACATCAAATCCACTGCAACGATCAATCAGTGGACCATTAACCAATCAGTTATTAGAACATTTTTATTTTGATAAAGCGTTTATTTCATGTGGAGGAATTAGCAAAGATGGAATATGTGATTTCAATATTGATAAAGCAACTGCATCTACTATTATGATGAAAAGATCAAGTAGTGTTTATGTTGTAACAGATTCTTCCAAAATGAATCAGAAGGCTCTTTTTCATATAGGATCATTCTCATCAATTGATCGCGTGATTACAGATCAAGAAATGCCCGCTGATTGGTCAAAAGATGCGATGCTTAGAAACGTAAATTGGATAAATGCAGGTGCCATGAATCCTCAAACATCGAGTAGGGGAGGAACGTCCAAGTAGAGTTATTCTAGTTACTAATTTTAAGCCGCTAACTGCCAATACTCTATAATAAAGTCAAATAAAAATTTAAGTAATTTCCAATTGATATCCAGTAAATGCCGTAAGTTGCTAAAAATACGTCATAAGTGCTCGGATTTACGTCATAAATGTCAAAAAATATGTCATTAGTACATGAAAATGTGTCGTAAGCACCATCAAAAGTGTTGTTATTCCTAAGTCGCTCAAGAGTCAATTCTATAAAAATTTGTGCCTGACCCCCAGCGCAGTAAAGCGTTAACGTATTTTTGCATAATAAAACGGCAGCGAAATCACTGCCGTTTTAAAATTATATTAGTAAGCCTATGTCCTCTTAAATTCCTATAACATTCAATGATTGGCGAAGGCCTTCTAGAGCAAATGCGCCAAGATATTTTAAAGCCAATAATGCGATGATAGGTGAAAAATCAATTGGACCAAGCGGAGGGATAAACCGCCTAAAGAAGTTTAAATAAGGGCCAACTAGCTTGTAAATCCATTCCGCAACCTTTGATGTATGAAATTTAGGAAACCAAGAACCAAAAATAGCGATTAAGATTAGCCAATAGTACCCTTCAACTAAATAAGATCCAATGAGTAAAATGTTTGAGCCCAATGTAAATCTCCTGCCTATAGTATTTTTTTATGACCGTACAAAGCTTTGTACGGATAATACTTTATACGTTTAAGTCCCTGAAAGGTTTCAAATACCTCATGTTAATTGTTTCCTTATTCTCCGTACTGGATACCTCTTATTTTATTTGCATAATTTACCCTTCGTTTGTAATAGAGTGTCACAGTTTTCTTTTTAATTTGTAAATAACTTGAGATGCTAGAGCAGTCCAAGTCTTTCGATGAAGAACGGGTCAAATGGCTGGCAGATGCACTTTGTAAGAATTAAGACGGAGCCTGACCGGTCATAAAAAAAGCGAACAGTCCCTGTTCGCTTTTATACATATCGGTTACGCCCCGAAAGCATCCCAAATAACATAACGAGTACGGAAGTTATGATGAGTGTGATCAATGGAATGGTCCACATATGGGTTTTATCAAATAAATATCCAATAAACAAGGGACCTACTGCTGCAAGGATATAACCAGTAGATTGGGCCATTCCCGATAACTCCGCAGCCTGGGCACCATTCCTGGCGCGAAGGCCGATATAGCTTAGAGCTAATGGAAAGCTTCCTCCCAAACCAATCCCAATAAAAACAATACTTACGATGAAAATGGGGTACGATGAGCCTAATAGTAATCCTCCGTAACCAACCAATGAGCACAGACTTAACATGCAGGCGATCCATATTTGGGAACGAAAACGTCCTGCGATAACAGGGATGAAGAAACTAGCCGGTAATCCTACTATTTGGGTAAATGAAAGCATCCAACCTGCAGCTCCCATACTCATACCGTGACTATGTAAGATTTCAGGCAACCAAGAGATCGTTACGTAAAATAAAAAGGACTGAAACCCCATAAAAATGGCGATTTGCCAGGCAAGAGGTGAACGCCAGATTTGACTAGAGCTAGAGCTAATCCTGTTTGCATCTTTTTGACTGCCTTGATTAAATTTGAGAAGAAAAACCCAAACCAAGATTGCTGCAACTACCGGTATCCCCCAAACAATCAGGGCTCCCTGCCAGCCAAGGGTTAAACCTTCTGCTAAAGGAACGCTAACTCCTGAGGCTAATGAGGCAATCAATCCCATTGAGGTTGAATAAACACTTGTCATTAGACCGAATTTGTGTGGGAATTTATCCTTACAAACGGCGGGCAAAAGAACATTTCCAATCGCTATACCTGCTCCAACAAGAAGAGTCCCGGAGAAAAGAAAAAACGTCATAGGGATCGAGCGAATTCCTAGACCAATTAATAGAAGGATTAAACCTATTAGTAAAGTCCGCTCATTTGTTAACCGATTGGCCAGTTTGGGAACAATGGGTGACATGAGGGCAAACACAATTAAAGGCAAACTCATTAATAAGCCTGCACTCCAATGGGCTAATCCAACATCCTCCTGAATCATACCAACTAACGGTCCTAATGATGTAATCGCTGGGCGCAAATTAAAGGCTACAAGAATAATCCCCGTAACAAGCAAAAAAGTGTATGTTGATTTTGTATGAGCACTAGACTTTTGTAACTCCACTAACAGAACTCCTCTCTGAAAAACAAACCTTCTAAAATTATATCATAATGGTGCTTTTTTACAGCTTTGTTTTGTCCTGGAGAGGTTGAAGGACTAAAGGAATAAAATCTGCATAGCTATCAATATAAAAATCCGCCTCAATGTTTTGATTTTGAAAGGCAACGGTTTTAATATTTAAATTTCTAGCAGGAATCAAATCTAAATCACGGTCACCCACAACCAAATCAATTTGGTGATTTTTTAAGACATACTCATACGAAGAATGATGAGGCTTCCTAGTGAATCCCTGTTCTTCAACGGATACAATTTCTCTAAAGTATTTTGCTAAATTGAATTTTTCAAGAAGAAAAGTAGTGGATTCCTTATCTCGATGAGTCACAATAATATTATTATCAACTGAAGATAAAACATCCTCTAAATGCTCAAACGGTCTGCTGTTCATTTTTGAATAATAACTATGTAGCTTTTGGTATTCTTCCCTTTGGCTCATGTCAATTCCATAGTGTTTAAATGCAGTTATGGAATCCACCTTTAGCCAATCTAAAACCTCGCTGCGGTTGAGTTCTTGTTGGCTTAGGCGAATAAATCCGTCAACAAGAGCTGGATAGGTGTCAAAAAGAGTCCCATCGAAATCCCACAATATATTAATAAAAATCCCTCATTTCAAAAACGAATTGCTTTTTACTTTACCAAAGATGAATGGAATCATGCATATGGGCTGAAAAGACTAATCAAAAGTTTCATAGTGACGGGGGACTGATCTCGAAAGTAAGAAAAAGAGCTGCTCATGAGCAACTCTTTATTATCCGGTTTACTTTTTTTCCATAACGGCAAAGTAATTTTCTTCGTTATCAGCAAAGTTAAAGACTTTACCACCTGGCATAGTGACCATTTGTCCGACTGTGATATTTTTATCCTGAAGGTCTTTATATAATTGATCAATATTTTCCGAGAAAAACATTAACGAAGGTGTATTAAGATTTAATTCAGGCTGCATTTTAGCAATTAATTCCTTACTGTGAAGAACGATACTCGTTTCTGCTTCCTTGGTTGGCGCAATTTCAATCCAGCGCATTCCTTGGCCGTTATCTTGCTCAGAAATAACGCTAAATCCAACCTTCTCAGTCCAAAATTTCACTGTCTCATCTTGGTTATTAACATAAAGCATAATTTGACCGATTTTATTAATCATTTGCTTCTCTCCCTATCTACTAGTTAAGTTACACTTGAAAGTTTTCGCATATGAGCTCCTATTTATACTTTAGCATTAAGAGAACAAAGAAGTACAGAGAGAGCGGTAAATTTCTTTACCCTTATCTGGACCTTGTTTATAGGGGGAAATGGTCGAAGTTTGTCATAACCATCCTTCATTTGGCATGGTCAATTTAATGGTGAACTAGTATAATGAAGAAAAGAAAGGAGGGATTGGAAGTGGAAAAGAAAGTAGACAGAATGGAAGAAATGTTAACAAGTTTAATTTCAATAGTGGGTAATATGAATCAGAAGTTGCAAAACATGAGTCAGGAACAACAAACAATGCTGCAGGAACAACAAACAATGCGGCAGGAACAACAAATAATGCATCAGGATATACAATCTTTGGCTCAAGAACAACATTTAATGAGGGAAGATCTTTCGAGTATGAAAGGTGATATTACTGATATTAAAAGAGTTCTTATTGATATGAGAGCAGACCAGGACCACATTTGGGAAAAGACAGTCAAAAATGAAAGAGAATTAGCCATATTCAAAAGACATCTTCAGGTATAACCACAAGTCTGGTCACTTCTTGAATTTCGGCAGTTTTTGCCGAAATGTAAAAAAGGGGCGTATTTTGAGGCAAACCACCACTCTGTGCAAATCATCCTTCAACTAAATTTTTTCTACTTAAGAAGAATAACCTTTAATCCCCCAAAAAACTAATCAAACGTTTGATCATATCACCTGACCCTTGATAGTTATGCACTGCAGAGATTAATCAAACGTTTGATTTAAAAGACATACAATTAATTTTTTACATTAATGGAATCCAAATTTCCGAGTAATAATCAGGGCTCGATGGATTTCCGTCTGAATAAACTTCTAACTCAGGTGTGCCTGCATGCTCGTAATGGCTGGATGGGAACCATTCGGAGAAGATTTGTTTCCATACTTTCTGAATGGCATCTGGCATTGGACCGTGAACTTCAAATACGCCCCACTTAGACGCAGGTAATTCAAGCTCCGATAAACCTACAGGGGTGGCCCCATCATGTTCTGTAGCAATCCAGTAATCCATTAATTGCGATTGTATGTCTCGCTTATCGACACATACTCCAATGACACCTTTCATTTCCCCATTATTCAAACTGAATAATAAGTCGTTGGTTCCATCAACATGGACATCATCCCACATTTTGGGTATCCCAGCTAAATTCTCCCCATTAACACATGAAAATTCTCGCTTGACACCAACTACATGGAAACTTTCTTTTTCGACAATTTTATATTTCATAGGTTCTGCTCCTTTCAATGTCACCTGAATGCTCAGGCGGTTGTACGATTTTAGCTTTCCAGTGTTATTTCGGGCTTGACTGGGTGTTAGGCCATGCTGTCTGCGAAATGCTTTTGAAAAAGCCTCGGGAGTATCGTAGCCATATTTCAAGGCAATATCAATAATTCTGCAGCCTGTATTAGAGAGTTCCTGGGCAGCCAGTGTTAACCGTCTGCGCCGAAGATATTCTCCTACAGAGATATCCGTTAAAATGGTAAAAGTACGTTGAAAGTGAAATTCGGATACATGCGCTTGTTTCGCTATATCTTCCATAGAAAGATCATCCAGTAGATGCTCCTCCATATAATCGATTGCCCTCTGCAATGACTCGACCCATCCCATATTGCTCACCCCTTAAATAGATACTAACAGCAAGAATAAATTTAATCCTGTCAATTTCTGCTGTGTTTTAACAGGTAGTTTCATTTTTTCTCTTTTATTACAAATGTTCAATATTTTTATATGCTTCCTTAAAAGGTATAATATGCTAAAATTTACATAAGACAACTAACGAGGAAGTTAATGAAGCTGGTATTCGATTTATGTCAATAATGGATATGAAAGAAAAGCGGGTGTAAAGAGTGATAGAGTTTTATATTGATGGCTCAACGAAAGATAATATGATAGGTGCAGGTATTGTTAAAGTGAATGAATTTGGCTTTATTGAAAAGCATCATTTTAAGGTGGAGCATAATAATCCTTCTTCAAGTATAGCAGAAGGATATGCACTTGAGAAAACATTGGAAATAATCAGGGAAAACGATTTACATAAAAATGAAATAATAGATATTTACACGGATAATCAAAAACTATATAGTACTCTGCTGTATAACGAAAATACAGAGTTTACTAGAAGCAATTTTTTTGCTAAACAAGAGTCTAATAATTACTTCCTACATATAAGAAACCTTTATCTGGAGTTAATTTCAAGACATTCTGATTACCCTATCTATCATTGTAATAAAACAAATCAAGCTAGACCACTGATTAAAATTAATTTTAAAGATGAAGCTAAAGATAAAAAGTATTTACAGGATGCCCATTCATTAAGCAGGAATTACATAAAAGAAGAAAAAAAGCCATCTAGAGTCGAGTTAAAAGCAGTTAAGGAAAATAATGTGTGGTATATAGTAAAGGACAATAAAGGTGTTGTCGCTGAGAATAAAAGGCCATTAATAGCTCTTTCATATGCCTTAAAGCAAACGGATGCCCACATTAAACAAATTAAATTATGCGATAAATTGGAAACTATTTTAAAAAGTACAAACAAAAACAAACTATCAAATGAATCAATGAAATCCGCCATCAAAATAATTGAAAATCATAAATTGTTAATTAACCTTTAGCGCAAGAATTTTATATATAAACAATGGCCTACAAGCGTTTCATTGACCGAAAATAGAAAAAGGGAGTCTGCCCGGTAAATGAAGGACCGTTTCATTGACCGAAAAGAGGAAAAAAAAGCCTTCACGGTAAATGAAGGACCGTTTCATTGACCGAAAGGAGGAAAAATAAGCCTTCACGGTAAATGAAGGACCGTTTCATTGACCGAAAAGAGAAAAAATAAGCCTTCACGGTAAATGAAAGATCATCCCATTGACCAAAAAGAGAAAAAGGGAGCTTGCCAGGTAAATGAAAAAGTTAGGGGGGGATTCGTTGAGCAGTATCTTGGGAATCATAGCGTTTATTTTACTTTTACAATGGGATAAGGGGTCGAAATTCAAAATAAAGGATTTGGTTGTAAAAGTACTGTTCCTTGGGGGGCTCCTAATTATCAGCAATTTAATAGGAGCCTACCTAAAAAATACTGGGTATTTTTCGATTCCGTTCATTAAACTGCTTCCTGAAAACGTTACATTCTGGTTCGGTGCCGTATTATTTTTTGCAGTTTGTTGTGCTTTTTCTGTTAATGGATGGACCCAATCCATTAATAAGAAGGAAAATTCCCTGAAGGATTAATCATTGTCTGTATTTTGTTCCATTTGCCAATAATGTATTTGAGTATTAATCAATTAATTGAAAGACTAGGAGTGATTATTATGGCCTATCAGCAAAAGACAAAGGAAACGGATCATAGTGTCGTGGAGTTTATTGAGAATGTCGAAAGTCCGAAAAAGCGTGAGGACGCCTATAAACTAGTAGATATTTTTACGGAAACGACAGGATATGACGCGAAAATGTGGGGACCAAGTATTATTGGGTTTGGTTCTTATCATTATAAATATGAATCGGGTCATGAAGGAGATGCCCCTTTAGTCGGGTTTTCGCCGCGAAAGGCAAAAATTAGTTTGTACTTTGCTCCGGGTGAGACAAAACGGGAGGAATTGCTTAAGGACTTTGGAAAACATACGACAGGAAAAGGCTGTGTCTACATCAATAAGGTAGCAGACATCGATATGGCTGTGTTACAGGAGCTAATTAAGCAATCCGTCCAGTTTTTGCAAGCAACTTATCCGAATTCGTGAAGCAGCAGTTTGCTAAGTTGATGAGTAGAGTTTTTTTGAAACGTTAAAGGGGAGAACAGAATGACGCTTGCGTTGATATTCGATTTGGATGGGACACTATTTCAAACGAACAAAATTTTAGAAATATCACTTGAAGATACATTTAATCAGTTAAGAACTATGCAATTATGGGAAAAAGAAACCCCGATTGAAAAATATCGTGAAATAATGGGAGTTTCTTTACCAGTTGTATGGGAAACCCTATTACCTACACATTCAAACGAGGTCCGAGAACAAGCAAATGAATTTTTCCATGAGAAATTGGTCGCGAATATTAATGAGGGAAATGGCGCTCTATATCCGCATGTAGAGGAAGTATTCGATTATCTAAAAAATAATAATTGTTCCATATACATAGCCAGTAACGGGCAAAGAGAATACTTAAAAACAATAGTGGATTATTACAACCTAGATAAATGGGTGATGGAAACATTCAGTATTCAACAAATTCCAACTCAAGATAAAGCTGATTTAGTCAAATCAATCTTAATGAAATACCAAATGGAAAAGGGCGCCGTAATCGGCGATCGATTATCAGATATTAACGCTGCAAAAAACAATAGGCTAATTTCGATTGGCTGTAAGTTTGATTTTGCTCAAGAGGATGAACTCGCACAAGCAGATATAATAATCGATAGCTTACTTGAATTAAAACCAATTTTCGCTGAATTAAATGTTGCTGACATTGAGGGGATGCTTGTTAAAAGAATTTAAAATCTGAACAAATCACATCCAAATTCACAAGGTGGTTTCTTGTGAAATTTGGATTTCAATAATCTAATTGGCGCAAATACAAAAGGATTTCATTTTTATTAACCTTTTTAAATTTATATTTACGGACTTGGCTCTCAATTTTCCTTTTGTCATCATTTTTATTAATGAATAAATCTACTAATTGCATAATTACTTCTGCAAAAACAGTCACCAATCCAGCAGAGCCTAATTCTAAACCTAATGTTTCTGTTTCTGAAAGTTGTGATTTGGCTAATTCCTCCATTTCCTTTTTATATTCGCCTTTGATTACAATATACGATTCCTTATTTTCAAAGGCTAATAGTAAATCTTCAGCATTAAAAACTTCGAAATAAGCATTTTCATTTTCTAACCGTAATAATTCGTCAAGCACAGTCCCTTCACTTTTCTTGACTGTTTTCGCGATAGCTTGAATCGTTTTGACTGAATAACTGCTGACATTTTTCTTGTTTACGCTTGAAAGCATTTGCTGACTTATTCCAGTTTCTTTGTATACATCGTATCGTTTCTTTTCGTTTTTCTGTAAATAAATATCTAATAGGCTCATGTTCAAACTTTCCCTCCTTTTAATAAATTATTTTTTACTAAAATATTTTTTACTCAATTATATTTTAGTATATATGTAATATAATGTAAATGGTTATTTGGTTTATTTCCATTAATATGAAACCGTTATACTTGTGATGCTTCGCTTTTTCCAAAATAAACGAGAACACCCACTACGGTGATGTAGTGGGTGTCTGCGCTTTTTTCGCGGATTTTAACTCCAGTTTTTCACTTAAAAAAGTAGAGCCGAGTACAAGGGCACCGCCAATTATTTGAATCAGAGTCATGCCTTCTCTTAAGAAAATCGCTGCGATGATGACGGCGGAAATGGGATCGATGTAGCTAAGAACGGCAATCGTTTGCCCTTTTAACTCTTGGAAGGACGTGAAATATAAAAAATAGGCAAACCCCGTATGCACAATACCGAGTATAAGAATAAATATAATCGATGTTGAGTTTAATCCGGTAAAGGTCAGATTCTCTTGCCACCATACATACGGTAACAGGACCAAAGCGGCTGCCATCAATTGCACTAACGTAATTTCAAACCCAGATAAATTTTTGATAAATTTATTCATTAATACCACACTTGCATAAAACGCTGCCGCTAAAAGGCCATAGAAAATACCTGTTGCGTGATTCTGTGACCCGCCCGAATCGCCTGCTCCAGGATTGACGATTAAGAATAGACCAATCATGGCTGCGATGATACAAACAACCTTTACACTTGTTAGCTTTTCTTTCAGAATCCATGGTGCCAACATCATCACAAATATTGGAGCAAAGTAATAGCTAATGGTGGCGTTGGAAATTGTCGTATACCGATAGGATTCAAAGAGAAAGATCCAATTAAAGCCAATCGCCACCCCCGAAAGCAGGAGCAGAACGGCATTTTCTTTTAACGCTTTAAACGACGGCTTATGTTTGACTAGGAAACTGGCAAGGAGCAGGAATAGACTACCAATTACTCCCCGTAAAAAGGCAATTTCACTTGAAGTCAGATCAATCTTTTTTACAAATACCCCGATGCTCCCAAAAATGAGCATGGCCATGATGAATCTCATTTTCCCTTTCAAGTTAATGCCCCCCTTAAAGTAATGAAAAAACTTGCTCCGGTCAATTACGGCCGAAAAGTTTGCCATACGGTTCCTTTACCTTCTGCGATTTCCACCTCTGCATAAGCCCCGTTAATGAAGGTAATCTGCGGGGGAACATGGCCGCAATCGATATCATAAATAATCGGAATTTCGAGTTCGTCAGCAAGGTCTTTGTAAACATCTTCAACCGTATAGTTATTCACGGGCATATTGGCAGGACTTCGGCCAAACAGCAGTCCTTCACATTGGTCAAACCAGTCGGCTAACTTCATTTGTACCAAAGATCTACGTAGGTCAGCTGTGTTCATTTCACAGTTTTCTAAATACCAAATGACAGGCTCACCATGGATATGTTGTTTTCTAAAGTTCTGCACATCACCGAATGGCGTACCCACCAGATGTCTGATAATGTCTATACAACCGCCAAGTAAACGGCCCTGTAACTTCACTTTGCGATTGGAGACAGTTTTCCAAGAGGTTTGTTCGGTCAAATGAAAAACACAGGGAGAAGGATGATCGTGCTGCCATTCCTTTTGATAGTTGTCTGAGGAATGTTGAAGAACAGTTTCTCCCGTGTTTGTCGATAAAACGGATTGCCACATAGCTGTTGTTTCGTCTGAAAATTCTCCTCTTAAATCGATTAGATTTGTGCCATGAGCCGTCGCAATTCCTGTCTTTAAAGTGATGGCTAATAAAAGTCCGCTAATATCGGAGTAGCCTAATACCCACTTGTTTTTTATATTTTCATAGTCAATATGTTCGAGAATTTCAATTAATAACTCGCCGCCCCATGGTGGGATGATGATGTCGATTTCACTTTCGTCCATCATTGCATTAAATTCTTCGGCACGTTTTAGGGCAGGGGCAGATTTGGCCTTGTTTTGCGTCCAAACCGTATCTCCACAGCTAATCCGAAATCCTCTCCGCTCCATTTGGCTGCATGCAAGTTTGAGTAGTTCATGTAATTCAGTGGGAACACCTGATGAAGGTGCGGTTACTCCAATTGTGGCACCCTTTTTTATATGTGGATATGTAATCATGGATTTCCCCCAGCTCTTTTAGATGATTTTACCAAAATGAATGAAGTTGTGCTATACTTCAAAATTTTCCGCCGAATTTTTTCTTCCCAATGATGGTAGCACAGGCAGCTTAAAGATGTGAAATAGATAAATTAGTGAAATCATAATTCTTAATCCGGACATCCTATTATTAGGAGGGATGATTGATGGGATTGAGGCTCTTATTTATTTTATGATAAGCTTTCTGACTTTTTCACCGTTTGCTGAGGCCAAAGTGCCACTAAAAGCAGCTTTCATTAGAGATCATCAGCTTTGGATGATTGAGGGTGATAAAGAATCGCAACTTACAACAGACCGGAATGTTTCTTCTCCGAAGTGGTCACACGATGGTCGATTCATTGCCTATTTAGGTGGTTACGAAAATGGAGAAAAGACCTCTTTGTTTATCTATGATACAAATCAAAAAGGAAGCTATCAGCCATACGTGACCACGGTAGAAACAAGAAATTTTAAATGGTCGCCTATCTCCAATCAACTGGCTTACACTGACCGTGGCTTACTTAATATTACAAAAATAGAGAATGGGCGCCCAATGGGATTTGAGAATGTTTCCCTTGGGGTGAGTGATTTTGTCTGGTTTCCAAACGGAAAGGAATTCATCGTTTCATCATAATCCAATTTGCTGCCTACTGGCTGGGAACCGATTCATCTTTTCAAACTACCAGCAAATGCAAACCTTAATACTAAAAAGATTAAGCCTTTCTATACCATTAAAACTGATGAAGCTGATTTATTTGCGATAGATGCGGCTCTTTTTAAGTGGAGTGCAGACCATAAATGGGTCAGTTTTCTTGCTATACCAACAGCGTCATTGTCCAATGATAGCAATACACTATGTGTACTATCGCATGCCGGGAAACACTTTCAATCGGTGGGGAAAATGCTGATAGATAAAGATTGGATGAAATGGTCTCCTATTGAAAATAAATTAGCTTACATTTCTGGTGAAGGCAGATTCCTTGTTCAAGATAAAAAAACAACGGTTGCCGACATTCCCATCTCAAAGCAACAAAAGGAATACACACCTAAAGGATATGTTGACCTTGATCTTGAATGGCTATCCCCGGATGAGGTGATTGTTGCTCGTGCAAAGGAAAATAAAAAGTGGAAAGAGGGACCTGTTCCAACCATGTTTTCAACTTTATATGTCGTAAATATAAAGTCAGGAGAACAGAAGCAATTCTCTTTCCCAAAGAAGAGCGAGAGAGACCTTCGACCTCAAGTGGTTGGGTCCTATTTAACCTGGTATCGAAAGGGAATAGAAGGGGATGTTTGGATTAAGAAAGATAGAAATGCTCCCGAGCATCGATGGCTAAAAGATGTAGACGATGCTCCCATATTTTTCAGCGGAAGTCGCAAATAAATAAGTGCTGGGTGACTAGCATCCAGAGCTTTATTTATGTGTTAAAAAAGAAGGCGTTGTTAAAAACACTTTCACTCTTTTTTGCCCGTGTAGGGGAAAATGATGCCTCTTTCATTGACCGAAACTAATTAATTTATTTGATTAGGGTAAATGAAAGCCT
>NZ_BCVI01000089.1 GCF_001591665.1 Neobacillus soli NBRC 102451 | reverse complement strand
GGGCGCTGGAGCTGGACAAGTCGTAGAATAGGGGTGTCAGGCACCATGTGAATTTTTCACATGGTGCCTGACACCCTTTTTAAGTATGACAAAAAAGACAGGTCGTTTAGACCTGCCCTTGTATAGTAGATATTCGTAAAACCGGCCATATCTAAGTTATTACTATGCAGCAAGTTAACCCCGTCGAGCTCCTCTTCCTCCACGCTTGGACTCCGTATGCCGCTTTAGGGAAGTTAAACGATCTTCACTATCTTTCAGAAATTTTGCCATTTTAGATTCAAAGTTTTCCGGTCTGGCAATATTGCGATCGTTTGGTCTGCCTTGACGAGGACGTTGGGAATGGGATCTTTGCGGTGATGCTTCCGGTCGGTCCTTTGCCTTTTTAATCGATAGCCCAATTTTTCCATCCTTCTCAACATTGATGACTTTTACCTCAACTTGCTCGCCAACTTTAAGATGGTCGTTAATATCTTTAACATAGTTGTCAGCAACCTCACTAATGTGTACAAGTCCCGTTGAGCCCCCAGGCAACTCCACAAACGCTCCGAAATTCGTTATCCCTGTTACCTTTCCTTGTAACTTGCTGCCCACTTCAATTGACATAAAAAGAATGCTCCTCCTTAAAAGTATAAAAAATCAATCTAATTCTATAGTATACAGAAAGAAAAAAATTAGTGTCAATATGACTAAAAATTGGTCAATTTTTCTTTTTCTCTTCGGGAATATTAAAGATGATTTCATTATTTTTGGAGAAAAAGAATTCTTTTCTGGCCAGCTTGGCAATGTAATCATTGTCATTTAATTTAATTATTTCCTCTTTCAAAATACTTTGCTGCTTTGTTAGTTCCACAAGCTGGTTGTCAAATTGCTTCTTTTGGGCCAATTTAGCATTGAGCTTAGTGGTTTGGGAAAGATAGCTTGAAATCATCAAATATGATAGTACGCTTGCAAAGACTAAAAACATTGATAGGCGTCTGAGTAACAATTTTCTTTTCCTGGCTGAAGCAATTTCCGCATATTCTTTCTGCTCGACATAGGTTGTCTGGATCTTTGAGACAGTTTTTTTCGGTTCCGCTCCCATTTCCCTTCCCCTCCTTACTCTTTTCGCTTTTTCCATTTATCTATCCACTTATTAAAATAATTCCATATCTTATTAAAATTTCCTGCCGTTTTATTATATAACTTCTCGACGGTTTTTTTAATACCTTTCGGCAAAAGTTTCCAAATAATCAACAATATTCTTTGCACTGGTACGAAGATTACCTTTAGAATAAATACTAAAACTTTACTAACAACCTTGACGAGGGCTAAAAGCCCCCTGCCAATCGAAAGAACAATAATAACAACCAACTGGATAAGACTAAGGATGGGTTTATATATGATTAGATAAAGGGTCCTTTTGATAAAGTTGTAAACAGCGATGATTGTATTGATCAACAGCTCAAGCAGGTGTTGGTAAATTCCTTTTAAGATGCTTTGGTACGCCGCAAAACCGCATAGGAGCGCAAGGAAGATATAAAACCTTAATTCTCCATTATTCACTAAGAATAAGGTATAAAAGATAGCCACAGCTTGGATTATCCAAAATAGTAAATCATTAATAAATACAAGCCACTGCTTCCTTTTCGGACGGTTTAAGAACCGCTGGTACGTATCAAACATGGCGCCAAACAATGCCCCCATGCCAATCATCGAAAGCATGGTGATAAATTGCGTGGAAAGGGTCATCGGAATAACTTACTAAAGAATCCTTTAGCTTTCTCCCCGTGCTGTTCGTCTAGGTAAACTAAGTCAAAAATCTTCCCCTTAATCGAAACAATCCCCTTTTCCACATCAAGATTTTTCATTTGCAGGTTTTGCCCTTTGATGGCTAAAAACCCCATCGACGTTTCCAATAAGAATTCTTCATTATCAAAGCTTTCTACCTGTTTTACTCCGGTAATTTCAAGCAGCTTTCTCCCTCTCATGATGACATCGTGGTCTGGAACACTACTCTTTGTTTGATTGCCTTCATAATATTGACTCATTATCATCCCTCACAATCAGTTGTACAACCCTTTTGTACATTTGTATGTGAAGAATAAAGAAAATAGACCAAGCCAATCTTATAGGCTGTCAGCTGAACCAAATTTCTCTTCTTTTATAATGGTATACATTTCTGCCGCTTCGTCTTTGCGGGATGTTTCTTGGATCCGGTCAATTTTCGCCGTAACCTTTCTTTGCCCCAGACGAATCGTTAATTCATCCCCTACTTTAACGGTCGAACTAGCCTTCGCTTCTTTTCCATTGATTTCAATCCTGCCTTGATCGGATACTTCCTTTGCTAATGTCCTTCTTTTGATTAATCTTGATACCTTTAAAAACTTATCTAACCGCATAACAGATATCCCCCAATTCTATAATCCTTTTAATTTTGCCTCATCCCAATACTGATCAAGCTGTTTGAGCGTATGTTCTTCAAATGACCTGCCGCTCAGCCCGACCATTTTCTCCACGTATCGAAACCGACGCGTGAACTTTTCGTTTGTTTCAAACAATGCTTCTTCCGGATGGATTTTTAGGAATCTTGACACATTGACAAAGGCAAATAATAAATCGCCAAATTCCCCCTTTGCCCGCCGCATTCCTTCTTCTGTTCCATCTAATTCAAGGATGAATTCTTCGAGCTCTTCTTTCACCTTCTCCAAAGCAGGCGTAATTTCCTGCCAATCAAAGCCAACCTTTGCCGCTACTTTTTGCAAATCATAGGCCCGCATTAAATTTGGAAGTGATTTCGAAACACCTTCAAGTAATGAAACCGGGGCAAGCTCCCCTTTTTCCTGCCTTTTAATTTCCTGCCAATTTTGAACTACCTCTTCAGCATTCGCTGCCTTTCCAGTTCCGAAAACATGAGGATGGCGCCGGATCATTTTCGCTGATAATCCCTCAATAATATCATCAATCGAAAAATAACCATCATCTGCGCCAATTTGGGCATGGAGCATGACTTGAAGCAGGACATCGCCAAGTTCTTCAACTAAGTGATCAATATCCCCCTTGTCAATTGCTTCAATCACTTCATAGGTTTCTTCAATTAAGTACTTTTTTAATGACTCATGGGTTTGTTCCTTATCCCATGGGCAGCCATTTGGACCCCTTAATTCAGCGATAATCGCGCGCAGCTTCGAGAAATCCTTTAATAAAATTTCCTCTTCTGTCACTGGCGGGACATAGACAGATGTGAGGTTATTGATTGAGACATTTCGGTCCAATTCATACAAGGGCAGTTTTTCGATGTGCTCCTGTTTACTGCCTGCTGCTGTTACAATATACACCTGGTAATCATCCGGTAATTTCTCCATCAATGTTAGCTTTACATTCGAGGACACGAATTGGTCGTATACCTGGCTAATAATGATATGCTGGTCGATTTGCAGCTGGGAGGCTGTGAGCGCCGTGCCATCGAGCAATTGAAACCCTTCTACCGGGTCAATTTTCAATGAAGCAAAGAGGGCATCAAGAAAGCTCTGCCCGCCGCCAATGATAATTTCCACACCATCCTTTGGTCCGTATTCCAAAAGGAGCTGCACTGTCTGCTCGGCAACAAGCGGGTGTCCCGGAACAGCGTAAATCACCGCTTCCGTTTGCGCTAGTTTCAATAATGTCTTGGCGATTTCCTCATATACGGCTTCAAACTGATCGTATTTTTCATACACGCTGTCAAAAGAGGTATAGGATAGTCCTTCTTTCTCGAGTTCAGGAATGACTGGATGTTCTTTCGTTCGTAAAAATAGCTGCGGTGCTTTAAGTAGTTTCTTATAGACGCCAACCGGGAGCTGCTCAAGGTCGCCTGCTCCCAATCCGACGATTTCAATTTTTTTAATCATTGGTTAATTCCTTTCCTTTCGAGGGAGAAAATGAAGTAATTTGCTTCCAAATGGGAAAAACTCCAAATCTTCTTCAAGAAATACGTTCCCCCTGATGATGATTACTAAAAAGATGATGCCGCCGAGCGAAACAGCAGTTACCGATTGCATCGCTGCTCCCAGCCGGTCTGACCCAATTGTGGCAACAAGGTAATTTGTTAAAAATAAATAGCCTTTTAAAAACAAAACCATTGTGATTGCTGCTGTTAGCACTATTCTTAAAAAACGTGATGGAAACAGCCGGATGGCGATTACTTTTTTAAATTTTAGCAATAAGAAAACCGTGACCAATCCTAAGGCAAGAAGCGAAGATATTGCCGCCCCCATCGTTCCGAATAATGGAATGAAGACCATGTTTAAAATATATTTCAGCGGAAAGGTGATCACCACGGCTATTGCAGGATAAAGCAGACTGCCGAGTCCCTGCATAATGGCAATGATTGTTGAAATAATCGAGGTAAATAGAATAACAAAACCAAGCACCCCTAATACCCCTGAACCGTTGGCATTTTCGAACAGCATCACATTGGTGGGTCCGATAATCGCCCATAAACCTGCTGAAGCTCCAAGTCCGATGACAATGCTCACCTTAATCGCTACTTGAATTTTATGATTTAAAAAATCTGGTTTCGCGGATAATCGCTCACGGCTTATGAGCGGTACAAGTGTTAATGACATTGAGGCTGCAGCGATTGTTCCTAATTGGATTAATGGCTGACCGCGGTCGAATACCCCCTTTAAGCTTTTAGCGAGATCTTGTTCCGTGCCGTTTGCTACAAGTAAGGAGTATAAATTTAACGAATCTGCAAGCTGCATAAAGATCATAAGCATTCCGCTTAAACAAATTAACAGTCCTTGAAAAGTGAGCATTTTTACAATCCGTTTCACTTCCAACGAGTTGTTTTGCAACATCCCCCTGCTTGGAGCCATTACTTTCCATTCTTTACGTTTCCGGACAAACATAAACAAAATGAGGCTCGCAATCATACTCCCGGTAATCGAGCCAACCATCGCCCCGCTGCCGACAAAATAGAGGGAATAGCCTTTTTCCACGAAAAGAGAAGCTAGAAAAATGATTGTTAACACGCGAATCGTTTGTTCCCCGACTTGCGATAACGCCGTTGGGACCATTTCGCCAATGGCTTGATAATACCCTCTTAATAGTGCAACAAACGGAAAGACCAAAAACACTATGGAGACAACTCTTAATAATATCGCTAATTGCGGGTCCTTCATCCAGCCGGCAATTTGTCCAGCCCCGCCATAGAGGATGAGGAAACAAAGGATGCCGATAATCTGTAAATAAACAAAGGATACGAGGAGAAGCAAGCGGGATTTTTCATCATCCCCGTTCTCCTTTTGTTCCGCGTAAAGCTTCGAAATCACCACCGGAAAGCCTGTGGTCGACAGGACAATCGCCAATCCATAAAACGGATATACCTGCTGATATATGTAAAAACCAATATCCCCGACGATGTTTTGAAAAGGAATACGGTAAAACGCACTTAATATTTTCGTAACGAGTGCGGCAATTGTTAAAATAAACGCGCCTTTAAAAAGCGCAGTTGAATGATTCACGGATTTCATTGCATCACCTACTAACTAAACTAGAGGTAATTATAGCATAGTGGGGGTTTTAATGGATAATGGAGAACAACTTGGCCGGGCTCCAATAAGGACATTTGGGTACCTTTTCTACGACTTTTCCGGCGGACGGGCTCCAATACGGATGATTGGATACCTTTTGCACAAGTTTTCAAACAGAATGGGCTCCAATAAGACCGATTGGATACCTTTTGCACAAGTTTTCAAACAGAATGGACTCCAATAAGACCGATTGGATACCTTTTACCCAAGTTTTCAAACGGAACGGGCTCCAATACGGATGATTGGATACCTTTTGCCTAAGTTTTCAAACAGAATGGGCTCCAATAAGTTCGATTGGATTTATTAAACCAATATATCCCGGCGAGCACCAATTAAATTAATTTACTTTTCCAAATACTCTATCATATAATTATCTTTGTGGTAGGAATTACCTTTAGAAGGAGGTGTACAGGATGGTTTCGAAAGTGTCACAGCTTAATTTAATGATCAATAACCTGTACATTCCTACTAGTCTACCATCCTGTTCTAACGAAACGGTAAAAAGCCGCTTTGTTTAATGGATTCACGCTTTGTGAAGGAAAGACCTTGTAGCTGCAGGGTCTTTTATTTTTCCTAAATTACGAAAGGGGGTTTTTAGCATGATCATTTTTCAGTTAACTAATTTTTCAAACGTTGAGGTAATCGAGGATGGTTAGGTAAAAAATACGAAATGGATGAGGAGTTAACAAATGAAAATTGTAGAATATCGTCATGATTTAGCTGAAAAGGTCGCCGATATGTGGAATCATAGCCGTGAAGGCTGGGGCGGCGGGAATGATATTTCGACCGCGGAGACTATTCGGCAGCAGGAAGAGAATTCGATTAATCTAAATACGTATTTAGCAATGGATGAAAATGGTGTCGCCGGATATTGCGGTGTCAGTGAGTATCGGGAGGATAGCGGTGCTCTCTATATCCCGTTGCTAAACGTACGCGAAGAGTATCAAGGAAAAAAGATTGGCAAGCAGCTGGTGCTAAAGGCCGTCAAACGAACCATTGAGTTGGGCTGGCCTAGACTCGACCTCTATACTTGGGGTGGCAATATAAAGGCCGTTCCCTTGTATAAAAAATGCGGATTCTTCTGGGAAAACCGCGATGACACCGTTCATCTCATGAACTTCATCCCCTCGGTACTCACTACAGAGGCCGTCCAAGGCTTTTTTGAAAAAGCGGATTGGTATCATGACCGTAAAATGGAAATTGAAGTGAAGCCCGATGGCAGGAAAGAAAATGGCTTTGATTTCTATGAGTACAAATGGGAGAAGGACGGCGAGCGGCTGAGGATAGAATATGAACGCAAAGGCCGTGGTCTAAGATTGATTGAAACGGACGAATATTTACTCTCTGCCTCGATTGAACAGCAGGACTTGATTTTCGGTGCAGAATACCCGATTCATTTCAAGATAGAAAACAAAACGAATGAGCCGTTAACTATTGCCATCGAAGGTTTCGACGATCAGAATATCCACTTTGATTTTGCGAAGCAGCTGACAGTGATGGATTCAGAGATTGTCGAGGGCAGATTCTATGTCGCTGAAATTACCGAAGAACAAAATATTTGGCGCACTCATCCAACTGTGGCCGCTAAAGTGACGGTCAATGGGAAAGAAGCAACTTTCAAGCTTGGTATTAATAGCAAATACCCCGCCAAGGTAAAGGCGAAAATTCCGAATGAACTGCCCTTTTTGGAAACCGAGTCAGTACTCTATTTGGAGATGGAGAATCACTTTAATGAGGACGTGCAATTCTCGTTTACAATACCGAAGGCAGACTTTATTGATTTTGCAAATGAGCATGTTCAAATTTCGCTAACAGCAAAAGAACGGAAACTTCTTCCGATTACGTACTGCTTAACAGACTACGGCTTTTATCAGCAGCCATTACAAATAAAAGCGATAAAAAATTCGGGTGAATCAGTTTATTTTTCCAAAAATATTGGCTTAGCGTTTTACGGGATGAGCGCTAAATTGACCGGAGAGTGTGACGACTATTGGCATGCCTATAACGGTCTTGCCCATGTGTACTTAAGCAAATTTGATAATCGCCTTTATTTGGGACGCGCCGGCTCCCCTGAAGAGGAAATACCTTTCTTTTTCTATCCGAAGCTTGGTAAACCTTTTTCAAGCGAATTCTCGAAAAAACGGCCCGATCACATTGAATTTTTTGAAGAAAAAGGGGCCGTTTGTCTAAAGGCCATTTATCATTCACAGTCATATCCGGACCTGCAGCTACACTCGATTGCCAAGGTTTATGCCGAAGGTTTGATGGAACATCATTATCAAATTAATAATCTTGCCGATGCGGCGACGAAGCAGGAAGTTTGGCTGAATGACAGTCATAACTTCGTCCAGACCATGTACGGATCCGTTTTTCCTTATGATGGTCAGATGATTGAGGTCAATGAATTGAAGGATGGAATGATTCAGTATTGGCAAAGTGAAAAACTGGATGAGAATTGGATTTTCAAGCGCTGTCCAGCACTTCCAAGCGGGATTTGCTGGAGCAGTGAAACCAAAGTTCAATTTGAACATTGGTTCTTATTCTTTGAACACAAACTCGGGGTGATCCCGGCCAATGGGGTGGCAAAGACAAAACCGACTTATCTTTCAATGGGGGCATTTCCGACCTGGGAGGCTTTCAGGGCATTTGCACTTAAAAAAGTTCATGCTGTTGAAGCGGCAACCGCTCAACCGGCACAATTTTACCCAGAGAATCATAATCCGTTTGTTCAGGAGCAGACCACCGTTCATTATAAGAATGCGAAACTGGCCCATCTTGACGGTGAAATTAGTGTTCAAATTGATGGTCAGGGAGCAGTAAAGAAACAACAGTTTCCCCAAGAAGATGAAAAAAGTGAAGCTGTTTTTCCGCTTCACTTCGAGGGCGGGTCAAGGGTAAAGCTGCTCAAGCTCCAGGCCGACCTGAAATTGGAGCAATCGGAGCAGCACTCTCTTATCATTTGCCCAGACAATACGGCGATTCAAACTGAGCAATATGTCCAAGATGGGGTCCCCGTGTATGAGGTTGATAATGGGCTGGTCAGCATTAAAGCGGCTCCGGACTTTTTCCCTGCCCTCTATTCGTTGACCTATAAGGGCCAAGAGTGGCTGGATACGTCCTTTCCTGCTTTAAAGCCAAAGGCATGGTGGAATCCTTGGGCCGGGGGAATTCGCAATGCATTATTAAACATATCCAGCAATTCCCTTGGAAAAGAGGAACGGTCAGCGGAGTTTGTTACCATCACCGACAACAAAGGGAATTGTTGGACCGGAATCAAGCTCCAGGTTCAAATTTCAAAGCATGAATCCTTTAAGGGGCTTACTTATAACCAATATTATTTACTGCAGCCGGGTGCACCAGTAATGTGCCATACCACCGAAATTCTGCAAGATACCAATCAATATTTTAAAAATGAAGGCTGGTATAGCCAAGCTGCTTTTAAAAATGTGGAAAATAGCTGGATCGAGTCTTATCCGAGTCATAAAGCGCATTTCGGTAAAGGTGAAATGGAAATCGATGTGAAACAAAGCTTTACCATTGGTCATGAAGCTGTTTCTGAAAAACTACAGGTCATCTCTGATTACCGAGGGGGAAAATCGGACTTTTATCTAAATAAAGAAGTCGCCCATCATACGGTCTTTTCAAAGCTGCATTTACGACATGGCGAAACATATTGGACGACGCCGATTTTCTATCTATTTAATAATCAGATAATCCCAGAAGATGCGCTTCAAGATTTAAAAAATATTCGCTTTAGTGGTACCGGCGGCTGAGAGGAGACATGTGTGTGATGCGAATTATTGATGCCCATATGCATTTTTCTAATATTTCAAGCTTTAAGGAGACGGCCAACAATCTATCGAAGCTCGATTATTCATCCGCAGGTTTATCGCAGGAGTATCACGATGCGAATGTGGTGCTTGGAATTGCCATGGGCTTAACGGAGACTAAAGCGGACCGCTTCCCGGATTATGAAGCGGCTACGCCGATGGGTCTTGATTTAGATGCTCAGATTCCCGCAAACATCTGTTATTGTCCCGGAATTAACCCCTATCGATTAGGCGCTCAAGAGTTAGCGGCACTTGAAGCGCTGCTTGAGAAACCGGAGGTCGTCGGGATAAAAATTTATCTTGGCTACTATCCGTTCTATGCCTATGATGAGGTCTACAGTCCCGTTTATGAGCTGGCGATGAAATATGGGCTTCCGGTTGTGTTTCATACCGGGGATACGTATTCGGAACGCGGCTTGCTGAAGTATGCCCACCCGCTTACCCTTGATGAAGTGGCGGTGAGATATCGAGAGATTAATTTCATGATGGCCCACTTTGGCGACCCGTGGGTCCTTGATGGCGCTGAGGTTTTATACAAGAATCGCAATATGCATGCGGACTTATCTGGACTTCTTGTCGGTACAAGGGATGATTTGCAGAAAAAGCTGGAGTCACCCTATTTCTTTAACCACTTGAAACATGCGCTGGCCTTTACCGATGATTACTCGAAGTTTCTGTTTGGAACCGACTGGCCTTTAGTTCAAGTACAGCCATATATCCAGCTGTTGCAGGAGTTAATTCCTCGAGAGGCGCACGAGGACTTATTTTTCAATAATGCGGTAAAGCTGTTTCCGAAAATTAAGCGTTTTATAGAACGATAGGGCATTTTGGGAACCATTGAACAGAGAAAAGACAGCCTTAGGCTGTCTTTTCACGTTATGACTCCATCTGTCTCGCTAAGAAACTAGCTGCTGTTTCAACAGCCTTATGTTCCACTTCGCCAAGAGTTCCTTCTTTAGAATAAATGATTACAGCCCCGATTGGGTCGCCATTTGCAATGATTGGCCCGATAGTATAAGAAGTCAGAGCTTCTTCATTTCCATCGATTAACGCCAATTCACCTGGTTGCGTGACCAGCACTGAGTTACGTTCTTCCATGGTTTTCTCAATTACATCACTAATATTTTTATTTAAGTACTCTTTTTTAGAACCGCCTGCCATAGAAATCACTGTGTCTCGATCACAGATCAAAACAGGATTTCCGAGGCTATCGAAAAGGGCTTCAGCATATTCTTTTGCAAAATCACCTAATTCACTGATAGGTGAATACTTTTTCAAGATGACTTCTCCGTCTCGATCCACAAAAATCTCTAACGGATCACCTTCACGGATACGCAAAGTTCTGCGTATTTCTTTAGGAATGACAACACGACCCAAATCATCGATTCGACGAACTATTCCAGTTGCTTTCATCCAATGTTGCCTCACTTTCATCTGATGATTATTCAACTTGGTGATGGTCCATATTTTTAGAACTTGATAACTGTCTAGCTCCAGCGCCAAGGCGCTTCCGCTTTTCGATTCATCACCAACTTTGAACTTAGTATCTTTCAACTGGAAAGTTCTATACACAATCGACATATTTTTTCACATTTATAGGAATTATTTCAATTTTAGATATAGATGTGTTTTAAGCGCCTGCATGTCTCCCCTGGCCTTTTTTTGCTAAAGGGAGCCCTTTAATCATTTCAAAGGCGACGTGAAGCCATTGGGCGGTATCGTACTCTTTAATATTGACGACTATTTTTAGTCTTGAGCCTTCCATGCCAGGGTTGACATTGCGGCCAAATTGGCTGCCGATTTGGAAGATTTTACTTCCATCAATCGTGTTGGTCACCTGCTCGTTCACTAAAATGGTTACCTCCTGTTTGCTTTGCTTCACTTGTTCCACACCATTTAATAGCGCATAAACCTTCATTTCTGCAATTTGGAACAGGTAGGAAACTTCAATCGGATATTCCCCAAAACGGTCAAGCATTTCTGCTTGCAGCTCTTCGATATCCTCCAGCGTCAATGCCGCTCGAAACCGTTTATACATCTCTATTTTTTGATGCCCATCCTTAATATATGTATCCGGAATGTAGGCATCAATCTCCAGGTCAATTTCAACGGACTTTTTCACCTCAGTTGCTAGGTTCAAATCTCCTTTTCTTTCCTCAATTGCTTCTTTTAACATTTGTGAATAAAGGTCAAAGCCAACCGAGTCAATAAACCCGTGCTGCTGGGCACCAAGTAAATTTCCTGCGCCTCTTATCGTTAAATCACGCATCGCAATTTTAAAACCTGAACCTAGTTCTGTAAATTCCTTAATGGCTTGAAGGCGTTTCTCAGCAACTTCCGTTAATACTTTATCTTTTCGGTACGTAAAATACGCGTAAGCGACACGATTTGACCTGCCAACACGGCCGCGGAGCTGATAAAGCTGGGAAAGCCCCATTCGATCGGCATCAAAGACAATCAAGGTATTGACATTCGGAATATCCACGCCCGTTTCAATAATGGTCGTGCTGACGAGAACATCAAATTCCCCAGCTAAAAAGCCGATCATCACTGCTTCCAATTCATTTTCAGTCATCTTCCCATGGGCAAAAGCAACGCGTGCGTCGGGGACAAGCATCGAAATTTCTTCCGCTTTTCGGTCAATGTCTTCTACCCGGTTATATAAAAAGTAGACTTGTCCGTCACGGGCAAGTTCCCGTTCGATTGCTTCCCGTACCAGTGATCCATTGTATTCCATAACATAGGTTTGCACGGGAAAGCGATTTTCCGGCGGCGTTTCGATAACCGATAAATCACGGACACCCAGCATCGACATATGCAGCGTTCTTGGAATCGGTGTAGCCGTTAATGTCAGCACATCGACATTTGTCTTCAACCTTTTAATCTTTTCTTTATGGGTAACCCCAAAGCGCTGCTCTTCATCAATAATTAACAAACCTAAATCATGATAAACGATATCCTTTGAAAGCAATCGATGTGTTCCAACGACAATATCAACCGTCCCCGCCTTTAGCCCCTTCATTGTTTCCGTTTGCTGCTTTTTTGAACGGAAGCGGCTTAACAGGCCAATATTAATCGGGAAATCCTGAAATCTTTCCCTTAGGGTTTCATGATGCTGCTGGGCTAAAATGGTCGTTGGTACAAGAAATGCTACCTGCTTCCCATCGGCAATCGCTTTGAAGGCTGCGCGGATGGCTACCTCCGTTTTTCCATATCCAACGTCTCCGCATAGCAAACGATCCATTGGACGCGCCATTTCCATATCCTTTTTAATTTCATGAATGGAACGGAGTTGATCATCGGTCTCTTGATAGAAAAAGGATGTCTCAAATTCCCTTTGCATATCTCCATCAGGGGAATAGGCATAGCCGACTGCTGCTTCTCGTTCCGCATATAACTTGATTAAATCATCCGCTATATCCTGCACGGAGGATTGAACTTTCTTCTTTACCTTTTTCCAATCTGTTCCGCCTAGTTTATAAATCTTTGGCTCTTTTCCTTCTGAACCAACAAACTTCATAACAAGGTTAATTTGTTCGACAGGCACATACAGTTTATCTGTTCCCTGATAACGGATATGGAGATAATCCTTATGAACCCCGTTAATAACAAGCGTTTCAATGCCCAAATACTTACCGATACCATGATTGACGTGAACAACATAATCGCCAATTTTGAGCTCTGAGTAACTTTTAATTCGTTCTGCATTGGAAAGCTTTTGACGGCTGGCCGACTTTTTTACCCGTTTATTAAATAGTTCTTCCTCAGTAATGATTGCTATTTTTTGGATGGAGAGTTCAAAGCCGGTATGCAGGTTGCCCTTCATAATCTGAACTTTTCCAGGTACTAGCTGCGTTCCTTCTCCGGCAATACTGGCATCAATCTCATAGTCCTCGAGCACGCGCTCTAACTTTTTTACCCGCTCCTGATCAGCCCCTAAAAAAACAATGGAATATTGGCCTTTTTTCCATCTGTCTATCTCCGCCTTTAACAAATGCATTTGTCCGTGAAAGTTTTGCATTTGCTTACAGGAAATATTAATAATATTTTGCGGGCTCGTATTTGCTACATGACGCAAAAACAATGACATATACACAATCGGTATTTCTCGTTTTTGCAGTAGCATCGGCAAGTCATGGGATATATGTAAATCATGGATGATCTGCCCTTCACCAAGTAACGAGGTGTACCATTCAGCCTCTTCTTTAATTAGGGAATCATTCATCTCCTGCACCCTGCTGATTTCATCAATAAATACTAATCCATTACTAGGAAGGTAGTCTAATAGACTATTAGCCCTATCGTAGGCAAGTGATAAGTATTTAAAAACTTGTTCGGGCTTTTGGCGATTTTTTAACTGCTCCAATTCATAGCTGATATTTTGGGACAATTGTATTTTTGCCTTTTCATCTTTCAGTTTCTTTAGACTGTGGGCCAATCCAGCTTCAAGTTTTTCAATAATACGGCTATAACTCTCTTCTTCTAACAATATTTCTGTTGCTGGTCCAACTAAAACTTTAGAAATTTTCTCTTTGGAACGCTGGTCATCTAGTGAAAAATAGCGAATCGAGTCAATTTCAGTGTCAAATAATTCAATTCGGAGTGGATTTGCTTCTGTAAGCGGATAAATATCGATAATACCGCCCCTTACGCTGAATTCCCCCGGTGTTGTGACCATCTCCGCCCGTACATAGCCCATATTAACAAATGTATTTAAGGTTTGTTCGATAACAATGTCTTCCCCTACTTTTAATAAAAGCTGGAATTTCTTCCATAATGACTTTGGGGGGACGATTTTCTTTAAACCTGCAATCGGGACAATTAAAATCCCGCTGGTTTGTTTACTCCAATGATTTAAGGCCTCAATCCTTTGTGCCTTTAACTCCGGACTTGCAATACTCATTTCAGCCGCAATTAATTCATTAGCTGGAAAAAGGAAAACTTCCTGCTCGCTTACTAGATTAACAATATCATCATAGAGTTTTTGTGCTTGTAATAGATTGTGGGTTACAAGCATGATCGGCCTTTTCATTTGTTCATAAATGGATGCCGTTAGCACCGTTCGAGACGATCCAGATAAGCCGGCAATTAGCTGTTCCTTTAAACCTTCTTCCACACCAGCAATCACTGAGTGGATATCTTCCTGTTTAAGGAATAATGACTTTAAACCTTTCAACCCTTAGCCTCCTCTCACCTAAAACATTTTCATAGTAATCATCTTTCATGTAAAAAAATAAATAGAAAAACGCCTTGGAGGGCTTCCAAAGCTGGTTAATGAATAAGGAAATCGTATTGATGGTAATCTGGATTCCGCTCTAAAGCTTCCTGGCAGTCTTCACAAATGGCAGTTATATGAATATCGCCGCTCGAGTCATACGCAACCATTTCTTGTCTTTCTTGTTCTGTTAACTTATGAAGACCAAGGGTTTCGCTGTGTATCGATGCTTTATCAATGGAACCAAGGTTCGTACCACAATGGCGACAATGGTAATGGATGGTCACTCAGAGTCCCTCCTTCATCTATGATTCCTTATTAGTATTAACCTTATCGGAGGAACTTATTCAACTAGATTCAACCGCTTGTTTATCTACTCCAGCTTCTTTCAGTTTTGCTTTATTGTATGAAAGCAGGGCAAGTATCATGAACCATTTACTGATTATATTCATTCATTACCTGCAAGAAAGGCTTCTCTAACCATGCCTCACAAGCCCCTACGCTCTTTTTGACAGCATCCTGGGTTAGAACTTGTTCCTCACTGCGGAAGCGGCCTAAGACATAATCAGGAATGTTCATTCCCGGATGAGGACGGTCAATGCCAATTCGAATTCGGTTAAACTGCTGCGTGCCAAGATGGGCGACTGTCGACTTGATGCCATTATGTCCACCTGGGCTTCCTTTTTGACGGAGCCTAATTTTCCCTACTGGCAAATCAAGATCATCATAAATAACGAGTAAATCCTCTAACTCAATTTGGTAATAATCCATGACTGCTCTAATCGATTCTCCTGATAAATTCATATAGGTTAACGGCTTTAGCAGCAGGACCTTTTCCCCCTTATAAAAACCAACCCCATACAGTCCTTTAAATTTAGATTGGTTCAGCGGTATTGAAAATTGACTTGCTAATCCATCGATGACTTCAAATCCAATATTATGTCTGGTCTGATCATATTGCTTCCCAGGGTTACCTAAACCAACGATTAATTTCATTGGGCCCCCCTCCTCTACTGGTTTAGCCAGCCTTTTAAAAATTTTTTCAAACATCGCTTTTCTCCCATAATATCATTTTTTCTATGATAATGCGCTAAAAGACGTAACCTTGAAAAGGTTACGTCCTTCACTCTAAACTTCGATACCTGCCTAGCTCCATCGTTCAGCAGCTAGTGTACTTCGCTCTTCTATTCGGGTTTTGTTTCTCTTCCCTCTTCATTATCAGGATGGCCTGGTTCTTGCTGCTCGCCAGCGTTAATTTCTTCTTCCTGCCTTGGCGGAAGGATGGATGCAACCACTTCATCGTCCTCATGGTTGATGGTAAATGCACCTGCAGAAGGAATATCACCCATCAATACGGTTTCCCCTACCTTTAGGTTTGTAATATCCACTTCAATTTGCTGAGGGATATTGTCCGGGGTAGATGTAATCGCGATCTGGTGCAGTGTCTGCTGTAGCACACCGCCATCTTTTACCCCTTCAGCCTCACCAACCAGCACAAGTCTGACATCTACATTAATCTTCGAAGATTTATCAACGGCTAGAAAATCAACATGAATGAATTCTCTTTTTATCGCACCCTCTTGATAATCAGTTAACACAACATCCTGTTTACTGCCGTCTACATCAAGAGAAATGATTCCATTCCTGCCTACATCACGGATGGTCTTTGTTAATTCAGCCGAACTAACATACACCGGTTTGCTATCTACCTTTGCCCCATAAATAACGGCAGGGATGTTTCCAGTTTCTCTAATTGTCCTTAATGCAGAATGACGGAATTCCTTCCGTTCCTTTGCTTGTAAAGTCGTGCTCATATCTGTTTAGTCACCTTCCTGTTTAAGTTAAAACTATCTATATAAAAATTACCCCAAAACAGGAAGGACTAAACATCTTTTTCAATAATAATAAAATATGAATTTTGACTTTGAAAATTGGCCAGCTCCAACACCCAGCGGCTAGTGGACTTCGCTCTTTTCCCTACGATAAGTCAACATCGG
>NZ_BCVI01000088.1 GCF_001591665.1 Neobacillus soli NBRC 102451 | reverse complement strand
TCCTTGTTTCCAATACTCAGTCAAAGCGCTCCAGTCCATACGCCGCGCAAAGGAAGCTTGCGTCTTTCTTATTCAATCGGTGTCTTTCCTGGTGTCCCGGGCTTCCGAGGATATTTCTTTGGCGTTAGTTTATCTTTTTTGATGATTAAAATATTTCGTTCGCTTTCTTCCATAGGAAGCGTAAAGGTGAACACTTCTTCCACCTTGCCGCCAAGCGTAGTAATCGCCTTTTGGCCCATTTCTAATTCATCATTGGCATGGGCTGCCTTCATGGCAATAAAATGCCCGCCTACTTTTACTAGCGGCAAACAAAGTTCACTCAACACAGACATCCTCGCGACGGCTCTTGCTGTTACGACATCAAAGCTTTCCCGATAGGCAGGATTGACCCCAAAGGTTTCGGCCCGGTCGTGAATAAAGTGGACATTTTCTAAATGTAACACGTTCGCCAGATGATTTAAAAACGAAATCCGCTTATTCAGTGAATCAACAATCGTCACCTGGATATCCGGAAAAACAATTTTTAATGGAATACTTGGGAACCCTGCACCGGCCCCTACATCACAAAGATGAAAGGGTTTTGTAAAATCAAAATGGAATGAAGCCGTAATTGAATCATAAAAATGCTTTAAATAAACGTCTTCCTTATCCGTGATTGCCGTTAAATTCATTTTTTCATTCCACTCAACCAGCGTCTCGTAGTACTTCTCAAACTGGTCAAGCTGCTGTTCGTTAAGGGAAATTCCCTTTTCCCGAAGACTTGCTTCAAATTGTTCAATAATCATTGGAAAATCTTCCTCACTTACTGTCAGGCGCAAGCACTTTGGCACTTCCGCCTATCTTTGTTATTCGTTAGACACTCTTGCAATCCGGCCTTGCTCTAAGTAAACAAGCAGGATGGAAATATCAGCTGGATTTACTCCGGATACTCGGGATGCCTGGGCAATAGATAACGGTTTGACCAGCTTTAGTCTTTGTCTGGCTTCTGTTGCAAGCCCTGAAACCTGATCATAATCAATATTCTCAGGAATTTTTTTATCTTCCATTTTCTTTAAGCGGTCGACCTGCTGCAGTGACTTGGCAATATAACCCTCATATTTTAATTGGATTTCTACTTGTTCCTTGGTTTCATCGTCTAAAGGCTTTTCACTTTTTGTCAGCTTTTCCAGCAATTCGTACGTCATTTCAGGCCTTTTTAACAGGTCGGAGGCACGAATCCCATCTTTTAATTCACTGCCGCCAATACTTTTAATCAGTTCTTGGACTTCAGCAGTGGGTTTAAGGAAAGTTGACGTTAATCGTTGTTTTTCTGCTTCAATGGCATCCCTTTTTACGACATACTTTTCGTAGCGGGCATCCCCAATCAATCCAATTTCATGGCCAACCTCGGTTAATCTTAGGTCCGCATTATCATGTCGCAAAAGAAGGCGGTATTCGGCTCTTGACGTTAGTAATCGATAGGGTTCACTTGTACCTTTAGTAATCAAATCATCAATTAAGACGCCAATATAAGCATCGGAGCGGCTTAAAACTAACTGCTCCCGGCCCAAGGCATTTAATCCAGCGTTGATCCCGGCCATTAACCCTTGACCCGCTGCTTCCTCATAGCCAGAGGTCCCGTTAATTTGCCCGGCTGTATATAAATTCTTGACGGTTTTTGTTTCAAGCGTCGGCCATAGCTGTGTTGGCACAATTGCATCATACTCAATCGCATATCCGGCTCGCATCATTTGCGCATTTTCCAGTCCGGGAACCGTTTTAATCAACTGCACCTGTACCTCTTCCGGTAAACTTGTCGACAGCCCTTGGACATAGACTTCTTTTGTATTCCGGCCTTCCGGCTCAAGGAAAATCTGATGGCGCGGCTTGTCATTAAAGCGAACTACTTTATCCTCAATCGATGGACAATACCTTGGTCCTGTCCCCTTAATCATCCCGGAATACATGGGTGAACGATGCAGGTTTTGATCAATTAATAGATGTGTTTGTTCGCTTGTATAGGTTAACCAGCATGGGAGCTGATCGGTAATGTATTTCGTTGTTTCATAGGAAAAAGCCCAAGCCTTGTCATCGCCAGGCTGGATTTCTGTTTTGCTGTAATCGATGGTATTGCTGTTGACTCTTGGCGGTGTCCCCGTTTTAAAACGCACCAATTCAAAGCCAAGTTCTTCTAAATGCTCAGATAACTTGATCGATGGCTGTTGGTTATTAGGACCGCTTGAATATTTCAATTCACCAAGGATAATTTCGCCGCGAAGGAAGGTACCAGTGGTAATAATAACTGTTTTTGCCCGGTAAACAGCGCCCGTCATGGCGACTACTCCTGTACAGATCCCGTCCTCGACGATTAACTGTTCGACCATCCCTTGGATTAATGTTAAATTGGGTTCTTCTTCAAGTGTCTTTTTCATTTCATGCTGGTAGGCAAATTTATCAGCCTGTGCTCTTAGGGCACGGACAGCTGGACCCTTACCAGTGTTCAGCATCCTCATTTGGATATACGTTTTGTCAATGTTTTTTGCCATTTCCCCGCCTAGGGCATCGATTTCACGAACGACAATCCCTTTCGCCGGTCCTCCTACAGATGGGTTACATGGCATAAAGGCCACCATATCGAGGTTAATGGTAATCATTACGGTTTTTGCACCAAGTCTGGCAGCTGCCAATCCTGCTTCACAGCCGGCATGACCCGCGCCAATAACAATGACATCAAAATTTCCTGCTTCGTATTGCATGTTGTTCCTCCTTTTCCGCCAAGTGCGGAAACGTAACTTTCATCTATTTACCTAGACAGAACTGAGAAAATAACTGGTCAATCAGGCTTTCATGGACACTGTCGCCAATGATTTCTCCAAGTAATTCCCATGTTCTTGTTAAATCAATTTGCACAATATCAATCGGAGTCCCCATCGACACCCCATCAAGTGCGTCTTCAATCGCTTGAAGGCTCATGTTTAGTAAGGCAATATGCCGGCTGTTTGAAACATAAGTGATATCGCCGCCTTCAATCGATCCCGCAAAGAATAAAGAGGCAATGGCTTCCTCCAGCTCATCAACACCACGATCTTCCAAAAGCGATGTTGTGACAATTTTATGTCCCTTTGCCAATTCGTTAACCCGCTCCATATCAATCTGTTTGGTCAGGTCCATTTTATTGACAATAACAATTGTATCCATCCCTTTAACAACCTCAAAAAGGCTTTCATCCTCTATCGTTAACAATTCAGCATAATTCAAAACAAGCAAAATCAAATCGGCTTCTTTTAAAACCTGACGGGAGCGCTCCACCCCGATTCGTTCGACGATATCCTCTGTTTCCCTAATTCCCGCTGTATCCAAAAGCCGGAGCGGGACCCCGCGAACATTCACATATTCTTCAATTACATCCCGGGTTGTCCCAGGAATATCGGTAACAATCGCCTTGTTTTCCTGAACCAGGCTATTTAATAACGAAGATTTCCCGACATTCGGACGGCCGACAATGGCAGTAGATAAACCTTCTCGTAAAATCTTCCCTTGCTCGGAAGTTTGCAGCAGCTTTTTTATCTCTTCACGAACAAAATGGGCCTTTTCCGCTAACATCTTATGGGTCATCTCTTCCACATCGTCATATTCCGGATAATCTATATTGACTTCGACATGGGCAAGAATCTCTAAGATTTCCTGTCTAAGTCTGCGAATAAGCTTTGATAACCGCCCATCCATTTGACCTAATGCCACATTCATGGCCCGGTCCGTCTTTGCCCTGATTAAATCCATGACCGCTTCAGCCTGGGATAAATCAATCCGTCCATTTAAAAAGGCACGTTTCGTAAATTCCCCGGGTTCCGCAAGTCTCGCACCGCTTTTTAATACCTGCTGCAACACTTTATTCACGGAAACAATACCGCCGTGGCAGTTTATTTCAACAACGTCCTCTTTTGTAAAAGTTTTCGGCCCTCTCATGACAGACACCATGACCTCTTCAATCACTTGACCGCTCTTAGGATCGAGGAGATGCCCATAATGAATAGTATGTGTCGCCTGCTCTGAAAGCCGTTTCCCGCTAATACCCTTAAAAAACTTGTCAGCAATTGGGATGGCATCATCACCGCTCAAACGGACAATCGCAATGGCACCCTCCCCCATTGGCGTCGAAATCGCTGCAATTGTGTCAAATTCCATTTTCCTCACCTCACAACTAAAAAATCCATCTATATAAAAATCAAGATTTTATCCAAAACACTAGAATACCACATCAATTTATGATAAAAAAGCAATCCTGCTTCAGCGCTAATTTATCCACAGTCTGAATATCTCCGTCTATTATTTTAACTTATCCACATGTGAATAACAATAAAACGTGGAATTGTTATCAACAGTTCCTTTCTTTTTCACCTTTTAACACAAGGCTCTGTTAAACTTAGCTGTTGATTTCCACTCCAGGCGCTTCGCGCACCTTAGGGCATGCCGGGGAGCCTCCTCGTCGCTTCGCGCCTTCCGTTTCAATCAACAGGGTGATAAAATCAACAATGACATTTAACAAAGCCTAACACAAAAAAAAGGACACCCTATTTATGATTAGGATGTCCTTTCTATTTTTTTCAATTAAGTTTATCGTTTCGCCGGTGTAATCACAATAAAACGATGCGGTTCAGCACCGTCAGAAAATGTTTTTATTCGTTTGTTCTCGGATAAAGCAGCGTGAATCACTTTACGCTCATAAGATGGCATTGGTTCTAGGGCCACATCTTTCCCCGACTTGGCAACTTTTAGCGCGAGGCGATGGGCTAATTGAATAAGGGTTTCACTTCTTCTTTTCCGATAATCCTCTGCATCCAAAATAACAGTTAAATATTGATTGGAAAAGCGATTAAGGACTAACTGAGTCAAATATTGAAGAGAATTTAGCGTTTGACCCCTTTTGCCAATCAAAAGAGCAATTTTTTCGCCAGTCAACAAAAAGTGCACATGTTTGCCCTCACGTTTTACTTCTATTTCCACTGGAGCCCCCATTTGCAAGCTTACTTGAGTAAGGAATTTCTTCGCCTCTTCAATAGGGTCAATGATGACCGTTACTTTCACAACAGCTGGGCGCGTTCCGAAAATGCCAAAGATCCCTTTTTTTCCTTCATCAATGATGTCTACGTCAGCACGGTCTTTCGTTGTCTTCAATTGAGCTAAAGCTGATTCTACTGCTTCTTCGACAGTTTGTCCTGTAGCAGTTACCTGTTTCACTTTTTTGCTCCTCCCGCATTACCGGCAGCTGAAACCTTTTTCAGATCCGGGCCTTTAATAAAATAGGTTTGCACTATCATGAAAGTATTTCCGACAACCCAATACAGTGAAAGAGCCGCTGGAAATTTAAAAGCAAAGAAGAAGATCATAATCGGCATCATCCACACCATCATCGCCATTTGTGGATTTTGCTGTTGTCCTGCCATCATAACCTTTTGCTGAATAAATGTAGTAATAGCTGCCAGAATTGGCAGGATATAAAACGGGTCTGGGTCTCCTAAATTAAACCACAAAAAGCTATCGTTGGCGATCTCCCTCGTTCTGGAAATCGCATGGTAAAAACCAATTAAAATAGGCATTTGAACAATTAGCGGCAAACAACCGGCCATCGGATTGGCCCCATGTTTTGAAAAGAGTGCCATTGTTTCCTGCTGCAGCTTTTGCTGTGTCTTTTGATCTTTCGAGCTGTACTTCTTTTTCAGCTCGGCCATTTCTGGCTGAAGTGCCTGCATCGCCTTAGAGCTTTTCGTCTGCTTGATCATTAATGGTAATAGAACAAGGCGAATTAGTATCGTGACAAAAATAATCGATAAACCAAAGCTGCCCCAAAGCAAATGCGCTCCTTCTTTAATTAACCAAGATAAAGGATAGACAATGTACTCATTCCAAAAGCCTGTACTATTCGAATTAATCGGCTTCTTAATCTCACTACATCCCGCCAGGAGCACGAATACAGAAAGCATTCCGATTAAAAGTAAAATTCTCTTTTTCAACCAAATTTTCCCCCTTACAATAAAGATAGTTAATGTCTGTAGAACTTTTATGTAAAAAAATCTTTTCGATTATTATTTCAAAAGGTATTTTATCATTTTTTTTACTAAATTGTCTTCCTTGCAAAGCCATATTTTGACTAAAGTCTAACAATTATCGGCTCATAGCTATTTCTTTAAAACCTTCCCCACCTTTAGGACATGGGTCAAACTTTTCTTCACCTCAAAAAAATCCATTTCAGCAGCAGGCTTCCTGGCAATAATGATGTAATCATTCCCTGGGGCAAGCTGTCCATTAAGCTCAAGAATGGATTGTCTTAAATACCTTTTAATTTGGTTTCTCATCACCGCATTGCCAATCTTCTTGCTGACAGACAGACCGATCCTGAAAAAGTCCTGGCCTTCTTTTGTTAATGCATACACAACAAACTGTCTATTCGCAAATGAACGACCATGTTGAAATGCCGCTTGAAACTCTTTATTTTTTTTAACACGTAACTCTCTTTTCATAAAAAACACCTTCAGTTTGGGAAAAGGGGCGGAGCGTCGCAAGAACGAAGCTGCTTTATTCATTCCGAGCAAAAAAGTAATTTTTTACTTTGAATAAGTGAAGCCCAGCTCTGCTCACACCACCTTTATTTAGTTTACTGCCTATTGGTCTTTATTAGAAAAAAAGACCACTGACTTTTCAGTGGTCTATGCTGATAATACTTTTCTTCCTTTAAGACGGCGGCGCGCTAGAACCTTACGTCCATTGGCTGAGCTCATACGACTGCGGAAACCGTGAACTTTACTATGTTTACGACTATTTGGTTGATATGTTCTTTTCATTATATGACACCTCCCTGAGGATTTGTTCTCAATTTAAACTTCATTGACAGTCTAACCTATTATAAAGACGTTAGCATAAAATTGTCAACTACTCACTCATTATTATTCCCTATTTCCAATTATTTACGAACATGATTTAGTTACTTTCCAGAAATTCTAAACCAATAGGGGCTCGTCCGATCCTTAGATTTTAAAAATTATGCAGCACTCAGGGTTTACGCTTTTCTTTTGCCTGTGGATAAATTTTCGACATTTTTCTACACTCCCCACAAGATATTGACAGCTTTTACACAATCTATCTACTTGTGGACAATTCCCATGCACATAATGTTATTGTTGTGGATAAACTACGAAAGGGCATTGCACACCAAGCAATTATTTGATATTATATTTGTGTTTTCACTCTGAATAACTTCATTTCGAAAATACCTTATCCACAAACTGTGGATAACATGTGGATAGTTTATTCTAGCACTCTGTAAAAACTTGTCCACAAGGAGTGGATATTGTCGAAACTCCACATTATTTCCCTATTATATATTTTCCACAACCACCGTTTCGTATATTTATACATTCATAGGTTGTACCGCCAGTATAAACCTTATTTTTCACGGAACATTAGTCCAATAAATTACCCGGTTGCGAAAAAATACTCCATCATAAAAGAATATTTTTTGGAGATAGACAGTAAATAATGCAAGTGCCAGTAAATAATAAATTAAGAAAAAAACAAAAAGGAGGGATACTAGTTGGAAAATATTGCTGATCTTTGGCATGCTGCATTAGCCAAAATTGAGAAAAAGATAAGCAAGCCTAGCTTTGATACATGGCTTAAGTCCACAAAGGCCCACTCCCTTCAAGGTGATTTGCTTGTCATAACTGCTCCTAATGAATTTGCACGCGATTGGCTGGAAGAGCGCTATTCTCAGTTAATTTCCGGTATTCTCTATGAAATTACTGGGGAAGAGCTTTCTGTAAAGTTTATTATTCCGCAAAATCAAAACGATGCCGACAATGATGTCAACCTGCCGCCGAAAAAGTTTAAAAGGGATGATGACCATGGTGAATTCCCTCAAGGCATTTTGAATCAGAAATATACATTTGATACGTTCGTTATTGGTTCGGGCAACCGTTTTGCCCATGCCGCATCCCTAGCCGTTGCCGAAGCACCGGCAAAAGCCTATAATCCCCTCTTTATCTACGGGGGCGTTGGATTAGGAAAAACGCACTTAATGCACGCCATTGGACATTATGTCTTAGATCATAACCCTGCAGCTAAGGTTGTTTATTTATCCTCTGAAAAGTTTACAAATGAGTTTATTAACTCGATTCGTGACAATAAAGCAGAGAATTTCCGCAATAAATATCGAAATGTTGATATTTTACTTATAGATGATATTCAGTTTTTGGCTGGAAAAGAATCAACTCAGGAAGAATTTTTTCATACGTTTAATGCCCTTCATGAGGAAAGCAAACAAATAATCATCTCCAGCGACCGCCCGCCCAGAGAAATTCCGACATTGGAGGACCGGCTCCGCTCACGTTTTGAATGGGGATTGATTACTGATATCACCCCTCCGGATTTGGAAACAAGAATCGCCATTCTTCGTAAAAAAGCCAGGGCGGAAGGCTTGGATATACCAAACGAAGTAATGCTGTATATCGCCAATCAAATTGATACAAACATCAGGGAACTCGAAGGTGCACTTATTCGCGTTGTTGCCTATTCTTCGTTAATTAATAAAGATATAAATGCTAATTTAGCGGCCGAGGCATTAAAGGATATTATTCCAAGTTCAAAGCCAAAAGTGATTACAATCCTTGAAATCCAAAAAACCGTGGGGGAACTTTTTAGTATTAAACTAGAAGACTTTAAAGCAAAGAAGCGGACAAAGTCTGTTGCTTTTCCACGGCAGATTGCTATGTACTTATCTCGTGAATTAACTGATTACTCTTTGCCTAAAATAGGAGAAGAGTTTGGCGGACGCGATCATACTACGGTGATTCATGCCCATGAAAAAATCTCTAAGCTGCTTCAGACCGATTCGCAGCTGCAAAGACAAATGAAAGAACTCCATGAACTATTAAAAATATAGTGTGTTAAATGTGCATAACTCTCTACCACTTGTACACAGTCTGTCCACATGTGGATAGGCTGTGTTTCCGTTGAAAATATCCAGTTATCCACATACTAACAGGCCCTACTAGTACTTCTACTAATTTTTTAAAAAATATTATTATATGTTATTGCTTTAAAAATATGCTTAAAACGGAGGATTCATGCCATGAAATTTATTATCCAACGGGACCGCTTAGTTCAAAGTGTTCAAGACGTAATGAAGGCTGTCACATCAAGAACAACGATCCCCATCCTAACTGGAATAAAAATTACTGCCACCGCGGAAGGTGTTACATTAACAGGAAGTGATTCTGATGTTTCGATTGAATCATTTATCCCAAAAGAGGATGCCGGAGATGAAATTGTTGAAATCAAACAACCTGGAGCCATCGTCCTTCAAGCAAAGTTCTTCAGTGAGATCGTCAGGAAACTCCCGACTGATTCAGTGGAAATTGAGGTTCTTGGGTCGCTTCAAACGGTTATTCGCTCGGGGAAATCAGAGTTTAATCTAAATGGCCTTGATGCCGAGGAATATCCACACCTCCCCCAGGTAGAAGAAAATAATAAATTTCATATTGAGACAGACCTTTTAAAAGCAATGATTAGACAAACCCATTTTGCCGTGTCCACCTCAGAAACACGCCCCATCTTGACAGGTGTAAACTGGAAGGTGGAAAACGGTGAGCTAATCTGTATTGCAACAGATAGCCATCGTCTGGCCCAAAGACAAGCAAGAATCCAAACGGAAAATAATGAAAGCTATAATGTCGTTATTCCTGGTAAGAGCTTAAATGAGTTAAGCAAAATTATTGATGACAGTCATGATTTAATTGATATTGTGATTACTGAAAATCAAATTTTATTCAAGGCGAAGCACTTATTATTCTTTTCAAGATTGTTGGAAGGAAACTATCCAGACACATCTAAACTGATTCCAAGCGAAAGTAAAACAGACGTGACGGTGAATACGAAAGAATTTTTACATGCGATTGATCGTGCCTCATTGCTAGCCAGAGAGGGAAGAAATAATGTCGTTAAGTTATCAACGATTGACGGAGGGGCCATTGAGATTTCATCGAACACTCCTGAGATTGGAAAAGTAGTTGAAGAGATTCAAAGCGGGGCCATTAACGGGGAAGATTTAAAGATTTCCTTTAGTGCCAAATATATGATGGATGCCCTAAAAGCGCTTGAAGGAACAGACGTAAGTGTCAGTTTTACGGGAGCGATGCGTCCTTTCGTCATTCGTCCCCTTCATGATGAAACGATTTTACAGCTCATTTTACCTGTAAGGACGTACTAAGTTTATACATGCCTTGTTCATATGCCGCCAGAATAATGGCGGTATTCTTTTTTAAAAGTATTTCTGTGAAATCTTTGTATCTAGGTGAATTATTTAGTAAAATAAAGTATTGAGACCATTTTAGAAATGAGGGTGACGATTTGCCTGAGGAAATAAAGCTGAACACGGAATTTATTACGTTAGGACAATTTTTGAAATTGGCCGAGGTAATTCAAACAGGTGGCATGGCAAAATGGTTTTTAAGTGAGCATAAGATCATCATAAATGGTGAACAAGATCAAAGAAGAGGAAGAAAGCTTCGCACCGGTGACAAAGTCCAAATTGCTGGTTTTGGGGAGTTTGTGATTACTGAGTAATTACCGGGTGGCTAAAGGATGCGTTTCCTATGTATATTGAAAAGTTAGCGCTAAAAAATTATCGAAATTATGAAGAGATATACGTAGAATTTGAAAATAAAGTGAATGTCATCTTGGGGGAGAACGCCCAAGGGAAAACAAATGTCATGGAATCGATTTACGTTTTAGCGATGGCCAAGTCCCATCGAACCTCCAATGACAAAGATCTTATTCGCTGGGATCAAGAGTATGCTAAAATAGAGGGTAGGGTTCAAAAGCAGCACAGCTCATTGCCGCTGCAACTAATTATCTCGAAAAAAGGGAAAAAAGCCAAATGCAACCATATTGAACAACAAAGGTTAAGTCAATATGTGGGTAATTTGAATGTAGTAATGTTTGCCCCTGAGGATCTAAACCTAGTTAAAGGCAGCCCGCAAGTCCGCAGACGATTTATCGATATGGAAATTGGACAGGTATCCCCTATTTATTTACATGATATGAGTCAATATCAAAAAATACTTCAGCAGCGCAATCACTTTTTAAAAATGATGCAGATCAAAAAGCAAACAGATCAGACGATGCTTGAGATTCTAACGGAGCAGTTTATTCAGATCGCCGTGAAGGTCGTGATGAAGCGGTTTGAGTTCTTAAGATTACTTGAGAATTGGGCAAAACCAATCCACCACGGAATTTCAAGGGGCAAGGAAGTGCTTGAAATTACTTATAAACCTTCTGTTGAGGTATTAGAAGAACAAGACTTGTCGAAGATGATAGCATCCTTTGAAGAAAAATTCAGCAAGGTTAGAACTAGAGAGATTGAGCGGGGTACCACCCTGTTTGGCCCACATCGCGACGATTTGTTATTCTTTGTCAACGGAAGAGATGTACAAACATTCGGATCTCAAGGACAGCAGCGAACCACGGCACTATCGGTTAAGTTAGCTGAAATTGAATTAATATATGCAGAAATTGGCGAGTATCCCATTTTACTGCTTGATGATGTGTTATCGGAGCTCGATGATTATCGGCAGTCCCATTTGCTTAATACCATCCAAGGAAAAGTGCAGACATTTGTGACAACCACAAGCGTCGATGGGATTGATCATCAAACATTAAAGGAGGCCTCAACCTTTGTCGTTGAAGCTGGAGTGATAAGAAAAGCGTAGGCGCTGGAGCTGGTCATTAACAAAGTCAATTGAGGTGGAACATGTATATTCATATCGGGGAAGATATTAATATTAGGGCAGAGGATATTGTCTTTATTTTGGATAAAGAGAGTGCAAAGAATTCTTCGCTTGTTGAAGAATTCATAGGCCGTCACAAAGAAAGGTTAATTAATTTGTCCAAAAACCCCTATAAGTCGGTCATTATTACATACGACAAAGTATACTTGTCCCCAATTGCCTCTGGAACCTTAAAGAAACGTTCAAACCAAATGAGTATTCATGAATTCTAAGATAAATTTATTGTTTTTAACAACGAAAATATAGATATATTTTTGTCAGAAGGTGCAGGTGAACAAGCTTGACTATGGAACAAAAAGCATTAGAGGAACAAGCATACGGTGCAGAACAAATTCAGGTTCTTGAAGGGCTTGAGGCTGTTCGAAAACGGCCTGGTATGTATATCGGATCAACAAGCGGCAAGGGTCTCCACCATCTTGTTTGGGAAATCGTGGACAACAGTATTGACGAAGCACTGGCTGGCTACTGTGATGAAATCAATGTCATTATTGAAGAGGATAACAGTATCACAGTAAAGGATAATGGCCGCGGTATCCCAGTAGGAATCCAAGAAAAAATGGGCAGACCGGCAGTTGAGGTAATCATGACTGTTCTACACGCAGGAGGTAAATTCGGCGGCGGCGGTTATAAAGTTTCAGGGGGGCTTCACGGCGTTGGTGCATCGGTTGTTAACGCCCTTTCAACTGAACTTGAAGTTTATGTCCACCTTGATGGTCAAATCCACTTGATAAAATTTGAACGTGGGGTAGTCGTCAAGGAATTAGAAGTTATCGGCACTACAGACAAAACAGGTACAGTGATTCATTTTAAACCAGATAGTGAGATTTTTACGGAGACATTAGTATACGAATATGACATATTGGCCACTCGTCTTCGTGAATTGGCCTTCCTTAACCGCGCCATAAAAATCACCATTGAAGATAAGCGCGAAGAAAATAAACGTAATGAATATTACTACGAAGGCGGAATTAAATCCTATGTTGAGCATTTAAACCGCACAAAAGAAGTGATTCATGATGAACCCATTTATATTGAGGGTGATCGTGACGGAATTAATGTGGAGGTCGCTCTCCAATACAACGAGGGTTATACTGATAGCCTTTACTCATTCGCAAACAATATCCATACCTATGAAGGCGGAACCCATGAATTTGGATTTAAAACCGCTTTAACAAGAGTAATCAACGACTATGCCCGGAAAAATGGGCTTATTAAAGAGGCTGATGCCAATCTTTCCGGTGAGGATGTTCGTGAAGGGATTACAGCCATAGTTTCCATCAAACACCCTAACCCGCAATTTGAAGGTCAAACAAAGACAAAGCTTGGAAACTCTGAGGTACGGACGATTACAGACGCTGTGTTTGCCAATCATTTTGAAAAGTTCCTTTTGGAGAATCCAGCGGTAGCCAAAAAGATTGTCGAAAAAGGCCTGATGGCGGCGAGAGCAAGGCTTGCTGCAAAGAAAGCAAGGGAATTAACACGCCGGAAGAGTGCCTTGGAGGTTTCTAGTTTACCAGGAAAATTAGCTGACTGTTCTTCCAAGGATCCTTCAGAAAGTGAAATATATATTGTTGAGGGTGACTCTGCCGGAGGTTCGGCAAAACAAGGCCGTGACCGCCATTTCCAAGCTATCCTGCCACTTCGGGGGAAAATTCTTAATGTCGAAAAAGCACGTCTAGATAGAATTCTTTCGAACAACGAAGTTAGGGCTATGATCACGGCAATTGGAACAGGAATCGGCGAAGATTTTGATCTTTCTAAAGCCCGTTATCATAAAATAGTCATAATGACGGATGCCGATGTTGATGGTGCTCATATTCGGACGCTCCTCTTAACGTTTTTTTACCGTTTTATGAGGAAAATTTTAGAGGCTGGTTATATATATATTGCTCAGCCGCCACTTTATAAAGTTCAACAAGGTAAACGAATTGAGTATGCCTATAATGACAAAGAACTTGAACGAATATTCGCCGAGCTGCCAAGCACACCAAAGCCCAATATCCAACGATATAAAGGTTTAGGTGAGATGAATCCTGACCAATTGTGGGAAACAACGATGGACCCTGCTCATAGGAGTATGCTTCAGGTTAGTCTTGATGATGCAATCGAAGCAGATGAGACCTTTGAGATGTTAATGGGTGAAAAAGTAGAACCACGTCGAAACTTTATCGAAGCAAATGCACAATATGTGAAAAATCTAGATATATAAAATGAGCGGAAGGAGGTCAAATTATGGCTGAAACACCTAATTCTAACGTACAAGAAATTAATATCAGTCAAGAGATGAAAACTTCTTTTCTTGACTATGCAATGAGTGTTATTGTTTCGCGTGCCCTTCCAGATGTTCGAGATGGGTTAAAACCAGTTCATCGCCGTATTCTTTATGCGATGCATGATCTTGGTATGCATTCAGACAAACCTTATAAAAAATCCGCTCGTATTGTTGGGGATGTAATCGGTAAGTATCACCCGCATGGTGATTCTGCCGTTTATGAAACGATGGTCCGGATGGCACAGGATTTCAACTATCGTTATATGCTTGTCGATGGCCACGGAAACTTCGGTTCTGTCGACGGTGATTCTGCAGCAGCCATGCGTTATACAGAATCTAGGATGTCCAAAATCTCTATGGAATTATTAAGAGATATAAACAAAGATACGATTGATTATCAAGATAACTATGATGGTGAGGAAAGAGAGCCTGTCGTTTTACCAGCAAGATTCCCTAATCTATTAGTTAATGGAACAACGGGTATTGCTGTTGGGATGGCCACAAATATTCCGCCGCACCAGCTTGGAGAAGTCATTGATGGCGTATTAGCGATTAGTCATGATCCTGAAATCACTACGCAAGAGCTAATGGAAATTATCCCCGGTCCGGATTTCCCAACTGGAGGAATCATTCTTGGCCGCAGTGGGATTCGTAAAGCCTACGAAACGGGCAGAGGATCGATAACTATCCGTGCCAAGGTAGAAATTCAACAAAAATCAAATGGTAAAGAAGTTATCATTGTCAATGAATTACCATATCAAGTGAATAAAGCGAGATTAGTTGAAAAGATTGCTGAATTAGCACGTGATAAAAAGATTGAAGGCATTACAGACCTTAGAGATGAATCCGACCGTAAAGGAATGCGGGTTGTCATTGAAGTTCGTAAAGATGCAAATGCCAATGTCCTTTTAAATAATTTATATAAACATACAGCATTGCAAACTAGTTTTGGAATTAATACACTAGCCCTTGTTAATGGGCATCCAAAGGTGTTGACTCTTAAACAATGCTTAGTCCATTACTTAGATCATCAAATAGTAGTTATTCGCAGGAGAACTGAATTTGAATTACGTAAAGCGGAAGCCCGGGCTCATATTTTAGATGGATTAAGAATTGCCTTGGATCATCTAGATGAAGTCATTAAGTTAATCCGCAGTTCGCAAACTACAGACATTGCCCGTGAAGGCTTAATGACTACTTTTAATCTTTCTGAAAAACAAGCCCAAGCTATCCTTGATATGCGTTTGCAGCGGTTAACAGGGTTGGAAAGAGAAAAGATTGAAGAGGAATATCAAAATCTTGTTAAGCTTATCGCAGAATTAAAAGCAATTTTAGCGGATGAAGAAAAGATTCTTGAAATTATCCGTGAGGAATTGCTTGAGCTTAAAGAACGTTTTAATGACAAGAGACGGACAGAAATTGTCACCGGCGGGATTGAAAATATTGAAGATGAAGATTTAATTCCACGAGAAAATATTGTTATTTCATTAACACATAATGGCTATGTTAAACGTCTCCCTGTGTCCACTTATCGTGCCCAAAGACGGGGCGGCCGAGGCATACAAGGAATGGGAACAAATGAGGATGACTTTGTTGAACACTTGATCACCACTTCCACCCATGACACGATTCTTTTCTTTACCAATAAAGGAAAGGTATATCGTTCAAAAGGGTATGAAATACCGGAATTCAGCCGCACGGCTAAAGGGATTCCGATTATTAATCTACTTGGAATTGAAAAGGGAGAATGGGTGAACGCGATCATTCCAGTGGAGGAATTTGTAGATGATTGGTCCTTGTTCTTTACAACAAGAGAAGGAATCTCAAAGCGATCACCATTAACATCGTTTGCTAATATCCGTAATAATGGTTTAATTGCCTTAAACTTACGTGAGGGTGACGAACTGATCTCTGTGCGTTTGACTGACGGCAGCAAACATATCATTATTGGTACGAAAAAGGGTATGCTTATCCGTTTCCCTGAAACAGATGTTAGATCAATGGGACGGACAGCTACAGGCGTAAAAGGTATTACGCTGGCTAGTGATGATGAAGTCGTTGGTATGGAAGTGTTAGAGGAAGATAACGATGTTCTGATCGTAACGAAGAATGGTTATGGTAAACGGACAACAGCAGTCGAATACCGGATCCAAGGCAGAGGCGGAAAAGGAATAAAAACCTGCCATGTCACGGATAAAAACGGTGACTTGGTTTCGATGAGAGCAGTAACCGGGATTGAAGACCTGATGCTTATTACCACCGGTGGCGTTCTAATCCGTATGGATGTCGCTAGTATTTCAAAAATGGGCCGAAACACACAAGGTGTTAAACTCATCAATATGAAAGAAAGCGAAAATGAATTTGTAGCAACAGTCGCCAAGGTAGAAAAGGAAGAAGAAGAAGAGGAAGAAGTAGTAAATGAAAATGGCAGTAATGATGCTAATGGGAATCCGCTTGAAGGAAATCCAGAAGTTGTCACGCCAGAAGATGAAGAGTAATTAGGGATTAAGGAGCATACTATGTGTGTTCCTTTTTTCATTTGAAAAATAACTAAGATGAATAAAGAAAAAAAAGAAGGGGAAACTGTTGACTTTAATTTTCAAGGATGGTATATTAATTAAGTCGCTTACGGGTGATGGTGAAATTGTCC
>NZ_BCVI01000087.1 GCF_001591665.1 Neobacillus soli NBRC 102451 | reverse complement strand
TTTTGCTAATTATCGTACTATCCAGCTTCTGTTAATTCGTTATTAAACCTAACGATATGATTTTTGCCAATGAGTAAGTTTGTTTAAATAAATAATTGCTGGGGGTGTTATACATGGGTGATGGAATGGGAAGCGGTTTTGCGTTAATCGTTGTATTGTTTATTCTCCTTATCATTGTAGGAGCTTCTTTTATGAGCGGCGGCTACTAAATTGTACAGAACTTAAGGCAGGTTAAATTAAACTGTCCTATTGAATATCAACGTCTGAAATGAACGGAGGATGAATTAAATGGCATTTGGATTTAGAGGATTTGATCGAAGAGACAGGTTTTTTCGTGACGGCTTTAGAAGAAGAAGACGGTTTTTCCCCATTGAAATTGAAATCGAACTTGAGAGAAGAAGACGGTTTGAATTCGATAGAAGACGACGCGGATTCTGAGTAAGCAAATGATTTAAACAGGGGTTTCCATGAGAGATATCATCCCTTTATAGCAGAGAGACAAAAGAAAGCATACTAATCTGTCTCAAGGGAATATTATCAAAAAATGAGTGAGGAGCCCCTCCACTTTTTACAACATAAACCTTACTCACTTTGTTTTTCAATCTAAACAGCGCAAAAAAATGCATAACGAAAAACAGCTGCCGAATTTGACAGCTGTTCTTCTTTCAAGCACTTGTTCCCACGAATGGTAAGTTGAATGCTGCGATATTTACAATTTCAATAATTTGCATTTCCGCGTATATCAGCAATACCTTTCACCCATTCTCCTTCTTGGATTTCCAAATCATTTGCTTGATTTCCAGCGTGGGATAGGTTGTTTTCCGAAAGAAGTACTAAAAGGAATGAGTTTCGAAGGTTTCATAGTGAGCCCTATTAACACGAATGTTGGCATTGCTCCGTTATCTGGTAAGAAAGATGACCTCTATCTTTTAAGACTCTATCAGTTGATTCGGCGAAAAGAACGGAAATACCTTCCTACCTATGAAATTGAGGCATTTCGTTTTGCTCAAAAGAACATTATGAGAATTTGTTGATCAATTACCTAAAATGTCAGCCCTTGAGATCCAAATGGCTATGAACCCACAGCCAACAATGTCTCATTAAAACAAAAGAGTAAGGGCCTGCTAGCAGCTCTTACTCTTTTGTGTTTGACTTTAGTCATATCCGCATACCTGTTGATTCCTACACCTAACCGAAACGCTTTATCGCTTTAAACCTTTATCAGAGCGGGGGTCTGACCCCAAAATTTCTTCCCTCCTTCCCTCCCTCCTTCCTTCAAAGGAAAAGAAGAATCACAACACAGCCACCCCTGTTCTACTACATTAATTACCTATCAATCTTCGACAAAATCCGGGGCGTGCCAGGCACCTTAATGGCACCGCGATTATTTGCCCACTATTTAGAAAATTCCAAGTTGCGCGGAGTATTTTCGGGTGATATACTAGGCATACACATTTTTAATCATGATTAGATATTTTATAGTGATTATTTTTGTTATTTAGATTAATTGTTTTTGGTAGCGCTTTATCTAGTTAAAATGACAACTTTGCAGTGGATCACTATGGAAAGTAACTAATAGGAGGATGGAGCAATGTCCACAGAATATAAGGAGAGGGAAATTATAACGGAGTTTCCTTATACGTACCAAACGATTGAAAACACTTGGATTGAATTAAAAGACGGAACTAGACTTTCGAGTCGTATCTGGCTGCCTGAAGTTGCGGAAGGACAAAAAGTCCCTGCCATTTTAGAGTACCTTCCTTATCGAAAAACAGACGGTACAAGGGCAAGAGATGAACCGATGCATGGCTATTTTGCCGGACATGGTTATGCCGTTGTGAGAGTTGATATAAGAGGTTCAGGGGAATCGGACGGTCTCTTAAGAGATGAATACTTAAAACAAGAACACGATGATGCCCTGGAAGTAATTGAATGGATGGCAAATCAAAATTGGTGTGATGGAAATATCGGTATGATGGGCAAATCCTGGGGGGGCTTTAATTCTCTACAAGTTGCAGCAAGAAGACCCAAAAATTTAAAAGCAATTATTACTCTTGGGTTCACCGATGACCGGTATAACAATGATATTCACTATAAAGGCGGCTGCCTCCTAAATGACAACTTCTGGTGGGGAGCGATTATGTTAGCCTATCAGGTGCGTCCGCTTGATCCGAATATTGTCGGGGGCAGCTGGCGTGAAAAATGGCTGGAAAGATTAGAGGAAATGCCCTTATGGATGGCACAATGGATGGAGCATCAAACAAGAGATGATTATTGGAAGCATGGTTCAGTTGGTGAAAATTACGATGACATTCAAGTACCTGTTCTCGGTATCGATGGCTGGGAAGACTCTTATACAAATACGGTATTAAGTTTAATTGAAGGTCTATCAGTTCCTAGAAAAGGGATTATTGGACCTTGGGCTCACGTTTATCCTCATGATGGCGTTCCGGGACCGGCATTGGGATTTTTACAGGAAGCTGTTAAATGGTGGGATCATTGGCTAAAAGGAATAGACAATGACGTGATGGATGGGCCAATGGTGAATGTATGGCTTGAGGAAAGTATGCCTCCCTCTTCAATTAAACCGGTTAGTAAAGGAGAATGGGTCGGGCTCGATTCATGGCCATCAAATGAAGTTCATACAAAGACGTATCAATTGACGCATGGTAAATTACTGGAAGAAAGAGACGAGAACGAAGAGCAAGTGTTGTTAAAAACACCATTAAATCATGGCCTATTATCAGGTGAATGGATGGGTGCCGGAGTACCGGGAGAAACTCCGTCAGACCAACGATTGGATGATGGGATGGCGATGGTGTTTGTTGGAGATGTCTTAGAAAGTCCATTGGAAATAGTGGGTTATCCGCGATTTGAAGTACAATTAACGAGTGACAAACCAAAGGCCATGCTCTTTGCCCAATTATCAGATGTGGCCCCAGATGGAGCTGTTACCCGTGTTTCTTATGGAGTAATGAATCTAACCCATTTAAATGGACATGACCATGTAAACGTGTTAACCCCAGGTGAAAAGGTAACTGCATTTGTAAATTTAGACTGTTGCGGGCATAAGTTTAAAGCCGGGCACCGGGTACGTTTATCGATTGCAACTACTTTTTGGCCAATGTTTTGGACAATGCCTGAGGATGCAACACTTACTCTGAATCTTGAAACCGCTAAGTTCTCACTGCCAATCTTTAATGGAAGCCGTGTAACAGGACCAAATATGTGTCCTCAAAGTGCACCATTAACTCCTACAACAGTACTTTCAGAGGGAAAAGTCGATCGTTCTATTTCCTACGATATTGTATCGGATACATGGAGTTGCATAACTAATGGTGTTGGCGGGGTATTTGGTGAAGGGGTTTATCGCTTTGATGACGTCGATGTTACGGTTGAACACAATTTGAGACGAGAGTTGACATTAAGCAACGGAGATCCTCTTTCCGCAAAATATACCATTTATCAAAAAATGAAAATTGGCCGTGAAGGCTGGTGGATTGACGCTGACATTACTGTTTCGCAAACTTCTGATGCGGAAAACTTTATGATTGTTGGGGAAATGGATGTTAAAGAAAACGATCAGCCGGCATTTCATAAGAGCTGGGATCAAAAGATTAAACGGTTAGGACTTTAAAAAAGCCAATGAATGGTGGGAAAAGGGATGGAAGGAAAGCTAAGGAAAAATATACCTACTTTAATCATTTTAATTATTGCGGGTGAAATGATTTATACATTGCCCTATTTTCGAAACTATTATTATGATGTATTTCTAACGGACTTTCACTTAACCAATACACAAATGGGGTCACTCGGAAGTGTGTTTGGAATAACTTGTTTGATTTCCTATATCTTTGGAGGATATGTGGCAGATCGGTGGAAAACGAAACATTTATTGACGATCTCCTTAATCGCGACAGGAGCCCTAGGCTTTTTATTGCTCTTGTATCCACCTTACCCTGTATTGCTCTTAATTTATGGGGCTTGGGGAATAACCTCCATCATGACCTTTTGGGTAGCGTTAATAAAAGCCGTCCGTTCGTTAGCAGCTGAAAATGAACAAGGAAAAGCTTTCGGCTTTTTTGAAGGCGGACGCGGTGCTTCCAAAGTAATTGAATCTGCTTTGGTATTAGGAATCTTCGCCTTTTTGTCAAAGCAAATGAGTGAAAAAGTGGCATTGTCATCTGTGATCATTTTCTATTCCGTCATTTGTGTGCTTTTAGGGATAATAATTATGTTACTCTATAAGGATCCTAGCGAAAACCACAGCCATGATCGGATAATAGAAAAGCCCGATAATAAATTCAAATGGGATGTACTTTGGAAGATTCTCAAAATGCCAACAACCTGGTTGGCAGCGATTCTTATTTTAACATCTTATGCCATGATTAATAGTTTCTATTATATTACTCCTTATGCACACGCTGCCTTTGGTGCTTCCACCATCATTGCCGCAGCACTGGGTTACTTTTCTCAATATTGCCGCCCAGTCGGAAGTTTTACCTCTGGAATTATCGGGGATCGAATTGGGATTTCGAATATGGTCCTTATTGCCTATGGTTTATTGGCAGCCGGGTTAGCCGCTCTCATTCTTTTACCTGGAAAGCCTTCTCTTATCTTATTACTGTTAGTCTTTATCGCGATTGTTTATGTAGCCATGTATGCCTTACAGGCAACGCACTTCGCGATTTTGGTGGAAGGAGATTATCCAGTTGAAATAACAGGAACAGTCGCTATACCATTAATGATTATTGGCTATAGCGGAGAAATCTTTATGCCAATTATTGCAGGTGCATGTTTGGACCATTGGGGTGGTATTACCGGTTACAAAGTGTTATTTACAATCCTGCTTGGCCTAACGATTGTTGGATTCATTACAGCCCTTATTTGGCGTAAAGTAACAAAAGAAAAGCGGCTGGAAATAGATTTGCACCGAAAAGAAAGGAAGGCAAGTTAGACCAGACAAGCGGCCAAGTGATAGAATAAAGAGGTCTTCATAGAAGTCTCCTCAAATAGAAAAAGCTGGCGATAAACATTTTGTTTTTTACCAGCTTTTTATTTTTATCCATTTTCATTGCGGAATCATAGTTTTGCAGTTTCCATTTTATAGTATAATTTATTAAACATCAATTTTTGTCCTGCAAACCATTTAATAGATCGTTTTAAAATGAAAGGGGGAATAGATATGAATAAGAAAGAAATAAAAATGGGCCGTATGTGGAAATACTTTGTGGACGCAACCGCTGAGATTATCGAAGAAGAAGGTTTAGAGAAAGTAACAATAAGAAAAGTTGCGGATAAAGCGGGCTATAATAGTGCAACTATTTATCAATATTTTTCTGAGGTCTCCCATTTAATCTTTTTCGCTTCAATGAAATTCTTGAAGAGCTATACCGATGAAGTGGCTGTTTATATTGAGAAAGGAACTAATCCCGTTGAAAAATACCTATTGGCATGGGAATGTTTTTGCCAGCACTCCTTTAAGCAGCCACAAATTTTTCATGCTGTATTTATTATGGACTTAGGCGATCAACCTGAAAAGCTGCTCGAAGACTATTATAAAATCTATCCGTCTGACTTGGTTAATATACCCGAGGAATTAAAGACAACCCTATTCCAACGTAATGTGTCAAAAAGGGGACGATCCTTTTTAGAGTTGGCGCTAAGAGAAGGCTACATTAAAGAGGAAAATGTGGATGCGATTAATGAATTGACCATTTTGGTATGGCAGGGAATGCTTACAAATATCTTAAATAATCGAAAAAGCTACGAGCCCCAAACAGCAGCAAAAGTCACCATGATCTACATAAGTGAAATTGTTAACCATGCGAATCTTTTCCTTTTAAACAAATTAGATCATGCCAATCTATGATAGTTTCTTAGGTCCGTTATCCCCCAAAAGGCCACGTTTCTAAATCGGAAGGAGTTCAAAAACAGGAACTCCCTCCATTTAATTCCTTTACCTTTACTTTTTCTTGCTTGCCTTTGATAATCTACCTAATGCAAAGATACCCGCTGCTAAGCCAATCCTGGTGTTTGTCTTTTTATTAAAGACTTGCTTGGCTACAAGGTTTAGGTTTTGAGGTCTTTCTGCAAGACGGCGCATAAAGTAACCGTACCAATCGTTTCCAAATGGGACATACGTGCAGAAATTGTTGCCTTCACTTGCCAGCTTCAATTGAAGATCCTTTCTAAAGCCGTAAAGCATTTGGAATTCAAATTGATCGTTTGGAATATGATTTCTTTTTACAAAATCTTTTACATGATTTATGATTTTGTGGTCATGGGTTGCAATGGAAGTGAATTTTCCATTTAACAGGTGCCATTCAATCAATTTAATAAAGTTTTGATCAATATCTTTCTTGTCCTGGTACACATACTCCGCAGGTTCTTTATAGGCACCTTTTACGATGCGAAGGCGATAATCTTTATACTTTTCAATGTTTTCCTGTGATTGATAGAAGTATGCCTGGATAACCGTTCCGACATTATCATATTCCAAAGAAAGTTCATCTAAAAGATCAAACGATGGCTTTAAGTGTCCATAATCCTCCATATCAATATTAACGAAAATACCATACTGATGGGCGTGATTAACGATTTCCCTTAGGTTACTTAAACAAAAGGAGTACTCAATGTCCAAGCCCAATTGAGTCGGTTTTAAAGAGATATGTGCATCCACTTTATTGGTATGAATCGCTTCGATAACTTTTAGGATTTGATCTCTTGCAGCAATTGCCTCTTCCTCTTTAAAGACAAATTCCCCCAAGTTATCGACCGTACATGAAATACCATGCGCATTCAACTCTTTAATGCTTTTGATGGCTTCTTCAATATTTGTACCTGCTACAACACTTTGCGCCCCCATTTTTAAACCATATTTTTTAGCGGCACTGTTAAGAAGTTTGTTTTGTGATAACGCGATAAAAAAATCTTTCAACATCCTATATACACCTCGCCTATTTCTCTGCTGTCTACATCCATTTACAACATTTCTGATGTCGTCTTTGCCTGCATATGAAGTAAAAGGTAATCCGGACCCCCGGCTTTAGAATCTGTACCTGACATATTGAATCCGCCAAACGGCTGATAGCCAACAATCGCACCTGTACATCCTCTATTAAAATACAAGTTACCTACATGGAATTCTTTTCTGGCCCTTTCAATCTGTTCGCGATTGTTTGAAATCAACGCACCGGTTAAGCCATAGTCCGTATTATTGGCGATTTCCATCATATGATCAAAATCATCTGCTTTGCAAATAGCAACAACAGGTCCAAAAATCTCCTCCTGCATGATACGCGCCTTTTCGTTCACATCAGCAATAATGGTAGGCTGAATGAAATAGCCCCGAGAATCATCCCCTTTTCCGCCAGCCATTAGGTTGCCTTCACTTTTCCCAATTTCAATATAGTTCATGATCTTGTTAAATGCTGCTTGATCAATGACAGGTCCCATATATGTACCCGCGTCTTCTGGGTTGCCGACCGTCAGCGTTTTTGTTAATTCCACGGCTTTCGTTACTACTTGATCATATACCTCCTGGTGAATGACGACTCTTGACCCGGCAGAGCATTTTTGGCCTGAAAAACCGAAAGCAGAATAGACAATTGATGTTGCTGCAAGATTCAAATCGGCATCTTTATCGACGACAATCGTGTTTTTCCCACCCATTTCAGCTATCAAACGCTTTAGCCAAATTTGCCCTGGATGTACTTTTGCTGCCCGCTCATAAATACGGCAGCCAACTTCCCGTGATCCAGTAAAAGAAACAAATCGGGTTTTTGGATGGTCTACAAGATAATCACCAATCTCGGCTCCACTTCCAGGTACGAAATTCAGCACTCCTTTTGGAAGCCCGGCTTCCTCCATTACTTCCACAAACTTTGCTGCTACAACCGGTGTGTTATTGGACGGCTTTAGAAGAACAGTGTTTCCTGCCACAATTGCAGCCACAGTTGTTCCAGCCATAATAGCAAGCGGGAAATTAAAAGGAGAAATAATCACACCAACACCCAGCGGAATGTAATGGAATTGATTTCGTTCCCCTTCCCGGCTTTGCACTGGTACACCATTTTGCAGCATCACCATTTGGCGTGCATAAAATTCAAGGAAATCAATGGCTTCAGCTGTATCAGCATCTGCTTCTGTCCGTGGCTTTCCCGCTTCTTTTACAAGATAGGCAGAAAATTCATGTTTACGGCGGCGTATGATTGCTGCCGCACGGAACAGAATGTCAGCTCGTCCTGCCGGTTGGAAGTTTTTCCATGATTCAAAAGCTTCCACTGCCGATTGCATGGCTTTTTCAGCCAAATCTTGGCTGGCTTTTGAAACAACCCCAACGACTTCATTCTTATTCGCAGGGTTATAGGATGTAATTTTGTGATCCGTAACAATCTTTTCTCCGCCAATGGTTAGAGGATATTCTTTTCCAAGCTGAGCGTTTACTAGGTCTAATGCTTGATTAAAAGCGTTTATGTTCTCCTCATTTAAAAAGTCAGTAAAAGGTTCATGTTTATAAGGCTGCATTATTTTTTCCTCCTTCATATCTTGCTGCTTTATATTAATGCAATTTCTGTGCCAAAAGTAAAAACCACATGCTGCACAGTTTTTTAAAAATTATGTATATTTATTATTTACAAAAGTGTAAACGAGGTGTAAACTGTATACACTTTTGTAAAGTATTTAAACACTGATAAGGGGATCGTTATGTTAAAAGAAAAAGTTACTCTTTTATCCATTTCTCTTCCTTTAGATGAAGAGATTCCTACAGAAAAAATGAAACGATACCCTGAAGACACTTTGCTTTCAGAGGTTGGGGAACTCGTTCCTGACCAGGATATCGTTCTTGTTGATGAAGCACAAAGGCTGGTACGCAGGGTTCCCTTTACTTCATTAATAACTGCTATTTTTCAAGAGTGGCAAAAGATGTCGGCCGTTTATCAAACCCTCCTTCGAGCCGTTGATGATGCCATTACAATTGTTGACCGTGATGGAAAGGTAGTGGCATGGAATCCAAAGGCAGAAGATTTGTACGAAACTTCCGCTGAGGAAATGATTGGCTCCCAAATTACGCATCGCTTTAAGGAGGATTCTGTTGTTTTAATGTCGACAATGAAGGAAGGAAAAGGGGTCACCCGGCATTATAATCAGCCGCAGCAGGATGTTCATGTATTAATTAACACCTTACCGATAGTCATTATGGATAGAGTACTCGGAGGAATTTCCGTTGAAAGGGATATTACGGAAATTGTAAAACTAAATGATGAACTTACAACCACTACTGCCTATATTCAAGATTTGGAAAGTCAGATTGGGAACAAAGATGACACGGATCCCTTTTACAAAATCAAAGGGAGAAGCCAGGCATTAAATGCTTCCATTACTTTGTCTAAGAAGGTCGCCCCTACAGATGCAACCGTCTTGATTACCGGTGAAAGCGGTGTTGGCAAAGAGTTATTTGCACAGGCTATTCACAAAGCAGGTCCCCGTTCCAACGGACCATTTGTCGATCTTAACTGCGGGGCCATTCCCTCCGCCCTCTTTGAAAGTGAATTATTTGGTTATGAAAAAGGAGCGTTTACTGGTGCAATAAAAGAAGGAAAGCTTGGGAAGATAGGAACGGCAAAAGGCGGAACATTATTTCTCGATGAAATCGGGGAAATGCCGTTAGAGCTTCAGGTAAAATTGCTGCGAGTCTTGCAGGAAAAACAATACTATCGAGTTGGCGGAAACCAATCTATTCCAATTGACGTACGGATTCTTTCGGCAACCAACCGCGATTTGGAGAAAATGGTGGAAGAAGGTTTATTTCGTGAAGATTTATATTATCGGCTGAATGTAGTTACGATCCCCATCCCGCCTCTTAGAGACAGAAACGAGGACATTCCCGAACTAGTCCAATTATTTTTAAAGGAGTTTTCCATCAAATACCGAAAGCCGGTTCCCGCCATTGCTCCTGAAGTGATGGTAGCGTTCATGCACTTTCCGTGGAACGGCAATATCAGGCAGCTAAGAAATATAATTGAGCGAGTCATGATCTTTACAGATGATAATGAAATCAAATTAGAACAACTGCCAAAGGAATTGTTTAGAAGACACTCCATGAATCAATCGACTATTTTCATAGACACGGAGAAACCTAAAGTGGAGGAAAAGTCACAAATCATTGATGCCCTAAAAAAAACCTATGGAAATAAATCAGCTGCCGCAAAAATGCTTAATTTCTCCCGGGTAACACTTTATAACAAAATGAAGAAATATGGGCTGTAATTCCACAGGGACGGTTCCCGAAAATGGGGTCAGACCCAATGTCATCAACTTAAGATTCCATAAAGTGTAAAATCAAGACCGCTTAATGTCGAAACTTACTTTTGCAAAAAGGAAAATATTCACTTGATATCTGAGTATCACCACAATAATCGATTCGGATACCATTATTTAGGTATACCAATCGATTATTGTGGTGATTTTTTTTGGGAAAAAGTAAGTTTTTGGAGGCTGTAGAGACCTAAAATGTCAGCCCTTGAAATCCAAATGGCTATGAACCCACAGCCAACAATGTCTCATTAAATCAAAAAAGTAAGGGCTCTGCTCTTACTCTTTTGTGTTTGACTTTAATAGTCATATCGGCATACATGTTGATTCCTATACCTAACCGAAACGCCTAATTGCTTTAAACCTTTATCAGAGCGGGGGTCTGACCCCAAAATTCAATTTTCATTCCCTGTGGTGAAATTATAAAAAAATTTCATGTTTGTCTGACCCCAAAATTCTAAAAATCTATCTCCCAATTCCCACCCAAAATAGGTATTTTAACCCTTTAAAACACTTTCATTAATTGTTATAATATTTTGTGAATAATATAATTCGCATGTTACTGATTCGATCAGGCAGGGCGGCACGTGTGAAAAGGACAGGCCTTTTCATTGTGTTCCCCTGCCTGTTTTTGTTGATCATGTTTTTCATCTAGTCCCCACACTCCTTTTGAACAAGCTTTATGCTTTTTCAATATACTTCACCAAGACATTCACCTAGAGAATTTATCCTGAAAGGAGGTGTATAAAACTAATCCTACACTACTTCGGAACGTCGGCATGCTCGGAATCAAACGTAAAAAATAGATTATTTTTTGAGGAGAGATAACATGAAAAAAATGAAAAGCAAACTGGGCTTGATCTTTGCTTTATGTGGAACGATAACCCTATCATCCGCTTTTGCGGCGCCTGGCTTAAAAATGGCGGAAGAAACGAATCCGAATCCGATTATTGCCCCAATTAAAACGGATGAACCAACCTCTTATAGAATCAATCAACTAGAAGATATTGCCATGCACTATTATTGGCATGGCGGCGACCTTAAGCAGGCGGAAGAAGAAATTTTTAAAGGGATTACCCTAAAAGGCAAATATGATGTAGTCGAAGCAGCTTATAATGAGGCTGTCAATCTGGACCCTTATGATTTAGATCTCAAATTCTCACTTGCATCAACACAAATTATCCAGAAAAAAATCCCTGAGGCATTAAAGACCTACCAACAGATTTTGAATTTGGACCCTGACAATTATAATGCACATCTGCTATACGGGGTTTATTCAAAAGTAAATGGGGATGAAAAGGCTTATAAATCGACAATTTCCAATTTAAAACGGTTGGACGCCCACAAGACCAATGAATATCTTGAAAAATTCTCTGCTACAGAAGCTATTATGAAAAGCACATTAAACACGAAAGTTCCAGAAAATTTACCACAGAACAACCACGCCATCGTGATTCTTGGATATGCGCTTTCGGATGATGGAACAATGAGAGAGCCATTAATTGAACGCTTAAAAGCCGGTCTTGCCGCAGCAACCAAATATCCAAATTCCAAGATCATTGTTACCGGCGGTGTACCGAAGCAAGGCAATACAGAAGCAAAGTTAATGAAGGAATGGCTCATTTCTAAGGGTATAGCTGAAAAACGGATTTTAACAGAGGATAAATCAACAGACACAGTTGAAAATGCTCTCTTCGCAACAGCTATCCTTGAAAAAGAAGGCTTGAAGGATGTTACGCTGGTGACAAGCGCAAGCCATATGAGAAGAGCACTCACGATCTTTACTGAAGCAAGCAATTTTTACGATAAAATGAATGCAAAAAATAGTAATAGGGCATTCACAAATGTGGTTTACTTAGACTACCCAACCATTGAGGAAGCCCACAAAGTAACAAAAGACGAAACTCTGGTTATTTACCGCGATCTAATTAGATCTTTCGGTATTTGGCAATACCCGGATAAGCAGCGCTAACCTTACAAGCAAAGGCTAAACCATTTTATTATTGGTTTAGCCTTTTTTTACATGAGTGAGATCCTAATAAACATAAGTGTCCCGTCATGGTTAATTCCGATACATCATTACTGAACTGGGACAAGGTTCCTGTAAACTGTCCTCCTCATCCCATAATTTATGTAGTCCATATCATCCAAGGTTCTAACAATAAATGTAGAAATTATCTTACCCCACCTGTCCTTTTCACCTCTAAAACCGTAAATAGAAGGTGAAAGGAGGTGGCGACAATGGCAAACGCATTATTACAAGGAACGAAGCTTCGCATGGTGTTTGAAGCGGGGATGGATGACGAAGGAAATCCACTTTACAAAGCTAAAACATTTAGCAATGTGAAAAAAGAAGCAACGGTTGATCAGTTGTTTCAAGCTTCACTCGCAATCTCTGTTTTGTGCAAGGACACGCTAAACAAAGTGGAACGCAATGACAGTACGGAGATTTTAGCTTAATTGTTTGGAAAGTTGAAATTTTGATGATCGGAGGTGAAGAAAATGGCAAAAACATTGGTATTACAATTTGGCACGGAGTTTGGAAAGACGGCAAGCATTTCGGTAGATAATCCAAAAGAACCGATTGACGAGGAAGTCGTGAAATTATCCATGGAGCAGATTATTGCATCTGGAGTTTTTACAACCGCCAGTGGTAAGTTGGCGGCTGCAAAAGGAGCGAGAGTCATCGAACGCAATGTGACTGATTACGAGCTTATTTAATAAGGTAGAGGCCGGATTCGCAAAGAAGCCGGCCTTTCTTCACAACACATTTAACATAGAAAGGAGCGAGCACTCGTGGAAGAAGTCATTTCATTCATCAGCCAGGTCGGATTCCCGATTGTTGTGACCCTCTATCTGCTCTATCGGATTGAATCCAAGCTAGATGCGGTGGTCCAATCGATTCAGGAACTGCCCAACCGGATGAATGCGAGATCATAGATTCAGTTATTTCGCTGCGATGAAGGGTGGACCACTCTGCTGGTATCGGCGCAGGGTGGTTTGTAAGGTCCTTTCCCTCTCTTATATGACAAATTGACCTTTTACCTGCACCGCAGACAAATTCCGACCCATTTCCCCACATGAAATGCCCTTCAAACGTTTGATTAAATCTGCCGCAGCCTGCTCCACTACTCATTTTTGACCCCCATTTGAGAGAAAAGTATGTCGAGATCTGCCCCCCAAAATAATTGAACCTGGCATCCAAATTCGACGACTACATTCTATCGTCCACGTAATGTTTTAATTTCATCTAAGCCCAGTTCTGTCAGATCTTAAATATATTCATCCGGAAAATTGTCTTGGATTAATTTCCTTGCTAACTTTCTCCTCGCTTTAATTAAACCTTTCTCTAATCCCTTTTTCTCACCTTCTTCTCTCTCACGTTTCATCAATTCTCCAAAAGTCGGCGGCAAGTTATTTCGGTCTAAGTACATCATCTCTGAAACCTCCTTCAAAATATCGTTTGATTAAATACCATGTGACATTTCTTCTCGGATATTACCGGAACATCCTGGGGCTTCCTCAGTACTTCCACTTCTACTCAAATATTTCACAGGGACAGATCCCATGGCTCTCGAAAGACCCAATTGATGAGGAAGTCGTGAAATTATAGATGAGAAAAATAGCCACCAGAACCGTCCCCCCGACCCAAACCATCCCCATGCATTAAAAGAAGCAGGAAAAACGCCCCCGCTCTCATAGGACATAAGGACTGTTCATCAGAAAATTCAAAATACTATTAGAAACCGCTTCTACCCTGTGCTAAAATAGGATTGGTATAATGCCAATATTTAGTAGAAAAGAAGGGTGGGTTTGAATGTTAAAACGAAAGTCTTTACTTAAGTCAGTGGTTCTAAGTACCGCGCTTCTGTTCTCCGGTACAGGATTGACTGTAACGGATGTCAAGGCACAGCAACAGAATCTGCAACAAACAAATGCCGCAACGGAACTCAAAGTTGGGGATGTAAAAGTGGTCCCTCTTCAAGTAACCGGTTCGGCAAAGGATCGACTCAATCTTATTATCTTTGGCGATGGTTATACCGCCGAAGAAATGGACAAATTCCAGCAGGATGTGGAAAGAAACTTGAACGTCCAGTGGAGTGTAGAGCCATTCCGCAGCTACCGTTATTACTTCAACATCTACATGATCCAAACTCCATCCAAAGACTCTGGCATCAGTTGTGACCCGGATGATGGCAACATCCGGCGTGACACAGTCTTCAATCTTCAATATGCAGCTAAGTGCCCTGCAGACAAGCTTGCCCGCGGTGTCACCTATGGTACTGGCGGTGACAAGGCCCGCACTGACATTCTGGCCAACTATGTTGCACCCGAACTGGGCATCTCGGCTAATGCCCAAAATATTCAAACACTCAACATTGCTAACACCTTTACGTATGGCGGTATCGGCGGCGTTCATGCAACTACCACTGGCGGCAGCCCGCAAGGACCGCTAGTATCATTACACGAACTCGGGCATTCACTTGGTAATTTGAACGATGAATATGCCTACTATGACCGCGGTGTTCCAGGTGGTCCGCATCCTGAAAGGGAACCTAGTTCGACTCACCATACCCGCCTTACCTCCAAGGAGATGACTGAAAAACAAACCAAATGGTGGCGCTGGCTCGGCGAGGAAAGTGAATCCGGCGGTATTATCCGTGCGGCCGACCAGGACGGGCATGAGAGCGGCGTATATTACAGTTCCAACGTATGGCGTCCAAGTGAACATTCGATGATGCGCCATACCGGCTTCTACTTTGACCAAGTCGGAAGAGAACAAATGACACAGCGAATTACCGGTATGCGTAATGCCAATGCAATGCCATTAGCTTCCACTAAGGTTGGCGAAGTCGGAGCAAAAGATGTGGTATGGGTGGAAACGATGCACCCAAGATTCCAAGCCCTTGATGTGACTTGGCAAATTAACGGCAAAGAGGTACCGGACACGAATAACAGCCGCCATCTCAAGCTTGAAGAACTAAATGTTAAAGACGGTGACAAGATAAAAGTAACTGTGAAAGACAATACGGAATTCGTCCGTGATCCGAACTATTTGAATGGTCCAAGGATGACACAGACCCGTGAATGGACTGTCGGACAACCGCTGCCAAAGACGGATGTTAATGTGAAGTTCACCAATACGTCCGTAACGGATCACCCGTTAGCTAATAACGAAATTGCTTTCGTTGAAACGACCAATCCGAATGATCGCGTGCTTAACGTAACTTGGGAACTTAATGGTAAAAAAATAGAGGGGACCAACAACAGCCAGCTTCTCAATCTTGGAAAGTTTGACTTGCCAAAGGGAGCCTCCCAGCTAAAGGCAACCCTGACAGATCCGGCCAATCCTAACGGCCCATCGGACACAGTACAATGGATGGTTGACAACGGAATGCCTACAGCACCGCGAACTCTTTCCAAGCCGCTTGTAAAACTGGACGGCAAGATTGAGCACAATGTGTACTTTAACGAGTTTGATATGCTGCTCAATCCAAAGGATGACCAGAAAGGGTTCGTTGTCGGCGAGTTCCGTTTAGATCATGACGGCTGGTTCAACTATTTTGGATTCCCGGAGAAGCCGGATGGCACACCATTCAAGTTCACACATTCCGGAACGGATATCAAAGCCTTAACATACGGCAGCCTTGGAACCGGTGGACTGTCAAAGGCAACCTTTGAACAATCCTACAAAGCCGGCGATCCTGGCGGTCCATTCGTGCCAGGCTTCGGTACGCATACCGTTGAGCATAGAGCGATTGATGCCACCGGTAACATTGGAAATGCCGAATTATTTAAAGCAACTGTTTTACCAGGAGAAATGCCTGATTGTACAACAACAGTTACCGGCAGCCAAAATGGCGGACTGGTTGTTTCTAAAGGTGTAACATGCCTCAAAGACGCGGTCGTCCGCGGCGGTGTCACCGTTAAAAATGGTGCATCATTAGTGATTTTCAACAGTACAATTAATGGCGGCTTGACGGTTAACAAGGCGAACGTTGTACAAGTTTTCGGTACCACTGTAAATGGAAAATCACAAATCGCTGGGACTTCCAGCAATGTAACATTAGCAGGAAATCAGTTTAACGGCGGGCTAACCCTGGCCGATAACAACCAAGTATCAGCTAACAAACAGTTTGGTGAATACGGACCAATCGTATCTGGAAATACATTCACCGGAAAAGTAGAATGTGAAGGTAATAGCTCAAAGGCCAATGATTTCGGAGCAGCAAACAAAATAGCAGGCTCCTTAACTGGCCAATGTAAAGGGCTATAGTTAAATCAGGGGACGGTTCTTCTGCTGTGAAGCGGAAGGACCGTCCCTTTTCGCTGCCGGTAAAGTGGACCATTTTTCTTTTGTTCAGAAGGCGATAGATTAATAGTTACTTTCATATCTCTGCCATGGGGACGGTTCCGCCGCTGGCCTCCATACTAAACCGCTTTTAAACTTAAGCCGAGTGGGGGCTGGTCCAGTAGCCTAGAAGGTAACACTGAACATGGAAATGGTGGGAGATTTGCGTGGCCGCACCTAAACAAAGCAGGTAAAAAATGCCGGGAGGACCGTCCCCATGGTCTCAAGAGAGGAACATCTTTCCCCTCTGTTTGCCTTTTACGCTTTAACGCTTTAAACTTTTATTTGAGTGGGGGTCAGGCACACTAGTCTTGCACACCTTAAAAATAATCCCATATTTTCAAAAAATAGTATTTACAGATAAGTAAAAAACTCCTATTGTAGAAGTTGTTGACCCTGTTTTGTTCCCTTAAACAAACAAGTCTTCTACAAAGGAGTTTTTACCTTGAATAGTAAGAGTATAGGGCGAAAAAAGCTAATTTGTCAATGCCTAAGGATTCTTCCAACTAAAGATTTCGAATA
>NZ_BCVI01000086.1 GCF_001591665.1 Neobacillus soli NBRC 102451 | reverse complement strand
GGGTAGCGATACTTCAATAACGAAGGTCGCTTTTTTCTTCTTTAAGTAACGAAGCAGGTTTGTAGAATAAGGTCATAGAATAAGTTAAATGAACAATTAAGATAAAATTAGCTTTGATGGAGGGCATTATGACTGAAGATTTTTATTGTGATGAAGTATTAAGTGGTAAACCCCAGGTAAATAAGGTGTTGGAAACAGAAAATGTATTAGCCTATTATCATACAAGACCTTTTTATCCAGTCCATATAGTTGCAATACCTAAGAAACATATCCCTTCTTTAATTACATTAGAAGAAAGTGATAACGAATTATTATTAGAATTATTGAAAGTAATTAAAAAGGTTGCAACTATGGTTACTGAAGAAAACGGAGCTTGTAAAGTTATTACAAACTTAGGAGATTATCAGGACTCAAAACATCTCCATTGGCATATTGTCTCTGGAAAACCATTGAGATAGTTTTTAAACTAACGAAGGCGATTGTTAAATAAGAGCAGTCGCTTTTCTTGTTCCGCTAACTGGCAGATTAGTTTAATAAGGAGGTATTTAAGTATCTTGTAGAGAATTAATCTAGGAATAAATACATACAAAAAGGAGAAATTTGAATGTTTTCTAGGGCTACCATAATGGATGTTTTTTCTTTATTCAGTAACCAATCTCATGCTGTATTAGATAAATTCTTTTTTAAATATGGCATTGAAGAACATACTGTTTCTGCATCAAATAAGGATAATAAGGCATTAGCAGCAGTAAGATATTTAATTGATAACCCTGATGCAAAAGGCATTTTAGGAGGGAATATGGCTTATGAAATGGTTGAAGAGATTTTAGATATCTATATTAATAATGATTATTATTATGATGATCAATCAGGGGAATTTAACGAATATCCTAAATTAAAAAGATTGCTTCTAAAAGACGGGTTTGAAATTAGGGATAAACAATTAGTTAGAATGGTGGATTCAACAATTGATTATGTTGAAAATGAAGGTTTGTTATTTGAATTACTAAATAAATATAATTTTAGTACTGCTGAAGGGCACTATACTCAAGCAGTAAATGCTTTTACTAGAGGAGATTGGGCTGCTTGTAATAGTCAAATAAGAACTTTTGTGGAAGAATTGTTATGCAAATTAGCCGAAGATGTAACTGGAAATACATTCAATAAAAGTCACCATGCTAGAACGGCACTATCACAAAGTACACCTAAATTGTTTTATCCAGAGTTAAATGAATGGTTAAATGACGGTACAGGCTACTTTGAAACGTTTTGGAAGAGGCTACATACTCAAGGGTCCCATCCAGGGTTGTCTGATGAAAATGATAGTATGTTCAGATTAAATATAGTACAAATCTCAATTTTAGAAGTATTGAGAAGATATGATGATTTTAAAATGGGGAGATAACATATACCAACAACTATCCTCCATATACGTTGTAATTTTAAGCTGGGTCTTATCCAACTATCGCCGCGAAAGTTGGATATTTTACAGCAGGCAGGATTTGTTCAAGATGAAAGTTAAATACCTTTTGTAACTGATTTCATTGGGGGAGAAAAATGACTAATCTATTTTTCATTGGTAATGGTTTTGACTTATCTCATTGTTTAAAAACTTCGTATCAGGACTTTCGGGAGTATTTACTATCAAATCATCCAGACATTAAGATGGATGTATTAATAATACCAGAAGGAAGTATGTTACCAGATGGAGGTATACATTATGATGAAGATAAGGTTTATCAATGTTATTTTATTTGATCAATCAAGCAGAAAACGATGAAGCTGAGTGGAAGGATATAGAAGCATCATTAGGACGTTTAGACTTCAGTGAAGTATACGATTGGCTCGATGATATCGTGGATAAAGATGGAGATATAAATCCTTGGAAAACAGCAAGTAGGAATGAAGATATTGCTGAAGACCTTATAGTTCCAACAGCAGCAATTCAGCGTTATTTTTCTGAATGGGTCGATTCTATTAATATTAGTTCTGCTGAACCCAAACAAGACTTTAAGTCACTTATAGGGGATGGAGAACAGTTTCTAACGTTCAATTATACTGATACTCTAGAAGAGGTATATGGTATTGATGAGAGTAATATTTGCCATATACATGGTAGACAAGGTGCAGAAATCTACTTTGGACATGGTGAAACAGAAGATTATTCTGAAATCTATATGCAACAACATATAGGTTCTGAAAACGGGCTAAGCCGCATTGACCGACAGTTGAGAAAAGAAACAGAAAAAGCTCTTGAAACAAATTGTGACTTCTTTTATAACCTAGAAGAACTTAACATCAACAAGATTTACTCATATGGTTTTTCATTTAGTATGGTTGATAAAATCTACTTAGGAGAGATTTGTAGTCTAATAAATACCGAAGAAGTTATTTGGTATTTTAATGATTATGATTTATCTTCAGTTGAAAAATATAAAGAATTACTAAATAGCTGTGGCTTTAAGGGGAGTTTTGATACATTCCATATCGGTAAATAATGAGATTCACTTAAACTAATGGGTAAAAGAGTTGAAGATAAGGATCGCTGCGGCGATCTTTTTTCTTGTTGTGTTAACGTGGCAGAATAGTTCAACAAATGAATGGGATATTAGGTAAAATATCATTAGAGGGAGGGATGGTTTTGAAACAAAATAAACAAGCTCTGTATTTCAATATGATTTTGGGTACAATTGGAACCATACTCATTGCTTTATCTGCAATGAGGTATCTGGTTAAAGAAAATGATAATATAGGGAACGCATTTATACTTTTTGGTTTTATATTAATGAATGGATATATCAATTACTTAGAAAAAAGAGCAGGAATAAGTAAAAAATTGACTTGGATTAGTTTTATTGTATTTTTAATTTTGTTTATTTCTTTTTCATATTTCTTATATTTCTAGTTATTTCTTATTCAAGTAACGGGTGCTTTCCTTGAAGAACCAGCTGCTAATTTTAGCAGCTTTTTGATCGACTAAAGGGCAGGTTAGTTGAAGAAAAGATAAAAGGATTCTTACCCAAAAACAAGAATATATACTTTTCGGTATTTTAATCAGCACATTTTGGCATTTATATCGAAATGTATTTCACAATGCATTTTATGTATAAATATTCTATTATTGAACCTTTTTAATTATCATTGTAGGACTTTTTTTGTCATAGTATAACTTATTTTAACGATGTAAGACAATTTTTATCGGGGACATTGGAATCGTGATTATAAGCAAAACCGAAATGACCAGCATTACGATCATCATTTCTATTAGTGTGAATCCTTTTTCATTGTTTATTTTTTTCATGTTCATTTTTTTATCCTCCATTTGTTAAATGCCATCTAATAGATGGAACATTGGTAATAGTATGGCTAAATACATTGAGACCACAAGAAATCCAATAAAAAGGTATAGAATTGGCTGAATGGTTTTGAAGCTTTTTTCAATCATTTCCTCCATGTTGGTGACACAATGCTTACTGAAAAAAAGTAATTCCTGCTCTAATTTTCCATTTTCTTGGCCGTGTTTTACAATCATCGGAAATTCCTTTTCAAAGAACGAAAAAGTACCTAAAATTGTTTCCAATTTTTCTCCGGTAACAAGCTTAGATTTGATCACTAAAGCTAATTGACTGTAAAAAGGTTGTCGTAGGTTCTTTTCAAATAGAAGCAGTGCTTCAGAGACCGATATTCCACCGGATAACAGGAAGCTTAGTTGAATGGAAAAGTAGTGGGTAAACAGCAATTTGAGGATCCTGCCAACAATTGGAATACGAACAAGCTGTATCCTTTGCTGGAGAATAGTGAGTTTTCTAAAAATAAGAAAATAGTAGATTGCTGTCATCATGAAGATACCAATCAGCAAACCGATAAAAATGGGAAAATATTGATCAAACGCATAAATGACTTTCGTGAAGAAATTCGCTTCAAGTCCTAGTGATGTAAACAGACTAGTAAACTTTGGAAGCAACGTATTTTCCACGAAAATAAATAAAAAACCAGTAATAAAAATAAGTAACATTGGATATTGAAGCAATTTAATTAACTTTCTTACATCTTTATCCTTTAATAGGGCAAGAGCACTCCCTTCTAGCAATGCATCGGCAAAACTGCCATGTTGTTCTGCGAAATAAACATAACCGATTAAGTCTTTGTTAAACCTGAGGTTGTTTAAGACATCATGAAACGGCAAACCATCTTTTAATTCCACTAAGCAGCCATTTAATTCCTCCTTTCGTTTTGATGGTAACTGCAATGCTATGGATTCAATTGCTTCAGCAATTGGATACCCCCGTGCCAGTAATTCACCTGTTCTCTTTAAGAAACTTGCCTGCTCATTTACAGACCATTTATGATGTTTCATCATCATACACCAATCGTTCATATTCAGATTCTTGAATATATCCAAGGGCAATGCCCTTTTTTATCACTTCTTTTATCGTCCGGTAGCGTGTTGTAATATTTTCTCCCTGTGCCGCTTTCATTGCTGCGTTTAAATTTCTTCCCGATAAAAGCTCAAACACACTTGCCCGTTTCCATCGGCCATAGGAATAACAAATAGGTGAACACTCTCCCTCACAATATGGGCAGGTCAATTCTACTAATCTTTGTGCAGTTACGGCAATAAGGGTCTGTTCCACCTCTAACCAATTCACACCAAATTCACGAAGGCGGTAAACCGCTCCCTTCGCATCACGTGTATGCATCGTGCTAAGCACTAGATGCCCCGTTAACGCGGCTCGAACGGCAATCTTTGCTGTTTCCGCATCCCTGATTTCACCAACCATAATAATGTCGGGGTCATGACGAAGAATAGCCTTTAAACCGGCCGCATAGGTGACGCCTGCTTTTTCGTTGACTTGGATTTGGAGGACAGAGTCATAGTTTTTTTCAATTGGGTCTTCGAGTGTAATGACATTACGATGAAATAAGTGGGCAGTTTCATTAAGTAGAGAGTATAAAGTAGTGGTCTTCCCGCTGCCGGTCGGACCGGTGAAGATTATTAAACCGTGTGCATGTTTGAGAAGGGCGAGTAGTTTTCTTGTCATAGCTGGAAATAAAGAGAGTTGATGAAAAGGAATCTGTTCTTGCTGGGGTAATAGCCTGATGACGAGGCTCTCTCGATTGTTAGATGGAAGAGTTGAAAGCCTAAGGCCCATTAATTGTCCGTCTACCTGACAAACAATCGCTCCGCTTTGCGGGCGTCTTCTTTCACCAATATCCATGTTTGCAGTGAATTTAAAGTGTGAGATTAATCTGTCGCATTCATCTTTAGGAAGGGATAGTCGTGGAATGAGCTTGTTGGTTAATCGGATTTGGACGAGTGTGTCATTCTTCCTTGGGATAATGTGAATATCTGTTGCTTGGTTCCGTGCGGCATCTGTGACGATTCGATTTGCTAGAATTTCTATTGAGCTAACAATAGGTAACACCACCTTTTCATTTTTCTTTGGTTAATATTCGACATGCTTCTTTCTTTTCCTTTTTTATTTTTAAAAAATTTTTTATTTTTTTCGACAAAAAACTTACGTGGGTGTAAGAAACCATGTGAAATTTTCACATGGTTTCTTACACCCACGATATCCCATTTTTATATTGCCTTTTCAGTTAGATAGAATAGTCCGCCATTTATAAAGGAGATGTTGATTTTTGGTTCGTATTGTTCTTTTAGGGCGGTTTTTTCTGTCTCATAGCTCTCATTTTCTTCTTCAATGTCCTCATAGAAATGATTTAATAGCTGCAAATCCTGATCCCAGCGTTGTCTTGCATCATCGGCCCATGCATGGTCGTCGTCTTCGATGACGGACTTGAGATAGCTTTCTATTCTTGACATCCCGCTTTTCGGTCTCACTAAAGGGGATAAGGTAAAGGAATAATCCGGAATTTTTGGCGTCAGCTGTATTTGCAGCAAACGGTCATGGAAATCTTCGACCATTTGTCCATTGATGAGCTGCAAGCCAATTGATTTAAAAATATCGCGTTTACGGTCACATTGATAGGAGATTTTAACATTCATACATAGCCAGGGTAGTAAGGGAGTTTGGCTGCTCTGATGGCGATGGTTTTCATAAAGCCGAATGTAGCTGGCTAGACTTTTTGCTGATTCAAATATTTGATGCAGCCTTGGCGAACCAAAATGAATGATTTCACCCTTCATATTTTCAGGCGCCTTTTCTTTATTCGTAATGAAGGTGAGCTGCATTGGATTTGGAATCCCGCCCGTCTTTTCTAAATAATGCCAGTAAAAAGGGCGGTTCATTAATTCCTTATCAAGTTCAATTGTCAGCTGTACGGTTAAATACCCGTCAGTATTTTCAATGATTTCACACTCATTTGCCTGAAAATACTTTGTCAAAAAGCTATGAATTTCCTGCTGCTGCATGGGAATCCCCCTCCTTCATCGTTTGGGCAAATTCAATCATAGACGATAAATTTTCCATTTTAATCCGCATTTCACCTTCTGAACAGGATTGCCCGAATATATCAATTAAATGATCTTCAATATTGCCAAATTCTAGTTTTGTTAGAATATCATCTAGGTCGCCAATCACACGCTCAAATAATTCAATTTTTTCATATAAAAGCTTTAAAATATGTTCTTCGACCGTATTTTTAATCGCAAAATTATAAATCATGACATCCTTTTCCTGTCCAAGACGATGGATTCGTCCAATTCGCTGTTCTAGCCGCATCGGATTCCAGGGCAAATCAAAGTTAATAATATGATTACAAAATTGCAGGTTTATTCCTTCACCGCCAGCTTCAGTCGCAATCAGGACTTGGGCGTGCTTTTGAAACAGTTCCCGCATCCAATCCTTTTTGCCGCGCTTAAACCCACCCCGAAAAGGGACAGAAGAGATTCCATGCTGCTTTAAAAACCACTGCAGGTACATCTGTGTTGCTCGATATTCGGTGAAAATAATCACTTTATCATTTACTTTTTGAATTAATTCAAGTGCTTTTTCCGCTTTTGAATTTTGCTGAACAGCTTCGACTTTTTTTATTAAAAATTGGATTTGTTCTTCAAAGGCCGGAGTTGGATTCTCTTTCCTTTGCAGCATGTTTTTAAGTGTATAAAAAACCGCTTCTCTGCTGCTGCACGCCTCCCGCTGCAGGGTCATCACGGAGAAGGCGCTTCTTTGAACCCAATCTCCGTCACTTTTTAGAGTGGTAATCGCCTCATAGAGTTCCTTTTCAGGCGCAGTGCATTCAATCGGAATCGTTTCCACATGCCGTTTTGTCCATTCAATTCCTGTATCGGCCCGGCGGTTCCGAATCATAACCTTATTCACTAATTCTTTTAAATGCTCGTCATCATTTAAGGAACGCGAATCGCGCTTGTATTTTTCAAAAAATACGGTTTCGCTTCCTAAATGTCCGGGCTTTAACAGCGAAACAAGATTAAATATTTCTTCGACTCGGTTTTGAATCGGTGTTGCGGTCAACAGTAAACAAAATTTCTTTTTTAGATTTTGGACAAATTCGTAGTTTTTTGTTTTATTATTTTTTAGCTTGTGTGCCTCGTCAATAATAATCAGGTCATAGTCCTGCTGATAAATGATTTCCCTGTGCGGGTTACGTTTGGCGGTATCAATTGAAGAAACAACAACATCGTACTGATCCCATACATAACTTTTCCTCTGTGTAATGGCCGGGATAAAGAATTTGTTATTCAGCTCAATTGCCCACTGCGTAACCAATGAAGCAGGAACAAGAATTAGCACCTTTTTCACTAAACCGCGAATCATGTACTCCTTTAGGATTAACCCGGCCTCAATCGTTTTTCCAAGTCCGACTTCATCAGCAAGAATCGCTTTACCATTCATGTTTTCTATCACTTGCTTCGCGGTTTCGAGCTGGTGCGGGAAGGGGGTTAAATTGGGCAGATGCTTCGGCGCTAGTAATCCTTCAAATTCAGGGATGACAAGATGTTTCTCCACGCCAATTGCTAGTTTAAAAAGCTCCCAATTTCCCCATGGACCATCGTTCTCGATTCTATGTAAAAAATCATCCTGCCAAGAGGAATCAAATTCAATTTCGACTGACATTATTTCAGCCCCTTTTCAGATAAATAGTTATTGCCCAATCCATTGATTTAATGGTAGGATGAAAATAGCTTTGAAAGTTTTAAATATTTTAATAAGGTAATTTATTTTTTAAGTATAATTAGTATGACCAAATTGGATAATATTATAATGCGAATGACAACAAGGGGAGAGACTACCTTTGTAGCGCCGAAGGAGCAAGCAGATTCATGTGAATCTCTCAGGCAAAAGAACTCTTGTTTGACGCAGCTCTGGAGAGTGCTACCTATTAATATGTAGCCACCAAAGGGGAAAGCCATTTAGGTAAACTTTCAGGTGCAAGGACAGAGACCTACTTTCGTTACGAGGGGGGTCTCTGTCCTTTTTTGTTATCCACTGAACAGCTAAGTAAAAGATTGAAGGGGGACTTAAGAATGACAGAATTAAAACGTACTCCGCTTTTCGATGTGTATAAAGAAAATGGGGGGAAAACCATCGATTTTGGTGGCTGGGAGCTGCCCGTCCAATTTTCGAGTATTAAGGAAGAACATGAAGCAGTCCGCACAAGAGCAGGCTTGTTTGATGTGTCCCATATGGGTGAAGTGGAAGTCAAAGGCGCTGACAGCTTAAGCTACTTACAAAAAATGATGACAAATGACATTTCGAAAATAAAAAATGGTGCCGCACAGTATACAGCCATGTGCTACGAAAACGGCGGTACAGTTGATGATTTGCTTGTTTATAAAATCGAAGACAATCACTATCTTCTCGTTGTAAACGCATCCAATATTGATAAGGATTACAATTGGCTGGAAGAACATTTAGATGGTGATGTCAGCCTTGAAAACTTATCAGAAAAGACAGCTCAGCTTGCCCTGCAAGGACCTCTTGCTGAAAAAGTACTACAAAAACTTACGGATACGGATTTAAGTGAAATTGGCTTTTTTAAATTCCAACAAGAAGTAACTGTAAATGGCAAAAAGACGCTTGTATCAAGAACCGGTTATACAGGTGAAGATGGTTTTGAAATATATTGCGATGCCAGTGATGTTGTTGATCTTTGGAGGGCAATATTGTCTTCAGGAGAAGCAGAAGGTATTTTGCCTATTGGTTTAGGCGCGCGAGACACACTAAGGTTTGAAGCAAATTTAGCCCTATATGGCCAAGAACTTTCCCCAGAAATATCACCGCTAGAGGCAGGCATTGCCTTTGCAGTGAAATTGAATAAAGAAGCAGATTTTATTGGAAAAGAAGCACTAAAACAACAAAAGGAAAACGGTTTACCAAGAAAAACGGTTGGGATAGAAATGATTGACCGCGGAATCCCTCGCCACGGGTACCCTGTTTATCATGGTGAAGTACTAATTGGGGAAGTGACAACTGGGACGCAGTCACCAACTTTAAAGAAAAATATTGGTCTTGCCTTAATTAAGACGGAATTCGCTGGGCTCGATTCAGAGGTCGAAGTTGAAATTCGTGGAAAACGTTTAAAAGCAACAGTCGTTCCAACACCATTTTATAAAAGAGAAAAGTAAAAGATGAAGGGAGTTAGGTTTATGAAACATCGCTATTTACCTATGACTGAAGAAGATAAGAGGGCAATGCTTGATACTATTGGTGTTTCCTCCATTGATGAACTGTTCAGCGATATCCCAGAAAAAGTAAGGTTTAAGGGAGAATACAAGATTAAAGCGGCAAAGTCTGAAACTGCGCTCATGAAAGAGCTTTTTATGTTAGCCGATCGCAATGCCGATCTTAAGAGAAACGTTTCTTTCCTAGGTGCAGGCGTTTATGACCATTACATGCCTGTCATCGTTGATCATGTCATTTCTCGGTCCGAATTTTATACTGCTTATACACCATACCAGCCGGAAATTTCTCAAGGTGAACTGCAAGCGATTTTTGAATTCCAAACGATGATTTGTGAATTAACGGGAATGGATGTGGCTAACTCATCAATGTACGATGGTGGAACCGCCCTTGCTGAAGCGGCCATGTTAAGTGCAGGCCATACAAAGCGGAAAACAATCGTTGTTTCAAATGCCGTTCATCCCGAGTTCCGCGATGTTCTTAAAACGTATGCAAAGGGACAGTATCTTGAGGTAGTAGAAGTACCTGTAAAAGATGGGGTAACGGATGTTGAAGCATTAAAAGGTTTGATAAACTCCGATGTTGCGGCCGTTATTGTCCAATATCCAAACTTCTTCGGTAGAATTGAACCATTAAAAGAACTGGAAGAAATAATTCACGAAAATAAATCGATGTTTGTCGTTTCAAGCAATCCGTTGTCGCTTGGAGTGTTAACACCTCCAGGGAAATTTGGAGCGGACATTGTCATTGGTGATGCGCAGCCGTTTGGAATCTCAACTAACTTTGGTGGACCGCATTGTGGATATTTTGCGGTAACCAATAAATTACTTCGCAAGGTTCCAGGGCGTCTTGTTGGACAGACCGTGGACGACGAGGGCCGCCGTGGTTTTGTTTTAACACTGCAAGCACGTGAACAGCATATCCGCCGGGAAAAAGCGACCTCTAATATTTGTTCTAACCAGGCACTTAACGCCCTTGCAGCATCTGTTGCAATGACGGCTCTTGGTAAAAAAGGTGTCCATGAAATGGCTGCTGCTAATTTACAAAAGGCACATTATGCAAAAAAGGCCTTTAAAGAAGCCGGATTTGAAGTCGTTTACGATGGCCATTCCTTCAATGAATTTGTGGTCAAATTAAACAAACCAGTAAAAGAAATGAATCAAAAACTGTTACAAAAGAGAATAATCGGGGGTTATGATTTAGGACGTGACTATTCAGAGTTATCCAATCATATGCTGATTGCTGTAACAGAACAAAGAACGAAGGAAGAAATCGATACTTTAGTGAAAGAATTGGGGGATCTGCATGCATAATCAAGACCAAGCGCTCATTTTTGAACTTAGTACACCCGGCCGTATCGGATACAGTCTCCCGGAAATGGATGTACCAGAATTAGATCTCAGTGGACTTCTTCCAGAAGGGTATTTACGCGAAGAAGAGGCTGAGCTTCCGGAAGCTTCTGAGCTTGATATCATGCGCCACTATACGGCTCTTTCCAAAAGAAATCATGGCCTGGACTCAGGGTTTTATCCACTAGGCTCATGTACAATGAAATACAACCCGAAAATCAATGAAAATGTTGCCCGCTTTAACGGCTTTGCTCATGTCCACCCACTTCAGGACGAAAGCTCGGTCCAAGGGGCGCTAGAGCTTCTATACGATTTGCAGGAGCATTTAATTGAAATTACTGGAATGGATGAAGTGACATTGCAGCCAGCGGCAGGTGCACACGGGGAATGGACAGGATTAATGATGATCCGTGCCTATCATGAAGCAAACGGTGACCTGAAACGGACAAAGGTAATCGTACCAGATTCCGCGCACGGGACAAACCCGGCCTCCGCTACAATCGCCGGTTTTGAAACGATTACAGTAAAGTCAACAGACCAGGGTCTTGTTGATCTTGATGATTTAAGAAGAGTGGTTGGCGAGGATACAGCTGCCCTCATGCTGACCAATCCAAACACGCTTGGCTTATTTGAGGAACACATTCTTGAAATCACAGAAATTATTCACAATGCAGGCGGAAAAGTTTATTATGATGGAGCAAACTTAAACGCTGTTCTATCAAAAGCTAGACCTGGCGACATGGGCTTTGACGTCGTTCATTTAAATCTTCATAAAACATTCACCGGCCCGCATGGCGGCGGCGGCCCTGGTTCTGGTCCTGTTGGTGTGAAAGCAGACCTAATTCCATACTTACCGAAGCCAATTATTTCAAAGCGCGGTGATGAATTTGTGCTTGATTATGACCGTCCGCAATCCATAGGCCGTGTTAAGCCGTTTTATGGAAACTTCGGCATCAATGTTCGTGCTTACACATATATTCGTTCAATGGGTCCTGATGGCTTAAAGGCCGTAACGGAGTATGCCGTTTTAAACGCAAACTACATGATGAGAAGACTTGCAGAACATTATGATTTGCCATTTGATAAGCATTGTAAACATGAGTTTGTCCTTAGTGGCAGACGCCAGAAAAAATTAGGCGTGCGGACGTTAGACATCGCAAAACGGCTGCTTGATTTTGGCTATCACCCGCCAACCATTTACTTCCCGTTAAATGTGGAAGAATGTATCATGATTGAGCCGACAGAAACAGAATCAAAAGAGACACTCGATTCCTTCGTCGATAAAATGATTCAAATTGCCAAAGAGGTTGAGGAAAATCCAGAAATCGTTCAAGAGGCACCGCATACAACAGTGGTTGGCCGCATGGATGAAACGAAGGCAGCAAGGAAACCAATTTTAAGATATCAGAAAGCTGAATAAATGAAAAAAGGCCAGATTCGAATGAATCTGGCCTTTTTCTGTGTGTGATTCGATATTTTAATGTCAATTTGGTATAAAATGTATAAGGGGCCAAAACCCATCAAAAATGAGCCAAATGGAATCTTTCGAAATAAAAAAGGATCCGGAACGTCTCCGGAACCTTACATTTTTCCATTATTTCTTAGCTTTTATTTTACCAGACCACTTTTTAAATCCGCCTTGAAGCTGGGTTAGGTCTTTATAGCCTTTACGATGTAAAAATTGTGCTGCACGAGAGCTGCGCATGCCACTTTGGCAATATAAATAAACCGGCATATCAGATCTAATTTCCTGCATACGCATCTTCATTTGCGACATGGGGATATTACGTGCTCCTAAAATATGGCCGCCATCAAATTCGTTCGCTTCACGAACATCTATTAGTTGTGCCTTTCTGTATCCCGCACGGAACTCTTCTTCTGTTACCGTTTTAACAATCCTTTTCTGATAGAAAAAAGTAAAAACGGAATAAATGATGACTGCTACAATAACGATTAATAGGAAATATAGTGAATTCAACTTCTTCTTGCTCCCTTCAAACTTGTTTGCACTAGTATTTATTATATAAGTCAAACACATAAAGATAAAGATGAATAAAAAAAATCTTTTCATTTTAGCCTAAATTAATTATAGCAGAAACATCTCAGTTTGAATCTATATCAGATTTTGGTAGACTAATACTCGAATCAATTCTATAAAAATGAGGTTTTTATATGGAAAAGGAAGTTTGGCGTTTTATCGATTCAGGGGACAGTTCTCCATCCTTTAATATGGCTTTAGATGAAGCATTACTCGATTGGCATAGCGAGGGGAAATTTCCGCCGGTGATTCGTTTTTACGGCTGGGACCCAGCAACGTTATCTGTAGGTTACTTTCAAAACGTTGAGAAAGAAATTGATATGGAGGCGGTCAAAGCACACCAACTGGGCTTTGTTAGAAGACCAACAGGCGGGCGCGGCGTTCTCCATGAACATGAACTTACATACAGCGTGATTGTTTCAGAAGAGCATCCTGAAATGCCTAAATCCGTGACAGAGGCCTATCGTGTCATATCGGAAGGGATTCTAAAAGGTTTTCACAGGTTAGGGCTTGATGCTTATTTTGCTGTTCCTAAAACAATGGAAGAACGCGATGCGTTGAAAAATCCACGTTCAGCTGTTTGCTTTGATGCACCGAGCTGGTATGAGCTTGTTGTGGAAGGCCGCAAGGTTGCGGGCAGTGCACAAACGAGACAAAAGGGCGTCATTTTACAGCACGGGGCGATTCTGCTGGATTTGGATGAGGATAAGCTGTTTAGTTTATTTAAATATTCTAATGAACGGGTAAAGGATCGGATGAAGAAGGCGTTCAAAGATAAAGCGGTTGCTATTAATGCAATTAGTCCTAGAAGAATCAGCCTTGAGGAAGCAAAGGATGCTTTTTATCAAGGCTTTGCTGAAGGGTTGAATATTGAGCTTGAAACCTATCAATTAACGGAAGAAGAACTTGAGTACGTTCAAAAATTGGCAAAAGAACGATATGAAAGTGATGAATGGAATTTTAAGCGATAAATGAAAGCGGCGATTGCCGCTTTTTTCTTTTTGCTATTAAACCCTTTTGAAAAAAGAGGCAACCTGCGGAATTTGTTAAAATTACCGGTTTATTAGCGAAAACCAATTAAAAGCTTATATTTACTCGTAAATCTAGTTAATTTTAAGTTTGACAAAATTATTGTTTTTTGCGTGTATCACAATATGTAGTGGTGTTGAAAATATTTTAGGCACTATATATTGATTTTTGTATCGTAGATATGATAACTTATGTATATTAAGTCATCAAGATATAGCATAAACAAACTAGGGAACAAGCAAAAGATTGAGATTTTATAATAGAGGAGTTGTGTTCATGTCTGTAGTTTTTAGACAAAAAATGAATATTGATTTTGGGAGGTTGAATGAGGATATCCGCTTATTTCCCCAGGTGCACCCTGTAACCCCAGATATGAAAATAACTCACAAGGGTGTTTCTCGTTTGGTCATGCTTGACCGCTACACCTTTAAAGACACGGCGAAAATTACCCTCACGAATGGCGACTTTGTTGTTCTAACCATTAAAGAGGATCCGAAATTTCCGGCACGAGGCTTAGGAACCATCATGGAAATTGACTGGGAAAATAAAAGGGCAAAGGTTTTGGTTGATGAGGAATTTAGAGGTGCGCTCGATGATCCTGAGGAAACCACGACAGGAATAATAATCAGGTCTTTGGATGTCATTGAAAAGCCATTAGAGCTCTTCTACGAGCAAATTGCAAAGCGGAATGCAACAGGTCTTGCCTCTGTGGAGGAAACAGAAGAGAAGCGCTTAGAGTGGTTTGAGCGGTTTTATCAAGAACTTGTTACGATGAACTTTATTCCAGCCGGCCGTGTTCTTTATGGTGCTGGGGCAAATACAGACGTAACATTTTTTAATTGTTACGTGATGCCGTTCGTTCCAGACTCACGCGAAGGTATCTCTGATCATCGCAAACAGGTAATGGAGATTATGAGCCGCGGAGGCGGTGTTGGCACGAATGGCTCGACGCTGAGACCGCGAAATACTCTAGCTAGAGGTGTGAATGGAAAATCATCTGGTTCGGTTTCATGGCTCGATGATATTGCGAAATTGACGCATTTGGTGGAGCAAGGTGGATCCCGTTAACTAACTCCAACGGCGGGATTAAAATCTCGTGAATTGCTGGAACACCCTTAGAGCTTTATCAACCACAACGTGACTGGCAACGGTGAGCGTGAAGGTTTGAAAATGATAAGGATTGGGCAATCAGCAGCGAAGCGTCTTTGGAAACGAAGATGACCGTTCAACGACTATTAAAATTTCCTAAGGTTTAACACTATGGAAAGAGTAAACCGATTTTTCGGTAACGAAATATCGGGGCACGAGACAAAGGTATTTATCTTTGATGATATAGTTCTGATCTCATGTGAAAGCATGAGAGCTAGGCAGAAATGACCTAGCCACTCTATAGAGTGTAACAAAAAAGCGTGGAGCACAAATGATCATGTTGGCGGATTGGCATCCAGACATTATTGAATTTATTATTTCTAAGATGCAAAATCCAAGAATTTTACGATTCTTAATTGAAAATACAAATGATGAAACGATTAAAAAGCATGCGAAGGATAAGCTTAAATTCACACCGCTAACCCTTCAGGAAACAGCAATGTATCAAGGAATAGTAAATTACAAAAACATTCCGGGTTTTGGTGGATTTGATGAAAATATTATTGCCGATGCCGAAGAAAAATTAGCAACAGGTGGTAATTACACAGTTCATAATCCTGAATTCCTAACTGGAGCAAATATTTCCGTTTGTTTAACAAAGCAATTTATGGAAGCTGTTGAAAATGATGCTGAATATGAGCTTCGTTTCCCATATGTTGAACACTACAACGAAGAGGAAATGAAAATTTACAATGAACAATGGCATAAAGTCGGCGACGTCCGTGAGTGGGAAAAACTCGGTCACAAAGTGCGAGTTTACAAGAAATTTAAAGCAAAAGAGTTATGGAATTTAATTAACATCTGCGCCACCTACTCGGCCGAGCCGGGAATATTTTTCATTGATAATGCTAACGACATGACAAATGCCAAAGCATATGGGCAGCAAGTCGTTGCAACAAACCCGTGTGGTGAGCAACCACTCGCACCATTTTCTGTCTGTAACCTTGCTGCTGTTAATCTTGCGGAGATGGCTGATAAGGAAACAAAGACTGTTGATTTTGAAAAACTAAAGCAAACTGTCGCTGTAGGCGTTCGAATGCAGGACAATGTTATTAATGCAACACCATATTTCCTTGAGGAAAATAAAAAGCAAGCCCTTGGTGAACGACGTGTGGGGCTTGGGGTAATGGGCTTGCACGACATGCTCATTTATTGTGAAACAGAATATGGCTCACCCGATAGTAACAAATTAGTTGATCAAGTTTTTGAAACAATCGCGACTACTGCGTATAAAACATCAGTAGAATTGGCAAAAGAGAAGGGAAGTTTTCCATTCCTAACCGGTGATACAACTAAAGAAACCAATCGGTTACGGCAAGCTTTCATTGATACAGGTTTTATGAAAAAAATGCCTGAAGATGTCCGACAATCTATCTTAGAAAACGGAATAAGAAATTCACATTTGCTAACTGTCGCTCCTACGGGATCCACGGGAACAATGGTTGGCGTCTCCACAGGATTGGAGCCTTATTTCTCTTTCTCTTATTTCCGAAGTGGACGTCTTGGCAAATTTATCGAAGTCAATGCAGATATTGTTCAAGAATATCTAGAGAAACATCCAGAAGCGGATCCAAACAATCTTCCACACTGGTTTGTTACAGCAATGGAGCTATCCACTGAAGCGCATGCGGATGTCCAATGCATCATCCAGCGCTGGATTGACAGCTCAATTAGTAAAACAGTTAATGCACCAAAAGGTTATAGCGTGGAGCAGGTTGAAAAAGTATACCAGCGTCTCTACCGCGGCGGTGCAAAGGGTGGGACTGTTTATGTTGATGGATCACGTGATTCTCAAGTATTAACCCTTAAAGCTGAGGAAAATACCAATGAGCAATTATCAATGTTTCAAGAAAAACCGAAGCAGCATGTTGTCCTTGTCGATACCATTACTGAGCTTCGTTCAACAAGTGTCACAATCGGATCCGAGGTAGGCAACACATGCCCAGTCTGCCGTAAAGGAAAAGTCAAGGAACTTGGCGGCTGCAATACATGTACAAACTGCGGTGCCCAATTAAAATGTGGTCTATAGGTATTTAAGGTGTGGATGAGAATCCACACCTTTTTCC
>NZ_BCVI01000085.1 GCF_001591665.1 Neobacillus soli NBRC 102451 | reverse complement strand
GGCATTTAAATTTGTATAAAAAGTATTAAAAAACAGTTAGAAAGTCCCGAACTTTGTAATATAATAATCGGCCATCCGTCAAATTTTGCCTAAAGTGAAACAAATGGCTTATTAATTTTCTAAAATTAGTAGAAATAAAGTCCCGGACAGGATTCGACATGGCTGCTAAACCGATTTGACTGAATTGGAAACTGGTGGTAAATAAATAGATAGATAGGAATACACTGTATAACACGTTTACCACGTTATTAATGATAAAAAATGCTTATTTTTATTATGGTTGAAGGAGATGGAGAAAAGTGGCAGGACAAATTCGGATGACCCCGGCGGAGTTAAAATCTAAGGCGACTCGGTATGGACAAAGTGCACATCAAATTGAACAAATCTTAAAGGACTTAACCAATCTGCAAAATGAACTCCGTGGCGAATGGGAAGGTCGTGCATTCCAAAGTTTTGATGATCAGTTTAACCAGTTGAAACCAAAGGTGCAAAATTTCGCCCAATTGATGCATGATATTAATACACAATTGAACAAAACGGCGGAAGCTGTGGCACAGCATGATGAGCAATTGTCACAGAACTTTGGACTGAGCTAATTCATTCTTATTACAAAGGAATGCTACATTAGAAATGTGGAAATGAGTCAATTCGGGACTACGTTCCCAAAAACTAAAAGCCACGCGACAATTGTTGTGTGGCTTTTGCTCTTTAACAAAAGCAATCATCTTTAAGCATTTTTATAAAAATATGGACGATACATAGTAGTGATTTTCAGGGGGATTGGGATGAAAAAGTTTGAAAAGGGTATTTTGTTGTTCTTTGTTCTGGTGCTTGCATTGTCTTCGGGAATTTCTTATTTGGCACTCAATCAAGCATCAAAAAGCAAAGATCATAAAGATAACCAGAAAATGACCGTTGCATTGGTTAATGAGGATCAAGGGTCAACATTTAATGGAAAACCATATGAGTTTGGTAATGAATTTATCAGGAATGTGGAAAAAGATGAGAAGCATAACTGGTACGTCGTCAGCCGCGGTGTGGCAGAAAGCGGATTAGGTCGTAATGTCTACAATATGATGATTGTCATTCCGAATGACTTTTCACAAAAGGCTTTATCCCTCGATTCAAAAGAGCCAGAGAAGGTAGTCTTAAACTACAAAGTAAATGCGTCTGGCAACAGTAATATGAAAGCCGTAGCTGATAAAACAGCAAGCTCCATATTAGGGGATTTTAATCGCCGAATCATCGATGTTTATTTTGCTAGTGTAATGGGGAATTTACACGATGCTCAAGATAATATTAGTACCCTTGTAAAAAAAGAACAGGTATATACAAACATTTATAATGATTCCATTCATCGTCCATTGGCGGGCTATACCTCGCAATTTGGCGAGGTGCAATCGAACGCAAATCTATCGAAAGACAGTTTTAAAGGTTTGCAGGATATATTAACAGGATTTGAGAATCGACTTGGCGAGGGTGTAAGAACAGGTCAAAGCTATCAAACTAGATTTCTAGACTTTAGAAAAATGCAAGATACTAATCATCTGTTAGCAAAAGGATATTCTGATCAACTTGGAAAATTTGACCGTGGCTTGAATAGTGATGATGTACTGCAGCAATGGAATGAATTAATGGCTGCAAATAAAGCAATCAATGATCAATTTCAGCAAAAAGAGGATCACGCTGTTACGATCTTGTCCGAATCAGCTGCCCTTCAAGAGTATCTAAATGTAACAAAGGAAAAGATGTCCAACTTGGATAAGGATTTAGCCAATAAATTAGAGTCTGACATGCAAGAGTCGATTGCGGGTCAGCTAAAGAACGCGCTGAAGACTTCTTCCGGAGTAGAAAAGAATATAAATTTAACGAATGTTTTTGCTAAGCCTGACAAAAATGCTCAGAAAAATATTCAAAGTCAAATAGATAAACTGCCAACATTAGACGCAGGTGAGATTGATAAGCTGGATATATCTGAATTAACCAAAACCCAGCTGAAAAATACAATCGCCGTGACGAACAAGTACAATCGTGAGTTTGGTTATAGCCCAAACCGTCCTGCCGGTCGCTTACCTTTGGCAGAGAAGGTGGAAGAAATAAAAAATGATTTGAAGACAAATGGTGTAACAATCATCGATTCAGTTAACCTGCCGGAAACGAAGAAAAAGGGACAGGATTTTACCCTGTCCATTCCGGCTGAGTTTGCAGTCAATCAAGTATTGTTGACATTACCAAATCATGACGAAATGGATTATACAGAGCCATTTCTTAAAAATGGAGATCTTACCCTGCCTGCAACCGATAACGGTCCTTTCACTGTGAAATTGAAGGTTAACCTAAAGGATACCAACACGAAGCTGGATGTTTTCCAACCGATAACATGGGGTTGGAATTTGGTTCAAAAGGATGTCACTGATGTAGATACGCCAGTGGCGCCGCCCGAGCCGGAAGTGGAGCCAAATGAGGGCAGCAACGAAAGCGAGAATAGTGACGGGCTAAACAATCTTATTACCGACAATCCGATAATAAAAATTAATATTCTAAATAACCACATTACCCATCAAGTGATGTCGCCACTTACAAGTGGCTCGACAAGCAGGTTAATGAATGGGGCCATAGATACTGTTAGTGATTATCAAAGAATGCAAATGTTGTATGAGCTATATTTTGGATTGGGAATGGAACAATTTAATCGTCCAGATTTAGAAGTGGGGTTATCTCATACCAATTTGAAGGATATCGCAACGGAGGAATCCCTTTATTATTTATTTAATAAGCAAGACATTGTCGATGTGCTAGCCAATTATGTAGCGGGGCAAATATCAGAGGAAGTCCGTCAGAAGACGGAAGAGCTAAAGGGGAAAATTGATGAGTATACTCAACTTGTCAATCATGCGAATCAAAATTCTAAGCAGCTGGCAGATAGGATTAAGCAGACAACGGAGCAGGCTGGAGTATTGAATACGAATTTATCTAGGAGCTTACAGAACCTGGCTTCTTGGCGCGAAGACAGCCTCACATTACAGGACGAACAATCCAAACTTTTAATCAATAATGGGAATGAACAAAGTTTGGTTCTTTCATTAGATGATGAATTTAATTCTCTGCTTGCTGGAAGTCAGTCACTCGTTAACGAATCAAAAGGTAATTTGCATTCAGCTGAGGGAGTATATCAAACATTTACTGCCATCGACAATCAGGCGGAAACAATTAAAAATAGCGGAGTTGCTTTGGTAAAGCAGGCTGGTGATCTTTCGAGCAATCTAACGAATAAATTGATAGATGATCAGAGCTTTGCTGACAATTTTGCAGGGGTTCTTGCGAATAGCCGCATCGGTACCCGGCCAAATGAAAACCTGTTAAGTTTTCTTTCTAATCCCGTAGAAACAAAGAATGCCGGGGTGATTTCAGTAGCACCTGTTGACGTATTTACTCCTTATTTCGTTGTATTAATTTGTTTTATCATTGCTTTCTTTACCGCATACGTCATATCCACTAATGAACGAAAGCGGCTGGTGATAGACTCATTTGCAGAAGAAAGGACATTAGTAAAGAGTAATTTGCCTATCAGCGTTATTACGGCCAGTATTGGCATTGTCGAAGGAGTAATTACCGGTGTACTTTCCGGTTACTTCTTGCAAATTAGTCAAGGGAAATTCATGCTTTGGACCGGATTAATCACACTTGTTATGCTAACGCTCTTGCTTGCAGCTGCCTATTTATTAAGACAGCTGAAAATGGTTGGCATGTTTATATTATTGGCGAGTTTAAGTTTATATTTATTTTTAACACGAGCATTGGGGCTGCACTTCGATCAACAGTCGTTCGCTTCGAAAATACAAGACTACTCACCATTACATTATATTGAAAAGTTAGTGACTGGGTTTGCGGACGGAGCAACAGACAATATGCTGATTATTTTTAGTTTATTGGCGATCAGTGTTATTAGTCTTGTTGGTCACTTGCTTGTTTTCAATCGTTTTGCTAAAAGCGAGGAGATAATCGATGATGGAATTAGTGAAGCGCACTAGTTTGATAGCAGTTTTTCTTTTAGGGGTGGGTTCCTTTTTTACACTTCATTCCTCAGCTGAGGGCCATCTTGACCACAGCGGAGAAATTCGCATCGAAATAGAACGAATCGGTCAGGATGATAGAGAGAGAGAGAAGTTAGCCTCGCAAGACCAAAAAGAGACAGAATTGGAGAAAATCATGCCCGATTTGTTCAAAGAACAAACTCGGGCAGCAATTGTGATGAAGCAAAATGAAATGACTGAAACGATGGATAAATTACAACAAACCCTTTTTGAAACTCCCATAGAGGCTGACACAACAACGGAGATAAAAACAGCGCTTTTCACTAATGACAATATGGTGAAGTACGCTGCCGTTGCCAAACAAAACAAGCAACAGACGGATGAAGAAGGAATCAGCAAAAAGACAGTAGCGGCCCTCTTCGGATCAGTGTTGGTCATCTGCGCGGGACTGCTTGCCATGATGAGACAAATGCTGAATTAAAGGAGATGAGCGGATGCCTAGTGGGACACATATTAACGTGACGGTTGATTTTTGTAAGTGGGGTGAAGGGCAATATGATCTAAGGATCCCGGTCCACCAGCCCATTAAACAGTTATTGGCGAACTTGATTGAAACATTGGATCTTGACGTGGCAAAGGCATCCCTTTTTGCGCTAAAGGTCCCTGCTAAACAACTGCTCCTAACGGATGATGATCGCCTTATCGATTATCCCGTAACGAATGGAGATATTTTACTAGTTTTATAATCGTCCTAAGTGAAGACAATGTTCCGCAGGACACGTCATAGAAAGAGACCGAAGACAACACAAAGGAGTCAAGGAACAATGAATGAGAAAACGATAAAAATGGAGTCCATGACTTTTCATTTTTCTATTCATGATGATAAATGGCAGGTAAAACTGGCAAAGTCCCAAACACGTGTGAAGAATATACGCCAATTGGTGCTAATGACGGAGAATACAGATTTTTTTGTGCCGGCAGTTGTTGCTGATGAAGACGATCAATTTACTTTTTCGTTCACCGTCGATCAAAAGGCGAAGAAGTGGGAAGATGTCCGCAAACTTGGTCGAAATGATAAGCTGCGTTTGCTGTGTAATCTTGCACGCTTTCGAAAATTACTGAACGCACGTATGACGTTCTTCTTGCATCCGGATAACCTGGTATTTGACGATAATCTCCTTTCCACGTTGGTGTATCGCGGCATCCGGGATTTAGTTCCCCCATATGAGACCAAGGAAGAAAACTTCACCCTCCAATACAAATGTTTGATTGTTGCCCTATTTTCAAAAAAATACAGCTTTGATGAACTCTATTCCGGATCGTTGAAAAACGCAACTGGCACCGAATTTGAACGCCAAGTAGGCGGGGCAGAAGATTTGGCTGCGTTAATTAAGCTGTTGGAAAACAGTTATCAGAAAGAACAACTGGAAACGGAGAAAAAGATGCAGATCGTTCCGAAGAAACGGTTCCGTCTCTTTAAACAACTGACTTTTTCAATGGTTGTTCTCCTCATTATTCTGGCGGTACCATTGATTTATTTTAGTTTTATCAAACTACCTTTCCAAGACCACTTACTTGAAGCCCATCGTCATTTTTTATCAGCTGATTATGGAAAAGTCATTAGTGACTTAGAAATTGAAAATCCCGAAAAATTATCAGATGCAGGTAAGTATATTCTGGCTTATTCCTATATTAAAACAGAGCCGTTGGAAAATACACCAAAAGAGGCCATTATGAAAAATATTAGCCTAAAAAGTGATAGCAATTATTCATTGTATTGGATTTACAATGGCCGTGGTGACTTCGACAAGTCCGTCGATCTTGCCAAGTACATCGATGATCCCGTGTTAATTATGTATGGCTTCGTCAAAAAAATTGAAAAGGCAAAGAATGACCCGGAATTGAGCGGTACCGAGCGGGAAAAGGAGATCCAAGATTACCAAGAGCAATTGAAAACGTACACGGATAAATATGGTTTAGACCCCGTGCTAAAAACAGAATAAGCTAATTGATTTGTGTACAGAGAGGGAGAGAAAGATGGCACAACGATTATTACTGCTAAACGACGGAGAGCAATTACATAAATGCCATTTTAAACAAAATAAATCTAGAAAAATAACAATTGGAAATGACTGGTCGAATACAATGACCTTTAAGAAGCTGGACCGCTCATTGTCGGTTGAGTGGAACGGAGAATGGTGCAAAATTGGTGATCACTCGTTACGGAAGAATGACCAGTTAACATTGATGCATGAAGATTCCCCCCTAAACTTTTTTCTGACAGAGACGGTTGAATGGCACGCCTATGATACAACTCAGCATAGAAGTATTACCTTTGGTTCAAACGAATATGATGATGTGACAATATCGAACACATCAGCCAATCTTCTCCTTTTTCGTGAGCAGCTGGGAGAGTCATTCAAATTAGAAGTGTATAACGGTCAGGTTTTCCATAATTTCTTGCGGACAACAGGAGAGGTAGTCCTTGAACCAGGTGACCAGCTCTATTTTGACGGACTGATGGTGAAGATTGGAAAGGATGCCATTGAAATCCTAGAATCAAAGTCATTTGCCGGAACGAAATTAGTACGCTTGTATGATGAGGATCAACGTTTCAGTGCGGAGTATCCCGCTTATCATCGTTCTCCGCGTATTATCTATCGCGAGCCAGTTGAAAAGCGAAAAATAGCTCAACCGTCGGGGAAGCCAGGTAAACCAAGCGAACAGTTGGGACGTGTCATCGTTCCGCCGCTTGTGATGATTGCCGCGATGGTGGTTGTCTCCCTTTTACAGCGGAGCGGAGTCTATCTGATTGTCATGCTGTCTATGACGATTGTGACTGTTATTTTTTCCATCACTTCGTATATAAAAAGTTTGAAGCAATATCGCTTAGACCTTAGGGAACGAGAGAAGAGTTATCAAGAATATTTGAAACAAAAGACACAGGAATTATATCAAGCCAGCGAAGAACAGCGACACGCCCTCCATTACCATTATCCAAGCATGGAGCAAGTGCGCCATATGGCGATGAAAGTGGATTCGCGAATTTATGAAAAAACGATGTTTCATCACGACTTTCTGATGTACCGGGTTGGCTTAGGCCGGATCAATTCAAGCTACGAGATTGATTTCAATGTGGAAGAGTTCACCTTGAAGAAGGATGAACTAGTGGAGGCGGCACGCAGCCTAAGATCACAATACTTAACGCTTGACCAAGTGCCTGTAGTGACCTCCTTGGCAAAAGGACCCGTTGGTTATATCGGGCAACGTCATCTTGTGCTCGAACAATTACAATTGCTCATCATGCAGACAGCCCTCTTTCATAGCTATTACGATGTACAATTCGTGACGATTTTTCCGGAAGAGGAGAAGGGGAAATGGGATTGGATGCGCTGGCTCCCGCATGCTGGGCTGCGTGATCTAAATGTACGCGGCTTTGTTTACCATGACAGGTCAAGGGATCAAGTGTTAACTTCCCTTTATCAAATATTAAAAGAACGGAAGCTTGCTGTTGATGAAAAAGGCAGTAAGAATGAAAAACTATATTTCTCACCTCGCTTCATCGTGCTTATTACCGATGAAAAACTCATTCTCGATCATTCGGTCATGGAGTACTTTAATGAAGATCCGAGCGAACTGGGCGTATCGCTTATATTTGTTCAGGACGTCATGCAGTCGTTGCCGGAACAGGTGAAAACGGTGATTGATATTCGCGATGCCGCAAGTGGAAACATTATTTTGGAAGAGGGGGAGCTAGTTAACCGGCGATTCACCCCAGATCATTTTTCAATAGACTTTAATAAAGAAGATATTTCCCGTAGTTTGGCTGCGCTCGATCATTTACAAAACTTGAAAAATTCGATTCCTGAAAGTGTCAGCTTTCTTGAAATGTACAATGTGGAGAAGGTGGAGGAACTTAGGATTTCGGAGCGCTGGGCCCAAAATGAAACGTATAAAAGCCTTGCTGTTCCCCTTGGAGTACGGGGGAAAGGCGATATTGTTCATCTGAACCTGCATGAGAAAGCACATGGACCACATGGTTTAGTCGCTGGTACGACAGGTTCCGGTAAATCGGAAATCATCCAGTCGTATATCATTTCACTAGCAGTCAATTTTCATCCATACGAAGTGGCGTTTCTGCTGATCGACTATAAAGGGGGCGGGATGGCGAATTTATTTAAAAACCTCCCCCATCTGTTAGGGACGATTACCAACTTGGACGGAGCACAATCACTAAGGGCACTTGCTTCCATCAAAGCTGAATTACAAAAGCGCCAGCGCATATTTGGTGAGCATAACGTAAACCACATCAACCAATATCAGAAATTATATAAAAATGGAGAGGCAAGCGAGCCGATGCCCCATTTATACCTTATATCGGATGAATTTGCCGAGCTTAAATCCGAGCAGCCGGAATTTATGAAGGAACTTGTTTCCACAGCACGGATTGGCCGTTCACTGGGGATTCACCTTATCTTGGCGACACAAAAGCCAAGTGGTGTCGTCGATGACCAAATTTGGTCGAATTCAAAATTCAAGCTAGCGCTCAAAGTTCAAAATGCCAGCGATTCCACTGAAATAATCAAAACACCTGATGCGGCGGAAATCACCTTGCCAGGCCGGGCCTACTTACAAGTTGGCAACAACGAAATTTATGAGTTATTTCAAAGTGCCTGGAGCGGTGCCGATTATCGCCCTGATAAAAGTGACATGGAATCTGTCGACGCGACGATTTATGCGATTAACGACCTTGGACAATATGATATTCTTTCGCAAGACTTGAGTGGTCTATCGAATAAAGATGAAATGGTTAAAATTTCAACCGAGCTTGATGCGGTGATTGAGTATATCCATTCTTTTGCGGCACAAGAGATGATTGAAACGCTTCCTCGCCCGTGGTTACCACCGCTGAAGGAACGTATTTATTTATCGGAGTTATCTTCGATTGATTACAAAGAAGAATGGCAAAAGGAAAAGGCCCCAATAGAGCCAATAATTGGTTATGCGGATTTACCTGAAATGCAGGATCAGAAACCACTGAAGGTAAATTTAACAAAAGATGGCCATCTGCTTGTGTTCTCGAGCCCTGGATACGGGAAATCAACATTTCTGCAAACCGTTGTAATGGATTTAGCAAGAACACATAATCCGGAAAATTTACATATTTACCTGTTAGACTTTGGAACAAATGGTCTACTGCCATTGAAGAATCTACCTCATGTTGCAGATACCATCCTGATTGATGAAACCGAAAAGATTGGTAAATTTATTCGCCTTTTCGTCAATATCAGTAAGGAACGTAAACGGAAACTAAGCCAATATGGTGTAGCTAATATCGGCATGTATGAAAAAGCCAGCGGCACTAAAGAGCCAAATATTCTCATTGTAATAGATAACTATGATGCGGTACGTGATACTGCCTTTGTGGATGATTTTGAAAAATTAATCACGCAAATTGCCCGCGAAGGCGGAAGCGTTGGCTTACACCTCGTCATTAGTGCGGGACGACAGAATGCCATGAGGATGCCATTGCTTTCAAATGTCAAAATACAAATTCCTCTTTATCTCATCGACCAAATGGAGGCCCGGGCCATTGTTGGAAGGACGGAATTAGTAATTGAAGAGATTCCAGGACGTGGATTGGTAAAATTAGAGCAACCGACATTATTCCAGACCGCATTAGCTGCGGCGGGTTTAGATGGATTAGAAATGATTGATACTATTCAACAAGAATCAGAAGATATGGCGGCAAATTGGAAAGGAGATCATCCCTCGCCCATTCCGATATTGCCGGAAGTACTTGATTTTGAACAGTTTAAGAGAGATAAGCAAACAATGGAACATGTCAAAAAAGGGCTGCTGCCAATCGGTGTGGAATTTGAGGAAGTTTTACCAATTGCCTTTAATACGAAAGGCAATGGGCCGCTGATTGTCGTAAGCGACCGAGGAGATGGATTACATCGGTTACAAGTAGCGATTGCGAAGAATCTTACGCTTGTTTCAGAACACTATCAAACAATGATTCTCGATACAAACGAGCAAATCTTGGCTAAACAGGGGAAGGGGGTAAATGCTTATATCTTCGAGCAAGAAGGGATAACAAGGGCCAAACGAGATTTTCTATATGAAATAAATAATCGACTTGAAAATAAAGTGTTAGAACCAAAATGGTTTATTTTCATTGCTGATTTACAAGACTTCTCAACAAGAACTCAAATGAACATGGAAGAAATGACACGATTAATGAGTAATGGCCCGAAAGTAGGGATTCATTTGATCGTGAGTTCGATTTACAGCTATATTGGCCAAAGTTATGAAGACATTCCAAGATATATCCGTGACCATGCAAATGTAGGCTTAATGAGTATGCGGCTGGGTGACCAGGATATCTTTAAACAGTCCTATATTTCTAATGAGAAATATCCAAATTCATATGAAACCTATTACACGCAAGATTACCGTTATGAGAAAGTGAAAATCCCACAATAGATAAAGGGGGGAGATTATGAGTCATGCTGCTTTAAATTCATTGATTAGGCAGAAATCAAGTGCGATAAGCCAAAAGGCAAATTTACAGCATCAGCTTGCTATCTTAGAAACGAAAATTCAACGCTTACAAACTGCTTCTACTAAACTATCAAATGAAATGATGACATTGGCGGATCAAGAAAAAAGGGTGCAAGGTTTAACTGTGGATGAAAGCAAGTGGAAAGGAGCGGAGAAAAAGAAATTCGTTGGCCACTATGACAACTATACAGACAGTGTGAAAAATTACCGTTCCGACGTAATGGATAAAAAAGGACAAATAGACGAAGAAATGGCACGAACGGAAAGTACCAAAGGACATATCTTAAACTCGATTTCTAATCTTTCAGCACAAATTGTTAATTTGGAATGGCAAATTTCGAATACGAAAAAGGAGGGATAAATAGTGTCAGGGGAAATTGGGATTAATATTGACCTCTTTCGAACCAATGTCGAAAAACTGAAATCCTCGCTTACGGGGTTACAAATGGATAGTAGTAAAAATAGGTCCTTTAATCAAACGAATATTGATCCGTTCAAAGAAGATTTACAAAATGTGATAAAAACGATTCAGCTGCTAGAAAAATATAAAGCCCTTCTGGGTACAGACATTTATACGCTTCAGAAGACAGGTGAGTCCATAAGGGAAAACGACGAGCATGTGGCAAAAATGCTTCATATGCATCCGCAGCAAATTTATTAACAGAGGGGGCTGGTATGGTATTATGGGACACAAAGTGGATATCAATGAGGTGATTTCTCTTTCAGAACATTTGAATGCAGCCACTGAAGATTTAAAGCAGGGAATGGACATAATCATTTCCGATATTAATCTATTTGATCAAATGGAGTCCTTTAAAGGACAAACGGCAGGAAACGCAAAAAATTACTTTAAAAATTTCCATCAAACGATTCTACAAACATTTGATGAAGTGTTTACAGCACTAGATAGCCAATTATCAAGTCATATTGCCATGTTCCATTCAGATGTCGACACAAGTAAAGAGGCTCTTATTGAAAGTGATTATTTGAAAGATCATGACATGAAAGTCACGAAGAACTATACTGAAATGCTCACCACATCAAGCGAAATCAAAAGCACCATTCATAATGTATCCGACATTTGCAGTGTAACGGCACCGAGTACATCGGCAATGACACATAATAAAGAAGCAGCAGCAAAATCGATTAAACAACTAGATGAGAAAGTAGCGGCCTTTCAAACGGTCGGTAAAAACGATCACAGTCAAATTAATCAATTGCTAGATCAGTTGGATGCAATCATGAAGAAAGTGGGCGGATTGGCACCGGATAATCGGTTTACAACCTACCATACCGGCGCGGCAAGTGCAGCTGTAGTGGCATTCAAGAAAGACATCTCCAACATAAAAAAGGTAAGGACTGCATACAAGGGTGCTGTTACTAGTTATAAAATGTTTAGAGCGGGCCAAAAAGCGGGATTGCGTACGGAAATAGTGATTGTAAACGGAAAGAAGTATTATCGTGTTCTTGCGACAAGGGAAGCCCTGAACCACTTAGGGATTAAACCTGATCTACAAGCTGAACGTGAGTTAACTAAATTGCTTCCGAAAAATGGAAGACCGCTAACTGAAAAACAACAACGGTTAGCTAAAACAAATACCGCCATATTAAAGTACGCAACCAAAAAGCAGAGGACCTCAGGTTGGTCTACGACAGGTGGGGCTGCAATCGGAACATATGCGGCTCTAGCTTATTGGAATGATAAAGCAGACCTTGGAACAAAAGCGAAAATAGTCGGAAAAGCGACACTTAAAGGAGCTGGAGACTCTTTTAAAGACGCGGTTGATTTTAAAGGAATAACTAAGAGCGGTGTTATTAAAGGTGCTGGAAAGGCGCTGGCTCCGATAGGTGTTGGCCTCAGTTATTACAGCAATTATCATGAGGCGATTGATGAGGGATTAAGTGTAAAAGAGGCTGCGGCAAGGTCAACCTTAGATACAACGATTGATACGGCTGTGGGAGGGGCAGTACAGGCGGGAAGTGTAGCCCTTTTTACCGTTTTAGTTCCAGTTCCTGGCGTAGGTACAGCTATTGGCGTTGGTGTTGGTATCTTTGCAAACTGGCTCATAAATAAACGTAGTAAGGATAAATATGGCAGAATTCAAAAGGATTCAGTCATGGATAAAATAAAAGGTTGGTTTCATTAGATGAATGGGGGCTTAAGTATTTATGTCAAAGAAATTTTCTGAAGAGGATTTTGCCGCCCTGAGGGGCCCGCTAGAATCTGGGAGACAAAGCCCAGGTAGTCTTGGGGGAATTTTATTTCTATCTGTTTTTTTGCAGTGTCTAATGTTCTATTTAACCTATTATGTCGCTGCACGTTCATCGATATATCCAAACATTGCGTTAATCGAAAAAATCCATTTTTGGGTTACGGCTATTCTGGTTACATTGTCCATTTTATATTCTCTTCCATTCATTTATAGGAGTAGTCAAAAAGTACAATATCTATTAAGTATCTTAGTCTCGCAAAATTTAGGTGGTGCGTGTATTTATTTGGCGGCATTGTTCCTGGTAGGGGAACAAGAAAACCTGACTAAAGAATCCCTTGTAAATTTCACCTACGCAACGTTAATAATCGGGGCTTTGATTTTTATCGTAACGGTGATTCGATTTTATATCTTACTAAATAAAGGGACCTATAGTAAAGGCTCTAAAAGAGATGAGTGGAGGGAAAGTGTAGAAAATAAGCTCCCTTCTTATTTGCCAATCATTATAACAGGAAGCATTGGATTAGTTTTTGTCATTCAATACTTGGTTCGATTTTCCCATTTTGAAGATATAGAAGAGATGGGGATGATTGTTTTAGCCTTTGCAATTTTTTATACAATGTTATTCGTTCTCCCAGAACAACTGGTGATCCTCTATTGTAAGTTCCGATTTAAAAGCTTTAATTATGATAGAAATGGATATTTACAAACAGATGATAGGATAGGGAAAGGGTGTTAAGAAATGGGGATTGAAGTTCGTTCGCTGTACTTTAGCAATGTGCTAGTTTACGAAACAAGCCAATTAAAAGAAGAGTGGCAAGAGCCGTACTTTATGATGGAAGATCTCGCCTTGGAGAAAGACTTTTATAAAAGTGGGCCTGTCTTTTTCTCGGTGGCCCCGATACAAAACGAAGCTAAGTTTGGCCAATTTACCTATTATTTGCCGATAAACGAGCCAATTCCTTTGGAAGAGGAAGGAGATTTCCGTTTTCTAGAAAAGTTTTCTATCGAAGAAGCACTAGTCTTACGTCAGGCGGATCAAGAACTGGACTTTTATGCCGCTTATCAAAAGATAAAAGATTACGCCTCTGACCAAAAGATTGATCTTGTAGATACATATTATGTTGTCTTAATCGAAGCTTATGGTGATCTAATCATTGACCTATATGTACCAATTAAGGAACGGGGAGAGCGATGATGATTGTAGAAAACCATCAAATCTCCTATCGAAATGTGGCCTCAAAACGGTATAATTTTGTGCCGGAGGAAATAAATCTTGCGATAGAGGACTTTGAAAAGATTTTAAGTGAACATGGTTATCATATCGATGGAAAAATGTTTTTCTCTATCCTGAGTGATCCAACAGCCGAGGTCATGACGGCTGAAGTATTTCTTCCGATTGAGGAAAATACATTTACCATTTCTCCGAAAGAAGAGGTTGAGTTTCGCAGCTATTTTTGCATTCATCCTATGATCATGACACGAATCGTAGATGACTTCGATCAGCAATCACAAATGAAATACTGGGAATTGCTTGATTATATTAAAAGGCATGATATGAAACAAAAGACACCTGTATTCGTAGAATATAAGCAAAGTCATGCCGGCAGAACGTATGTTGAGATGGGTGTCGGGGTTGAATAAAAAAAGTTTAGTAAAACCAAAACGGCGGTAAAAGATGCTCATCCATTGATAAATGTAATGAGCATTTTTCATAGATTAAAAGAGGAAACTGACTATTCTATGAACGTATGCCTTTTAAGCCAACTGTGTGAACATTTCCCGCTGATCGAAAGAGAGCCGCCTGAACGGGAAAAGAGCTTTTTGAAAGAAGAACAATCTTATCAAGAAAGACGAGAAACAGAGGGCTTGAACCGGGAAATGCATTGTTGAATCTCGAATTCTTTCATTTAAAAGAAGAGCAGCGGGAACAAATGAATGCCAACTATTATCAACAGTGGCTCATCTTTACAAAAGATGAAAAGTTAATCATGGTGAATCCGGTCGATAAAAAATATTATCATGCAAGCCAAATATTGGTTCTTGAAAGTACTGTTTTGATGAAATGGATTTCCCTTACAAGGAGAAAAAGTCTTATGCCTAAAGCGCAGAAAAGTGAGGGAGGCAGCTCTAGTTTAATTACCATCAATCCAGATGAAATAACGACCATTTATCAATACTTACAGAAGATTATGACCGAACTGGAGACAAACACAGCCCCGAATATCGGAAACTCCTTTCTAATAATATTTGAATAGGGTGACAAGAACGTGAAACAGGCGAAATGACATTTTAAATGTATGAAGCATTATCACAGGGAACAAGCCAAAAACTTATGAATTTAAATAAGCACGTTGGTTTATAGATAAGATTTGTAATGAATTACTATATATAGTAACTATAAAGCATTTGATTGCCTTTTAAGCAATAGGTGCCTTTTTTGTGAGAAATTTAAAGATCGGATGTCATGGGAAATTTTCTCGTTGCTCCGCTAAAGGATGGGGAAAATCGGAAAATTTACATACTATTTACCGATAAAAAGGTCCCCTTCATAAGAACTTTATATAAGGTGATCCTCCATTTGGAAAAGCTTCTTCGGAGCAGTCAGCGAAGCTTGCCATGCAATTCGTTTATCTACATTGGGGAGTAGTACTTGCAGCGATATCTACTGTTTTAATCGTGACTGAACCCCAATCTGAGTGCCAATGGGTGTCGTTTTTCATCCTGCATGGGAAATCTAATGGATGTCAGGATGAGTTGAAATGATAAGAAGTGGGGATTTTACGATATATAATCATAAAGAATATAGTTTGTTTAAGAAACAAGACGGAAGTGTGAATTTAATCAGTTATGATTCAGCTTCCCTTAAAGAGGGATTTAAACAACATAATTTGATACCCAATGCTTATGTTAAAAATCTAAAGATAGGAGATATTACTAACGCATATCAAATAAAAACACATGCTAAATATATGAGTGAAGAAGTCAATGTGAGTGCTGAGAAAGAAGATTTTTATTATATAGGGACGACAGATGCTAATTTAGCTAAGAAATTAGGATTGGATCGTACAGATAAATATTATTATGAAAAATGGGTACCAAAAGAAGATGTACTCTTATTTGAAGTTAAAAAGTCCATTATATTATAAAGTAATGTATCTATTGGGAAGCTTCTCAAATAGAAAGCTAAGGTGACAATTGAATTTAAAGCAAAGAATCCAGAAATGCTGTCTTCAGAACATTTAGAGATCCCTTATGGTCATAAAATGGAAAAGCCATATGGTGGATGGGAATATAACGAGTGGCCATGGACAGGAAACGGCTTCACTGCGTCCAGGAATGCGGAAGTCATTCCTGAGTGGACATTAAAAAAGTTTATTGATCTAAGAGAAGGAGCGAAATTACACAGAGTAGTTGATGGAAAAGATGAAGTTATAGCAATTTTCGATGGAAAAGTGTTTAAACTCCTTCAGTAAAATATGAGGTGAACGTAATGTTGAAGTCAGGAATATATGGTAAGTACAGAGGAACTGAGTATGAAATAACTGTGGATATGGATAATAATGTAAGGGTGAAGACTGAAGAAAAAGGAAAAATAGATCATACATTTGAAGATCTTTATAATAATGGGGTTTACTCTAAAAAAGTAAATCCTGGTGAATTAATGGATTGTGTAAATATAGATATTTATGGAATTATACAAAGGGAGAAAGTCCAAATTTTACAGGAAAAAGAAAATGAATTCCAAGTGGCCACAGGCTCATTACTTGTAGGAAGTAATTTAAATCTACCAAGAGTAGATCGTGATACATGGCTTGGTTGGGTACCTAAAAGTAAAGTTAAACTTATAGAAGAAAAATCAGCAATCAATCCGGAAGATTTATAAATTATGGTAGCCGTGTTTAAGCAATCATTATTTCCTTTATCGGATCACTCATAATGGGGAAAAATATCGCTCCGACAATTTCATAACCATGTTCATTCAAAGAAAGGATCACAGTTATCGATTATGAATACTGTGATCCTTTCTTTTCCATCATGAGTGACCCGACAGATGAAGTAATGACGGCTGAATTATTTCTTCCCATTGAGGAAAGTAAATTACTATTCCTTCATATTAAATAGGACTTAATGAGAGACACAATTCGAATTGATGTCTCTTTTTGTGTGACGAGCAGTCGCGTTGATCCACGTGTTAGCGTGAGGCGTTTCATTATTATATGATTCTGTATACGGAACTAAGTATAATGAAATATATAAACAGAGAAGAAGAAACGCTACGACGGTGAAAATCTTTCCTTCAATTTCAGTATAAACAGCTTCCTTGGGATACTATATTTTCAATCGTTCACTATAACGTCAAAACTTTGTTGCAGGATTGTGAATAATATCACAAAAACCTTTGTTAACTTGGAAAAGGTGATAATATATAAGTGTAGTAAGAAACAAACAAGTTCTTGTAAAGATGTATGTGAAATGGTGAGCAAATTGATTTTATTTTATAT
>NZ_BCVI01000084.1 GCF_001591665.1 Neobacillus soli NBRC 102451 | reverse complement strand
GCGCTCCACAAGGAAGGCTTCGACAGCATAATCATCGCACGAAGAAAAAGCGTTAGCTTTTTCGAGGAGGCCATACGCCGCTGACCAGGGCGCTTGTGCTTTTCTTTTAAATTCCGCATTACGACATAACACAAGGTAGTTAATATTATTTGAATGAATATAGTGAATAGAGTCGAATGATTTTCTTGAGCTTGTTCACTATTTTGACAAACTTCTAAGCCTATTAATTTTATAATAGTCTGAACAATGCAGGGATAGGGAGTGTGAGTTATGGAAAAGACAAATGCGAGTTTCATAGAGCCGGTCAGGGAGGTCAGTCTTCATTCCCCAAAATGGGCTCTGGAGAGCGGATTGAAAAAGTTCCAAATAATGCTAGAATCCTTTTTTATAAAAAAGGGGTATCTCTTATTATTGGTAGGCTTTTTGCTAGGACGGGCCTTAATTTTGGCAAAGCTGACACCCTTTTGCCTTCCTTATTTTGCCTCCGTTTATTTAATTAAAAGAGATCGGGCACCGCTTGCCCTAATCGGATTAATGATTGGGGCTGTAACTATTTCAATGACGAATACAGCCTTTACCTTCGCAGTCACTGTTTGCTTTTTAGCGATTTTTCGAATCAGTAAAAAATGGTTAACAAATGAAATGAAGGCCTTGCCTTTTTTTGTCGGAATTATCCTTGGGGCTGGGAAATTAGTCGAAGCACTGATTATCTCAAAGCAATTAACCTTATATGATGCGATGATGGTTGGTGTACAAGCAAGTCTTGCCTTTATTTTGACGCTAATTTTTTTGCAAAGCATTCCATTGTTAACGTTAAATAAACGCAGGCAATTTTTAAAAACGGAAGAAATTGTCTGCCTTATCATTATGCTTGCCTCGATTATGACAGGGACAATCGGCTGGAAGGTTTATGATTTGTCGATTGAACATATCATGTCGAGATATTTAGTCTTAGTATTTTCCTTTGTTGCTGGTGCAACAGTGGGTTCTACTGTTGGTGTTGTGACCGGATTGATTTTCAGTCTGGCAAGTGTATCTAGCTTTTACCATATGAGTTTACTAGCCTTTGCTGGTGTTCTTGGCGGCTTACTGAAAGAAGGGAAGAAAATTGGCGTTTCGATTGGCTTATTTATTGCCACCCTGCTTATTGGTATGTACGGAGAGGGTGCGGGTTCCATCTTGCAAACGGTTCTAGAGACAACTGCGGCCATCTTCTTATTCCTCCTCACACCACAAGCATTTACATCACGACTGGCAAAATATATTCCTGGGACACCGGAATACACTGCCGAGCAGCAAAAATATATGAGAAAGATGCGCGATGTTACCGCACAGCGGGTTTCCCAATTCTCTAATGTATTCCATGCCCTCTCGCAAAGCTTTTCACGAATGGAAGTTCAGCCGAACGAGGATGAAAGTGAACGGGAAATGGATTACTTTATGAGCAAGGTAACTGAAAAGACCTGCCAAACATGCTTTAAACAAGACCAATGCTGGTCAAATAATTTTAATACAACCTATGCTTACATGGAGGAAGTTATTCATGAAATGGACCAAAATGATGGAAATGTTTCCTTAAGGCTCTCGAAAGATTGGGAAAAGCTCTGTACGCGTTCTAAAAAGGTATATGAAGCGATTGGACAGGAGTTAACCTTTTTCCAGGCAAATCAAAAATTAAAAAAACAAGTTCAGGAAAGCCGCAGGCTTGTAGCAGATCAATTGCAAGGTGTTTCAGAAGTTATGGAAAATTTCGCCAAAGAAATCCAAAGGGAAAGGGAAAATCATCATAAGCAGGAAGAGCAGATTATGGAGGCCATTCAAGGGTTTGGGATTCATATTGAACAGGTAGAAATTTACAGCCTTGAGCAGAGCAATGTTGATATAGAGATGGCCGTCCCTTTTTGTAATGGCCATGGAGAGTGTGAGAAGTTAATTGCGCCAATGTTATCAGATATTCTTGGAGAAACCATTGTTGTTAATAAGGAGGAGTGTGCAGCCATTCCAAGCGGTTTCTGCCATGTGACATTCAGGTCGTCAAAGGCTTTTACGGTAGAAACAGGTGTTGCCCATGCGGCCAAGGATGGCGGCCTTATCTCGGGAGACAGCTATTCGACGATTGAGCTTGGCTTTGGAAAATATGCGATTGCGATTAGCGATGGAATGGGGAATGGCGAAAGGGCCCATTATGAAAGCAAAGAGACCTTACTGCTTTTGCAAAAAATACTCCAATCGGGTATCGAGGAAAGGGTGGCGATTAAGTCTGTTAATTCAATCCTATCGCTCCGGACAACAGATGAAATCTTCTCAACATTAGATTTAGCAATGATTGACCTGCAAAATGCGTCAGCAAAATTCCTAAAGATTGGTTCAACACCTAGCTTTATAAAAAGAGGAAATAAGGTCATTAAAATTCAAGCAAGCAACCTGCCGATTGGGATGATTCAGGAATTTGAGGTTGACGTGGTCAGCGAGCAATTAAAGGCGGAAGATTTATTAATTATGATGAGTGATGGGGTGTTTGAAGGACCAAAGCATGTAGAAAATTATGATTTATGGATGAAACGTAAATTGCAGGAATTAGAGACAGATAACCCGCAAGAGATTGCCGATTTAATCATGGAGGAAGTGATTCGCTCAAGATCGGGGCTAATTGATGATGATATGACCGTGACAGTTGCAAAGATTAAACACAATACACCGAAGTGGGCATCCATACCGGTTCAGAAAAAAAGAAGACACGCCTAAACGATTATTTTACACTGCCTCTTCTTAAAATATGTATAAATCAGCTTGATCCCGTCGAAAATGGTACCAATACATTTAGTGGAGGGAGAAGGTTATGTATACAGGAAAAATCCGCCAGATTTTACTAATCACGGATGGGTGCTCGAACCAGGGAGACGATCCCATTGCCATGGCTGCCCTTGCCAAAGAGCAGGGAATCACTGTAAATGTCATTGGTGTAATGGAACAAGATGTCATTGATGAAAAAGGAATTACAGAAATTGAAGGTATTGCGCTGTCCGGCGGCGGGGTAAGCCAAATTGTTTATGCTAAAGCGCTCTCCCATACCGTGCAAATGGTCACCCGTAAGGCGATGAATCAAACCATTCAAGGTGTAGTAAACCGTGAATTGCAGCAAATCCTCGGACGTTCGCAGACAATGGAAGACCTGCCGCCTGAAAAACGCGGGGAAGTGATGGAGGTTGTTGATGAATTAGGCGAAACTGTCGAATTAAACGTGTTGATTCTTGTCGATACAAGTGCCAGTATGAAACATAAACTTCCGACGGTGAAGGAAGCCCTGCTTGACCTGTCCCTAAGCTTGAATGCCCGAACGGGAGAAAATCAATTTTCTGTTTATGTATTTCCCGGGAAAAAGAAAGATGTCGAATTATTGCTGGATTGGACACCAAAACTACAAACTTTGACAAGTGTTTTCTCCCAGCTGACAACAGGAGGAATTACACCGACCGGCCCGGCGTTACGGACGGCGCTTTCTTCCTTCGAACAAAAACAGTCAATAAGGAGCCTTCTTTCACGTGATGATGAATCATACTTTGAAGAGTCAATGTAAAGTAAGCCCCGGGACGGTCATTGCAGGGAAATGGCATTTAAATAAATATACAATCATAAAGGAACTAGGATTTGGAGCAAACGGGGTAGTCTACCTTGCAAAACACAATCACACGCATGTGGCATTAAAAATGAGTGATAATGGTATGTCAATCACCTCGGAGGTCAACGTTTTAAAATCCTTTGCAAAGGTCCAAGGACCCCTAACCCTTGGGCCTTCTTTGCTTGATGTTGATGATTGGCAAAGTAATCGCGGACGTATTTCCTTTTATGTGATGGAATATATTCAAGGCCCGGACTTCCTGACTTTTTTACAACAAAAGGGTAAATCATGGACTAGCGTGTTATTTTTGCAGCTGTTAAATGATTTAGACAAGCTTCATGAAAGCGGCTGGGTATTTGGTGACCTTAAGCCGGAAAATCTGATTGTCACGGGACCGCCTTCAAGGATGAGATGTATTGATGTTGGCGGCACCACCATACAAGGAAGAGCGATTAAGGAATTCACTGAGTTCTATGACCGAGGCTATTGGGGGTTAGGCTCTCGAAAGGCAGAACCTTCGTATGACCTGTTTGCTGTAGCAATGATCATGATCAACACAGCCTATCCAAACCGTTTTTCAAAAACAACCGGAGGAATTTCGCAATTAAGGGAAGCTGTCCGGCAAAAGCCTGAACTGGCCGCATGGGAAAAGGTGATTTTCAAATCACTTCAGGGTCATTATCGCAGTGCTAAGGAAATGAGAACAGATTTATTAAGCTTAATGATTGATAAAAAAATTCCTGATCCTCCAAAAAGGGCACAGGAAGCAAATGTCGATAACCAAAAGAAGAAGCCAAGCCTACACCCACAGGGAAGCCAGCCGATTACTAGACAGAACTACCGGAAAGGAAGGAAAAAAAGCGGATGGAAGGAGTTTTTCTTCATTGCAGTCGTTCTAGGTCTATTTTATGCTTGGTATACTTTTAATAAATTACTGTAATTATTGAAACCTTTACCGGGTAAGTTCGTATTAATGAAGGAATAATAAAAAAAGGAAAATAACAAGCATTTTGTAATGCCTTTGCTTTGATAGTTTATTCTTAAAAGTGGTAAGCTAAACAGAATAGCGGAAGCTTCCTTTGCGCTAAGACAGTAATCTAAGTCCAAATAATGTTTTATGAAAGAGTGCAATCATATGTTGGAACCAAAGGTCGAGACCTTTCTTAATCATCACGCATTCAAGTTAGAAAGCAAGAAAATCGTCGTTGGTGTTTCTGGAGGTCCGGATTCGCTGGCATTGCTTCACTATCTGCATGCAGTCAAAGAAAAAAGGAACCTTTCCATTGCCGTTGCCCATGTTGACCATATGTTCCGTGGTCAAGAATCGTATGAGGATGCGATGTTCGTCAAAGGCATCTGTGAACAGTACTCCATTCCCTTTGAAATGATCCGTGTCAACGTAACGGATATAATGGAAGCGACAGGCCAAAGTTCACAAGTGGCGGCAAGAGAAGTAAGGTATGATTTTTACCTAAAAATCATGGAAAAGTATGACTACCCATTTTTGGCGCTTGCCCATCATGGTGATGATCAAATGGAAACATTGCTTATGAGGTTAACAAGAGGTAGCACCGGAATGGCCAGAGCAGGAATCCCGTTCTCCCGCCCATTTTATAAAGGAACGATTTTCCGTCCATTTTTATGTTTGACGAAGGACGAAATTCAACAGTATTGCGGGGAACATCACCTAAGCCCAAGGCTTGACCCTAGTAACGAGAAAGGGACATACAGCAGGAATCGATTTCGCAAACAGGTCATCCCGTTTTTAAAAACGGAAAATCCTCAAGCCCATGAACATTTTCAACGGTTTAGTGAAGAAATACAACGTGATGAAACATTTCTGCAGGAATTAACAATTCAGCAAATGAATACAGTAATCACAAAAAGAGAAGAGAGCAATATTAACATTGACATTAAAAGCTTACTTGGAGTGCCTTTACCTTTACAAAGGCGAGGTATTCAACTAATATTAAACTATCTTTACAAAGAAAGACCAGCTTCTTTATCTGCTGTACATATCGATCAAGTATTTTCCCTAATTCATCATTCTGAGCCATCAGGTAAACTTGATTTTCCCAATGGTTTAAAGGTGATTCGTTCCTATTTCGACTTATCCTTCCAGTTTCAACTAGAAAGAACTGAGGCCTATCGTTTTGAAATGAAAGAACCGGGGGAGCTTCGACTGCCAGATGGAGGGAGTATTCGAATCGATTATGTAGGTCAAGAAATTCCGGATACGCACCCTTACATTGCTTTGTTCAATGTGGACTGTATTAAATGGCCGATAATAATTCGAACCAGGGAAACAGGCGACCGGATGACATTGAAAGGAATGCGGGGATCAAAAAAGGTAAAAGAAATATTTATTGATCAAAAGATACCAGTGCATGAACGAAAGACGTGGCCTATCCTTATCGACAGTGAGGGATGTATAATTTGGCTTCCAGGTTTGAAAAAATCTTCCTTTGAAGGTGTAGATTACTCAACAAAACAATATATACGATGCACATATCAAAAGTAAGGATCTTCTAGGGGGCACAATTAGAATGAAACAAGATATTGAAAAGGTGTTAGTATCAGAAGAAGAGATTCAAAACAAAACCAGAGAATTGGCTGCGCAGCTAACTGAAGAATATAAAGATCGCTTTCCGCTTGCGATTGGTGTTCTAAAGGGTGCCATGCCATTTATGGCTGATTTATTAAAACGGATGGATTGCTATCTTGAAATGGACTTTATGGATGTTTCAAGCTATGGTACTGGCTTTGTTTCTTCAGGAGAAGTAAAAATCCTCAAGGATTTAGATACATCTGTTGAAGGCAGAGACATTCTAATTATCGAGGATATTATCGATAGCGGCCTGACACTCAGTTATTTAGTTGATCTATTCCGGTATAGAAAGGCAAAGTCAATCAAAATTGTGACCTTACTTGATAAGCCGACGGGAAGAAAGAGCGCCATTAAAGCAGATTATGTAGGCTTTATTGTACCAGATGAGTTTGTAGTCGGTTATGGGTTGGATTATTTAGAAAAGTACCGTAATCTTCCATATATTGGTGTTTTAAAACCTGAAGTTTATAGCAATAATCTTTAAGAAGCAGCAGGGATGTTCCTTCAATCAGCTAAGACATATGGGAATCGTTAAATGAGAGTAATTCCTTGAATTAGTAAGATTTTCTATGATACTATCTAATATAGTTTTTACCCGCGGGAGGAGGTAAGAGATGAATCGGATTTTCCGTAATACCATCTTTTATTTATTGATATTTTTAGTCATTATTGGCGTGGTGAGTTTCTTTAATGGCAGCAATGAGCAAACGGCTCCTATTTCATATGATAGGTTCGTCGATCAATTAGACCATGGTGAAGTGAAATCATTTACGATGCAACCTGAACGAGGGGTTTATGAAGTTCGCGGTGTGCTGGAAGCGAAAAGTAAAAAATTCATAACCTATATTCCAAACAGTGAAGAAATTATTAACAAAATTAATAAGGCAGATACAAAAGTTGAAGTAATGCCGGCAAAAGAAACTAGCGGATGGGTGACCTTCTTTACTTCAATTATCCCGTTTGTGATTATCTTTATTTTATTCTTCTTCTTATTAAACCAGGCTCAAGGCGGCGGAAGCCGAGTGATGAACTTTGGTAAATCAAAAGCGAAGCTTTATAACGATGATAAGAAAAAGGTTCGTTTTAGAGATGTAGCCGGGGCAGATGAGGAAAAGGCAGAATTGGTTGAAGTGGTCGAGTTTTTAAAAGACCCTAGAAAGTATGCTGAACTTGGAGCGCGTATTCCAAAAGGGGTCCTTCTTGTCGGTCCTCCAGGAACCGGTAAAACACTACTTGCCCGGGCAACTGCAGGGGAAGCAGGCGTTCCTTTCTTCTCCATTAGTGGTTCGGATTTTGTTGAAATGTTCGTTGGGGTTGGTGCTTCCCGTGTTCGCGATTTATTTGAAAATGCGAAGAAAAATGCACCGTGTATCATTTTTATTGATGAAATTGACGCAGTTGGACGTCAGCGTGGTGCCGGACTTGGCGGCGGCCATGATGAGCGTGAACAAACCTTGAATCAATTGTTAGTTGAAATGGATGGATTCGGCGCAAATGAGGGAATAATCATTATTGCTGCAACGAACCGTGCAGATATTCTTGACCCTGCACTATTACGTCCAGGCCGTTTTGACCGCCAAATTACCGTTGACCGTCCAGATGTAATTGGACGTGAAGCAGTCTTAAAAGTACATGCGCGTAATAAACCATTAGATGAAGCGGTAAACTTAAAGAATATTGCAATGCGTACACCTGGTTTTTCAGGGGCAGATTTAGAGAATTTATTGAATGAAGCGGCACTTGTTGCGGCTCGCAGTGATAAGAAGAAAATTGATATGGAAGATATCGATGAAGCAACGGACCGAGTCATTGCCGGTCCAGCAAAAAAGAGCCGGGTTATTTCAGAAAAGGAACGAAATATTGTTGCTTTCCATGAAGGTGGTCATACGGTCATTGGGTTAGTGCTCGATGAAGCGGATATGGTCCATAAAGTGACCATCGTCCCACGCGGCCAGGCTGGAGGATATGCCGTCATGCTTCCTCGAGAAGACCGCTACTTCATGACTAAGCCGGAATTGCTCGATAAGATTGTCGGTTTATTGGGCGGACGCGTTGCTGAAGAGATTGTTTTTGGTGAAGTAAGTACAGGCGCCCACAATGACTTCCAACGTGCGACAGCGATTGCACGTAAGATGGTGACTGAATATGGTATGAGTGATAAGCTTGGACCATTACAGTTTGGTCAAGGCTCTGGCGGTCAGGTTTTCTTAGGCCGTGACATTCATAATGAACAAAACTATTCTGATGCGATTGCTTACGAAATTGATCTTGAAATTCAAACAATTATTAAAGAATGTTATGAAAGAGCAAGAGTTATTCTTACTGAAAATCGCGATAAGCTTGATCTGATTGCTAAGACGCTTCTTGAAGTAGAAACCCTTGTCGCTGAACAGATCAAATACTTGGTTGATCATGGACATATGCCTGATCCCTCGTTGAGCTTAGAAGCCGTTAAAATTGGACCAAAGAAGGCTGATGATGTGAAGGTCAACATTCTCTCGAAAAAGGATGAGAATGGGAAATTAGAACCAACGACCAGGCCTAATGATGAGGAAGATAAATAAATGAGAAAAGAGTGCTTCGCTGAAGCACTCTTTTTTTTCATAAAATCACTTTTATGTTATGATGTTTTCAGTGTAAAAAGAGAATAATCTGAGAAGTGAGTGATAGATTTGATTTTCGTTTTTGATGTGGGTAATACCAATATTGTCCTCGGTGTTTATGAAGGCGATCAACTTAAATATCATTGGCGGGTAGAAACGAGCCGAAATCGTACAGAAGATGAGTTTGGAATGAGCATAAAAGCATTGTTTGATCATTCTGGTCTCTCTTTTTCAGAAATTGATGGCATTATTATTTCTTCGGTTGTTCCGCCAATCATGTTTGCATTAGAGAGAATGTGCCAGAAGTATTTTCATGTTAAGCCGCTGGTTGTCGGCCCGGGAATAAAGACAGGGCTGAATATTAAGTATGAAAATCCAAGAGAAGTTGGTGCCGACCGAATAGTCAACGCCGTTGCGGCCATCCATGAATATGGAAGCCCGCTTATCATTGTCGACTTTGGAACAGCAACAACCTATTGTTATGTAAATGAGGAGCGTCAATATATGGGTGGTGCGATTGCCCCTGGCATTGGTATCTCAACCGAGGCACTTTACTCCAGGGCAGCAAAACTGCCACGGATTGAAATAGCTCGTCCTGAAGGGGTCATCGGGAAAAATACGGTGGCCGCAATGCAGGCTGGAATTGTCTATGGATATGTAGGACAAGTTGAGGGAATCGTAAAGCGGATGGTCGACCAAAGCGGCAAGAAGCCAACGGTCATCGCAACAGGCGGGCTTGCGCCATTAATTGCCCAAGAATCGACAATTATTGATGTTGTTGACCCATATTTAACTTTAAAAGGATTACAGCTTATCTATAAACGAAACGTGGATAACCTAAAGAATAACAGCTAGAAAGGGGTTTGCACAATGAAGGATTATCTTGTTAAGGCATTAGCCTATGATGGAAATATTCGGGCCTATGCTGTCCGCACGACAGAAACAGTAAGTGAAGCACAGCGTCGTCATCAAACGTGGCGCACAGCTTCAGCGGCGCTTGGCCGCTCGCTTACAGCAGGTGTCATGATGGGCGCTATGCTTAAAGGTGAGGATAAACTAACAATTAAAATAAACGGCGGCGGTCCAATCGGACAAATTGTTGTCGATAGTAACGCTAAAGGGGAAGTTCGCGGTTATGTATCCAATCCTGAAGTCGATTTTGAATCAACTGAGCATGGTAAACTTGATGTCCGCCGTGCAGTCGGAACGGACGGAATGTTAGCGGTAGTTAAGGATGTAGGACTCCGTGACTTTTTCTCCGGTCAGGTTCCGCTTGTCTCTGGAGAATTGGGAGAAGACTTTACCTATTATTTTGCGACATCTGAACAGGTCCCTACCTCAGTTGGTGTGGGCGTTTTAGTTAATCCGGATGATTCCATTTTGGCCGCAGGCGGGTTTATTTTTCAACTAATGCCTGGGACAAAGGAATCCGTCATTTCAAAAATGGAGGAACGGTTAAAAACGATTGCGCCCATTTCTAAATTAATTGAGCAAGGTCTAACACCTGAAGAAATCTTAGCAGAACTGTTTGGAAAGGACCAAGTAAAGGTATTGGAGACAATGCCGGTACGATTCCAATGTACCTGTTCTAAAGAGCGCTTTGCGAATGCCATTGCGGGCTTAGGCAGTGCTGAAATAAATGCGATGATTGAAGAGGACGGACAGGCTGAGGCCCATTGCCACTTCTGTAATGAAAAGTACCTTTTTTCAAAGGAAGAATTAGAAGAGTTAAAAAGAGATGCTAAATAATATACTTTTCTAGGGGAGGAATGAGGTTGAGGAAGAGGCAACTTTGGATGGTTATAGCGGCCCTAATTATGCTTAATTGCCTTACAGTTGCCTTTTTCCTATCCAAGGCGGGCGGTACGGCGGTAACTGATGAGGTGGTTGCAACGGTCGGGAAAGGCACCATTTCGAGACAAGATTGGCTGAATGAGATAGAAGCTAGATATGGAAAAGACATATTAAAGGAAATGATTGATCAGAAGGTCATCGAAGAAATGGCCGCGAAATATAAGATTAAAATTGCCGACCGAGATGTTGAGCGTGAATTTCGAATGCTGCAAACCACATATAATTCCTTTAGCAAAAAAGACAATAAGAACGAGAACAAGTGGAAACAACAAATCCGGACCAGCCTGCTCTTAGAAGAGCTTTTAACAAAGGATGTGGTCGTTTCTACTAAGGAATTGAAAAGCTATTATGATAAAAATAAAAATCAATTCCAGGTGCCAGCGGCTTACCATTTGTTACATATCATTGTGAAAACAAAGGAAGAGGCAGAAAAGACGTTAAAGGAATTAGCTCAAGGGTCTAGTTTCTCTGCGCTAGCAATGGAACGTTCCATCGAGGAGTTTTCAGCTTATGAAGGCGGCGATATCGGTTATCTGAGCGAAGCAGATGAGCGCTACCCTAAACAATATATAGAAACCGCTAAAATGTTAAAGGTGGGGGCCTGCAGTGAACCGCTCAAGGTAGAGCAGGGTTATGCATTATTGAGGCTTGAAGGAGAATTAAGCGGTAAAGGGTACTTATTTGGTGAGGTAAAGGAACAAATCCGCCGGCAAATAGCTCTCGAGCAAATGAAATTGCCAGCATCCGCTGCAACCTTTTGGGATGAGGCGGGGGTGGAGTGGTTTTACGGAAAAAATAAAGTGGCAAACTAAACACAGGAAATAGTTTCTGTGTTTTTTTGTTAAATCTAAAAATACTGCCAACAAAACGATTGACAAAACAAGTATAAAACTGGTAAATTCAATATATCCAATCAAAATACTCGGAATAGGGGTGTCGTAATGGTTCGTGTTGCAAACTCAGTTGCCGATTTAGTCGGCCAAACGCCAATCGTAAAACTAAACAGATTAGTAGAGGAAAATAGTGCTGAGGTTTATTTAAAACTTGAATATTTTAACCCTGGCAGCAGTGTAAAGGACCGTATTGCCTTAGCGATGATTGAAGCAGCAGAAGAAAAGGGGTTAATCAAACCTGGAGTTGATACAATCATTGAGCCTACAAGCGGAAATACTGGAATTGGGCTTGCAATGATTGCTGCAGCGAAGGGCTACAACGCCGTCTTTGTTATGCCTGAAACGATGAGCTTGGAAAGACGGAACCTGCTTCGTGCCTATGGTGCTGAGCTTGTGTTAACCCCAGGTCCAGCAGGCATGAAAGGGGCTATTGCCAAGGCGGAGGAGCTAGTTAAGGAACAGGGTTATTTCTTGCCGCAGCAATTTACGAACCAAGCAAACCCTGAAGTTCACAGAAGAACAACTGGTAAAGAAATTGTCGAACAAATGGATCAGCTAGATGCTTTTGTTTCAGGAATTGGAACAGGGGGAACCATAAGTGGGGCCGGCAGTGTGCTCCGTGAGACGTTCCCAGATGTTAAAATTTATGCGGTTGAGCCGACGGATTCAGCGATCCTCTCTGGCGGAAAGCCCGGCCCTCATAAGCTCCAAGGGCTTGGTGCAGGATTTATTCCTGACACCTTAAATACAAAAATCTATGATGAGATTATTCAAGTCGGTACGGAAGAAGCGTTTGAAGCATCACGCCGTGCGGCAAGAGAAGAAGGAATTCTTGGTGGAATTTCATCAGGCGCGGCTATTTATGCAGCGCTAAAAGTGGCTAAGGAACTAGGGAAAGGTAAAAAGGTGCTTGCCATTATTCCAGATAACGGTGAACGCTATTTAAGTACGCCACTATACCAATATGATGTAGAGTAATAAATAGATCAAAGGGCGTTGGCAGTATTGCCAGTGCCTCTTTTTTTGCAAAAAAATGAAACTAGTTGAGGTTTCCTGTATGATAAGGGGAGTGAAAATAAGTTTACAATAGGAGGAATGGGGATGAAAACAGCTCAAGAGCAGATCGATTGCGGCCCATATACCTTGGACTTTTCTAAAAGAACAATTGTGATGGGAATTTTAAATGCTACGCCTGATTCTTTTTCAGATGGAGGCAAATGGGGCGGAATTGAACATGCGATTGAACGAGCAGAGGAAATGGCAGCAAACGGTGCGGATATTATCGATATCGGCGGTGAATCAACCCGTCCAGGCTTTTCCGCAGTTTCTGTGGAGGAAGAGCTGGAGCGGGTAATTCCGGTGATTAAGGCGATTTCAAAGCACGTTCATATACCGATATCGATTGATACCTATAAAGCAGAGGTAGCAAAGCAGGCGATTGAAGCTGGCGCCCACATTATCAATGATATTTGGGGAGCAAAAGCAGATGAAAATATGGGCAGTGTTGTGGCAGAATATGATGTTCCTATCGTTTTAATGCATAATCGCCATAATCGAAACTATTCCTTTTTCATCAGAGATGTACTCAATGACCTCTATGAGAGTATTGCGATGGTGAAAAAGAATGGTGTGAAGGATGAGCGTATCATTCTCGACCCGGGCATCGGTTTTGCAAAGGATTACCGGGAAAACCTAATGATGATGGAAAACTTAGATAAGCTTGTGATGCTGGGCTATCCGGTCCTTTTAGGAACATCACGAAAGACGATGATTGGACAAGCATTAAACCTTCCTGTTGCTGAAAGAATGGAAGGTACTGGCGCAACGGTCTGCTATGGCATTCAAAAAGGCTGTCAAATGATTCGTGTTCACGATGTGAAGGAAATGAGCAGAATGGCCAAAATGATGGATGCAATGATGGGAAAGGGTGTAGTGCTTGGATAAAATATATGTAAACAGGATGGAGTTTTATGGCTACCATGGTGTTTTTCCAGAAGAGAATCGGCTTGGACAGCGGTTTGCAGTTGATTTAACCGTTTCGTTAGATTTGAAAAAAGCCGGAGAAACCGATGAACTGGAGTACTCAGTTAATTATGGCGAACTATACCAAGTTTGCAAAGAAATTGTTGAGGGGAAACCAAAAAAACTAGTCGAAGCGGTTGCGGAGAAAATGGCTGCCAGTGTACTGAAGGAATTTGCCCTCATATCCGCTGTTACAGTAAAGGTGATTAAACCTGATCCGCCCATTCCTGGCCATTACAGGTCTGTTGCAGTAGAAATTACAAGGAGTAGATAAACGTGGACAATTCGGCATTTATTGCACTTGGTTCTAATCTGGGAAATCGGTATGATAATCTTACGAATGCAATCAAGGTCTTAACTAATCATTCAGAAATTAACTTGGTAAATTCCTCCTCCATCTACGAAACAGATCCTGTTGGGTATGAAAACCAGGATTTATTTTTAAATATGGTGATTGAGATTCAGACGGCCTTGAGCGCAATGGAATTGTTAGAGACATGCTTAAAAGCAGAGTTAGATCTTGGGAGAAAAAGGGAAATAAGATGGGGGCCACGCACAATAGACCTTGACATTTTGACTTATAACCAAGAAAATATTGAATCAGAGAAGCTTATTGTTCCACATCCTCGGATGTTAGAGCGAGCATTTGTGATGATTCCATTTTTAGAAATTAATCATGACAGTAAATTTTGGGCGATAGATAAACCACTTGAAGCATCGTTGAATGAACTAGCTAATAAAGAAGGTGTCCGAATATGGAAGCGGAAAAATGGGGAAGACGTATTCGAGCCTATCGAAAGCTGAAGGGTTACACACAGGAGAGCTTTTCGAAGGAACTAGGTGTATCAGTCTCGATTTTAGGAGAGATTGAAAGAGGGAACCGCCTGCCCGCAGGTGATTTATTGGAAAGAATAGCATACTCTTTGAAAATAAGTTTGGATGATTTAGCTCCGAAAGAATAGGAGACATGTTTTATGTTGAAGATTGGCGATATTGAAATGAAAAACCAGGTAGTACTAGCACCAATGGCCGGTGTATGTAATTCCGCGTTCCGTTTAACGGTTAAAGAGTTCGGTGCTGGTTTGGTTTGCGCGGAAATGGTCAGTGATAAAGGTATCGTTAATAAAAATGAGAAAACGATGAATATGCTTTATATCGATGAACGCGAAAAGCCGTTAAGCCTGCAAATTTTTGGCGGTGAAAAGGCAACGCTTGTTGAAGCAGCAAAATTTGTTGATCAGAACACCAATGCCGATATTATTGATATTAATATGGGCTGCCCGGTTCCGAAAATAACAAAATGTGATGCGGGTGCAAAATGGCTTCTAGATCCGAATAAGATTTATGAAATGGTTTCAGCAGTTGTAGCTGAGGTTGAAAAGCCTGTAACCGTAAAAATGCGGATGGGTTGGGATGAACAGCATATTTATGCCATCAAAAATGCCCAAGCAGTTGAGCGTGCCGGTGGAAAGGCTGTTGCCCTTCATGGTCGGACCCGTGTACAAATGTATGAAGGAAAAGCCAACTGGGATATTATTCGCGACGTTAAACAATCGGTTCACATTCCGGTCATTGGAAATGGAGACGTCCAAACACCACAGGATGCCAAAAGAATGCTTGATGAAACAGGCGTTGATGGCGTGATGATTGGAAGAGCTGCTTTAGGTGACCCTTGGATGATTTACCGTACCATTCAATACCTGGAAACAGGGAAGTTGATGGATCAGCCATCCGTTCGTGAAAAAATAGATGTTTGTATCTTGCACTTGGATCGCTTGAGTGCCCTTAAAAATGAAAATATTGCCGTCCGGGAAATGCGTAAGCACGCTCCTTGGTATTTAAAAGGAGTGCGCGGAAATGCAAAGGTTCGAAATGGCATCAATGAATGCGAAACTAGAGAACATTTAGTGGCATTATTATATGATTTAGTAGCAGAAGTTGAAGAGAAACAGCAAAGTCAGTTAATCGTAGGATAAACTTTCCTAGCCTTTTGTTTATCTAAAAAAGCTGCCAGTGAGGAAACTGGCAGTTTTTATTCTATATAAAAACATTTTTGATGTCTGAAATGACAAGTTTGTGTAAAATAATAAAGTATGCAAAGAAAGTGATTATGGGCGGGTTTACATAATTAAAGAAAATAATGGAGTTGATTGTTATGAGTCAGGAAGAATTAAATGACCAATTAGTGGTCAGACGTGAAAAGATGAATACCATGCGTGAAAATGGATTAGATCCGTTTGGTAAACGATTTGAACGCAGCCATTCTTCAAAGGAATTAGTTGAGCAATACGGGGAAATGGAAAATGAAGATCTCGAAGAAAAGCATATTTCCGTTATCATTGCCGGCCGAATTATGACGAAGCGTGGAAAAGGAAAGGCCGGTTTTGCTCACATCCAAGACCTATCAGGTCAAATCCAAGTGTACGTAAGGCAGGATGCTGTTGGAGAAGAGCAGTATAAAGTTTTCAATTCCGCGGATTTAGGAGACATTGTTGGGATAGAGGGCACGTTATTTAAAACAAAGATGGGTGAGTTTTCGATAAAAGTAACTAACTTTGTATTTTTAACAAAAGCGCTCCGCCCGCTACCGGATAAATTTCATGGACTAAAGGATGTAGAGCAGCGCTACCGTCAACGTTATTTGGATTTAATCATGAGCCAGGATAGTAAGGAGACATTTATTGCGCGGAGCCGCATTATCCAATCGATGCGCCGTTATTTGGATGATCATGGTTATTTAGAAGTTGAAACGCCGATGATGCACGCCATTGCCGGAGGAGCATCTGCACGACCATTCATTACGCATCATAACGCCCTTGATATGCCCTTATTCATGCGGATTGCTATTGAATTGCACTTAAAGCGCTTGATTGTTGGCGGCCTCGAGAAGGTTTATGAAATTGGCCGGGTATTTAGGAACGAGGGTGTATCAACACGCCACAATCCGGAATTTACGATGATTGAACTTTACGAAGCCTATGCTGATTATCGTGATATTATGAGTCTTACAGAGAATTTAGTCGCACACATTGCTCAAGAAGTGGTTGGTTCAACGACCGTTCCATATGGTGAGTATGAAGTAGACCTTAAACCAGAATGGAAAAGGCTTCACATGGTCGATGCGATAAAAGAATACACCGGTGCGGATTTCTGGAAAGAGATGAGTGTTGATGAAGCCCGTGAACTTGCCAAAGAGCACGGAGTTGAAATTAACAATAATATGCTTTATGGACACATTGTTAATGAATTCTTTGAGCAAAAGGTTGAGGACAAGTTGATCCAGCCGACCTTTATTTATGGTCATCCAGTCGAAATTTCACCGCTTGCGAAGAAGAATGACGAAGATCCAAGATTCACGGATCGCTTTGAATTATTCATCGTAGCTCGTGAACATGCTAACGCATTTACAGAGCTTAATGATCCAATTGATCAAAGAGAACGATTTGAAGCGCAGTTAAAGGAACGTGAACAAGGGAATGATGAAGCCCATATGATGGATGAAGACTTCGTCGAAGCTTTAGAGTATGGTATGCCGCCTACAGGCGGATTGGGAATTGGAATTGATCGCTTAGTTATGTTGTTAACGAATTCACCTTCCATTCGCGATGTATTATTGTTCCCGTTAATGCGTCATCGTTAATAGCTAAAAAAGTGCCGGTGCTGCCGGCGCTTTTTTTTATCCATACGATTAAGGAGTACGAATATTTTTACTTTGGCTATTTTGAAAAAAAAGAATAAAAAGCTATTGCACCGAGTCAGGAATGGTGGTATATTAATATCTGTTGCTGCGAGACAGTAACTTAAAGAAAAAATGATTAAAAAAAGTTGTTGACTTTCAGTTAATAACTTGGTAAGATTAAAAAGTCGCTTTTGGGTGACGGGGTAAATTGATCC
>NZ_BCVI01000083.1 GCF_001591665.1 Neobacillus soli NBRC 102451 | reverse complement strand
GCCGCTAGGGCGCTGGAGCTAGACAATAACGAAAGGGATGGCTAAAGTGGCTACACCAACTTTACCAAAAACGTTGAAAGAAAAAATCTTTGAAACGTTTGATTATCTTCATCAAAACCCCGAGCTAAGCTGGGGGGAAATAGAAACCACAAAATATGTTACACAAATTTTAAAGGATGCAGGCTGCCACCAGGTCGTTACCTTTGACGATTGTACCGGTGTAATTGGGGATATTGGGGATTTTAGCGGCAATCGGCCGATTATTGCGATTCGCGCCGATATGGACGCCTTGCATCAGGAAGTTAATGGAAAGATGCAGGCCAATCATTCATGTGGACATGATGCCCATATGACGATGGTTTTAGGCGTTTTATGGAGTATCCAGCATAATGAACAACTGAAAAAGCAAATTGGCATCCGTTTCATTTTTCAACCGGCAGAAGAAGTTGGGGCCGGTGCGCTGAAATTAGTTGAGAAAGGCATCGTGGACGACGTCGATTATTTATATGGCATTCATCTCCGCCCAATCCAAGAGATGGCAGCCGGATATGCATCACCAGCGATTGTTCACGGTGCAACCCGGTCAATCGAATTTAAAATAAACGGCGATGATGCCCATGGAGCCAGACCACATTTAACCCAAAATGCCGTTGAAATTGGCGCCTATATTATGAATGCACTTCATTCCTTGTATTTTGATCCGAATATTCCGCATTCTGCGAAGGTAACAAGATTTTTAGCTGGTGGAAAAAATACAAATATTATTCCAGGAAAAGCTTCTTTAGCCATCGATATGAGAGCACAAACAAACGAACTAATGGATGCCATGCATACTACTGTGCTTGATATTATTAAAAATGCAAAAGAAATCTACCAAACGAATATTGAGATTACAAACGATTACGGTATTGTCGCAGCAGAGTCAAGTGAAGGGGCACAAGAATTTGCTGCCAAAGCGATTGAAAATGTGTTAGGCAGTAAAAAATTAACGCCCCCTGTGATTACTCCTGGAGGAGACGACTTCCACTTTTATAAGGTAAATAAACCGCACTTAAAAGCAACCATGATTGGATTAGGCTGTGACTTAGCACCAGGCCTGCATCATCCTTACATGCATTTTGAGATTGACTCCTTATTGAATGGGATTGGTATCTTTAATGAAATCCTAAACCTGCACGGTTTGCAGGATTAGGAAAGAAGTCCAGATAATAGTGCCTGACACCGCCCGAATAATGTCGAGAGGATTTTGGCAATTTGCGAGTGGTGTAAAGCAAAGGAAATAGAGCAGCCTTAAATTTTCAATCTTAAGGCGAATAATCCTTAGGTTTATGTAAAAAGTCACAACTAGTTGATAAGCTAGTTGTGATTTTTTTTAAGAAGAAACAGGTGAAATGCCTGAATCTATCAATCAAGACATCCCTGAATATAAAGAAATAGAAGACCATAAAGAAGCAAAAGAAGCCATGAAATCCTATCTGGAAAATACGATTTCCCAAGTAGAACAAAAGGTAAATATCGAAAAGGCACCAAAAACCATGAAAGTATTGGAAAATGCTAAAGAAATCTTAATGGATCCTAAATTTATGGAACAAAAAGGTGTTCGTTCAATCGTAGTTCAGGTGGCCCGTGTGGGCCACAGAAGTAGAACACAGAACTTCTTCGGATATAAAACAGAATATGTCATCACGACTGAAGATAGAATGATAACTGCTGTACGAGTCAATGATGGTGCCTATGTAGATGGAACGCAGTTTAATGAGTTAATTGAATTAACAAAAGAAAGCGGAGTAACCATAAATGAGGTATATGGTGATCGGGCTTACTTTAAAAAGCCAATATTATACAAAATAAAAGAGCTTGAAGCTACTGCTTATATACCAGTTAGGTTTCTACTATAATTAAACAGGTTAGATAATTTTCACAAGGAAATAGGAAGGTTTCCCCAAAAACCAAAATGGCACAAGAGAATTTACCATTTAAACCTCTTGTGCCATTATTTTTTTACTCAAAGCATCCGCTCTTTTTATGATGGTCTTTTTGATTCATCCGCTTGCATTAAGGCGATAGTAGGGCCATTGACTGGAGTGTCCTTTTTCCTTTTCCCTCCAGCGATTGGACTTACCAATTGATAATTGCCCTTAAACCCAATGCTCACCGCATACGTAACGATAAAGTTGACGATGAGTGAAATTAAACCGATATTAATGCTGAAGACATTCATATGATTAATATGCATTAACACGGCTGTCGCGGTCCCAGCAACGACACCGGAAATAATTCCTGTCGGTGTCATTTTCCGGAAGAAAAATACGGATAAGAGACCCGGAACAAATTGGGCAAAACCATAATAGGCCATTTCAATAATGTTAAGCATTAACTGCGGAACATAGATGGTAATGAACATTGAAATGAGCAGATAGATCAAGACGAAGATTTGTACCCATTTTTTCTGTGAACGTTCCGGAATATTGCGTACTAAGTTTCTCGACACGACCGCACCAAGGCTTAAACTTATAACAGATAGCACTAAAATCCCTGATAATGCTGCACCCGCTGCAACCAAACCAACAAGCCAAGACGGTAACAGGGCCAAAGAAGTTGCAATAAATGAATTATTTGGCTGTTCCAGATTTGGGAGCGCTACCAAAGCATAATAAGCGGTTACCACCAGGAAGGGGTACATCAACATATATAAAGGCATGAACCTCTGCGTTTTCTTAACCGTTGCCTCCGATTTGGCAGTCATGACGGCGGCAACAATAAGGGCAAAGTTAAAAGCAATCGCCTGCACAAATGAAGTGGTCACCGTATATACAACATCTGTCGGTTTATCGATAGTAATAGAGGCACCTTTTGCTTTTACAAGCTCAAACAAATGAGAAACACTGCCAACCTTCATAACAACGACAATACCGACCACCACAATGGCGCCGAACATAAGAATATCTTTTACAATCGATATCATAGCTGGAGCTTTTACGCCTGAAATTGAAATATAAATATATGCTAAAGCTCCAGAAATTAACACGGCAACCGTAGGAGAAAGGTTGAAGCCCAATGCACTGAGAGCAACAATCAATCCTTGAAACTGCAGCTGTGCCCACGGAATAAGAAAGATCAAAAAGGCAAGGGTTATAATTAGTTCCAATCCTCGATGAGCATAATGTCCCTTAAAGATATCTGGCAGGGTCATGGCACCGTATTTCTTACCGGCCCGCCAAATTAATGGGGCAATGTAATAGCCTACAGGATAGGCAAGTAGAATATACGCCAGGAACCAAATTCCATAACTTGGCCCCATGGCATAAATGCCGCCTGGAAATCCGATCATCGTTCCAATACTGTAAACTTCCCCAACAGCTAGAAAGAAGAGAATCATGCCACTAAATGATCTGCCGCCTACCAAGTATTCCTCAACATTCATGACCTCTTTTCCGCTCCGTGAAGACAAGGCAATAATAAGTGTTAGAAGAAGAATACTAACAAACACAACCGTTGTCATCATTCATCCCCTCCTTCTTCATAAACGTGGCGATCAAAGAAATGCCATGAAATACTTAAGCAAATGGTTGTTAGCGGAAACCATAGAAATACCCAAAAATAAAGAATTGGAAAACCCATAATGGTTATGTCCGATTTACTAATAAAGGGAATAACCCCCAAAACGGCAACGAAAGGTATTAAAAGTCCTACCAAAACACTAGCGAACTGACGTGATATCACTATACCCCCACCTTCCAATTGATTCGTAGATTTATTGTGAAACTAAAATTCCTTTTTCATAGACGACCTTTCCGCCGATAATGGTCATCAAAACGGAAATATCTTTAATTTCAATAGGATTCACTTCTGTAGGGTCTGCCTCAAGAATAGCGAAATCAGCCTTTTTCCCGATTTCAATGCTGCCTGAGTTCTCTTCATCAAAATTTAATTGTGCCCCGTAAATGGTCATGGAACGCAAGGCAGTATCTACATCAATTCTTTGATCCTCACCTAACACCTTTCCTTCCCTTGTCAAGCGATTAACAGCTGCCCACACAGAAAATAATGGTGAAATAGGGGTAACAGGACAATCCGAATGCAAGGTGAACAACAGGTTTCTCTGAATGGCATCCGCCAATGGACTAATCCGTTTTGCCCGCTCAGCACCTAGAAAGACCTTTTCATGACGATCCCCCCAGAAGTAAACATGGTTAATAAAAAACGAGCCAGCGACACCAAGCCTTGCCATTCGGTCTAAATCTTCTAATGTAGCGGTTTGCACATGTTCAATGCGATGACGATGATCTTCCCGCGGTGCTTTACTTAACGCATATTCATAGGCATCCAAAATAGAGCCAATCGCGCGGTCTCCATTTCCGTGAATCGCAATTCGGAATCCTCTTCGATGCAAATCGTATATTTCTTCATTGAATTTTTCCTGATTATGACAAAGATCACCGTATAACTCGGTATCACATTCATACGGCTTCCTTAGTGCACCGGTTAGTGCTTGAATGGAACCGTCTTGAAACAATTTTGCACTGTCAAGTCTTGCCATGCCATTCGTGCGGTCACGAATTTCTTCATCTAGTTCTTTCGCCGAGTAATATCCAAATGGTCCAGTTGGGCGCAGTAGATCATGCATAATCATTAACTGCATTCGCAATGGATTGGCTTCTTTTTCAATCGCCTGGAGGTGGAAATCATATTCATTGATTCCATTTCCAAGGCCAACGCCGGCATCTGAATTCGTTGTAATGCCTTGTGCAAGATAATCCTTTATGGCTTCCTTTAATAATGCAATTTGTTCATCGGTGGACTTTTCAGGGATTTTCGAATAGACAGCTTCTATGGCATCAAATTCATAGAGTACTCCGTTAATCCTGCCAGATTGGTCGCGTCCAAAATAACCGATGACAGGATCCGGCTGATCATCAGCAACACCGGCCATTTGCAGTGCTTTTGAGTTACAGGCAGCGAGATGTGCGCTAATATGCTTAATACAGACTGGATGATCCGGAGCGATTGCATCTAAATCCTCACGGGTCGGATGGCGTTTTTCTTCTAGCAGGGTATCGTCATATCCATACCCCAATACCCATTCTCCCTTTGGGGTCTGTTCTATCTTTTGAAGAAGATTTTGTTGAATATCTGAGATGGTTTGATTAAGTGGAGAGCTGCAATTTACCTGGCCCTTTGTTTGTGCATACATCGGTAAGTGGTTATGTGTATCAATAAAACCTGGAATAAGTGTCGCACCTTTTAGATCAATAATTTGTGTGGAAGCAGAATAGCTAACAACATCTTTTGGGGGACTGACCTCTTCCCAAATTCCGACAATCCGGCCATCGTTTACGGCAACGGAACCGGCGCGGTGCCCCTTCTCATCAAGTGTTAGAACATTGGCATTTGTTAACAACAAATCAGCATTTACCAAAATAAATTCCTCCCTATTAAATTTTATTTACTTAAAAAGACGCAGCAATGAGTTGAATAAGAAACTATGAAGAATAGAAGGTAAAATCAAAGGTGTAATTTAGAGAGGGTAGAATCAGGTAAAAATTATCCACTACTTAGCATTTCAACATCACGATGTCCGGACCAGTATTTCGTAATTATTATAAAATTCACAATTTTATTAAAACATGAAGTTATACAAGCAGTCAAGTAGTCTTGAACACTTTCTGTTTCCTTACGTACATTTTGTAATTTAAAAGCCACAGGGACGGTGCGAGACTGGTGAAAAGGTCTCGCACCGTCCCCATGGTCTTCTTATCACTGACCAGAAATGTTCATAATAGTCACTTTACACTCGAATAATTTGGACATGGTTCCAGTCCCCCACGTCCTCCAAGACGGGAAAGACCTAACCTCTACCTTTTGTCATACTTTACCGCGTTAAACTTTAGCCGGGTGGGGGTCTGACCCCGAAAAGCTAATGTGCTAATTTCCGAAGTTGTGTTTCTTTTAAGCCATGAAGGAAGAAATAAAGTACTCCAGTTACAAGAATGACCACAGCCATAATGGCATACATTTTCGCATAGCCTGTATATGGCGTAATGTAGCCAAGTAAATAAGGTGAAAGACCCAGTCCCGCATCGTAGAAGATGAAGTATGTTGACGTTGCAAGTCCCATTCGAGCTGGCGGCGTTTCTTTAATGGCAATCGCTTGTGTAGCAGATTGCATGTTTCCAAAGCCTAGGCCCATAATGGCGCCGGCAAGAAGAAGTACCCAACTGCTACCCGCAACACTTAACAAAAACATACTAATCGCATATAAAATAAACGCTGGATACATAATAATATTGGCGCCCTTGTTGTCCATTAAAGGTCCTGAGAAGGGACGTGAAACAAGTGCGATAATGGAATATACAAGGAAGAAGAAACTTGCGGCTGTAACAAGATTAATTTCTGTTGCGTAAAAGTTAATGTAAGTTAAAACACTTGAATAACCAAAGCCCAGAAGTAAGATGATAATCCCAATTGGGACCGCTTTTGGTTCGATAAAGTTTTTAATTGAGATGCCTGATTTTTTCTCATTTTGCTGTGCAGGTGTTTTTTTGATAACAACAGGCACTTTTAAACTGACACTGATCATAAAACTAATGACACCTAAAATTAAGCATAATGTAAAGATAACAGGGAACGTTGTACTATGCAGCATATAAAGACCAATAAATGGTCCGAGCGCTGTAGCAAGCGTTGTACTCATGCTATAATAACTGATTCCTTCTGCTCTACGAGGCGCCGGAATAATTTGTGCAACAACTGTACCAGCAGCTGTACTTGCCATCCCGTGTGTAATCCCGTGAAGGAGACGCAATAAAATTAAAAAACCGATGCCCAGATGTACGAAATATAGTGCTGTCATCGCAATAAATAAAATAACACCTATAATTAATAGTTGTTTGCGCCCAATTTTATCGATAATGCTACCGCAGACGAAGCGGCCAATCAGTGCACCAATGATGAATACACCACTGACAAGCCCAGATTGACTAACCGTTGCATGATATTCATCAATCGCATATGTCGCAATGGTTACAACAAGTAAATAGAAAACTAATGTGAGAAGAAAGTTAATAAGTGAGACAATAATAAAATCCTTTGTCCATAATTTCGTTTGTTGCATTAATAAAGCTCCTTTTCTTTCTTAAGATTATCATCGATTTTCGGGAAAATTTCGTAAGCGACTTTACGTTCATGCTCTGGAATGTTATCCATGATACGAAATTCAAGCTCTGTGATGTCTTTACGTACAACGTGATAAATGTTCTCGCCTGTATCCGTTAATTGAATAATTTTTTCCCGTTTATCATTACCTAAAATTTGTTCAACGATGCCAAGATCCATTAATTTCTTGACACGTCTTGTAATGGTTGGTTTTTCAACCTCATGTCGTGCTGCAATTTCGACCAATGTAGACGCCCCACGATGTTTCAAATGATAAATGACAATCCATTGCGAATACGTGATGCCATAGTTACTCATCAGCTCGTTCAATCTCGTAATTACCGGTCTATATAAAGCTAAAAAACGCTGTAAAAAACCTTCCAAACTAAATCCCCCATTTCAGTTACCCTAGGTAACTAAATGATTACCGAAGATAACTATATCACTGTCGTATAAAGAATGCAAGATACTTTGAGACGTGACTAGGCACTGGAAACCTCACCGAATCTTCTGTACCGGGGGTTTTCCATTTCGCTTTAATGACAAACCTAGACCATTCTCCTCTAATTTCCCTTTCAATCAAACGTTTAATTAAAAGTGCTACAATCCTTGAAAAATAAAGTTTCCCCCTGCCAACAGATAAAAATATTGTTGAAAAGTGCAATGAATATTGGATATAACTAGCTTCCCAGCCACTTATTCCACTATCCGACATCCTTTCGACTCAATTCCATAAGTGCTATACTATTCAATCGTTTGATTAAAACAACTATCAGCACGGATCTATAGGGATTTCCCTTCATAATCAGGAAAGAAAATTGTTTAAAGCGGCAAGAGAAAATTGCAGATAATAAACCAACTTCCCCCAAAATTGGACAGGTTTCTCTTGAACATACAAAATTCTATTAAATCCCTATCTTTTCTCCACTACACAAACGATTGATTAAAAGATTCTTAGGTACGCTCGGATCCTGAGTTTATCCCACAAAGTGCCTGAATTTAAGGTCGAGAGCTGTCTTAGGATGCTGAATGATGTGGGTGCCGCTACGGAGCATTTTGATGTAAGCTTCTCTCCCCTGCCAACTGGTATAGACTCATTACTTCTAGTTGTGCTTGATTCGTAAGTTTAGGCAATATAGCAGGTTTTATTCGTACCTTTACCTACACACAGTAGCCCTCAAGACCTTTCAAACCGATACTTATCGCTTTTACCGTCATACTAAATTACCTCCTGCTATTTCAGGTCTAACCTTGATACGTTCAATTGTGTCAAGATTTTGAAGGGGGAATAGTTACTGACCCTTCAACAAATCTTCGGTAATTTTCTTTTTGTGGTTCAGGGAAGTGGGATAATATTTTTATGGTTGTAACACTTCCCCATAAAGTTTTTACTTCATTCTTCAGTTTAATTATTAAGGCTTCTTCACCATCCACCTCCATTAGCAATAAGAGAAAGCTTCCAAGAAATAGCAGCTGGGTCTTCAAGTATGCACTTAAGTGATATATTTCATGATTTTGGATATTTAACACATCAATATCAAAATACTCCATAAAAAACTATTTAATGAGGAGTTAGTATGCTTTTTCACATAAATCCACTATAAGAGTTTATTTTTCCTTGTAAGGTGGTAGGTAAGAGTTATACCCATATATGATTTTTAAGATTTAAAAAACAAGGATTAAGAAATTTTTGGAGGTGTTCAATATTATGGATTCCTCTAAAAAAAGGAGTCTTTACTTTGACAACGCAAAATTCATTTTGATATTTTTAGTGGTTTTAGGTCATGTTATCAGTCCTTTAAAAGCTAACAATAACATTCTATTCACTCTATATTCCGTCGTATTCCTTTTCCATATGCCAGCCTTTATACTTATTTCTGGATATTTTTCAAAGGGATTTCATAAGAAAGGTTATTTCTTAAAAACCGTAAAGAAGATTTTATTACCATACATCATTTTTCAAATAGTCTATTCGATTTTTTATTATTTGGTCGGAGAAAAATCTACACTTAAAATTGACCTTTTACAGCCACACTGGACTTTATGGTTTTTATTGAGCCTATTCTGTTGGAATATTCTCCTTCATGTTTTTGCAAGGCTAAAATGGGTTGGATTAATTATTGCAGTTGTAGTTGGCATTGGAATTGGTTATTTCGATCATGTAGGTAGTTATTTATCATTATCAAGAACTTTTGTATTTTTCCCCTATTTTCTATTAGGATTCTTATTAGATTCCAAGCATTTAAAATGGGTTAAGAAAGTAAAATATTCAACATTCATTGGATATGCAGTTCTCCTTATGACAATTTTGATATTTGGAACATTCTTTCCAAAGGATGCCATACCATGGCTGCTTGGTGATACTCCATATGCTGATTTAGGTAGGAAGGGATTGACGGATGGTTTCATTCGTGCATCCCAATATTTTGTAACAGTAATAGTTATTTACGGGTTTTTGGCCATTGTCCCGTCAAATGGATTTAAAATGACTATAATTGGTCAACGGACCTTATATGTGTATCTCTTACACGGATTTATTATTAAATCGATCCAAGCAATCGTCTCTGACGATACATTAAATGGATTATCTAATCAATATTTAATCCTAATTGTTTTTTCTTTGGGCCTTTGTATATTATTAGGAAATTATTTCATCCAAAAATATACTCGTCCATTGATTGAATTAAGAATATAACTGGAAAGAAAGAGTGGGGAACTGTAAACTGTCCCCTGTAGAGTAGACACTATAATTAAAAATTACTCTACAGGGTCTTTTTGTGTAATTGAATGAAACGGGGTCGAATAATAAAAATGCTGCCTAGATGGCAGCATTGAGTGTTTTGTCCTGTAGTTAAGGTAGTTCTGAATCGCCAAAATACTCCAAAACTAAAGGTAATATGAATCATAGATTCATAGGTGAAAAGAATGGTTTCTTTATATTCGTGAAGAAAATGGTCAAAAAATGTTTAATTATCACGAATTTTGTTCGTGAACATGACAATTATTGAAAGGGGGTGAGATGTTGCACTTCCGCCATTTTCTTATACCAGTGCTTATGGTCGGAGCAGCCCTGTTTTTACCAAATAACACCTTTGCTGAAAAGATTGAGCATGGTGGACAGCAGAATTCCCACAAGGAACATGTTCAAGTGAAGAATTCTTCAGAAAAATCTGGGAACACAGCTAAACAGGCTAACGTTCCGGCAAAAGCTGAAAACGCGAAGACAAGGAAAAAAACTGTGGTGATGCCTGAACAGGCTAGTAAAAAACAGAATGGTGTAAAACAGCAGGATTCCAATCATGCTTCGAAACAAGGTACTTCCAAAAAGCCAGACGCAGCGCCGAAGACATTGCCGAAGCAGGCAAAAGGAAACGGATACGGTCTATCTAAAATAAACAAGACTGAGAACACCGTTAAGGCTCCTGGTCGGGAGAAAAGCGAAGCTGTCAAGGATGATAAAAGAGGGCTGAGAAAGAATAATCTTAAGGATAGGGACAAGCGTTCCTCTGATTTCGCAGTAAAAGATAAAGTTGAACACCCCTCTGATATCACTATAAAAAATAAAGCCGAGAATCACTCAGGAAACACTGTAAAAAGTAAATCCAAATCGACGAGATTGATTCCTAGCTTTGAACCCAAAGCAAAAGGTTCAAAGCTATCAGCACCAAAAAAGGTTGAACAATTTGAGCCTTCTTTACCAGTGCCACCACAAAAGGGAAATGTCCCTGCCAGTAAGGAAGAAATCCCAAACGTCGATCAGGTTATTAACCCGACCCAACGTTCAAATAGTTCTGGTGGTCAATCAAATGAGCGAGTCAGCCAGGGTTTACAGACAGCAAGTTTCTTGGAGAAGTGGTTTGAATGGAATAAATACAATGAAATCAATCTTGTCCATGCTTACTTTTCTCGGGATAAACTTATGAATAATCAATGGGTAAATGCTCCACCTTCACAACCGCCGCAAGAAAGCTCCTTTATTATAAACCGTTAACCGCAGCTAAATGCCACGGAACAGGAAAATAAAAGGAGCGAATTAAAAATGAATCATTATCTTAATCCTAATAAAGTTGTTAAATCGTTTGTATTAGCTGGAGCAGTATCTTTTGGAATTTTTGCAGGTGCACATTTTACGGAAGCTTCCGGCCCTGATAAGGCAAAAGGGGAGCACTCTGTTCATGTAAAATACGAAAATAAGGAAAAAGGTCATGCGAGAGAAAAGCATGAATCTTATTCAAAATTTGGAAAGCATGCTGCACCAAAAGTAAAGGCACAACATAAAGCTGAAAACGAAGGAAGCGAAGAAAAGAAACACCATAAAGCTGAAAAAGTGAACAAATCGCAAGCAAGTGTGCATGCTAGTGAATCGGCAAAAATGCATGCTGCACCAAACTCAGCCGTTCACGGCAAGGCTGGAAAAGCTGAAAAGGTGAACAAATCTCAAGCAAGTGTACATGCCAGTGAATCGGCAAAAATGCATGCTGCACCAAACTCAGCCGTTCATGGCAAGGCTGGAAAAGTTGAAAAGCCGGTAAAGGAAGTTCCAGCTGAAGAGGCGGTTAAAGAGGAAGTTCCAGTTCAAGAACCAGCAACCGAGGACGTAACAACAGATCTTAAGCATGATGAAAAGACTGAAGATAAAGCGGACGTTGAAAAGGATGAAAAAATGAAAGATCATGATTCCGATTCAGCAGTAAAACCAGAGGATGAAGATGATCAAGGTGAAGATAATGACCATGATTCTGATTCTAAGAAAGCTGCTCATCATCATGAAGCTGTAGTGAAAACAGAGGATCAAGATGATGACCATGATTCTGATTCTAAGAAAGCCCCTCATCATCATGAGGCTGTAGTGAAAACAGAGGATGAAGATGATCAGGGTCAAGATGATGACCATGATTCTGATTCTAAGAAAGCTGCTCATGATCACGAAACTATAGTGAAAACAAAAGATGAAGAAGAAGCAGAGTTAACTAAAGAACACACTGAGAAAGAAGCTAAGGTTAATCCTTCTGCTGCTAACAAAGCAAAATCTCAAGCGAGCAAACATGCAAGCGACACTGCTAAAGCACACGCTGCAGCAAACTCAGCTGTACTAGCTGGTGCGAAAAATTCTGAAGATGCTGTTTCCGAAGATGTTGTAGCTGAAGATAAAACAACAGAAGAAACAACTGAAGTTGCAACAGAAGAATCTACTGACGAAGCTACTGAAGTTGTAACAGAAGAAGCAACTGACGAAGCTACTAAAGTTGAAACAGAAGAAGCAACTAACGAATCTACTGAAGTTGTAACAGAAGAAGCAACTGACGAAGCTACTAAAGTTGAAACAGAAGAAGCAGCTAACGAACCTACTGAAGCTGTAACAGAAGAAGCAGCTAACGAATCTACTGAAGCTGTAACAGAAGAATCAGCTAACGAATCTACTGAAGCTGTAACAGAAGAAGCAACTGACGAATCTACAAAAGTTGTAACAGAAAAAGCAGCTAACAAATCTACGGAAGCTGTAAAAGAGAAGCTACTAGCGATTCTGGAAAAATTGTTACAGATGATAAAACTGATGCTGCAATAACTGAAGAAGATGATACTAATGCAGTTGTTGACGAATCTGCTGAAGTAGGAACTGATATTGTAACTGAAAAAACTTCAGAAGCAATTAAAGAGTAATTTTCTTTATTGCAGAGGGTCAATTCCCTGCATGAAATCTGAGCCTCTGTCGCTAATGAAGCGACGGGGGCTTTGTATTTTTCTTACCATAGCCAAGGTATAACGCCTGGCCGACCCCGATATTATATTAGTCATGATAATATATACGCCGGATCGACCTAATCCTGAACGAATTCCGTGTGCCTAAGTGAAGTGCTCATCCATTATTGCTTCCTTTATTTCGAAAAGCAATAATATTTGTTTTTAACGAAGCATATGTTCCAATCGCGGCATAGCCATAAAACCATCCCATAAATATTCCTCCAACAATGTTGTGTTTGTGACTAATAAATATGGAAATTCCTAGTCCGAAGAAAAGTGCGATTGTTGGTACAAACCATTTCGGTAATCTGAAATAAATCTTAATTAGCTGAGTGAACACGATAATGATGGGTATCGCAAAAATTGCATCCCAAAAATTTGTTTTAATGGTAGGGAAATCCAATGGCAAACACACCTTTTTTACCTTATTATGTGTGTTCTTTGTTAGAATTATAAATATTTCGTTCATACCAATACACCAAGCCATGCCTCCGATAGCATCTAAGATACAAAGAAAAGGATACTGTTTTTGCGAATCGCAATGCTTTATTGCTTTAAACCTTTATCAGAGCGGGGGTCTGACCCCACAAAGCTGTGCCATTTTCTTCTTGTTTCCGCTTGCACGTTGATAGCGGCCGAGAAGATCTGCATTCGCTTTTCCATGTGGATTTGTTTGATAGGTTGAACTAGGGTGCCAAAAATGAAATATTTTTCTATCCAAATTTACAATTTCGCCACAAAGGGTACGGACAGCATGTGAAAATGCATCATCTTCGCCTCCCCAACCAATAAACCGTTCATCAAAACCACCGACTGCTTCAAAGTTTCTGCGAGAAATGACAAAAAGTTTGCCAGCAAATCCTTCATAAACCCAATTTGATTTGGTACATTCCTCATGTTTTAGATCAATTGGCCACTTTGGTTTTGTCTTTAGTAATCTTCCAGTACCATGCCATCCAATATCATAAACTTCCGTAAAAGGAACTACCCATGCAGCTTTATCAAGTAATCTTATAGCTTCAACAATAGTATTAGGGCTATAAACGACATCCGCATCGGCTATCACAAAAATATCTTTTGTTGCTTTTTTAGCTGCAAAATTTACAGCCTTAGATTTATTAATGTCCCCGCCATTGATTATTCCCAAACACAATTCAGCTTCGGGCATGACACGAGCATAATACTTTTTAATCCATTCAAAAGCCTTCGCTCTTGGACCATGATCCGTTTGAAAAGGAATAATGATTGAAACGTTTTCTAACACTGTATAATTCTCCTCTCTCCTCCAGAAGAAATGATGCTTCCTCACCTTCCACAAGATTGCTAAATAAAACACTGAAACAATATTTTTTCTAAGAGAAATTTAGATGGTTGACTTTTTATTATTATGTGAATTTGAGTTGAGATGGAAACGGCTTATATCATGGTTCCTCTGAATAATTGGTAAATAAGACATAGTTTATTGTCCCTTTCAAAACAATGCACAGTCGCATTTTATAAAGTAGAAGAGCCTGCGGTTTATGTGAAGTTGAAAGACTTCTGTCATATAGCCAGCTGGTGTGAATCTGATTTGGGAGAGATGCAAGGTGAAACTGGGGATTATGTGTGGATTACCACTAAGCGGAAAATCAACCTACAGTAAAACTCTTCAGAAGCAAGGATGGGTACGTGTCTCTTTAGATGATATTAGGCTGGCTTTACATGGGCAAATTTACAAAGCAGAGGCTGAACCGCTCGTGTGGGAAAACGCTGAACTTATGGTACGCTCATTGCTAAAAAGTGGACATGACGTAATTGTTGATACCACAAACAGAACCAGAGACCGTCGTAAAAGATGGATACGCGTTGCGAAGGAATTTGGACTTACTTTGAAAATTTTCCATGTTGATACTGATTTTGAAACCTGTAAACAACGTAACAGAGGGCTAAGGCGACTCTCTGAAAATGATTTAAAACATATATACAAAGAATTCCAGAAACCGACTTCAGATGAAGGAACAATTATTAAGGTAATATAGCAAAAATTATCTCCAAGCTAGGGAATATAAATTACATTTCTGACCTTTGATAAAAAAGTCACAAGTTAATTTCATGAGTATTGGAACAACTGGCAGATTAGGAGGAAGTAAAGTGAAAAAGTATATTTGTTTTGATATTGGCGGGACAAAGGTAAAGCATGGCCTATTACTGGAAAATGGATCTATTCTTTCCACAGATAGCTACGATACCCAGTGTACAAATCTAGAAATATTTTTAAAAGAAATGGTAGATACAATTAACATGTATACAAAAAATAATTATGTGAGCGGTGTAGCTATTAGTTTACCAGGCTTTATTAACCCTTATACAGGGTACTCAGAACGGGGTGGTGCCATAAAGGCACTTGATAATCAGAATCTTAAAAAATTATTAAGAAGTAGAATTTCTCTACCAATTGAAATTGAAAATGATGGAAATTGTGCTGCTTTAGCAGAAAAAATAAGTGGTAACGCAAAAAGATGTAGCGATTTTATTTGTGTGACAATTGGTACGGGAATAGGAGGAGGTATTTTCATCAATGGGAAACTTTTGCATGGTCGAAGTTTTAGAGGCGGTGAATTTGGTTTTATGATTACTAAAGCCGGAAACCACGACAAGGAAATATTGCATTCCAATGCTTCTACTAATGCCTTAATTAAGTCCTATAAAAACCTAATGGGTATTAGTGAAAACGAAAACATTAAGGGAGAAACAGTTTTTTTAGAATCCCGCCATAATGGTTCGGTAAGAGGACTAATTGATGACTGGATCCGAAACATTAGTTATGGAATTTTTAACCTAGCCGCAACTTTAAACCCACAAAAAATTTTAATTGGTGGTGGAGTAATTTCCCAACAAGGTTTGTTAGGTAATATCAATAATAACCTGGACCAGCTTCCTTGGTGGAAAGAAATTAAGGTTCCCGTTGAAAGTTGTAGATATCCAAATGACGGAGGAATGATTGGCGCAATGTACCATTTTATGAAAATAAGAGAACACTCGTGACTTCAGTCTAACGGGTTTACTTCAGAGGTGCAAACATAGTAAAACACATAGGAAAACGCACTTGAATTCGCAGTATAATTCACAGTGCGTTTTTTATTGATTTATCACCATTTTGGCGAATTTCAGTCGCTCGTTTCGTCCTAATTCACATAGTAAATCACAGGGTATTAAATAATTTTTAGAGGGTGTGTGAATTCTTTGTGATTTAGTGAGTGAATTGTGTTGCAATCACGGAGGTTTTTGGATATTTATGTTAAAATAATAGTATGGATATTAAAGAGTTTGTGAAAAGATGTACTTACGCTAACGGGGCAGTTCAAGAAGGAATGGTAAAATAAAGGAACTTTTGGTAAAATAGGTTTAATTAAGTAAAAATATAATATTAATTATAAAAAAAAAGGAGGATTAAGATAATAAATACAATATGAATTGATCTAAAATATTCAGGTATTTTACTTTTACTTATTTGATGATTCAAAAGGTCTTAAAATTTTTTTATTTTTATTGTTCTTAATATTGAACGAAAATTATTATGGGGGAAATTAGAGTGTTTAAAAAATCAGTAACCATCGTGATGATATTAGCTTTGTTGATTATAAGTATTAAAGGACCTGCTTATGCTTCATCCTATCCAAATTCACTTTCCTATAAGTGGACATCAAATTCATTCAAAGCTTTTGATTCTTACGGACCAAAATACTATGAAAGTGGGTATACGTCAGTATTTTATTATACAAGGAAGTCTAGTGTACTTAATTCTTTTATCGTTTATAATTCGCTTGGCAAGGTAGTGTACAAAAAGGAAAACGATGTAAGTGTAGGGAAAATTGGCAGTATCGAAGTAACGAAAAAAAGTATTGTTATTGAATCGCAAAAAGGATTAAAGAAAATTGATTTTAAAGGAAAACAACAATGGTTTAATAAGAGCATTTATGGCCAAGAGTTATTCACAACAGCCAGTGAAGGCATATTTATTTTGGATAGAGATGCCAAAAAAATATATAAGATAAATCCTACAAATGGAAAAATCCTTTGGTCGTACAAGATAAATTCTAATTATGAAATACTGAAAGTTCGTTTTGATCCAAAAACAGAAACTTTTACTATTGTAACCAAAAACACTTTATTTGTAATGAATAACAATAAATTGCGTTGGAAGGTTTCGCTGCCAAGAGGGCAGGGGATTGATGATATTTCTATATCCCGAAACGGTACTGTTGCCATACAAATGTATGATAATAATGGATATTTCTTAAAAGTTTACTCAAATCAAGGGAAGCTAAAATGGCAATATAGAACAAAAGATCTATTTATCAGAAATTCTGTGTTTAATAACAATGATTATTTTTGCATTCTCATCGACGGTAAGGTCATTTGGTTTGACACAAACGGAAAGACCATCAGTTCCTTTAATTTAAGTGAAAGTTATTTCAGTCCAAGCGTTTTTTCGGCTACAAACGACTTAAAGGTCTATGTATCCTATTACCAAAGGGACTCAAAATATCAAGAACATTATTATATTCGTAAATTCGATAAAAATGGCAAAATGTTAGCTCAGTCACAAACTAACGGTTTTGATTTTAAAACTTACCCTAACCAAGTTTACACAGTGAGTGTAAAAAGCGGGAATTGGACATTAAAATCGTACCAATTAAAATAAGGGAAAAAGCCTAAAGTTGTTACAATTTAAATTAAAACCTCAATCAAGATTGAGGTTTTTGATTTTTTTAGCTTTGTAAAAGGGATATGTTGAATCGTATCAATATTTCTTAAA
>NZ_BCVI01000082.1 GCF_001591665.1 Neobacillus soli NBRC 102451 | reverse complement strand
GGTAGCGAAAGCAAAAGCGGCGGCAGCAGCAAAGGCAAAGGCCAAAGCAGCTGGAGCAGGAACCGATTCCAACGATACAGCAGCAGCGGGCGGCGATGACGAGAAGGCGAAAGCCATCGCGGCAGCCAAAGCAAAAGCGAAAGCAGCTGCCGCAGCAAAAGCGAAAGCAGCAGCTGGCGGAAAAGCGGGCGACACTGCGACCCCAGAAGCAGAGGCAAAACCATCAGTGAACCAGCCATACTTAGATAAGTATCGCAAGGTGATTGAAGAAAATCTTGGTTCTGACGTTTTAGAAGATTCTTATATTAATAAACTTTCCAAAGATGTTCCGACACTTGTTGTGAAGCGAGATACATATTTTAAGGTAGCTCAATTTTTAAAATATAATGAGCTCTTAGGATTTGATTATTTATCAGAACTTCATGGGTCAGACTTCGAAACACATATGGAAGTTTATGTTCACTTGTACTCATACAAAAACCGGCAATCGGTCGCTTTAAAAGTGAAGATTGACCGCGGAGAACCAGCCATCGAGTCTGTGCAGCCGCTTTGGGCCGGTGCAGAATGGCCTGAATGTGAAGCCTATGATTTACTAGGGATTAACTTTTCAGGACATCCGGACTTACGCCGCATTATGCTCGGCGAAGATTGGGTTGGCTTTCCACTTAGAAAAGATTATCAGCCGTACGATGTGGAGGTGTAAAGAGTGATCAGAACAGAAGAAATGATACTAAACGTTGGTCCTCAGCATCCAAGTACGCATGGAGTTTTCCGTCTTGTTGTAAAAATTGATGGGGAAATCATTACCGAAGCAAAGCCTGTCATCGGCTATTTACACCGCGGGACAGAAAAGCTGGCGGAAGACCTGCAATATACGCAGATCATTCCTTACACAGACCGGATGGATTATCTGTCATCGATGACGAATAACTATGTGATCTGCCATGCCGTTGAAACGATGATGGGGATTGAGATTCCTGAACGGGCGGATTTCTTGCGCGTAATTGCGATGGAATTGAACCGGGTGGCCAGCCATCTTGTTGCATGGGGCACCTACATCCTTGATCTCGGGGCGACAAGTCCATTCATCTATGCGTTCCGTGATCGCGAAATGATTATCAATATGCTGAACGAATTATCGGGTGCACGTTTGACCTTCAACTATATGCGTGTTGGCGGCGTGAAGTGGGATGCGCCTGAGGGCTGGATTGAAAAAGTAAAAGAGTTTGTTCCTTACATGCGCGGTCAGCTGAAAGGCTATCACGAGCTTGTTACCGGCAATGAAATCTTTATTGACCGGGTGAAAGGCATCGGAAAGTATACAAAAGAAGAGGCGCTTCAATATTCATTGAGCGGACCAAACCTGCGCTGTACCGGTGTGAAATGGGATCTTCGCAAAGATGAGCCGTATTCGATTTACAACCGTTTTAACTTTGATGTGCCGACCTCAGAGGAAGGCGATTGCTTGGCACGCTACAATCTCCGTCTTGCTGAGATTGAACAATCCTTGAACATCCTTGAACAAGCAGCGGCGCAATTCCCTGCCGAAGGTCCGATCCTTGCCAAGGTGCCGAAAATTATCAAGGCACCAAAAGGGGAAGCTTTTGTCAGAATTGAATCACCGCGCGGGGAAATTGGCTGTTATATTGCGAGCGAGGGGAAGAAAGAACCGTATCGCTTAAAGTTTAGAAGACCATCCTTCTATAATCTGCAAATTCTCCCAAAACTTTTAAAAGGTGAAAATATCGCCAACATGATTGCTATTTTAGGGGCAATTGATATTGTCCTTGGGGAGGTTGACGGCTAATGATAAAAGAATTGCTCCAGTCAAGTCCGGGGTGGGCTAACTTTGGAATTTTCTTTTTACTCGGTGCTGTCTTGCTTTTAATCGTCTTAGGTTTCGTGACCTACGGAATTTTAGCAGAGCGGAAAGTCTTAGGTTACATGCAGCTCCGCCATGGTCCAAACCAAGTAGGAGGCAGATGGGGACTCTTGCAAACCGTTGCTGACGTCCTTAAGCTTTTACTAAAAGAGGATATTATTCCGAAAGCAGCCGACAAGCCATTATTTATCATCGCACCAGCGATTGCCTTCGCGCCATCGTTTATGGTCTTGGCAACGATTCCGTTCACTGACAAATTTCAGTTCGCTGATATCGGTGTCGGCTTGCTCTATTACATTGCTGTATCAGGATTAACTGTCTTTGGAATGGTGCTTGGGGGCTGGGCCTCAAATAACAAGTACGCTCTCTTAGGAGGTATGCGTGCAGCGGCGCAGATGATTTCTTATGAAATTCCGCTCGTCATGTCTGTCCTTGGCGTCATTTTATTAACAGGAAGCTTAAATTTAAATGATATTGTCGCACAGCAGGAGCACGGCTGGTTTATTCTCTTACAGCCAATCGGCTTTATTGTCTTTTTCATTGCATCGATTGCTGAATTAAATCGGACACCATTTGACTTGCCGGAGTCAGAAAACGAACTTGTCGCAGGATACCATGTTGAATATACAGGATTCCGCTGGGCCTTCTTTATGCTTGCAGAATATGTGTATTTATTCGCCATGTCCGCACTGATTACCGTCGTCTTCTTAGGAGGCTGGTTAGCACCGTTTGGCTTCCTTGGATTTATTCCAGGTGCCGTCTGGTTTGCCCTTAAATTCAGTTTCGTGGTCTTCATTTACATCTGGCTGCGCGCAACGCTGCCGCGTTTCCGCGCTGACAAACTAATGGAATTCGGCTGGAAAGTACTACTGCCAATCGCACTAGGGAACATTTTCCTAACCGCGTTAATCAAGTCATTATTCTTTTAAAAAAGGGACCTTGTGTGTGGCGGTCGATTTGTTCTGTCACAACACAATAGTGCCTGACACCAATAATAACAATCTTTAAAACGTAAAAGGGGTGAAAAACGTGCTTGGATTAGGTTTAGCAAAAGGCTTGAAATATACCCTGAAGAACTTAACTCGTGAAAAAGTTACTTATGATTATCCGAACCAACCGCTGCCGCTCCCAGATCGGTTCCGCGGCATTCAGAAGTTTTATCCGGAGAAGTGTATTGTTTGTAATCAGTGTGCGCAGATATGCCCGACGGATTGTATTCAATTAACGGGTAAAAAGCATCCGGATCCAACGAAAAAGGGGAAAATCATAGACACATACGATATTAATTTTGAGATTTGTATCCTTTGTGACCTATGTACAGAGGTTTGCCCAACCGAAGCAATCATCATGACCAATAACTTTGAGCTCGCTGAATACAGCCGGGACATGTTATTTAAAAACCTAGAATGGTTAGATGAAAACGACGAAAACATACGGCAGGTGAATAAAGCATGACATTTTCAGGTGAATTCCTTGCCTTTATGGGACTTGCGCTTGTGGCGATTATCGGCGGCGTGCTGCTGTTGAACTTGACCAAGGTCGTCCATATGGTCGTTGCCCTCATCTTTACTTTTGTAGCCATCGCCGGGATATACGTACTGCTTTCTGCAGAATTTGTCGCGGCCGTGCAAATCTTAATTTATTCAGGGGCAATTACGATTATCATGCTGTTTGGGATCATGTTAACGAAGCATGATGACGAAAGCGAACCAAAAACAGGCAAGTGGAGAAAGCTGCTCGTGTTTTTAGGGATTGCCGGCTTTGCCTTTGCTGTCTATATTGGTATCTACAATTTCAATATTGTGCAAGTACCGACTACTTTGCATGAAAACAACACAATGCAAATCGGTAAAGCACTTTACTCAAAATATATCATTCCGTTTGAGTTAACATCTGCTTTACTACTAGTGGCTCTTGTCGGCTCGATTATTTTAGCAAAGAATGAGAAAAAGGAGGGTGATAGCGAATGAGTTCAGTTCCCGCTTCAGCCTTCCTGGCCCTTGCACTTATTTTATTTTGCATCGGTTTATACGGTGCACTGACAAAAAGAAACACCGTTATCGTCTTAATTTCCATCGAATTGATGCTGAATGCCGTTAATATTAATCTAGTAACCTTCAGCAAATACGGGCTAAACCCATCGATTACAGGCCAAATCTTTGCCCTGTTTACGATTAGCGTCGCGGCGGCAGAAGCAGCAGTCGGACTAGCGATCTTAATTTCACTCTACCGCGCTAAGAAAACCGTTAACATCGACGAAATGGACATAATGAAACACTAGAAATTTTACGGTGTCATTTACAGTATCATTTACGGTGTCAGGCACCACAAAAAGACACTTTGCCCAATTTGTCCACGCTGGGCGGACATTGTAAATGGGACTTTCGACAAAAACCGGGCGGTGCCAGGCACTGCTCGGATTCGACAAAATTCGGGTGGTGCCTGGCACCGCCCGAAGGGGGATAGTGATAATGATGGAGAATGCATGGCTGATACCGCTTTTCCCGCTATTATCGTTTTTGATCCTTCTTCTATTCGGTAAGCGGCTGAAGGAGGCGAGTGCTTATGTGGGGATTCTCTTCACGCTGGCATCGCTTGTCTATTCGATTTTGGTGTTATTCGAGCGCTTTTCAGAGCCAACCTACGGAACGAATTTCGAATGGCTCACGATAGGGGATATTCATCTAACAGCGGGCTTTGAAGTCAATCAATTAAATGCATTAATGCTGGTTATTGTATCGCTCGTCAGTTTCTTAGTACATACCTACTCCAAAGGGTACATGAATGGAGACGAGCGCTTTCCGGTATTTTATGCCTATTTAGGATTATTTACGTTTGCAATGCTCGGGCTTGTCATTTCGCCAAACCTGTTGCAAACCTATATTTTCTGGGAGCTTGTTGGTGTTGGTTCCTTCCTATTAATCGGTTTTTATTTTTACAAAGAAGAAGCAAAGGCTGCCGCGAAAAAGGCGTTCATCATGACCCGGATTGGTGATGTTGGCTTATTTATCGGGATGATCCTGCTCTTCTGGCAAACTAAAAGCTTTGAATACAGTGAAATTTTCAAGGCAGTTGATGCCGGCGCGGTGTCAGGCACCATGATTACCTTGACGGCCATCCTGATTTTTATTGGGGCTGTCGGAAAATCGGGTCAGTTCCCGCTGCATACCTGGCTTCCGGATGCGATGGAAGGTCCGACACCTGTTTCGGCGTTAATCCATGCCGCAACGATGGTTGCTGCAGGGGTTTACTTAGTGGCTGCACTATTCCCACTGTTCCAAGCTAGCAAAACGGCGTTACTGACGATTGCTGTCATTGGTGCATTTACGGCAATTTTTGCGGCAAGTATTGGCCTTGTGCAGACCGATATTAAACGTGTCTTAGCGTATTCAACTGTTTCACAACTCGGCTATATGATGCTCGCTTTAGGGTCTGCCGGCTATGTCGCTGGTGTGTTCCACTTAATGACACATGCCTTCTTCAAAGCGCTGCTATTCTTAGCTGCCGGCTCTGTCATTCACGCGGTCCATACCCAGAACATCGAGGAAATGGGCGGACTGTGGAAAAAACTGAAGTTTACCGGACCGCTGTTCTTAATCGGAACACTGTCAATCAGCGGGGTGCCGCTCTTTTCCGGATTCTTCAGTAAAGATGAAATTTTAGCTGCGGCCTGGGAAGGCGGACATCCAATCCTTTTCTTCCTGGCATTAATTGCTGCCTTTATGACCGCATTCTATATGTTCCGTTTGTTCTTCATGGTCTTCACCGGAAAACCGCGGACCGAAATGAAAAATGTACACGAATCACCAGCAAACATGACCTACCCGATGATGCTGCTCGGCGTGCTCGCTATTGTGGCTGGTTATGTAAATACACCTTGGTTCGGTTCGTTCCTTGGCGACTGGCTCGTCGATGGCAACCCAAGACTAGGTCACGCCCATGTGGAAGGCCCAATCTGGATTATGATTGCTGCAACGGTGGTTTCCTTACTGGGAATCTTCATGGCCTACTTGATGTACTACAAGCGCTCACTCGCCCGCAACTGGTTAAGCGGCACGGGTGATACGCTGCACACGATTCTTACCAATAAATATTACGTCGACGAATTCTACCAACTTACAGTCATCGCCTTCACGAAGGGATTGAGCTACTTCCTCCGTTTCATTGATGTCTTCCTTGTCGAAGGACTCGTCAAAGGCGTGGTCGGGATTGTTCAAGGACTTGGCAGAACAGGTTCGAGAATGCAATCCGGCCAGGTTCAAACGTATGGCGCAGTGGCCTTCATCGGTCTGGCACTGCTCGCCGTCATCTATGCACTAACAGGGGGGTACTTACGATGAATTTACATTGGATTCTTTCCATCCTAGTATTCTCCCCTTTACTAGGTATCGTGGTTTTGGCGTTACTGCCGAAAACACAGGAAAAAGTAATCAAAGCGGTCGGCCTTTTAGCGACCGTGCCGGCCTTATTGTTAGCACTCGCCGCCTATCTCCATTTTCAATGGGGCAAGGATTTGGCTGACTTTGCGGTCTCAGTACCGTGGATTCAATTCCGCGGCATGGGGACGCAAGAACCCGTTTTCTCTGTGTACTATGAGCTTGGCATGAGCGGTTTTCAAATGCTGCTTGTAGTCTTAACAGCTGTTGTCGCGACCTTGTCAGCGATTGCGGCGGCCAAATTTGTGAAAAAGGAATGGAAAGGCTATTTTATGCTCTTCCTGCTCTTAGAAACAGGCATGCTCGGCGTTTTTACAGCTGAAAACTTAATTCTGTTCTTCATCTTCTTTGAAATCACCTTAATTCCGACCTTCTTCTTAATCGGAAAATGGGGCTATTTTGAAAGAGAAAAGGCAGCCTACAGCTTCTTAATTTATAACGGGTTAGGATCTGCTGTACTCCTAATCGTTATTATGATCTTATTTGGAAAAACCGGAACAACAAACATTGACTTGCTGACACAAATGATGGCCGACCCTAATGTGCCGCTTTCTAGCGACTTGAAACTGGGACTCCTGATTGCCTTGTTGATAGCTTTCGGTGTGAAATTGCCAATTTTCCCATTGCACAGCTGGATGCTGAAGGTTCACGTGCAAGCACCGCCGTCTGTTGTAATGATTCACTCGGGGATCCTCCTCAAAATTGGTGCGTACGGGTTAATTCGTTTTGGAATGGGGATTTTCCCCGAGCAGTTTAAGACGCTTGCGACGCTGATTGCTGTCCTTGGTGTGATTAACTTACTCTACGGGGCGTTTCTAGCGTTCATTCAAACAGATTTTAAAATGGTTTTGGCTTATTCATCGATTTCCCACATGGGCATCGTGCTAATCGGACTTGCTGCCATGAATGAGGCAGGGGTGCAAGGGGCGATTTTCCAAGTGGTTTCACACGGTTTGATTTCGGCGTTGTTGTTCTTCTTGGTCGGTGTCTTGTACGAACGGACCGATACATCGCTGATCGAAAATCTGGGCGGAATGGCGAAGGGGATGCCGATTGCCGCAGGCTTCTTGCTTGCCGGTGCGCTGGCTTCACTCGGACTGCCAGGTATGTCTGGATTTGTTAGTGAATTTATGGCCTTCCTCGGACTTTTCAAAGAGTTGCCGTGGGTTGCGGCCGTTGGTACGATCGGCATTATCATGACGGCAGCTTACTTGCTCCGCGCGGTCTTAGGGATGACGTATGGCAAGGCGCACCGCGAATTTACCGGCGTCCTTGATTTAAAAGGCGTTGAATTCGTGCCAGTCGTGGTTTTGATGTTGTTAATTGTCTTAATTGGTGTATACCCAAGTGTCCTAAGCGCGCCGCTACAAACTACACTTGAAACAATCATGCTAGGGATCGGAGGGTGATGAAGGATGGACATTCAAACATTGCAACAATTTAATTGGAGTGCGATGACACCGGAGTTCATCATCCTTGGTGTTGCCGCGCTGCTTACACTGTTAGATTTATTTATCCCGAAGCATCTTGACCGGAGAATTCTTGGCTGGATTGGGATTGCGGCGATTCTTGGAGCGATTGTGTCTGTCCTCAGTTTAGCTGGCGGACAGGTGACATCGATTTTGCATGATACGTTCCGGCTTGACAGCTTTGCGATTGCCTTTAAATTACTGCTCCTTGCTGGTTCGGGGCTGGTCCTATTTTTGGCGGTCAGCTATGAGCCGAAGGATGGGATGGAAGAATATCGGGGCGAATTTTATTATTTGTTCTTAACAGCTTTGCTTGGTGCGATGGTTATGACATCAAGTGGCGATTTAATTACGCTGTTCATCGGCTTAGAATTGTTATCGATTTCTTCTTATATTTTAGCGGGTATCCGCAAGTACCATGTACAGTCAAACGAATCGGCGATGAAATACGTCATCAATGGCAGCATTTCGTCCGCGATTACGTTGTTCGGGATGAGTTATGTCTATGGTTTGACAGGCTCAACCAACCTGTTGGAAATTGCCAAAGGTCTGTTAACGGTCCAAGATACGCAGCATAGCTATTTACTCGGCCTTGCCTTTTTGATGATTTTCGTGGGCTTGTCGTTTAAATTGGCAGCGGCCCCGTTCCATATGTGGGCACCAGATGTTTATCAAGGCGCACCAACACCGGTTACGGCCTTTTTAAGTGTCGTTTCGAAAATTGCCGGCTTTGTGATAGTGATCCGGATTTTGTTGACCGTGTTTGGCTCGGCCGCATCGGTCGGACATCCCAATCAACCAATCCTGCTCGATATGCAGGATTACATCGCCTTCATCGCAGGGGTGACGATGATTATCGGTAATGTGGTTGCCCTAAGGCAGTCGAATATCAAAAGGATGTTTGCATATTCAAGTATCGCCCACGCCGGCTATATTTTAGTGGCCTTAACGACGTTGAGTTCGAATATGTTTTATTCAATTTGGTTCTATCTGCTCGCCTACCTGTTCATGAACTTGGGCGCGTTTGCGGTCATTCAGGTCGTTACGGAAAAAACAGGCTCAGCCCGAATTGCGGACTTTGCCGGTCTTTATAAACGTTCGCCGGTGCTGGCGGTTATCATGGGTCTGTTGCTTGTTTCTCTTGCAGGCTTCCCAGGCACAGCCGGTTTCATTGGAAAATTAAATATTTTCCTGGGGGCATTTTATGGTGAGCCGCATTATGTGCTGGCGTCGATTATGATTGCGACAACCGTCGTTTCGTATTTCTACTATTTTGGCGTGATGACACAAATGTTCTTCCGGCCGGCCAGCGACGAAACGGGCAAGTTCAATATTCCATTTGGAATTATCGTCGTCTTGGTGATTGCGGTCGCAGGTTCCGTGCTGTTCGGTATCCTGCCAAACACAGCCTTCGACTTCATGACCAATAACCTGAATAATCTAGCTGACTTTTTTAGCTAGCAGTTTGCGGGTACTTTTTTTAAAAGTGGCCGGCTGTTTTTGGGAGAGGCAGCCGGCAAATAGGTTAAATTAAAGGGGTTATTTACTGAAAGAAGTGGTTGGGGGACCACTTCTTTTTTTGCATTCTGTGTCACTAAAAATAAACAGCAGCAGCAACGCGTTCACGTTGCTGCTGCTGAATGGATTTGATTCTTATATATATTTGTTACTAAACGCTGGGTTTCGTTCTTTAATAGTTTCAAAGCGAGCGTCGTCTTTCGTGCTGCCCGTTTCCTGCTCGATCGGAATCTCTGGTTCCACTTCATTGACTTCATTCCTATTACTCAGGTAATTCCTATCATTCCTATTATCCAGGCTATTTGTGTCATCCACGACACTGTTCCTATCATTCCTATTATCCAGGCTATTTGTGTCATCCACGACACTGTTTCTAACAACCCCATCACCGGCAAGGTAGTCCCTTTTCTTAACGAGGACTAATATTTTTCCCTCTTCAACGGACCTTCCATAATGTTCTGCCTCATCCTCGGGAATTCCAAGACCAATCAGCGCGCCAGTTAATCCGCCTAAACCTGCCCCGGTTATGCCTCCCAGTAGGGTTGCGGCAATCGGGCCCGCGGCGATGAATGGGCCAATTCCCGGAATCGCCAGTGCGCCAATGCCTGCTAGAAAGCCGGTTACGCCGCCAATTGCGCCGCCTGCAAGTGCACCTGTGGCAGCCGTATCTTCAGCGGCCGTGCCCGTTTCTTCTGTTATGCTATTGACATCTTCCGTGCTTTTACCAATGACACTGATTTCATCTTTACGGTAACCTTGCCTTATAAGGTCCTCAATCGCTGCCACCGCTTCTTGTTCCGTGTCATACACACCTACAATATTCTTTTCCTGCTTGTCCATTTGTTTCTCCTCCTTCTAGTAATTTTGTGGATTTGGGCGATACTTGTTACTCACCGTTTAGTCCTTTGAGAATTCATCCTTTACTTCACCGACGCCTTCTTTTAATTTACCCTTTGCCTTATCCATTTTTCCTTCTGCTTCCTTGGAGTGATCGTTTGTTAATTTACCCCATTGTTCCTTTGCCTCACCTTTTACCTGATCAGCAGTACCTGATAATTTATCCTTGTTCATACTCTTTCTCCTCCTTGTCATTTCTCATACGAATTTTTTGTTACTTGTTATCTTGTTCATCCTTTTTTTCACCATCACTAATCCCATTGTCTTGATCGACGCCATCACCGATACCGTCTTCTTTCAATGCCTTGTCCACATTTTCCTTCGATTTAGAGGCCTTTTTCTTCGTATCATTATCAATGGCATCCTTTTTTTGCCCATCACTAGGGCCATTATCCTGGTCCACACCATCTCCACAACCAGCTAATCCGCCAAATGTTAATGACATGGCCAATCCACCTAGTAGTAATGGTTTTTTCAAATGACTATACATTTTATCTCCTCCTAACCGGTGTTTCCTTTACTTTGTGGTGCCTAGTATTTATATCCCCGTTGAAAAGTAAATGAAACCTCCTTTTTTCGAACCGTTGCTGTATTTCGGGTCGCTGACGGAACCTATTAACCTAAAAATTTGCTTTTCTACTATATAAATGATTTCAGGAGTTTCCTCCAAAAATTATTACTAGATGACAAATATTTCAGAAGTGTTAAAACAATGAAAGGGAGTTTTAGATTCCTAAAAAGGTGGTACAACATACAACAAGGTTAACGCAAGTCAACCTGGTTGAATAACTAACGAAGGGGGCTGGTTAAATATGTATGCTGCAAGTAAGGGATAAGCTAACGAAATTACCAGGCAGCAATTTTAAAAAAAATAGAGGAGGAAATAAAAATGGCTAACAAAAATAATGAAACAATGGGTGTAGAGGAAAACGAACGTATTGGCGGAGAGGCTACTTCCCAGAATCGTGAGAAGGAATTGGATCAACAAAAAGGTGGTCATAAGGATGAACAGGCAGCTTCCCTGAATAATAATAACGATGAACAGGCTGCATCCCTGAATAATAAGCAGGAATTTAACCAAGAAAAAGGTCGTAAAGATGAACAAGCCACTTCCGATAATTCTGATCAAGGGCTTTATCAGGAGAATGAGAAAAAAGGCAAAGAAGTGCATAGTGGCAACTAATGAAATGAGGGTTAATCTTAATTAAATGAGAATAGGCACAAGCAAATATAGTCAAATGTTAGAGCCTCATTTAATGAGGCTCTAATGTTTTTTCGCTGCTAAATGTTGCACCGGCTTAATCCTGAGTTAATTTCAACAGAACTTTGTCTATATTAACCACCTTTTCGGAAAATAAGTGCGCAAATATTGATTTTTCATTTAAAAGCTTTTGACGAATGCGTTTAAATACATTTTTTAGTTTCTTCTTTTCAGGACTTTTTGTAATTTCGATAAATTCCCTTACTTCCTCTGGACAATTCTCCACTAACATCGTGGCAATAGCCATTTTGTTTTCTTTATTCATCTTTATCTTTAGTTTTTTTAATAATGGTAACTCGATACACTCTTCAAGCAAATGACTTATTTTTGTTGAGGTAACAAATTTTTGAACATGGACCAATTGGATGGGTCCGCACTTATTATTTATCCTTTGGATCATTAAATGTTCTAAGTTATTTTTTACATACACATGGCAATTTCCCATTACACTACACAGCCTTTCAAAGTTGCAATTTCTGGATGTCATTTCTAAGGTTTATTTTATGTAAATGGAGGTTGACTATATAACTGTAAAGATTACCTATTATCAGATAAGAGTCATTTTACCTACTAACCTTGAAAATCCCAAAGATGTACATACCCTTTTTGAAAAAAATTAACCGCAATGATCTAGAATGAATAAAACTTTTTGACCGTCAACGGGAGGATTAGCCATCATCAGGAATGGGTATTTATCGATAAAGGTGTCGGATCCTTTTGGTTCATAAGAACTACTACTAAAGTAAATGGAACAATAGAAAATTTTGGGGAGAACGATGTGATGAAAAAACGGCGGATGGAATTTGTCTTTGTAATGATGATGATTGTGCTCGGGTATGTCGTGTTTTTTACTGGGATCCCTTTCTTGTGGAAGGTGTTGTCCGTGGCGATTTATGGCGGAATTATCTTGGTCACCGTGTTTTCCTTAATGCTTGAAAACCGGTCGGCCCAGAGCACACTATTATGGATTTATATTTTAGTATTTTTACCGGTGCTGGGGTATATCGTTTATGTCTATTCCGGTCAATTATTTTTAAAAGGTTATTTGTTTAAGAGTAAGCGCATCAAGGAACGGGAGGTATTTGAAACGCTGAGCCGTAAAAAACAGCCAATTGATTTTTCACAGCTTAATAACCACCAGCATCATTTTGCCCACTATTTGGACCGGGTGACAAAGACATCCGCGAATACCAATACGATCACAAAAATTTTGAAAAACGGGGAGGAAACGTTCGCGGAAATCAAAAGAGAACTGAAGAAAGCAAACGATTTTATCCATATGGAATATTATATTTTCCGCGATGATCGATTAGGCAATGAGCTGATTGACATCTTAATCGAAAAAGTGCAGGCAGGTGTAGAGGTGCGCCTTATGTACGATGCCATGGGAAGCATCACGCTATCAGGCGCTGCGATAAAAAAGATGAAGGATGCCGGGATCCTGGTTCATCCCTTTTTGCCCATCAAAAGCGCGCTGTATAATCAAAAGTTTAATTTCCGAAATCATCGCAAAATCATTGTCATCGATGGCCGAGTTGGATTTACCGGCGGTCTTAACATTGGAGTTGAATACTTGGGGGAGGATGAGGAGATTGGATTTTGGTGTGATACACATGTGATGATCGAAGGAGAGGCTGTCCAATCATTACATGCCGTGTTTTTATTAGATTGGTGCTATGTTTGCAGTGAATTGCTGGTTAACGATGAACGCTATATGAAACCAATCCCCAAAGCTGGAGATGGAATGGTCCATGTCGTCGCCACCGGTCCTGAAACCGAACAGATGAGTGATCATTATTATGCGATGATTACCTGCGCAACAAAATCGATTTGGATTGCGTCACCATATTTTGTTCCCAATCAAGCGATTCGAACGGCACTTAGGATTGCCGCCCATAAAGGGGTCCAAATTCGCATCATGGTACCTGAAATTAATGATGGTTTTCTTACCCAATACGCCTCACGTTCGTATTTTCCGGAGCTTTTGCGGTCGGGGATTGAAATTTATGCCTATCAGAAAGGCTTCTTACATAAAAAAGTAATCATCGTTGATGGCGACCTTGCCACGATTGGGACAGCCAATATGGATATGCGCAGTTTTCGGCTTAACTTTGAAGTCAATTTATTTTTAACAGGAACGGAATCCATCCAAGACCTTGTCACCTATTATCAAGAAGATCTGGAGGAGTGCCAAAGAATTCGCCCCGTTCAATTTTACAAAAGAGGAATGACCGAAAAGGCAAAAGAGTCATTTGCACGGCTATTTTCCGGAGTTTTATAAACTAAGTTGAATAGAAAAGGAGAGTGAATTCATGTCGATGACAAAAGCGTTTCGATGGGGGTCTGGGCTATTACTGATTTTCTTAATTATATTTATAGGGACGAAAATCAACTTTGTTTTTCGGCCGATTATGTTACTTGTCCAAACCCTCTTTCTTCCTTTTTTGATAGCGGGGGTGTTATATTACCTGTTTCGCCCTTTGGTCAACTTTCTTGAATTAAAAAGGGTTCCGAGAGCCCTTTCCATTTTCCTTATTTATCTAATGGCAGCTATCCTGATTGGGTTGTTGTCCTATTTTGTCGGGCCGATTTTGCAGAAGCAAATCAATAGTTTAATTGATAGTGCACCGGCCTTTATGGAGTGGATTCAGGGAGAGTTAACGAAGCTTCAAGAGAAGGAATGGATTCACTGGTTACAGGAAAATAACCGGTTAACGTTTGAAAAGGGTACGGATTCTATTTCGAAAAATATTCCGTTGGGCCTCGCGGCGCTTGGAACAAATATATTAAATTTTATCGGTGTGATGGTCCGGGGAGTGACGGTGCTTGTGACGGTCCCGTTCATTTTGTTTTATATGTTAAAGGATGGTGAAAAGGCCCCTCGGCAAATTTTGCGGATTTTGCCGGCCGGGCAGCAGAAAAACGGGCAAAAAATATTATCAGATATGGATGAGGCACTTAGTTCCTATATCCAAGGTCAGATTTTTGTCAGTTTTTGTTTAGGAGCGATGCTTTTTATCGGCTATTTGCTGATTGGCCTGGATTACTCCCTGCTTGTTGCCATTTTTTCCATGTTTATAAATGTCATTCCGTTCCTTGGTCCCATCATTGCGATTATCCCTGCCCTGATTATTGCCTGCTTACACTCACCAATGATGGTCGTTAAGGTTCTCTTTGTGATGCTTGTTGTTCAACAAATAGATGGACATGTGATTTCACCACAGGTGATGAGAAGAAAGCTAGAGATTCACCCGCTCACGATTATTTCGTTGTTACTTGCCGCTGGAAGTATCGGGGGGGTTCTCGGGCTCATATTAGCCGTGCCTGTTTATGCAGTCATGAAGGTGATTGTTCAACATGCCTGCCGGTTATGGAAGCTTAGAAAAGAGCAATCGATCGAAGAAAAAATCATCAATGCCGGAAAGCAAACCTAAAAGCGGAAACTGCCTTGGCTTAGGACGAATAGGGGGACAACCGGCTCCATTTTAAAAGGCTGTTTGAAATCAGGGGGAGGGGGTATTACATGAACAAGCAAAATTATCATTGATGAAAAGGAGATTGGTAGAATGAATATGCACAATATGATGACTGGCTGGTACATGTACTTTGACAAGATTCCAAACCTTCTCTTTGCCCTTCTTGTCCTCTTGGTTGGCTGGCTTGCCGCGAAAGGAATCGGGAAAGCGGTGGAAGCGGCCCTTAAGAAAAGCAACCTGGATGACAAGTTGTTTTCAAACCTTGGGCAGAGAAAGTATTCTTCGGAAGTCATTGTTGGAAAAATTGTCTACTATCTATTGCTGGTTTTTGTTTGGATTATCTTTTTCAATATGCTGAACTTAAGCCTGATCGCAACCCCGCTTGTGCAAATGTTATCCACAATAACTGCAGCGATTCCTAATCTATTAAAAGCGGCACTAATTCTACTGTTTGCCTGGGTGGCAGCCACATTAATTCGTATTCTATTTAAAAAAGGGGCGGCCATGGTTCATCTGGAGCACCTGTTAGTAAAATGGAAGATGGCTACGAGTGAATTAGCTGCGATAACGAAGGTCAATAGTATTGCCAAGGCACTTTTCTATTTTGTTCTATTATTATTTTTACCAGCGGTATTAGGCGCATTGCAATTGAAGGGGATTTCAGAACCATTCGAAAATATCCTTTCAACCATCCTTGCGTTTATCCCGAAGTTATTTGCGGCTGCCCTGATTGTGTTTATCGGCTGGCTGATTGCTAAAGTGGTTCGTGATATTTTAACCAACTTTTTACGAAGCGTTGGTACGGAACGACTCGGTCAACGGTTAGGATTGGTAAAGGCAGTAGAAGGGGCAAGTCCTTCGAGTATCATTGGAAATATTGCGTTTATCTTAATCTTAATTCCGACCATCATTACCGCTTTGGAAAAATTGGAACTAAAGGGCATCTCCGAACCAGCCATTGCGATGCTTAATAAGGTGCTGGCGCTGATTCCAAATATCGCTGTTGCCATCATTCTAATCTTAGTCGGCCTGTGGCTCGGCAAATGGGTGGAGCGAATGGTGACGCAAATGCTGTGGCGGTTACGATTGAATCATTTCTTTCAAAGCATCGGTATTGGATCAGGGGATTCCGAGCAAGCAAGGTACAATCCTTCGCAAATCGTTGGTTTGCTTGCCAAGATTGTTGTGATTTTATTATTTACAGTTGAAGCCTTACAAATTGTTCACCTAGCGTTCTTAGTGACCTTAGCAACGGCTGTGATTGCCTATTTACCAATGGTGTTTGCGGCACTCATTATTTTAGGGATTGGCTTATTTTTAGGCCATTTAGTAGAAGGTATTTTAAAAAGTGTTCTAAAGAAAAACTACTCGCGAACACTGGCTGCCGCTGCGAAATATGCTATTTTTACGATTGCAATCTTTATGGCTTTAGATCAGCTCGGTGTCGCCCACTCCATCGTCAATGCGGCCTTTATTCTTGTCTTAGGTGGCTTAGTGTTAGCATTTGGTTTGGCCTTCGGTCTGGGTGGAAAAGATTTTGCAGCAAAATGGCTGGGGAAATTAGACCGGAAATTAGAGGAAGAAAATTTATAAACCAAATTTCAACAATCCGAAACCCTCAGCGATTTCGGATTGTTGTTTTTACCAAGTAGATAGGGGGTGGATGCCTTACGGCTGTAAGGCTGCGCTTTGACAATCATAAACCTGCTAATCATCGCATTATTAATCGTGCTCACCGGCTTCTTTGTCGCCATCGAATTTGCGATTGTAAAGGTACGTACATCCAGAATCGAGCAATTACTGGCGGAAGGGAAAAAGGGGGCTGCCTCGGCGAAAAAGGTAGTGACACATCTTGATGAATACTTATCCGCCTGCCAGCTTGGGATTACCGTGACGGCATTAGGGCTCGGCTGGCTCGGGGAACCGACGGTGGAAAGGTTACTTCATCCACTGTTTGCTGCATTAAATCTGCATGGATCGATCAGCGATATTTTATCATTTGGACTGGCCTTTGCCGCCGTCACCTTCGTCCATGTCGTGGCGGGGGAATTGGCGCCTAAAACAGTGGCCATTCAAAAGGCGGAGGCGATTGCCCTTTACCTGTCAGCACCAATCATCTTGTTTTACAAAATCCTCCATCCATTTATCTGGGCCTTAAATAGCTCCGCTCGGCTGTTGGTGGGGATTTTTGGCTTAAAACCTGCCGCCGAACATGAATTGGCTCATTCCGAAGAAGAGCTGCGCATCCTTTTGTCCGAGAGCTATAAAAGCGGAGAAATTAACCAGAATGAATGGAAATATGTCAATAATATTTTTGAATTTGATGAAAGGGTAGCAAAGGAAATCATGGTACCGCGGACGGAGATTAGCTCCATTTCCATTGACGATCCGATGGCAGAGGTAGTTAAAAAGCTGAAAACGGAAAATTATACAAGGTACCCTGTGTTTGCTGGGGATAAAGATCATATTCTAGGTGTGCTGAACGTGAAAAGCTTTTTAACAGCTAAAATCTTGGCCACTCCAAATAATCAGGGCTTGGAGGACTTTATCAATCCGGTAATCCAAGTCATCGAAACAATTCCCATTCATGACTTATTGATGAAAATGCAAACCGAACGTACACATATGGCCATCCTACTGGATGAATACGGCGGCACCGCGGGCTTAGTAACGGTTGAAGACATCATTGAGGAAATCGTTGGCGAGGTCAGAGATGAATTTGATGCCGATGAAGTGGCGGAGATCCGGAAATTAGCGGAAGGCCATTATCTATTGGCTGCCAAAATGTTAATTCGGGATGTAAATCAGTTACTCGGGATTCACCTATCCGATGATGAAGTCGATACCATCGGCGGCTGGTTTCTCACGCAAAACCATGACGCCCAAATGGGGGCGGTCGTGGAGTATTCCGGATATACGTTCACGGTTCAGGCGATAGATGGGTACCATATTTTGTATTTGGATGTTGAAAAAGCTTAATTGAAAAAGCCTCCATGTTGGTGGAGGCTTTTTTGGGTGTGAAGGGGGTTGCTGGATGCGGATGGGTTGGGTTAATCGGCGGCTGGCGGGCTCCAACTGTCGGATAGCGTGTTCCAACTGTCGGATAGCGTGTTTCAACTGTCGGATAGCGTGTTCCAACTGTCGGATAGCGTGTTCCAACTGTCGGATGGCGAGTGCCAACTGTCGGATGGCGTGTTCCG
>NZ_BCVI01000081.1 GCF_001591665.1 Neobacillus soli NBRC 102451 | reverse complement strand
TAAAACATACAATTCCAGATGCCTGGCCCCCGATGCGTTAACGCATTAATACATTGGGAGTCGGGCATCTTTTTCTGTTATAATAGTTCAGGAAGTAAAATCAATAGGTAATGCAAACTGACGAGTAGATATTGAAATTTTTGAAAAGAGGGAAAATATATGTTTAAAGAGTCCATTTATGGATTAACAATAGATCAATTGACAACATGGCTTTTGGAACATGGCCACAAAAAGTCAAGGGCAGCACAAGTCTGGGATTGGCTGTATAGGAAGCGTGTAACAGAATTCTCTGACATGACGGATCTGAATCAAGAATGTGTTCAATTGTTAGCAGAGACTTTTTCAATCCAGACCTTACAACAGCATATAAAGCAAGAATCAGCGGATGGAACGATAAAGTTTTTGTTCAAATTGCAGGATGGCAATTTGATTGAAACCGTTTTGATGAGACAAAAATATGGCTTATCGGTATGTGTCACAACGCAAGTAGGCTGTAACATCGGCTGCAGTTTTTGTGCAAGTGGCTTATTAGCGAAAAGCCGGGATTTAACCAGTGGAGAAATTGTTGAGCAGATTATGAATGTTCAACTACATCTGGATAAAATGGGACAAGGAGAAATCGTCAGTCATGTAGTCGTAATGGGGATTGGCGAACCCTTTGATAATTTTGAAAACATGATCGACTTTATTAAGGTAATCAAAGATGATAAGGGGCTTGCCATTGCGGCAAGACGGATCACTGTATCGACCAGCGGCCTCGCTGAAAAGATTTATGAATTTACTGATACCAAATTGCAGGTAAACCTGGCAATCTCCTTGCACGCTCCAAATAATGAGCTCAGGACACGCATTATGAAAATAAACCGTGCGTATCCAATCGAAAAACTAATGAAATCAATGGAGTATTATATAGAAAAGACCAACCGTAGAATTACTATTGAATATATTCTACTAAGGGATGTCAATGATCATAAGGAAGAAGCCGAGCAGCTGGCAGATCTCCTTGGACATTTAGGTCAGCAGGTTTATGTGAACTTAATCCCTTATAATCCTGTCGATGAACATAGTCAATATCAAAGAAGCGAACACGAATCGGTATTATCGTTTTATGATACGTTGAAAAAACGAGGCATCAATTGCAAAATCCGCCAAGAACATGGGACGGACATTGATGCCGCCTGCGGACAGTTAAGAAGTAAACAAATTTAAGGTGCCTTTAAGGTGCCTGGCACGCCCCGAAGTTTGTAGGAATTTGTCGATTGTTGCAGGTTCATTTTTCATTGTTGCTTACTTGACAATGAAAGTAAAATTTATTATCCTTAAACAACAGTAATCTAATAAATGATTTCGTATAACTCCAATGATATGGTTTGGAGGTCTCTACCAGGAACCTATAATTCCTGATTACGAAGAAGGTACATGCATTTGTATTTTCTTCGTAATCAGGAATTTTTTTTTTACTTTAATAAAAAAATCCGGAGGTCATCAACATGAATTTTGCAACCTTACCAAAAATAGAACTTCACTGTCATTTAGATGGTAGTCTGCGTCCAGCTACAATTATAGATATAGCAAGAAAGGAGGGTATTAGTATACCTTCTTATAATATTGAAGAGATCCAAAGAGAGCTGATTGCTCCAATTGATTGTGAATCACTTGATGAATATTTGGAGAAATTCGCCCTTCCAAATTTAGTCATGCAGTCAAAGGAGAATCTTCGAAGAATTACATTTGAGCTTTTTGAAGATGCAGCACGGGAAAATGTGAAGTATATGGAAGTAAGATTTGCTCCACTGCTCCATACGGCAGGGGGATTAGACGTAGTTGAAATCATTCAAAGCGTCCTAGATGGAATGAAGGATGCAGAAGCTGGGTACGACATCAAAGGAAATATTATTCTGTCATGTATGAGAACGATGTCTGCAGAAAGTGCTTTTGAGGTGGTCGAAAAGGGGAAGAACTTCCTAGGAAAAGGGGTTGTTGCCATCGATTTATGTGCATCAGAAGAGGAAGGGTTTTGCGGGAAATTCGTCGAGCCGATTGCTTTAGCTAGAGAGTATGGCTACAGAGTCACCATTCATGCAGGTGAAACAGGAATCGGAAAAAATGTCCTTGAGGCAGTAGAACTGTTAGGTGCCGAAAGGATTGGGCACGGCGTATTTATTAAGGACTGTGATGAGGCTTATACTATCGTGAAGGAAAAACAAGTGGTGCTTGAAATGTGTCCAACAAGTAATGTCCAAACCAAGGCAGTTAACCAATTTAGTGAACATCCAATCTATCAATTTCATCAGGATGGCATAAAGGTAACTGTTAATACCGACAACAGAACGGTATCAGATACAACAATGGCGAATGAATGTACTATCGTATTTAATGAATTCAAACTAAGTGAAGAGGACTATAAGCAAATTTATTTAAATAGCATTGAAGCAAGCTTTGCAGATGAAAAGATAAAAGACCAGCTGAGGAAATATATATAACAACGGCCTTCTAATTGATATCTAGTCATTATAAAATCAGTATATAGAAAAAGCTTCAGGCCAATTATTTAGCCTGGAGCTTTACTATTCGACAAAATTCGGGTGGTGCCAGGCACCGGTTTTTCTACTTCCTAACAGTGATTTTCCCATTATTGGTTGTTAGTTTGATCAGGTTAGCTCCATTGCCAACGACAGCTCCGTTAGTGTATTTGTTAAAGATGTTAATAGTTCCATTGTCTACATGTACATCATAGGTTACATTGCTTGGTTCTTCATCTGTTTGGATGGTAATACTACCGTTGTCGGCCTCCAATTGAATAGGGTGATCGATGCTTGGTGTATCAAGAAAGATTTTTCCGTTGTTTGTTTCACCAGTAACTTTTCCCGTGATATCGCCGCTAAAGCGAATGGTTCCATTATCTGATTGGATATCAACATTCGCAGCAGTTATATTTTTTAACTCGATATTTCCATTGTTTGTTTTAGCCCTCACATTTTTCACATGTAGACTTCTCATTTGAACGTGCCCATTGTCATTATCAATCTGTATCGATTCGTACAGCTTTTCAGGGACATATACTTTTAACACCAATGAGGTCGAAAGGAAGTCAAAGTTAAAAAATTTGATCTGTTTCTCTTTAAGGTTAATATCAAGTGTTTCCCCTTCCACTTTAGCCTCGAAAATCTGCTTTAGATTAGGTGATCTTTTTCCTGATAATTTCACTTTAGTTGTTGCATCTTTGGTAGGGATAATTTCCACCGCTTCATTATCAGTATTAATATTTAAAGCGGTGAAACTTTTATTAATGGTTTTTTCCTCTAATACGGAGACAGGCTTGTCATTTAAGCGAAAAGTTAAAATGCTTCCGATAGTACCCACTAATAAAAGAAGGAGTGCTGCGACAGCAATTATTTTGATTTTAGTCACGTTTCAAACCACCCTTCACAAGTGTTACATTAAATTTCAAATACCGAACAAAACCACGTGTAAGTGCCTTTGTTGCAAAGTACATACCAATGGCAATAAAAAGGCCAATCCCGCAAAGTGCCATCGAGATGAATACATCGAATAGTAGAAAGGTATCTGGGTTTATGACGGCGTTGACTAATACGAGCAGAGGGGAACAAATAAATGCTGCCCCTGTTGCCCAGCCTGCAACAAAGACTCCTAATAATGCCACAAATGGTCCAAGGACAATCACTAAATTAAAAAAGCCTAAACCAATCGCTGCCCAAACGGCTCTAAAAATATTCCCCGCCGATGCCGTTGTTTCTACTTTCTCTAGATGATACGAGGCAAGTAATTCTTTTGCGATTTGGTTGGGAGAACCAAGGGATGCTGCGATTTGCACTTCCGTTTTCCCTTCTTCCAAACCAATGTCGAAATGCTCGATATAATCTTGTAAAATATCTTGCCGTTCAACTGTAGAAAGCCTGCTTAAAGCTGAATCCAATTGTTTTAAAAATTGTTCTTTAGTCAACGTTCACACCTTCTTTTATTAATTGATTAACCCCATTAGCAAATTCCTGCCACTCCTTGATTAGCTCGTGAAGATACGTTCTCCCTTTAATTGTTAACTTGTAATACTTACGCGGCGGACCCTCTGAAGATTCCTTTAAGTATGTGGTGAAGTATTCTTCATTCGTTAATCTTCTTAAAAGCGGATAAACGGAGCCTTCTGAGATTTCTATTTGATCAGAGATTTTTTGTACAAGCTCATAACCGTATCGGTCTTGCTTATCCAATAATACGAGAACACAAAGCTCTAAGACCCCTTTTTTAAACTGTACGTTCAAGGCTTTCGTCACCTCATTCTTTCATTTTCGCTACTGTTTATTGTATGATACCTGTTTTAAAATAGTACCACTCAATATAATATATCACCAGGTATTGTTTATTGCAAGGTACCGGTAAAGGAATATATCTGATTGGGTTAACTTTATCAATGTAAGGTTTTTAATCTCTCCAACCCCTTTCTTTCGACAAAATTCGGGTGGTGACAGGCACCCTAATGGATAGAGAGATGCAAATAGGGTAAAATTAATCTGCATTCTTTATTCAAATGGAAGGAAGGGATGAGTCGTGGCGTACAGAATTAAAGATAGGTTGATTTCGGAAATGGAAATTAAGCAAAGAGTGAAAAGGCTGGCAGAGGAAATTGAAAAGGACTTTAACAATGAAGCGATTTCCTTAATCATTGTTCTTAAGGGCTCTTTTGTCTTCGCGGCCGACTTGATTCGTGAGATGCAGGGAGATATTAAGGTCGATTTCATCTCGGTTTCCAGCTATAGCGACCAGACAGAGACGACGGGAAAAGTAAAGCTGTTGAAGGACATTGAAACGGATATTACGAATCAAAATGTAATCGTGGTTGAGGATATTATCGACAGCGGACTAACCTTACATTTTTTGCGGGATCATTTGAAAATGCATAAGCCGAAACAAATTAAAATTTGCACTCTTTTAGATAAGCCTGAAAGAAGAAGAGTGGAATTGCCTGTTGATTATGTTGGCTTTGTTATCCCAGATGAATTCATTGTGGGCTATGGGATTGATTACGCACAAATGTATCGGAATTTACCCTATATCGCAACAGTTGAAGAGTGTTAGACCTTCCTTATACAACGGAAAAAAGGTTTTCACAATCCGATTGGTGAACACATCTAAAGGTGTTCAATCGGATTTTCTCTAACCTAAATATTCGAAATGTAAATATGGAATACTAAAATTAGCGCTTCAGAAGGGAGAGGTTAAATGGATTTATTGATGACCGTATTATTATTGCTGATTTGTTTATTGGTTTCAAATATCATTAGCCATTACATTCCATCTATTCCGACGGCACTGACCCAAATCGCTTTTGGGATCATTCTTGCACTTGTGTTTAAGGATTTTTCACTCGAAATCGAAACGGAATGGTTTTTGCTTCTCTTTGTCGCACCACTTTTATACAATGATGGGAGACATTTTCCTCGTGAAGAATTATGGAAGATGCGAGCACCAATCTTTGGTAATGCTATTATCCTGGTTCTATTAACAACCATTGGCGGAGGGTATTTTATTCATTGGATGATACCGGATATTCCTCTTGCGGCCGCCTTTGCTTTAGCCGCCATTTTATCCCCAACAGATCCTGTGGCAGTAAATGGAATTGCCAAACGCATTCATATTCCTGAAAAGGTATTGAATCTTGTTAGAGGTGAATCGCTCATCAATGATGCCTCCGGTTTGGTTGCCTTTAACTATGCCGTTGCAGCAGTAGTAACAGGTTATTTTTCATTACGAGAAGCCATCTTTAACTTTACATATATGTTTTTAGCCGGCGCAGTACTTGGCCTTCTTCTTGGTTTACTTGTGACATGGATACGATTTACCTTACGAAAGCAAGGGATAAATGATGTGACCTTTCATTCGTTTTTACAAATTTTGACACCGTTTGTTATTTTTATGATTACAGAAGAACTTTTGCATGCCTCTGGTGTTATTGCAGTTGTTGTTGCTGGTATTGTTCATTCCTTAGTAAAAGAAAGAACGGAAACCATGTTAGCCGAGGAGCAGGTTCTTACGGAAAACATCTGGTCGATTGTTTTATTTGTTTTAAACGGAATTGTTTTTTTACTTCTCGGATTAAACATTCCTTCATCAATGAAGGAATCAGTAGCTAATCCTAACTATGGGAATTGGTTAATTATTGGGTATGTGTTTGCCATCGGGTTAATTATTTTGGGAATTCGCTTTGCTTGGTCATACTTTTCTTCTTATTATGAATACCGCTCTGGTAAAACTAAAGATGCGGAAGGCCCCAACTTAAAAACATCTTTGTTAATTAGTTTAACGGGTGTTCGCGGTGCCGTGACAATGGCGGGGGTTCTTTCAATTCCTTACATAGTAACAGGTGGAAAGGCGTTCCCAGAACGTTCATTAATCCTTTTTATCGCAGCGGGTGTTATTCTTTTTACATTAATAGTGGCAACCCTGTTTCTACCTTTTTTAAGTAAAGGAGATACCGTTGAAAAAGAAACAGGGAATAAACTGAATCTAAAAGAAGCAAAGAGAAGAATTCTGCTGACAGCGATTAAAAAGATTAGGTCAGAAATGAATGGAGAAAATGAAGCCGCAGCCTATGAATTAATTGATGAATATAAGATCATGTTTCATCGAATCCAACCTGAACAAAATTTGCTGGAACAAGGCACCCTTGTTTATCAACAAAAGATATCAGAAATTCGATTATTTGCTTTAAAAGTGGAAAGAAAGTATATCCATAATGTCATGGAGAAAAGTGGGATGGATGAAGAGGTTTTTGAATTGTTCGAAAAATCTCTTGATCTTCGAGAAGAGGCTCTCTCAAACAACGTTCGTTCCGGCGCGATCTTCTTGATTGGAAAGGTGATAAGAAGCTGGAGGCGCTTTAGGGGCTATTATCGTAAGGATACGGAAACCAGAATAGCGAAATTGAAATTAGGGAGGGTGATCCAATTAAAGTCGTTACAGGCTGCACTTGAAAGTTTAGAAGGTCTGGCTAAAGAACATAAAAGGGCAGATATTGTTTATGCAGTGATTTCAGATTATAAACGAATGATTAGTCGATTAAAAAGACCCACTGCACGCTATAATGAAAAAAGTGATGAGCAAAAAGAAGAACTACGCCTGAAGGTAATGGATTTAGAACGTTCGGAAATTCACAAAATGTATGAATCCGGCGACATCGACAGAGAACAAGCTAGGGAATTAAGAAGATTTATAAACTACATTGAAAATGTTACATTACATGAACATGTGGAATAAACTAGACAAAGGTGCCTGACACCCGATGAGTCAATGGATTGGGGGTCAGGCACTTTCAGCAAAGCCAAAGCTAGCATTGGGTAACATGGCTTCTTTCAATGGGGGTGTCTGGTTCAGTTAATTAATGATTCCGGAATTAATAAGCTCCAATTGAATATTTGCCTTTATAGGAATATCTCTTAGGGCTGTATTTTTGTACTTTTTCTCCCACAGTTGATTATGATGGACCATGATTTCCTCTTCTATTCCAAACCCGTCACAATTCGCTTTCTGTAATTTTGTTATCGTTTTTTCCGCAGTCTTGGTTAAACGATTCTTTATTTCTTTTTGCAGCCTATTAAAAAGAATAGGACTGGTTATATGATTTTTTGGATATTCTGTAATTCTATATTGAAGTTTTACAGATAAAAGTGCTGTAACTGCATCATTTTTCACCTGTAATTTCGTCTTTTGACGAGCATTGAGAATTTCAATAATCACAAAATTCTTTTGCTTCTTTTTATCATGATTCTTAGTTTTTATCAAAAATGAAACTTTCCGTTTTTTAGTTCCATTAAGTAGTAAAAACATTTTTGCTTCTGTAGTGTTTAGTTTCCCTGTCATTTTTTCATTATTAAACAGTGCCATACCCACCGTACGTGCTCGATGCTTCTCACTATGAATATTTAGAAGTGGTAACATTGGATCCTTTGTATGATTAAGCAACAATGGAAAGACTGACTGAACATTATAATCTGTATAAAAGCCTGTTGATTCTCCACTTTTTAAGAATTCATCATAGTAACGCCCGTTTAAATCTGCTTCTTCCTGCTTTAATCGAATGGCATCTATTGCTTTTCCTTCAATAATGGCCACTTTTGCACTAAGAGCACCTTTTGGATTCCGATAAATATGATCGAGCTCCTGATAGAGTCCCTTTTTAGCTATCTTTTCCCCGAAAAGAATAACATGAGCTTTAGAAATGTCAATTCTTTCTGAGATATTTAGGTCGGCATGTAGGAGTGTATCTAATGCTGTTTCCCCATTTGTAGTAAGAATCGTGCTTTTCGAAAAAGAAGAAGAATTAGAATCTCTAGAGCCTCCTTTGCTGATGGGGTACGAGGTACTAGCAACTACATTTCCCTTAGAATTGACATCGTACCCGACCAGCAAGATTAATTTTTGCTCTTTTAGTAGCCGCTGATCCCAACAACCGGTTAAAAAAAATGGGATACACATGAATAAAACTAACCGCTCAATCGTTCTCCGCATTGACTTCACCCTTCTGCCGTTTTCTAAATAGTAAGGATAAAATTAAAAGAAACACAGGTATGGCTATCATGAAAAGTAAACCAGTGTAGGTAGTATACTTCGTTAATTTAATAATTTCATTTTCACCATTAAAAAATATGGCAAAGAAAAAGCAAATAAAGGCAGATAAATAAACCAAAGACTTCCTTGTCCATTTCTTAATCAGAAAAGCACCTGCTAACGATGCACTATAAAGATAGCTTATAAACGATGTGCCTACTAAAATAATCCAAAATGAAACAAGAACTAAATCAGGCCTTTCAATGATTTTAAAAGAAAAAGACTTTAACAGAAAAAGGACAGGCTGTGGTAATAATCTTATTTCTTCCTTACTGAAGTAGATTAAGCAAATAAATGTAAGGAATGAGTAAAAAAGGGTGATAAACAAGTTTGCGAAGGTAACTGCTTTTACCCTTTCCTTTCTAGTTGCTTTAACATTAGGAGATAGTAAAAGAATAATCTCAATTCCTTGCCAGGCTAATGTGGCATGAGTAGCTCCCTTTACCATATTCATCACCCCTGAATGACCAATAGGCATAATATAATGAATATTTACATCTCTAAAGGCAATAGGCGCGATGACAATAAACAGAATCAAAATAAAAGACGCTATAAAGTAAAACCTTGCGATGATACTCAAATTTTCTATGGCAATGTAGATTCCGATGGAAACCATCAAAAAAAGGAGGACCCAATAGGGAGTGTACGGGAGCATCCATCTTTTTAATATATACACAAATAAAACGAGAATGGTTGAGCCGGTTAATAAAAAATAACCCGTATAAAAAAAGGTAAAACATTTTCCAAGTACCTTACCCAAAATCGATTCTAGGATTTGAAAGAAATGCTGTTTGGGGAATCGGTTACATAAAACTAGATAAAAAATAACAAGAACCTCCATAAAAAAACCTGTAAGTATAAGTGAAATCCAACTATCTCCTTTAGCAAATTTGTGAATTTCATAAGGTAGTGAGAGGAAGGCCACGCCAATTTGGGTCTGTATTATAAAGGTTATCATCTGGAGCTTGCTTATTTGGTTTTCATTTTTCATTTTTTTCCCATCTTCTTGGTTGATTTAGTCGTTTTTTATTTCTAACAAGTAGCTCTTTTGGTCGGTCCTTTAACATCCAAATTGGAAATCGAACGATTGCATCTTTCATTCCTTGTAAATTAAAGGGGGCAATGGGGGTAAAATATGGCGTTCCCAGTGACTCCAGTTTGCAAAGATGGCCTACGATAAACATTAAAGAGAAAATAATTCCGACGAACCCAAAGCTAGCGGCAGAAACCATAAGTGGAAAGGTTAAAATACGGACAGTATTACTCATTTCATAGGATGCAATCGTAAACGAAGAAATAGCAGTAAGGGCAATCACAATCACCATAATATTCGATACTAATCCTGCAGCGACAATAGCATCCCCGATGATTAGACCACCGACAATACCAATCGTTTGCCCAATTGGCGTTGGAAGGCGAATTCCTGCCTCACGAATTAATTCGATTGTAAACGCCATAATTACCGCTTCAATTAAAGGTGGAAAGGGAATGTTCTCTACAGAGTTTTTAACAGGAACTAAAATTTCATTAGGTATAATTTCGAAATGGAATGCGATTATGGCAATATACAAACAAGGTAAAAGAAGGGAGATAAGAAAACTGGATACTCTTAAAAAACGAAAAAAAGAACCTGTTATAATACGACTATTGTAGTCATCCGTTGTTTGAAAGAAGGAAAAAAAGGATACTGGAAGAATAAGAACATCAGAACTTCCCTCAGACATTAATGCGATTCTACCCTCCATTAATTGGGCAATCGTCCGATCAGGTCTTTCCGTGTAGAGTATATGTGGAAATGGAGATAATGGCGTATCCTCTACCAACTCTTCTAAGTACCCAGGGCTAAAAATCATATCTGTGAAAAGGGTTTGAATTCTTTCTTCTACTCTCCTTACAAGATTAGGGTTAGCTATTCCATCAATATAGACAATGGCAATTTTTGTATTAGTGTATTGACCAGCCTGGTGGTAAATAATTTTAAGGTGTGTACTCTCAATACTTTGTCTGATAAAACCTAAATTTGTTGATAGGCTTTCAACAAAACCTATGTGCGATCCTCTTACTGTTTTTTCACTATCAGGTTCTTTGGGACTACGGGATAGGTCCTTAACCGTATTAAATGAAAAAATGTCTTCGCTTCCTTGGATAATCACGACTGAATTTCCTTGTAAAAGGGCATTAATGGAATCGTTTAAGTTTAATTTACTCTGGACCCCAACTGTATACGGAATGTCCCCAAAGTCTAATGAGTGATATTTAATTAGAGGAAATAAGATGCTATTTTGGATTTTTTCCGAATCAGATAGTGTGGCTAAATAAAATATAACCCCTTTCTCCTCTTTATATATAATAGGGGTCATAAGTAAGTCCTCGGCATGGCCGAAAGAACTCTTAATAAATTCTACCCGGGTATCGAAGGTAGAAATTTTATTAGCAGTGGACTGCTCATTTTTATCATTAGGAAAGGCAGGTTGTTTCATAAAAGAACTCCTCGGGATAAAATGTTCATTTTATCTTTTACCGAACTTTCTCATATCATTCATTCTTTTTGTATATGGCATTCACTTCCACTTTGTGTAATGTTATGGGACTGAAATACATACTTTTTCTTCTAAATCCTCTTTCAATTTTAAGATACTTCCAATTTAAAATAATTGAAGTTGAGATATATTTAAGATACACTTTTTGGGGGCAAGGCTTTTCGTAGAGTAGTGTTTGAACGAATAAAAAATGAAGAAAAATAACCCCAATAGAATTGGGAATAATAAAAGCTGTACTGAATTCAGATAGAAACGAAGGGGAAAAGAACATAATGGAGAACTTTCATCAGAAACCAAATATATATGTCGGAGAGGTCAATATAAAGGTTAAGGACTTAGCTAATGCGGTAACTTTTTATCAAAATGTCATTGGCTTTCAAGTATTGGAGAAATCAGATCGTAAAGCGGTCTTAATGACAGACGGGAAAACCCCGTTAGTAACACTTGAGGAGCCTGTTGATGTAATACCGAAGGCTGATCGTACGTCTGGCTTGTATCATTTTGCCCTGTTACTGCCAACCCGTGCAGATTTATCCGTCTTTTTGCGGCATATGGTTCAAACGGGCTACCCTTTAGGAGCAGCAGACCATTATGTAAGTGAAGCGTTATATATCACAGATCCGGACGGCAATGGGATTGAGGTATATCGAGATCGTCCGGCTGCTGAGTGGACGTGGAAGAATGATTTGGTAGAAATGGCTACGGAACAGTTAGATGCGCAAGGTATTTTGGCGGAGAGTGATGCGGAATGGAATGGTCTTCCTGCTGGAACGGTGATGGGCCATATTCATCTGCACGTAGCTGATCTTAAAAATGCAGAAGAATTTTACACAAAAGGGCTTGGTTTAAATATTGTTAGTTATTATCCTCAGGCGGCTTTCCTTTCCACCGGAGGTTATCATCATCATATTGCCATCAATACATGGCAGGGCGTAGGGGCACCAACACCACCGCAGAACAGCGTCGGTTTACATTGGTATACACTTGTATTCCCGGATGAGGAAACCAGAGAAAATGTAATGAAACAACTGGAGCTTTTAGGTGCACCGATAATGGCTGAGACTGATTATTATGTTACGAAAGATCCCTCTGGAAATCAGATTCGATTAGTTGTCTAACCATTTCTTGTAGGATAAAAGATGAAGGTAGAAAAAGGCGAACAGTGGCACTGTTCGCCTTTTTTCGACAAATTCCGGGTGGTGCCAGGCACCTATTTAAGTGCCTTGCTGACTTTCAGCTTCTTTCCTTTAATCGTTGCATTCTCCATCGCTTGTAAGACGAGCGAGCCCTTGCCATTAAGAATATCAACATAGGACATTTGATCCTGGATGGTGATAATACCGATATCTTCTGCTGTTACGCCAGGGATCTTTGCGATTGTTCCTACAAAATCGACTGCACGAATTTTCTTCTTTTTCCCGCCGTTGAAATGGAGCTTCAAGATATCCTGGTTGATGCGGGCTGTTTTATTATTCTTCACAACACGGCGGCCGCCGAGTTTCTCTTCGAACGCTTCTTTTCCGCGCGCAACTTCCTGCGTCCGAGGTGCTTCTGTTTTAGGGATCTCAAAGCCAATGTATCTTTCAATTGCCTTCACGAATTTCCCTTCATATGGCGTCGCAAACGTAATCGCTGTTCCTTTATTGCCAGCACGACCGGTTCTTCCTGTGCGGTGGACATAGCTTTCTTTTTCCATTGGCACGTCATAGTTGATAACGAGTGTAACATTATCAATATCAATTCCCCTTGCAGCAACATCGGTGGCGACAAGATAACGGAAATTCCCTTGTTTGAAACCATCCATAACGGCAAATCGGTCCTGCTGTTCTAACCCGCCATGGAGCCTTTCGCAGGAATAATTTGCTGCTTCTAATTCGGTGTAGACCGTATCGACATGTTCCTTCGTTCGGCAAAAAATAAGACAGCTGTCGGGGTTTTCAACGACGGTAACGTCTTTAAGAAGTGATAGCTTATCTTCTTCTTTCCCTTCGATTAACCGATGCTCAATGGTATCCGTCGTGACCCCTGAAGCGGCAATCTCGATATGAACAGGATTCTTCATATATTTATGACAGAGAGTTTCCACATCCTTTGGCAACGTAGCAGAAAAGACCATCGTTACTCTGTCTAGAGGAAGCTCTTTAATAATCGCTTCCACTTCGTCGATAAACCCCATATTAAGCATTTCATCCGCTTCATCGATGATCAAATACTTTACCTTGTCTAAAACTAGCGTTTCTCTTTCAATATGATCGATGACACGTCCGGGTGTACCAACGACCACATGTGTTTTTTGCTGGAGCTCTTCTCTTTGCTTCGAAAAAGGTTCCTTTCCATAAACGGCCATCGCCTTAATCCGTTTAAACCGGCCAATATTCGTGATATCCTCACGAACTTGAACGGCAAGCTCCCTTGTTGGTGTAAGAATTAGGGCCTGTGGCCTTTTTTCCTCCCACGCCATCATTTCACAAATAGGAATCCCAAAAGAGGCTGTCTTGCCGCTGCCTGTTTGTGATTTTACGACAAGATCTTGATTTTCTAATGCCAAGGGGATGACTTTCGTCTGAACCTCTGTCGGAGTTTCGTATTTTAACACAGAAAGGGCTCTTTTTATTTCTGCGCTTAAATGATAATCTTCAAAACTTATTTCACTCATGTAATAACCTCATTTTTTGTATTATTCGACATATCTATAGGATTTCTCGCAAAGAAATATCATATGCATAATCTGAATATGGTTCATTATACTTCAAATGCTGGACAAATAGGCTTTTATTTTAAAAAGGTGCCTGACACAGCAATAACATACTGGTGTCAGGCACCTTTTTCTAGTAATTAATCAATCGAGTAATTAATATCCTTAAAGAGGAAAGTAAATATATTGGCGGGGGATAGTTATGAAACTAGATGAAGCTAAATTTACAATTGAAGCAAAGCTGAAAAAAAGTGTGGATGCCAATCCAAAGCTTCTTAATGCTTTTTTGCTAATCCATTCGGAAAAACTTAATATACATTGGAATATGGCCCACGGAACAACAGGCGATATACCTGCGAATATGGAGCAGCCTTATCATACGGCAAGCATTGGTAAAACTTTCACCGCACTGATTGTTGCCATGTTAGTCGAAGAAGGGAAAATTAGCTATAAAGATCCAATCGTAAAGTATTTGCCAGCGGACCTAATGAAGGACTTACATAGTTATAAAGGTAGAGACTACTCAAAGGATATCTGTATTGAACATTTATTAAGTAATTCATCAGGATTAGCGGATTTTTATGAGGATAAACCTAACCAGGGTAAACCGTTTTTGAAACTAATGCTTGACGAGCCTTCACGTTATTGGACGCCGGAAGAGACAATACAGTGGACCAAACAGAATATGAGCCCTCGTTTCCCACCGGGGAAAAAGTGCCATTACACAAATACAGGTTATAATCTTTTAGGACTGGTTATCGAAAATGTTACCTCAAAATCTTATTACGAGGTGCTTCATAAATATATTTTTCAAACACTAAATATGAATCATACTTATTTGTCTCAATACTCGGAGCCATTGGTGCAAAGTAGTTATCCTGTGGCAAACCTTACCGCAATAGACAAGGAAATAAAAGTGGAAGATCACCACAGTTTCAGTAGCATTTATGCCGGAGGGCAAACGGTGAGCACATCTGAAGATTTATTAAAGTTTATGAAAGCCTTAGTAGGAAATCAACTGATTCCCAATGAATCTCTTGTGAAAATGATGCAGTGGAAGAAGATGTGGATAGGTGTTGATTACGGTTATGGGCTTATGAGGGTTCGGATGCTCCCAGTTATCAAAAAATATAATGGATGGGGGCATTTAGGCTCGATAGGATCCTTTATGCTTTACCACCCAGATATGGATGTTTATATGATTGGGAATTTTAACAAAACCGGCTATTTAGCTAAAAGTGTTCGATTTATCTTTACTATTCTTCGTACAATATCAAATGTGAAAACCGGGTAAATGACAAGGGGAAACCATGTTGCATACATAAGAATCAATAGTTATTTCCCTCTGAATAACACCTGCCATTTTTGCAAAATCTCTAATATTTGTCATACCATCACCTTTTTAAAAGAAAAATATCGTTAAATAGATTATAGTATATTTAGCCATGAATCCAACCATTACCGCAGATCGGAGTAAACAAAGAGAACAGTGACATCACTGTTCCCTGGATCAAAATAGATATCTTTTTGAAAAATCAAGTATTTAAGCCTTCTAAAATCTGTTTTTCTTTTTCAACTTCCAATGCGGAAACAATGTAGGCGAACCCGTTCAAAAAGAAGTAAATAACATTGGATTGGACCCGTTCATTTTCACCTAAATAAGTATTTATTATAATGGAAACAGAAAACAATACCACAAAAAATAAAGCGATCTTATTAAAAATTTTCATTCTTTATCGACCCCTTTTTTAGGATTCTTATTTTTATCATATTTGCTTTAAGCCGGACTTATGCAGGCGTGGAGCAATTGACCTGAATATCTTCATTTAGTCCCGATTCAAAAACTGTATTCGGAAGGAGAGAAACAACATGCAATTTTCCTTTGATCACCTAGTTTGTTTTTCTAAGAAGCCTGAGAAGGCAATTTCCTTTTTAGAACAAAAAGGAATCCATGCCGTCATGGGCGGTCGTCATGAATTTTGGGGAACCTATAATACCCTGGCTTATTTTGGTTTAAGTTATATTGAGTTCTTGGGAATTGAAAATTTATCGATGGCAGAGCAACAAGATGATAACCGGCTGATTACGCAAATCGTTGAGCAGCTATCAACAGGAAAGCAGGAAGGTCCTGCTAGAATAGCTATTCGTACCGATGGTATTAAACAATTAGCCATAACCCTTAGAGAAGAAGGGTATCAAGTTTATGGTCCACTCCCTGGCGAACGGATTCGGGCAGATGGGCAAATAATCAGGTGGTCGCTGCTATTCCCTGAAAACAAGGACAAAGAGCTGACCCTGCCGTTTTTTATTCAATGGGAAAAGCCAGATAAAGAACGTCTTTTAGAATTAGAGGAGCAAGGAGTGATAGGCACAACCCAGTTTGAGAGCGTGGGAATTGTTGTGAATAACTTAGACCAAACGATAACAAAGTGGGGGAAATTGTTTAAACTTAACCCAGGTGAGGAGTTTATAGATCGAACTCTCAATGCCCGCTGCAGAAAACTGGAATTGCAGGGCGTGATGTTAATGTTCTATACACCGCTTGGGGAGGGACCCGCTGAGAAGGCTTTAAAAGAAAGAGGGGAAACCCCTTTTTTAGTAAACCTGAGTGGAACGCATCAAAGTGACCTTTTTGAAATGTTAAATGGTTTCTGGTGGTTTCAATAAAAAATAAAGCATGAAGTGGAGAATTATATGATGCCGCTAATTCAGTGCTAGCAGCGGAAAGAAAGAGGCTGGAAGTTTAACGAGATTATATAATCAAACAACGGAAAATGATTTGGAATTACGTCAGGAACTTTTAAAAAGGATACTTGGATCGACGGGTAAAAATCTTTACATAATGCCAACACTAGAGGTTGATTATGGATACAATATTCATGTCGGTGAAAACTTCAATGCGAATTTTAATTGTGTATTTTTGGATGTGTGCCAATTTTATTTAGAGTAAAATTTTAGAAAAGATGAGGTGATCCATGTGAAAGCACTTGTGATAAATACATTCGGCGGGCCTGAAGTACTGGAATATGGCGAAATCGCCAATCCTGTTATCAGGCCAGATGAAATTCTGGTAAGGATGAAAGCGATTGGCTTGAATTTTGCTGATATATATAGAAGAAAAGGAAATTATCATCTTGAAGGTAAGCCTCCATATATTCTGGGTTATGAGGGTGCGGGGATTGTAGAAAAGGTGGGAGCGGATGTTCAAGGCATAAGTGTTGGAGACCGGATTGCATTCGCCGACGTACCATATGCGAATGCTGAGCTGGTGGCAGTTCCAACCGAAAAAGCGATACCACTACTAGAAACAATCTCGTTTTCAGAGGCAGCCTCTATATTACTACAAGGATTGACTGCCCATTATTTAACACGGGATAGTTACACTGTGAAAGAGAACGATGTTGCCCTAGTTCATGCAGCAGCCGGCGGTGTTGGTCAGCTACTCGTCCAAATCCTAAAATTATTTAGAGGTAGGGTAATTGGCTTAACTTCATCCGTTGAAAAAGCAGAAGCTGCTACGAAAGCAGGGGCGGATAAAGTCTTCTTGTACAATGATGATTGGCAGAGTAAAGTGCTAGGGGAAACGGAGGGCAAAGGAGTCGATGTTGTCTATGAATCAGTTGGTGCAACACTCCAAGATAGCTTTAAGGTGACACGCATCGGCGGAACCGTTGTATTCTACGGTATGGCTGGAGGAGACCCGGATTTTGTTGACCCAAGAATGTTAATGGATACCTCCAAAACCTTGACTGGCGGGGATCTTTGGAATGTTCTTACTTCTCGAAAAGAACGAGTAGCCCGTGCAATCGAGCTATTCCAGTGGATGGAAGAGGGAAAAGTAATGGCAGCCAAGCCAACGGAATTTGCGCTGCGTGATGGACAAGAAGCTCACCGTTATTTAGAAAGCCGCAAGAGCACAGGAAAAATTTTATTAATTCCTTAGGGAGAGAGTGGAGCCCTACTTGAATTCAATTTTAGATTGTCAAAAAATTGTGATTCAACAAGGGCTCTTGTAAAAATAGTTGTCGATTTAATAAATGAAAAACCTATGCAAATGCTTTTTCATCAGCTTTATGCATTAAGAACCCAATGGTAAAAACACATGTTCAAATCAGCAATAAAAATTAACAAAGCCTATTTTAAAATTATATTACAAAAAGTATTGACCAATCATTTAATATCCTGTAATATATGAAAAGTCGTCACTGAGGCGATGAACAACAAACAAATAGTTGTTGACTTTAACAACTTGGTTTACTATACTAGTAAAGTTGCTTCAAACGAAGTGACAAACTTGTTC
>NZ_BCVI01000080.1 GCF_001591665.1 Neobacillus soli NBRC 102451 | reverse complement strand
GACTGGGGTTGGCGCTTTTTTTTGATTGTTTAATGGAGAGTGAGGTATTAACGTTGCGCATCAAGTCTCAGGTAGGAATTTATCTGTAATTTTTATGATTCATATACTGGTTTTGGGGTATATAAATTTTAAATAATAAGTGCCTTTAGTCAAGGGGAAATTAATATGAAAAGAGGGGATTTAATTGGAGGTTTTAGATTTCGGTGCTTGGTTCCAATATTTCTTGTTGATTATTAGTGGTTGTTTAGTTTTATTTCTTTTATTATTGTTATATTCCAATAGATATACACGTCAAAGAATAAATGAACTCGAACAAAAGGATGAAGGTGTTGGGTCTTTAACGGAATTTCACTAACGGCTTATGGGGTCAGTCCCCCGGCGCATTAAAGCTTTAGTTCACTTGGGGACTGACCCCAATGTCTTGATGACTGCAACTTTTCAATTGTTATTGTATTTTCTACCTATTCACTAGCTGACGTTATATTTTTCAGAAGAGTTAAATGTTATTTCAATTGAATTCGTTTTGTTTATATTGAATAGTGCTGTAGTACTGTAGTACAGGTGAAACAAGTATTATGAGAATAGGAGGTGACCCTGATGGGTCACCTCTTATTTGTGGTAGGGATGATTATTAATGATCGATATGCACGATATACCTTATTAAATCTTATTGTTGTCTTAAGCCGAATTTCTATATTACTTATTCATCAGTCTGGATATTTATTCGCACACTATTATCGATACATCAGAAATTCATGTCACACTTAAACCTTGTATTTAGTATGATCGAAGTGTTGGTTATTGTATTATGGATAATAGAACGACTGCCTCAATAAATATTTATAATATAAAATTTAAGGAGAATTACATGGCCTGGAGCAAATTGAAGCAAAATCTGGAGAGTTTTCTCTGTCCTGCATTAAATGGAAGGGTTGAATACCGTGCAACCAGCTACCGTTATTTACCTGATAAAGCAGGACTTTGTTATATTGTGGTAGATAAAAAGAATGTACTCAATATGTGTGATATAACTACCTTAATCAAATGGTATCAGACGGAGCTGGAAATTAAGAATGATTCAGATATCCAAATTCCTATCAACAATGAGGAAATTGAAGCGGTAAGAAAAGAAACCAAGGGGATAGTTCCGGAGGATCGTCTACAAGTAATTGCAAGGGGTAGAAAATTATCAGAATATGCAAAGGAGATTTTGTCAGCGCAGTCATCATTAAGTAAATCAAATTTTATCGTTGTAGCTAATAAGTTTTTATCCACTTCTATAGAGGAAAGCATAGAGAGCAATGATATCCTATTGAATATTCTAGCTTTGGTGGACAGACGGGTTGGAAAAAAACGAATTTTAAACATGACTGAGAAGATGAAGTTAAAGCATCCAGTTGTGCAGTATTTTTATGAACTGCGGCTTAGTACGTTATGATAATAAATAACTCATCACCTGAACATCACTTATTGCGCTTTTGGGAAGCTTCTTTTTTATTTATAAAAGTAGGGCTATCTGCATTAAGAGTCGCAGACCTTCAAGAAATTCGGAAAAAACTGCAAATCAAAAATATAACAGGTTGGCAGAAACGATCTTTGTCCATGTGGAAGCGGGAAAAAATTTAAGAAATGTTGTGGGAATTGAAAAGCTAGATGGGCGAAAAAGGTTGTTGTCTGAATCATTAATATAATTTTTATGTTTCTAAATCTCTAAGGTGGATATAGTAATATACATCGTTAGTAAAGGAGGTTTTTTAACGTGGAGAAGCTGCTTCAAAATCAGGTTGCTTTTGTTACAGGAGCTGGCTCTGGGATCGGAAGGGCTGCTGCTCTAAAGCTTGCTCAAAATGGGGGAAAGATTGCTTTAGTAGATTTGCATAAAGAAAACGTAAAAGAAGTGAAAAACCAAATCGAAGAAATGGGAAGTGAAGCCCTTGTCTTGGAAGCCGACGTTTCTCACCCGAAGGAAGTAGAGAACTGTTACAAAAGAACCATTGATCAGTGGGGGAGACTAGATGTTGTCTTTGCGAACGCGGGAATTAATGGGGAAGTTGCGCCCATAGAAGACTTAGAGCCGAAGGACTGGGACCTAACCATTTCCAATAACTTAACGAGTACCTTTTTAACGGTAAAATATGCGATCCCGCATTTGAAGACAAATGGGGGAAGTATCATTATTACGAGTTCAATTAATGGGAACAGGATCTATAAAAATATTGGAATGTCTGCCTATAGTACATCCAAAATTGGCCAGATGGGCTTTGGGAAAATGGCCGCTCTTGAGCTTGCCAACTATAGTATTAGAGTCAACATGATCTGTCCAGGTGCGATTGAAACAAATATCAAAGAAAACACATGGAAAGAAAACGAAAAATTAAAAAAGGTGGAAATTCCCATTAAATACCCAGAAGGAAACCAACCATTGGAACACAAACCAGGAAAAGCCGAACAAGTCGCCGACCTAGTTCTATTCCTTGCTTCCAACCAATCAAATCACATAACCGGAAGCGAAATCTACATTGACGGGGCCGAATCCCTTTTATAATAAAACAATATCAACAATACAACTATAAAAAGGTGCCTGACACCACAAAAAGACAGCACAAACAAAATGTCCACCTCCAGTGGACATTTTGTTTGTGCTATTAAAATTGCTAAATGGCCCATACATATAATTGTTCTTATTCCTTAGGATGGTATGCCCAAACTGATACGCCGCCGCCGTTAACCGGGAAAGTGGCATATCCATCTTCTTCGATTGTAATTTGGTCATCCCTTGAGTTTGTGAAGTCTACCCATGTTTCTCCAGCCTTCCTTTCACCAACGTACATTCTTTTCTCTCCATCTTCTCCATTGGCAATGACGACTGCACACCCAGAGTGTTTTAGTTCCTTCATACCCAGCCGAACCCAGCCAATGGTATTGGGATGGTCGAAGTAATCATGCTGTTCACCGTATGCTTTATCGTACCTGGCAAAGAGGAGGCAATCTAGGATTTCCTTTTTTCCATCTTCCGGCTCTGGTCCTCCGATTCCGTAATAATCCCCATAGAAGAGGCATGGATTTCCATCTCTTCTAAGGAAAATTAGGGCATATGCACTTGGCTTAAACCAGTCCTGAATCCACGATTCAAGGGACTCCTGGGGCTGAGTGTCATGATTATCAACGAAGGTAACAGCATTTTTAGGGTGGGAGTTTACAAGGGTACCCTCGAAAATGCTGGTTAAATCAAAATCACTACCTTCGTTGGAGGCTTGATGCAACTTATAATGCAAGGGGACATCAAACAAATCTATCTGATAATCGACATGGTCAAGGTATTTTTGGCAGGCATGCAGATGAGTTTTCCAAACTTCTCCGACAAAATAAAAATCATCCCCTCGGTGTTTACGCATCTCCTGTACAAACTCACTGATGAAATAGTGATTGATATGCTTAATTGCATCAAGGCGGTATCCATCGCAGTTAAGGGTATCACTAAGCCATTTTCCCCATTCTATCATTTCCTTTTTTACTTCAGGATGTTCATAGTTAATATCGGCAAGCATTAGATAGTCATAATTTCCGTATTCATCATCCACATGTTTACTCCAATCCTTGTCATCTCCAAGGATTTTAAATATTCCTGATTTCCCGGTCTTTTCATCATAATCGGTGCCACTAAAATGCTCAAATCCCCATTCAAAAGAAGAATATTTTCCTTTACGCCCTGGAAATGTAAACTTTGTCCAAGCTTTAATTTCAAAGGGCTCAGATATTTCTTTCGTCCGGTTCTCCTGGTCCACTTCAATCACGTTAATTAATTCCGTCTCGTCAGCACCTCCTTTATGGTTTATTACTACATCAATATAGACTTTAATGCCGACGTTTTGACATGCAGCTATTGCTTCTATTAGCTCTTGTCTAGTCCCGTACTTTGTCCGGATGGATCCTTTTTGTTTAAATTCACCCAGATCGTATAAATCATATGAGGCATAGCCATTATCCTCAGGCGAGATCGCTTTTGTCACAGGTGGTATCCAGATGGAGGAGATACCTTTTTCTTTTAATTCTGGTGCCAACTCCTGCAGACGTCTCCAATGGCTGCCGTCTGGCTCTATATGCCACTCGAAAAATTGCATTATCGTATTGTTTCTTTCCATGTTCCTATCCTCCTTGTTCATCATTCAAAAGATATATGAATAATTACCCGGTTTGACACCAAAAAGTCCTTCGAAAACAAATAAATTTTAATATAATAGTTTTCTAATTTGGAGATAATCCAGACTATTTGGCCCAATTAGGGCAATGGGGTCAGTCCCCCGGTACATTAAAGCTTTAGTTCACTTGGGGATTGACCCCAATGTCTCCGGAAGAGATATTCCAAGTAAATTTGAACTCGATCTTACGGCAGGTGAAGAGGAATGAGTATTGCTGAAAAAGCGTTCCTAGGAAGCTTGATGAAGGCAGAGTAATTACTCAAGGATACCGACACCGTGTTGGGTTTGGGGCTAATTCTAGTAAAGCCACCATTCATACTTCCTTTTTAAAGAATGTTTTTTGGGACGTGTTTCAACATTATTTTTAGGCATTGAAAGAGAAAAATCCTGAATTGGTGCGCTTTGAAGCTCCTTTCAATCAAACGTTTAAGTAATAGCGGAAATACGTGGAATAGATGGAATGATGTAAGTTCAAGTGAAGCCAGTCAAATAGTGCAAATAAGTGGGGCAATATCTACAAATTTCCCTGGCAATTGTCGACATTCTTCTAGTTAGATTTGGAGGGGATATTCTTATAGATTAATACATTGCTGCTGTTTTAACCAAACGATTGAATAGTATAGCCTATATGGAATTTTGTCGAAAGGATGTCGATTTGTGAAAATTGAGGTTCGAATCTACTACTATCCATATTTTGTTGCACCTTTCAACAGCTTTTTCATAGATTTGGTCCGGGAAAGGCTTATGTATCAAGGATCACAGCGATTTTAATTAAACGTTTGGTTAATAGGGAAAATAGAGGAGAATGGTAGATGAGTGTCGGATTGTGCAAGGAAAAGCTATTATCTGTTGTTAAAACGAATGAAAGCAGGGAGAACAATCCACTTGAACAAAATTGATAGCAAAACAGCCTCAAAATGCAAAAATGGGCTTTAAAATTTGATTATGAGGGCAAAAATGAGTGTTTGGGCTCAAAAGTGGCCTCAAAATCGAAATGGAGAGGTTCGATTCTCTTTACAAAACCCTATATCGTGGAAGTGCCGGAAACGGAAACTAGCGATGAAAGGGTGGCACAAAACCACCTAAACAGGAAATAATGACCCACCCTAAAGAAACTACTAATCTTTTAAAAACTGAAAAAAATCAAAAGATAAATAAACGTAAAGAAGAGCCGTCTGAATTAGATTACACCTTTGTTAGTAGCCGTGTTCCACAGCGTTTTGTTCAATTCGTTATATGCTTCTTTCCCGATGCAAAATTAATCGAAGAATATTGGCATATGACACATATACAAGTCCATGAACTAAATATGGAAATCAATGAAGTCGTTAATCTCGCTATCAAATCCTTTAGACAACTAATTAGAAAACTTAAAATTACAAAGGCCGTCAGAAAGCCTATTGCCTATTACTATGGGATTCTCCAGGAAAAGCCCAGGGACGGTTCATTCGTTTCAAAGTGGTGAACTTCGGGGACAATTCGTTTGGAGAGGGTGCCTGCCACCGCTCGTGGGTTAGCTCTGTGAGGAAATCAGCTCTCGACATTTTTCCTCCGTACATGAAGGTTAAAACTGGGCATTGAAGCAGGATGGAGGAGTGTAAACTTGCGGGAAGCCTCTTTTTCATGTCTTACGTTACGTGGAAAGAAACAGTAAGAGAAATTCTAAGAGTAATAGAAAAAGAAAAAGGGATGTTTAATTTAATAGAGAGCGGGAATATAAAGAGTGTAACAAAATTCAACTAAAAATTTGGAGGGATTTTATTATGGCTAAGGAAAATAAGAACAATCGCAACGAAAACAACAATGGTAGTATGACCGTCGAAGAAGCAGGACGTAAAGGCGGCGAAGCCACTTCTAAAACCCATGACAGAGAGTTTTATGAAGAGATCGGACAAAAAGGCGGCGAAGCCACTTCTAAAAATCATGACAGAGAATTTTACGAGGAAATTGGACAAAAGGGTGGAGAAGCACGTGCTAACCAACGCGATGACAATAGTGACAGCGATGGAAAAATGAGCAAAGCAGAAGCGGGCCGTAAAGGCGGCGAAGCACGTGCTAGACAACGTGACAACGATTAAATACGTAAGGAACACTCATCGAATTTAATTCGAACGATTATCAAGAAGGGGCGCCCCATACATTATGGGACGTCCCTTTTTTGCGTGAAATTTTGCATAAATACGGATCGGTGAGCTAATTAAATTGAAGGCGTTCTCTTTTTTATTCAGAGAACGCTTTTTTTTTTGGATATAGAGGTTAATACATAGTATATTACCTGTTGAAATGTCTTTTATTTTGATATATATTCATATAGTTGGAAGAAATTTCATCTAATATAATATGTGAATAGAAGATTTTCCACACTAATAATCCATAAGTCTTATTGCCACATAAGATAAAATAAATGAGAAAGCAAGGGGAATAAGTGAACGAGAAAAATAATTGGATTGAGCAATTAATACAGGCCACTATAAGAACTGTTGGAATAGATACTGAACTGAAGCATCAGATTACTGGGGTAAATATGAGCTATAATTTTATCCTTGACTATATAGGTTATGATGATAAACGAATAGAAGAAGCAATAATGGAAATGCAGGAATCAGTCTCACTCAAATCGTATATTCAAGCTTTTACACTTCATGAATTAGGGCATGCGTTAGACCGGAACGCTTTATTGGATTCACTGACAAAAACACTTGAATATTACGATATGAAAAAAAACTATCCAATATACGAACGATACAGTGATCCCAATCTTCTTGCTATGCTAATCGAAGAGCATGAGATGAATATCGGTTTTGAAGAAACGGCTTGGGAGAATGCTGAAAAGTTGAATCTGGAACACGGTATTGTTGACTGGGCAAGCTTTGAAAAAGCGAAGAATACAGGAATGGCAACTTATTTGAATTTATATGCAGAAGATTTACAGCTTTATAACAAACTTGTAGCGGAGCACACCGAACAAATTGCTTAATGAGATAAAAATTAAATAAAATTCCTTTAGAAGGGGCTGAACAGCTCCTTTTTTTGTTTCGTATCGCTGGGCGATATAGCTTGCAAATAAACCTAAAAACCTTCATATTTAAAAGAAAAGGAGATACGATATGCGACGTGATATACAACTGAATGAACAAGCTTTCTCTTCCAAGGAAGTGGCGGAAGAAGTAGGGATTGCAACTCCCACTGTACGAAAGTATGGCCAAATTTTAGAGAAGAATGGATATGAGTTTTTAAAAGATGGTGATCGGCGTATCTTTGTGCAATCTGACATCGGAGCGCTTATAGCGTTACGCGATACGGACAAACCCCTAGACGATACAGCTAAAGATCTTGTGTACCAACAAAAAGAAAGATTAGAAGGATCCAATGAAATAGAGATTGCGATACCCGATACATATGAAAATTCACTTCATGATCCCAATCAAATAAAAGAGGTCTTAACATTTTTAGTCAAAGAACTTGCAGCCACCCGTGAAATGAATATCCAACTGACGAATGATATGGCGCAGCTAAAAATAACCGTTTCCCGACTCCAGCAAGATCATCATGTTATAAGTTCTAGTATTGGAAATTCAGCGCAAAAAACAAATGCAAAAATTGAAAAATTAACTGAACAACAAAATACCAATTACGAAGCATTGCTGCAACTAGAAAAACAAAAAAGTGAACTATTACAAAATGAAATTCAAAATATGCGGAACGAACAGAAAAAGGAATGGAATTCACAAAGTGATTTTAATAAACGTTTAGAAGAAGCGATACAAAAACCTAAAGGAAATTGGGGAGGGCTTTTCTCCATATTCCGAAAATAAGGTGGTAGAGCACCTCTACTAATAGAGTTCCTCTAGAATGGAAGGTATCACCTTTTTTTAGATTCGTATCGCTGGGCGATACAACTTGCAACTAACTTATAGCGCTACCCAATACAAATTAAATATTCCCCGCGACTCCAATGAGAAGAAGGACTTTTATTTTCGCAAGAGAATCTCCTTGGTTTCGAATATTCGTATCTAATATTTTTCAAATTTCAACAAAATTCCCGGGGAATTTCTACAAATTAGGTAGTTTTCGCCATAAATTATCCTAAAGAATGGCCAGAAGTTCGTTTCCAGAGTAGATGCTCCAACTGGTTCACCAGGGAATCCACTTGAAATGAAAGATTTATTGAACAAAGCCACCACATTATTAGGCAATCAGGCCAATGATTTAAGCAAACTTATTTCAGTTGAGATGGAAGAATGGGCTCGGTTTTTTGTAGGCGACAATCTGTGACCTATTTCTCATCTCAATTTCACTCGTTTTTTGAAAAAATGGCTGTTGATAGGGATGAGTAAGCAAAGCATATTACTAATGAATAATAAAAAGCGATACCAGATGAAGGTATCGCTTTTTCGTATCGCTGCCCGATACAGCCTACAAATAAATCTAAAAAGCCTCATATTTAATAGAAAAGATGCCCGATATGCGATGTGATATAAAACCGAATGAACAAGCTTTCTCCTCCAAAGAAGGAGCGGAAGAAAAAAGGGATTGCAACTCCCTTTTTTGTGCTTAGTATCGGTGGGCGATATAACTCGAATTATAGCGTTACGCGATACGGATAGGCACCTTATTTTTCAAATTTCAACAAATTCCCGGGAAATATCTACAAATTATGAGTAGATATCGACAATAAATTTTTATATTCCTTTTGCAAATTTTTCGGAGAAAGGTTGTATTCCTTTTTGAAGAGTCTGTAAAAACTCGAATAGTCGGGAAAACCGCATTTCAAAGCGATTTCTTCTATGGAAATTTGATTTTGTTTAATCATCGTTACAGCAAACGATAGACGCTTTAGTGATACATAACGGTAAAAGGGCAGGTTCATGTTCTTTTTAAAGTAATGAGAAAAATAGTATTTATTTAAATGAAAATAATCAGAGATTGTGTCTAAACTTAAATCCGGCTCTGTTAAATGTGATTCAATGTATTCTAGTATTGATAAAAACCTATGGTCTAGTTCATCCTTATTACTAAGGTTTGGCATACTGCTTTCAGGATTAAAGATAACTTGAAGTGCTTGAAATAATAGGTAATTTATTGTAAAGGAAAAGTGATCTTCACCACTTTTTATTCTATGTGTTATTTCGTGAAGTAAAGAAATGATCTCTTGGAAATTTTCGGAATGCAGATGTAACGCAAAAGAACCTTGTGTTTTTTGAAAAACAATATTCTCCTTCATAGAGGGCGAACTAGATAGAAAGTCATCCATTAAATCCTCACTAACGCTAACAATGAAGCGTTCATAGGAATTGATATTCTTAACAATCGCTTGATGAACAGCATAAGGAGGGATCACCACAATATCCCCTCTCCTCAAGGAATAGGTCTTTCCTTCACAAAAGAATTCACACTCCCCTCCTAAAAAGACAAGAAGCTCCAAAACATCGTGCCTGTGCAATCGGAATAAAGACTCTAATTGGGAAGATTCCCTGGTGGATTCGTTATATTTCTTGAGCCAATCATGGGATTGATTTTTTTTGCTGAAGTCATGAATTTCAAAACCTTTATTTATTCCTGGAATAAGAATGGATTGCTTCATTGGGCGGCCTCCTCTCATAAAGCAATATTTACAATATTTTTAGCAATAAGTGTTATTTATTTTCAACTTTTTGTTGTTATTATAACACTAACGATAGGGATACCAAGTCCCATATAGATGGAGTGGGAATGAAAGATAGATTCATCTATAGGGAATAATGAGAGGTAGACCCATTTTTAGGAGGCATTAAATTGGAATCTAGCTATAAACAACCTAAGTTAGAAGTTAGAGTCAAGAACATCATTGAAGTTGATGGATTAAAATTTAAAGATTTGAATGGCAATGGGAAACTTGATCCGTATAAGGATTGGCGTTTGAGCCCGAAAGAACGGGCAGAGAACCTAGTCTCATTGATGAATGTCGATGAAAAAGTCGGAATGATGCTGATTAATACACGTAAGATGGGACTTTCACAGGAAGATAAGAGTAAGACAAGCCATGATGGTGTGCTGGATGAAGCGATTGTCGAAAAAGGTGAAAATATTTTTGCCGCTTCAAAAATCTATGGTACAACCCAGACGGTTGAAAACATGCATTTGCGCCACTTCATTTTAAGAGACAATTTTAGTCCTGCTGAAATGGCTGAGTGGGTTAATAAAATGAATGAATTATGTGAGGGAACACGTCTTGGTATTCCATGTTTAATCGCATCAAATTCAAGAAACGAAAATGGAGAAGCCATCTTTGGTATGAATGATGCAGCAGGGATTTTTTCTACGTGGCCAGGAACCTTAGGTCTTGCAGCAGCAGCTAAAGGAGAGATTAAAAATGGCGGTGATGCCTCACTTATCAGCCAATTTGCCCAAATAGCACATGATGAGTGGGATGCCACGGGTATCAGAAAGGGATATATGTATATGGCTGATACTGCCACAGATCCTAGATGGCAGCGGACATATGGCACATTCGGTGAAGATCCGGAATTTATTTCTGATGCAATCGGCCGCATCATTGACGGATTTCAAGGAGAGACCTTAGGAAAACATAGTATTGCGATGACAACAAAGCATTTCCCTGGCGGCGGTGCGAGGGAAAATGGGTTTGATCCACATTATGAAGAAGGAAAGTGGAATTTATACCCAACACCGGGAAGCTTAGAAAAGTATCACTTACCGCCATTCCAGGCAGCGGTAGAACATGGTACTTCATCCATCATGCCATATTATTCAATCCCACGTATCAATAAGAGTGTGGTTCAAGAATTCGAGGGGGAGGATATTCCTTTCGAAGAAGTTGGCTTTACATTTAATCATTATTTCTTACAGCATATCCTAAGAGGAAAATTAGGATTCAAGGGCTATATCAATAGCGACAGCGGTGTCACCAATAAAATGAGCTGGGGCGTTGAGGATAAGACGGAGGCTGAACGTTTTTCTAAAGCCATCAATGCTGGTACAGACCTTGTTGCGGATACAAATGATATTGAAAATCTAAAATTAGCCATCCAAAATGGATGGATCAGTGAGAAGCGTATTGATGAAGCAAATGTACGCCTCCTTACAGAAATGTTTACGCTAGGATTATTTGATGATCGTACCTATGTTTCAACTGAAAATGCGACTGCAGTAGTTAGCAAACCAGCGAGCTGGGAGGCTGCTTATGAAGCGCATAAGAAGTCGGTCACCGTTCTTAAAAATAATAATCAGACATTACCATTAACAGCTGAAAAGCTCGATAATAAGAAGGTTTATATAGAGGTTTTCCATAAGGAGCCAGAACGAGCAGCTTCTTACACGGAAAAAGCAAGGAAGGAATGCCGAGAATTAGGGCAGTTTACTTTGACTGATAACTATAAAGAAGCAGACGTTGCTATTTTATTATTAAGTCCAAAATCTGGAGCTTATTTTAATGCAACACCGGGCCTTTTAGAACTTGAAATTTGCGAGAATAAAACATTAACAGCGTTGGATGGTTCTACGTATGAGGAAACAACTTTAACTGGTATCGATCATCTAAAGGAAGTGGCAGATAGTATCCATGTTCGTGGAGGAAAAGTCATTATGACTGTGGATGTCGTTCTGCCTTGGATTCTTGGAAATGTTGAACCATTGGCAGATGCTTTAATCGCAGGATACGATACATTCTATAAAGCGCAGTTCGAGGTAGTGGCGGGCAATAGCCGTCCAGTAGGTGTTTTACCGTTGACATTGCCTGCGAGTGAAGCAGTCATTGCAGTTGATGAAAATGGAGATTGTGTATCGAGAAACGATGTACCGGGCTATGACAAGGACATCTATATGCCTGAAGGACTCGCATATGCCTATAAGGATAGCGATGGCAATATTTATAAACTTGGTCATGGACTAACCTATTAATCCTTTAAGAGTAAACTATACCTAAATAAAAAGAGGGTGAATCCGGAAAGCTTTCGGCGGTTCACCCTTTTTTTCATTTTTAAATGTTAACCTAAGTAATAACTATTCTGCCCGAAATACCTTCAAAAAGGACCTTTTAGGGAGGAGGTAAGGCAAGCCATAAGTTTCTATTAGTATGACTACTACTTCTAACAATGGAAGACCTATTGAATGGTGGTAATTTACACAATTCATATGTTTTTGTTGCAACAAGGAATTAAATACATAAAAGGATATTGACTAGTCTGATTTTTTACATTATTATGATTAGTGAAAATGTAGACCGTATACCGTCGACGATGAGGGGAAGAAATGGCTAAGAAAATAATAAGAAGAGATACTTTATTAGATCAGGTTTATCCGTATTTACGGGATCAAATTATCACAGGGGGAATTGAGCCGGGGCGAAGATTGGTAGAAGAGAGACTAGCCGAGGAACTGGGAGTGAGCCGCAGCCCGGTCCGTGAAGCCATTCGCCTGCTTGGTAAAGATGGACTCGTTGTTGAACAGCAAAATGGCGGCGTTACAGTATATAATCCAACTTTAAACGATTATCAATCTCTATTCGAATGCAGAATTGTGCTTGAGCCGCTTGCCGCCATTTATGCTGCGAAGAGAAGAACAGAAAAACAGTTGGAAGAAATGAAAAATATCTTTGAAAGCACACCGGAAGAGATAAGTGATAACGATATGAAAAGGGTTTATCAGATGAATGAAAGATTTCATCAAATGATTGTGGAATCAAGCGCTAACCCTTTCCTGAAGAAAATGATAACCGAACTAAGGGGAGTTATCAGCTTTTACAGAAGAAGTATTTTAGAGATTGAACCTGCCAGAAAAACCACAGTCATCAAAGAACATTATGCTATTTTTCAAGCGATTAAAGATCAAGATGCGGAAGCAGCTAAGGTAAATATGAAAAAGCATCTTGAAGTAGATTATCAGCTTTATCTTGCGGCAAAGGGGATAAACCCGGAAATATCAGTAGATTTGAGCCTTAAACATTAGGTTTTGCCATCATTAAAACGCTTACATCTAATCAAGAAGAATCTAGAGAGGAGCTAACCAGATTGGTTAAAAAAATGCCACTTGAAGGAATTAAGATATTGGAATTGGGCAATTTAGTTGCTGCGCCATTTGCAGGGAAAATATTTGCGGAATTTGGCGCCGAGGTCATAAAAGTAGAAGAACCAAAGAAAGGAGACCCGCTCAGAAACTGGAGGGTGATGCATGGAGATAATTCCGTTTGGTGGTATATTCAGTCCCGAAATAAGAAATCGATTACCATCAATCTACGGGACGAACAGGGCCAGAAAATAGTAAAGAAACTAGCTGGAGAAGTGGATGTTGTACTGGAAAATTTCCGCCCCGGAACCCTGGAAAAATGGGGGCTTGGCTACGAAGATTTAACAGCCATAAACCCAAGTCTGATTATGACAAGAATTTCTGGATATGGGCAAACAGGTCCATTTAAAGAAAAGGCAGGTTTTGGAAGCGTTGCAGAAGCGTTTGGCGGCTTACGATATTTAACGGGCTATCCTGACAGGCCGCCTGTACGGGCAGGAATTGCCATAGGGGATATGGTAGCTGGACTTTACGCTGTAATCGGTACGATTATGGCATTAAGAGCCCGAGATCAAAGTCCGGACAAGAAAGGTCAGCTTATTGATGTCGCTCTGTATGAGGCTATCTTTAGCTTATTGGAAGGAATTCTCCCGGAATATGATTTAAAAAGCTTAGTTCGAGAAAGAACCGGAAGTACCTTGCCCGGTATTGCCCCTTCAAATACATATGAGTGCGCAGATGGAAAATATGTGGTAATTGGAGCGAATGGTGACAGTATTTTCAAGCGATTAATGAACATGATGGGAAGAGAAGATTTGGCCAATGATCCCAGGTTTGCAACGAATCAAGGGCGAGCCGACAATGTGGAATTAATTGACGGTCTCATTGAAGAATGGACGAAGCAAAGGCCGCTGGAAGAAGCACTGCAATCACTGGATGATGCGGCTGTTCCAGCTGGACCTATATACAGCATTAAGGATATTGCGGAAGACGTTCATTATAAGGCCAGAAATATGCTGGAGCCAATCGAGCTTCCGACCGGAGAAACGGTGCTGGCCCCAGGAGTGGTCCCGAAGCTGTCGGAAACTCCCGGCAGTTTAAAATGGATTGGTCCTTCTTTGGGCGAACACAATGTGGAGATATTTGAAAAATTGATTCAAATGGATCAGGAGCAATTAACAAAATTAAAGCAATTGGGGGTTATTTAATTGGATAAGGTTTCCATTGTAGAAGTGAGCCCCCGTGATGGCTTGCAAAATGAACCGATATGGGTGCCAACTGAGAAAAAAATAAAACTGATTAATTTATTGGCAGAAGCCGGAATGAAACAGATTGAAGCAACATCATTTGTTCATCCGAAAAAGGTTCCGCAAATGGCGGATGCCGAGGAAGTCATTCAAGCCTGTTCTTCCCTTCAGGATGTGGAAATCACGGCGCTGATTCCAAATGTGAAAGGCTATGAACGGGCAAGCCAATTCTCAATCCACGAGGTGAATTGGGTAACGGCTGCAACTGAAACCTTCAATCAGCGCAATATCGGGCGAAGCATCAATGAAAATTTTAACGAGTTTACTAAAATAATAGCTAACAAGGAGAAAACACCATTAAAAATATGCTTTTCCATTGCCGTCAGCTTTGGCTGTCCATATGAAGGGGAAGTAAATCCTGATGTGGTTTTGGCTTTGGTAGAGAGGGCCGTTGCAGCAGGCGCCAATCGGATTGGAATTGCCGATACCATTGGGATTGCCGATCCAGAGCAAACCAACCGATTGCTTTCCCGTGTCTTAGAAATTACTGGGGAACTTCCGGTTTCCATCCATCTTCACGATACGAGAGGACTGGGGCTGACAAACTCATATGCTGCCTTTCAAGCTGGTGTCCGTATTTTTGAAACGGCGGCAAGCGGCATTGGCGGCTGCCCTTTTGCACCAGGTGCTGCAGGCAATCTCTCAACGGAAGATTTAGTCTACATGTTTCATAGAATGTCGGTCGATACGGGAATTAACTTTGACCGGCTATTGGATGCGGCGGATTATGCTGCTAGTTTATCTAGCAAAACACCGCTTGGAAGAATACGTCAGGTAGAAAGAAAAAAATGAAAATAAAAGGCAGGGATGAAGGATGAAGAAATTAGCAGCAAGTTTTTTAGCAGTTGTACTATTAATGGGAATTTTAACGGCATGTGGAGGAAAAAACACGAAAGAAACGGCATCGTCGGAAAAAGGTGGCGGTGACGGCTATGAAGATGCCACCATCCGATTGGCTTATAACCTTCCTCAAGATCACCATATTTCAGTTGGCGTAGAAAAGTTTGCCAAGGAAGTAACGGAAAAATCCGGCGGAAAGGTGAAAATCCAAGTATATCCTGCCGGGCAGCTTTTAAGTGATAAAGAAATGAATCAATCGATTTTAACCGGCGGCGTGGAAATGGGGTTGAACTCCTCCACTTTATGGGCCTCAACCGTTCCGGCCATGGGTATTTTTGATGTTCCTTATGTTTTTCCTAATTATGAAGCAGCAGGCAAAGCTATATCTGGAGAAATGGGGGACAAGCTGAGAGGAACTATGGAAGAAAAAGGGGCAAAAGTTTTATTGTTTGCTGACTATGGATACGCTCAGTTTGTTAATAACAAAAAACCGTTGAAAAAACCGGAAGATTTCAAAGGTTTAAAGATTAGAAGTATTGGTGATATTCCTTCCGAATTAATCAAAGCTTATGGTGCTTCACCAGTCTTTATGGGCGGCGGAGAAGTCTATATGGCTCTGCAGCGCCACACCGTTGACGGGGCAACATCCGGGACGACTGCGATGGCTCAAAGAAAATATGATGAGGTTGTTAAATATTTAACAATCAATAATTATGCCTACCTAGAATTTATCTTAGCTGTTAATAAAGCTTACTGGGATAAGCTTCCTGAAAAAACCCAAAAGTTAATCAGCGACACCGCCGCAGAAACAGAGCAATGGATCCGCGAACAGGCTAAAGCAGAAGATGCGAAAACCACTAAAGAATTAGAAGAAAAAGGCATGGAAGTCTACGTCGTTCCAGAGAATGAACTGCAAGCATGGAAGGATGCAGCAAAGCCTGTTTATGACATATACCTTAAGCAGTCAGGCGAGCTTGGAAAAGAACTGCTAGACCTTGCAGAACATATTAAATAGGAAACATCCATTTCCGTTTGATTAGTGGTCATTTGTTCACCTGGGGCGGGATCCATGCATCTCCTTCCAGGTGTATTTTCATTCAATACGGGTTTTATGCAATAGGATGGAGGCAATCATGAATTTTTTTAAAGCAATTTATAAAACTACAGACCGTTTAGTTTCCTTGGGCGGCTTGATTTCAGGAATTCTCATCGTACTCGTTGCAGGGATGATCTTTTACGAAGTACTATCAAGGGCAATATTTAACGAACCTACCATATTTGCTACGGAATTATCGATTTATGCCCTGATTGGCAGCTGTTTTTTTGGCAGCGGTTATGCGCTGAGGAAATTTTCGCATATTACGGTGGATCTGGTCACGAATATACTGCCAGAAAAACCGAAAACGATATTTGAAATCCTATCGAATTTACTTGGATTGCTTTTTGGAGTCATTTTCACATGGTATGGTTTCTATCATGTACAGGGAACGATGGAATTGGGCGTTACCTCGTCTTCCTTGTTAAGGGTTCCAATGTATCTGCCCGAATTGACAATGCCGATTGGCGGAGTGTTGCTCTGCTTAGCTTTTGTTTTACAAATAGTCGATTGTTTTGATAAGAAAGGAGAGTCTCTGGCATGAATGTATTTTTTCTCGGGGGAATGGGAGCTCTTCTTTTAATCGGATTGCCGGTTGCCTTTACGCTTGGATTATTGGCAATAGGCGGTATGTATTTTTTCAATGGCGGAACATTTGCATTTGCGCAAATTCCAATCATCTCCTACAAATCGTTGGATTCCTTTGAATTGACGGCATTGCCGTTGTATGTACTGATGAGTCAAGTTTTGCTGGTTTGTGGTGTAGGAAAAGACTTATATGAAATGGCCAGCAAATGGTTTCGGCATTTGCCGGGCGGACTTGCGATTGGGACCATCTTTTGCTGTACGATCTTTGCCGCCATCTCTGGCTCAAGTGTTGCCACAGCGATTACCATTGGTTCCGTTGCATTACCGGAAATGGTCAAACGCGGATATGAAAAGAAACATGTTCTTGGTCTGCTTGCTGCCGGCGGCACGCTGGGAATCTTGATTCCCCCAAGTATTCCGATGATTCTTTATGGTAATATTACCGGTGTATCTGTCGGAAAGCTATTTATTGCGGGAATTGTCCCTGGTATTTTACTAACCATATTATTTATGATATTTGCTTCATGGCAAACACGGCATATTAAAGATAAACCGGCTACATGGGCCGAGAAAATGGAAGCTTCCAAGAAGGCTATCTGGGGAATCCTTTTGCCGGTTGTTGTCATTGGCGGAATTTATTCAGGATTATTTACGCCAACAGAAGCCGCGGCGGTCGGTGTTGTGGTCAGTTTCTTAATTGGCGGTTTAGCCTACCGCAACCTTACCTTGAAAAATTTGAAAGACATCATCTTCCATACAGTTCAAACTAATGCCATGATTCTGTTCATCATGGTAGGGGCGATGCTTCTTGGTTACATTATGACGATCTTGCAAATTCCGCAAACGATTACGCAAGCCACAGTCGCCTGGGATGTTTCACCATGGCTCATCTTTATTTTGATTAATATTGTGTTGCTCGTATTGGGATGCTTCTTAGAAACGGTTTCCATTATCGTGATTGCCGTTCCTATTTTGTATCCAATTATTATGTCCCTTGGCTTCGATCCGATCTGGTTTGCCATTATTATGGTCATCAATATGGAATTGGCGCTGATTACACCTCCAGTTGGATTGAACTTATTCGTGCTCAAAGGCATCGATCGGTCAAATACCATCTCAGAAATTGTCAAAGGTGTCTACCCGTATGCCATTATCATGATCTTATTTATTGTGGTCATGGCTTTTTTTCCGGAAATTGCAACGTATCTCACTGGTACGGGTACTGTTAAATAGGACGGTGCCTATTGCGCTACTTGTCAGGCATTTCATGGAAAACTCAGGTAGGGGGTCGGAATGAAAGCATTTCGCCCCCCTTTTTTCCGTAATATTTAAAGATAAATGATAATCCTAATACTCAAAAAATTATTCTGAATTGTTACTAGTTATGGGGTGAAGTCCAGTGTCACCCCCCGGATTAAAAGCTCATATTATGATGTTACCGTCATGACTAGAAAGTCGTATGTACTGGCAGGGGAGATTGGAGAAATTTAGTGTAAACAAGCACCTAAAGGATACATAGTGTAAATAGTTCACCATTACGTCAAAACTTTGTTACTAAATTGTGAAAAATTTCACAAAGACCTTTGTTAACTTAGAAAAGGTGATAATATATAAGTGTAGTAAGAAACAAACAAGATCTTGTAAAGTACAATGTGAAATAGTGAACAATCTAGTTTTATCTTTTAA
>NZ_BCVI01000079.1 GCF_001591665.1 Neobacillus soli NBRC 102451 | reverse complement strand
GCAATTAAAATTGCATCCACGCATTTATGTCAAAACAGCAAGCATGCTAGCAACGAACCCATTCTAAAGTTGGTGCCTTACCCCCAATGCAGTAAAGCATTAACACGTAGAGGGGGGTCAGGCACCGTTTTATTGTTGCTATTAATGAAATACCTGCTGTCTTTTTATGACGTTTTTTTCATAGGAATAATATTATTATCTAATTGTTGTTTTTTGATTTTTTTTCGATATACGATTTTAGACAATGTAACACTAAATTCATATAAAACGAATAGTGGTACGATAACTAATATATCTGACATAATATCAGGTGGAGGGTGGTCCATGTGCGCAATTTTTTTAACTTATCGTTTAATATTTGTAATTCTTTCTTTTGTTGATTAATCTTTTTCAAATAGAAAGCTGAAAGTACAGGAACGAAAACTTTTACCACATTTACAATGATAATCATTTCTAATTCTTCTTTAGATATTAATTCATTCGTATGTGAGAATTCAAATACCTCCCAAAAGATATGTATTAATGAAGATACACATAGCATTTTAATACCCAATTTAGGACCAAACCTATATAAGGCAATAAAAATCGAAAGAAAACTAAGAAACCAATAACTGCCAAAAAATGTATTGGAACTAACTTCTCTAGCAATATAGGTAAAATACAGATGGTCATTATTGTCCAACAAATGAAATTCATAAATTTGGGGTTACTTTCCATGTTGTTTTTCAGTTTTAACACTCTGTTTCCACTGTTTCTTGAATAGTGATTTTCTTTTTTAGGGTAACAAATAAAAATGAAATTATTATTGTAAATTTATTAAAAAATTTCCATCTTCATATTACAACATGTTTGATAACTTAAAAAAGAAAAAGTGGAAATATAATCTCTCTTTTGCAAAGTTTTAGAATGATAGATCAATGCGATACCATTACCAAGTTTTATCAAAGACGATAAAACTTTTTTGTGATAAAAAATGCAACATTAATATTTTTTAATCTGTAAAACACGTTAATTTTCATAGACAGTTGGTACTCTATAAAAGTGATATTCGCTTTTTTTATTAACAAAATTAAAATGATTGCTATATCTAATTTTCAAATGTTGAATATGGGTATGGTAAATGAATTTTTACTGAACAACTCATTTAACTTAAATGAAATATTTATAGGTCCCCTTCAGATTTCAGATAGATTCACAGGATAAAATTAGGAGGCAATAATATGGGCCATATTACAGATTATATCAATCAGTTCGGATATATTGTATTATTTGTTGCACTATTGCTGGAGTTGATTGCCTTGCCGTTACCTGGAGAGGTGCTAATGGTGTACAGTGGATTTCTTGTCTTTCAAGGGCAATTAAACTGGACGTTAAGTATACTCGTTGCTGGTATTGGTGCATGTGCTGGAATGACGATTTCGTATTGGGTTGGGAATAAGTTAGGTATACCCTTTTTCGAAAAATACGGACGTAAGTTTCATATGGGAAGGGAACGAATTGAAAAAACTTCACACTGGTATAGTAAATATGGGAATAAGCTGTTGGTCATCGCTTATTTTATACCAGGAGTTAGGCATATTACTGGCTATTTTTCGGGAATTACTCGGCTCCCCTTTAGAACCTTTGCATTGTTTGCCTATAGCGGAGCATTCCTGTGGACAGCAGTCTTCATTACTCTTGGAAAAATATTAGGACCTCAATGGGATCAATTTCACACTTTAATAAAAAAGTACCTTATTATTGGAGGTGTTGTGGCCGCCAGTGCGTTAATCATCATTTACATTTATAAGAAGTACAAAGATCAATTAACAGAAGTTGCTCTTCGAATAAAAAATATGGCTTTAGAGATCCTTCATTTTTTAAATCGATTTAAAACTTACACTGTTTGGACCGCCATGATTTCATTAGGGCTTATTATCAGCTGGTTGTTTAATAGTGGAATTGAAGTATGGATGGATTAAAGTGCGATTCACATTGTTTTTATCTAAAACCATCAGAAGTTGGGATGGAAATTTCAAGCCATTGACACCTACAACATACCACTTTTTTGTATCATTGGATAAACTTTTTAGAAAAACAAGGCACCTATTCAAATAGATGCCTTTTATCTATGTTTCGCTTTTTTTAGAAAAGGAGTTCCATTATTGATGTGATTATGAAAAGATTTTCATCAAAATTTTATCGTTTATTATTTTTACCTTCGGAAGCAATTCATAGTTATCCTTTATGTTTAGTATGTACAAAAAGATGGGTATTAAGGAGGGGTTATCATGATTAAGGCAACAAACTTAACAAAACAATATGACAATGGTTTTGTGGCTGTTGATTCTTTGAATATTCAAGTGAATAAAGGGGATATATACGGTTTTTTAGGTCCAAATGGTGCAGGGAAAACGACCACTATTCGAATGTTAAATGGGTTAATTGAACCAAGTAATGGGAAGGTAACCATTGAAGGGAAAGAAGTAAAAGTTGAGAATGCCTCCGTTAGTAAATTAATTGGGGTACTGCCTGAATCTCATGGTTACTATAATTGGATGACTGGCAGAGAATATTTAAAATTATTTGCCGAACTTTATGGTGTTGAAAAGAAAAGGGTCAAGTCAAGGGTTGATGAGGTTCTTGAGTGGGTAGGGATGGCCGAAAAGGCAAACATTCTAATTGGACAATATTCACGCGGAATGAGGCAAAGAATTGGTATTGCAAAAACCATTGTCCATGAGCCCTCTATTATATTTCTGGATGAACCTACATTAGGACTAGACCCTCAAGGACAAAAAGATATACAGTCAATTATTACGAGATTAAATAAAGAACGCAATGTTACAGTATTTATCACTTCCCATTTATTAAAAGAAATCTCAGAAATCTGTAATCGTGTCGCCATCGTAAAACAAGGGAAACTTCTTGAAGAAGGGTATTTAGATGAATTAATAAAGGGCTATCGTTTGGTCTTAAAGAACGAGAATCCCACATTAGAGGATATATTCTTTCGTCTAACAAGTGATGAAGTAGGGGGGGAACTGTAATGTTTAGTTTAATAAAAAAGGAGATAAGGGAACATGTCCTTTCCCGAAAGGGTGTTTGGATCTTTTTTGCCATTGCTATTTTATTCAGTGGTTTAACCTATAGTTTTATCTCAGTAAAAGAACTAAGTTTGCTTGCTCAAGTTGAGGTAAATATGACCTTTATGAAAGCATTAATTGGAATCAGTATTTTAGTTTCGATTATTTTAGGTTCAACAATGGTTTCTGGTGAGAGGGAACAAGGGACTTTAGAAAGCCTTTTATTGACACCTTTATCAAAGGTGAAAATCATTCTCTCAAAGGTAATTGGAATTCTCGTTTTCTGGCTAATCATCTCCATTGTTTCGATACCGTATTTTTACGCTCTCACCTATGGAACCAACATGTTGTTGACGATTCTCGCCTATTTATATCTCATAGGATTGCCACTTGTTATCAGTTTTTCATTGCTGTCATTAGCCTTTTCTTCATGGATTTCATCCAGTAAAAATGCAACGCTTCTGTCGATCGTTTTGTTTTTAGTGACTGCCATTCCGATGTTTCTTTCAACAACGATGAAGAAATCAGGATTTGCTCATTTAGTAGATTCATTGAGTCCTGTTTCCTCAAGTATGCTGACCTTGAAGGATTGGTTAGTGAATAAATTAAGTGCGGTTACAATCATAACGGATAGTTTACCTGTATTGTGTTTCTTAGTCATTTCCATCATTTGCTTATTCTATTCAAGCAAAAAAATGGACTTTTTAGGGGGGGAGTAATTTGTTAAAAAAGGCAGCAATTATGATAGCACTACTTCTAGGAGTCGTTGCAACTGGGCAAAATGCTTTTGCTAAGGAACAACCAAATATTGAGGTTAAAGTAATCTCTCCAGATCAAGTGAAAGATTATCCGGGTAAAGAGGCAACGGTTAAAGCACAAGTAATCAATCATACAAACCAATCAATAAAAGATTTAGTTGTCTATATAACGATGGCTGATATGGGGAAAAAATGGACAGTTAATCTAGAAGATTATAGTGCCGATAAGCCAGAACAGATTAAAGAATTAAAAGCTGGTGAAACAAAGGAAATTTCACTGCCCATTCGTTTTGTATATACCAGCAATTATTATTTGTACGTGACTGCAACCAGTGCTCATAGTTTAGAGATTTATTCGAGTAATGGAATCCCAATTGAAATAATCGGGAATACAAAAATAGATCCGACGATTATACAAATTGTATCAATAGGGACTCCGCTGCTTGTTCTGGCTTTTGTTGTTATGAATTTTACCAAAAACAGAAGGAAGAGAATTGCTTAAGGAACTATATGGGTATAAAAAAAGACGTAATAAGAAAGATGGATAAGGAAGAGATAATTTTAGAAATGCAACAAAAGCTACACGATACCGTGACAATATATGGATTAGGAAGTAATGAGGCTTTGTTCATCAGTCAACAGTTAGACATGATCATCAACAAAGTAATGAAGGAAAAGCAATTAAAATGAAAATATTTTAATGGAAAGGTTACTTTAATTTTAAATTCAATTCAGAATCACTTCATCGTACAGACTTAAGATAAGGATGTACCACAAAAGCAATTTGAGGAGGAAGACAAATGAAGAAGAAATTTTTAGTACCCGCATTGGCAGTAGCAGTTATAGGAGGCGGGTTGGCTGGTTCTGTTCTAAACACTTCCGTATTCGCAGCAAGCTCTGATAGTACTAGTAAAGTTGAGGTTTCCGATAAGCAAGAACAGCAGAAATTGGAAAAGGAAGCAACCATAACAAAGGAAGAGGCTATTTCAGCCGCATTAAAAGAAGTAGCTGGAAAAGCAACAAAGACTGAACTTGAGGATGAAGACGGTGCAGTGGTTTATGGTATAGAAGTTACTGATAATCAAGGGAAAAAGCAGGATGTAAAAGTTGATGCCAAAACAGGTAAAGTGTTAAAAGTAGAAGCAGATGATGAAAATGAAAAGGGAGATAAAGAAAAAAAGAAAGAAAATGACGGAGAAGTTTCCGATAAGCAAGAACAGCAGCAATTAAAGAAGGAAGCCAAAATCTCTGCAAAAGAAAGTACAACCATTGCCTTAAAAGAGGTCAAAGGCAATGTAACGGATACTGAACTTGAGGATGAAGATGGAACTGTTGCATATGGTGTAGAAATAACAGATGACCAAGGTAAGAAACACGATGTAAAAGTAGATGCCAAAACAGGTAAAGTGCTGAAAGTAGAAGCAGATGATGAAAATGATTCAGAAAATGATAGTGAACAAAAATAGTTAATTTCTAGTAGTAATAAGGGTCCTGCTTGCATTGCAAGTGGGACTTATTCATTTCATAATGGATAGTAGTATAAGTCAATTAATTTAAAAGTTGTTTGTATCATAACCTTTCTTTTTGGTTTAAGATAGTAATGTCATTTTGAACTCATTAAGGACTTCTAAAATAGATGATTTGTGATTTGGAGGAAAAAATGGATATTTTAGTGATTGAAGATGAAGAGGCTTTATCAGAATTTATTGTTCTTGAATTAAAACATGAAGGATACAATGTCACGGCTTCTTATGATGGTAGAGAGGGACTTGAACGTGCATTGGATCAAAAGTGGGATGTAATCCTGTTGGATTTAATGCTGCCGAAATTAAATGGTATGGAGGTTTGCAGAAGGTTAAAAGCAGTTAAGGATATACCCATTATTATGATTACGGCAAGAGATAGCGTCATGGATAGGGTATTAGGGCTTGATAGTGGTGCCGATGATTACATACCAAAACCATTTGCAATCGAAGAATTATTGGCAAGAATTCGAGTCATTATGCGGAGAGAAGAAAAAAGGAACGACTCCCCTTCTTTACTCTTATCATTTAAAGACCTAGAGTTAAATATCGAATCCAGGTTATTAAAAAAGGACCAGCAAATAATAGAATTAACGAAGAAAGAATACGACTTATTATTTATGTTTATGAAAAATATTAATCGAGTCTTAACAAGAGAGGTTCTCCTCGAAAATATCTGGGGGTATGATACAGCGGTTGAAACGAATGTCGTGGATGTCTATGTGAGACATCTTCGAAATAAACTGGATTCTGTGGATAAAGAAAGTTATATCCAAACAATGAGAGGTATGGGGTATGTGATGAGGGAATGAGAAAGATAATAGGACGGTTTCCAACCAACATCAATATAAAATGGAAGTTAACTTTATGGGCAGCCTTTTTAATGCTATTTTTATTTTTTTCTTATAATATTTTGCAGTATTTTGTCATTCAGAACTGGGTAGTTAAACAGGAGAAGAGTACCATTCAAAAAAAAATGGACGAAGTAACTGCTTATATTCAAGACTCTATTTTTACCGGGAAGATTTCCGAAAGTGAACATTATTTAGACGTTCTCAACGAAAAATATCAGCTGATTCGAATTGTGAATGAAAACAATACCCCCTTATTTACGATATCGGATAAGGTACCCCAGAGCTGGGTGGCTCCTAAATATGTAACAAAAGAAGAGCTTGTGGAATTTTCTCCACAAGGGGATCGCCTGCTGATCTACCGTAAGCCTATCAAAGTAAATGGTTTTAAAGGAACAGTAGAAATTGTCCGAAATCTAGAGAATTTTGATAGTCTCATTAATCAAATACTTACATTAGTGATGATCACAGGTCTGGTAGCTATTATCCTCAGCCTATTGGGCGGAAGAATTATTTCTTTTCAACTATTGAAGCCCATCAATTCGATGATAAGAACTATGAAGAGAATAAAAGAAACTGGATTAAACGAAAGGGTTCAGGTCAAGAAGCAGCGTGATGAAATGACAGAATTAGGTGTTATGTTTAATGAATTAATGGACAACTTAGAAAAATCATTTTACCAGCAGCAGCAATTCGTTGAGGACGCTTCCCACGAACTAAAAACACCACTATCCATTATTCATGGGCATCTATCGCTTATTAATCGTTGGGGAAAGGACAATCCTGAAATATTAGACCGTTCTATTCAACTAAGTTTAAATGAAACCAATCGACTTATTCACCTTGTTTCGGAATTACTGACTCTCTCAAGAGTAGAAGAATCCACTAGAACCATGAACCCCATGGAAAAAGTCAAAATAAAAGAGATATTGGTGGATATTGTTGAAAATTTCAATACGTTAAATAATGATTTTGAAATATTCTCCACTATAGATATTAGTACGGATTTTACTATAAATATTCTAAAGAGTCACCTTGAACAAATTATGATCATTTTATTAGACAACGCCATTAAATATTCAGCAAATGAAAAAGTAATACAGATTAATGTAAGACATACAGACAAGCTATTGACGATTGAGGTAAAAGATTATGGAATGGGTATCACGAAAGAAGAATTACCTTTTGTGGTCAATCGGTTTTATCGTGTGGATAAGGCAAGAAGTAGAAAACATGGTGGTAATGGGTTAGGACTGTCAATTGCAAAAAGATTATTAGATATGTATCAAGGGACTATAGAAATTGACAGTGTATATGGGAAATGGACGAAGGTTATGATTGCTTTTCCACTAGATTGATTATGAATGATTTTTCTTTACTATGTTTTAGTAAAACTTTTTAAAAGGAGAAAAAGTAAAGAAAAAGTTTGAACGAAAGAGCAGTACCCAGAAAGGACAGATCCTTTATGGGTACTGCTCTTTTTTTCATTCCTCGCACATATCCGCTAATTTACAACCCTCCAGTACGACTAAAATGATGCAATTCTAGTGAATCAAAATATTGGAAAAACAAAAGAGCCAATTTAATTCCCCTTCTTTTGGCTATTTGCGTTTTTATGTCAAGATGAAAATTCTTTAATTAATTTAACAGCATAATTTTAATTCTATTTTGTTACTTTTATATTGTGGACGCTAACATGCCCGGTTGATGAATCAATCTTATCTACACTTGTCCAACTCAACCATAAGTAGAATTCAGTAAAAAGTATCATATATCGGAAAAAAGGATGATTATCACTGGTATTCCTGTACATGAGGAACAAAATTCGAGAAATTGGCCTTTAAGCCAAGTGAGCCAACCAAAGGGTTACGATTACGATTTAGCAAGAGCATAGATTCATTAGAGGAGGGAAAAGACATGAATGGTCGTGAAAAGGATAAATACCTTATACTTTCAGCAACATTTGGTGAGGGACATAAACAAGTTGCAAATGCCATAAGCGAAACTGTAGATTATATGCTTGCTGATGCGGAGCCTATCACTATCGATGTAATGGAGTGGATTCATCCCTACCTTTATCCGATTAGTCATTACCTATACAAAAAAGGAATAAATAAGTTTCCTCAATTGTATAGCTTTTTCTACAGGAAAACTCGTGTAAGAAGTTCCTTTTCCGTCAAGTTGAATTCACTCTTTTTATTGGGAATGCAGTCTATGCTTAAAATCATACAAGAAATAAAGCCAAAAGTAGTGGTTAGTACTTACCCATTTGCTGCTGGAATTATATCGAAATTAAAAGAACAGGGATTGATCGATATTCCGGCAGTAACCATCATAACGGATTATACGGACCATTCCTATTGGATTTATCCCTATACTGATCAATATGTGGTGGGTTCCACTCAGGTGCGTGACCGTTTAATTTCTTTGGGGGTAAAGGAATATAAAATTAAATACACTGGAATACCCGTACGGAAAATATTTATGGAGGCACTCCCAAGGGAGCTTCTCATAGAGAAGTATCGGATCAAACCAAATATCTTCACCATTCTCATCATGGGCGGGGGAGATGGCTTTTTTGGAAAAGGACTTTCAACCTTCCGTGCATTGGAATTAATCACCACACCGATCCAACTTATCATTGTTTGCGGAAGAAATAAGAAGTTAAAAAAACAATTAGAGTGTGAATTAAAAGACTCTAAGCATGATGTGAGAATAATGGGCTATTGCGAAAACATTCATGAATTAATGGCTATATCAGACCTAATGATCAGCAAGCCGGGGGGTGTCACAACCTCTGAGGCATTGGCGATGGAATTGCCATTATTAATCTATCATTCACTGCCCGGTCAAGAAGAAGACAATGCGGAATATTTATTTAGTTCGGGATACGCTTTTGTTGCGAAGTCAGAGAAGGATTTGATTGAACAGGTTGAAAATCTTGTAAAAGATTCAGCACCATTAAAATTAATGAAACAGAGGATCAAGAAACATCAAAGCAAAACATCTTCTTCAGAAGCCCTTCGTGTGATTGTCAAGGCGGCAAATCGTGGACAAACACAAAAAATAGGATAATAGAATAATGATTCAAAAGCAAGAGGAAATTGAGGTGAGTACTTAGTATGGTCTACATTGTTTCGGCCATAATCTTTTTCATTTTATTATATACCGTTATACCTTATTTCTTATCACGCGGATTAGGGCTAAATATTTTTAAAAGAGGAGTAGATCCTTCAAAGATTGCCTTTACCTTTGATGACGGGCCAGATCCGATTTATACCCCGATTCTTCTTGATTTATTGAAGAAAAATGAGGTGAAAGCAACCTTTTTTGTAGTCGGCTCCAAAGCGGAAAAGCATCCTGAGTTGATCCAGCGTATGCATCAAGAAGGCCATTTAATTGGGATTCACAATTATGTCCACCATTCGAACTGGTTGATGTCCCCTTGGAAGGTTCGTAAGGGGCTGGAGGATACAGCTAGAATTATCGAAAATATCACTGGGGTGAGCCCCGTCTATTATCGCCCCCCGTGGGGATTGCTCAATCTATTTGATCTTTTCCAAAGAAGTAACTACAAGATCATCCTCTGGTCTGTAATGGCGGATGATTGGAGGACCAGAGGAGGGAGTGAAAAGATCAAGCAGCGCCTTCTTGCAAACATAAAAGGCGGCGATGTCATCCTACTGCATGACTGCGGGGATACGCCGGGAGCAGAGTCAGATGCTCCAAGGAATACGATTAATGCATTGAAGGATGTTTTAAAACAAGTGGAAACAAAAGAATTGACATGCGTTCGGATCGATGAGCTGTTAAAGGAAAGGCATTCCCTTTAAGGTGAAAGTAAGATTTGAGATGTTGAGATGGGGGGAGATTATATCCTGTCTGCTGTCCCGATTAAGAATGCAAAGGAAAATCATCTTGATTTACTAAGGATTTTTCAATCAAAAGACGCTTATTGGAAAATTTACTTATATAAGGTGACATAAAGATTCATTGTGGATTATGAAAGAATTTTCATCCAATTTTAATGCTGTATTATTTTAACCTTTGGAAGAGATTCATAGTCATTCTTTATGCTTAGAGTGTACCTACTAAAGTGAGTAGTAAGGAAAGGGTATAATGATTAAGATAACAAAAATCAGATAAACATCCTTCATAATAAGCTGCAAATAAAAAAATTGAAATCTGTAGTTAATATTGATTAATAAATTGTTTACATTATAAGACTAGAGGGTAAAATTAGTAAAATGTAATTATATGTTAGGAGATAATTAAGTGAGCAATCTGATTGATATTTTTTTGCATCTCGATAAGCATTTGAGTCTTTACATGAATGAATATGGGCTATTTATTTATGTCATCCTATTTGCCATCATTTTTTGCGAAACGGGCCTTGTCATTATGCCGTTTTTACCGGGGGACTCACTACTTTTTGCGACTGGGGCTTTAGCGGCAGCAGGTTCCATCAAATTACTGCCTATATACCTAATCTTTTGCATTGCTGCCATAGCTGGGGATACAGTGAATTACTCCATTGGGTATTTCTTACGGAACAAGGTTATTGCACGGGAGAATATTCCTTTCATTAAAAAGGAGTATTTGGATCAGACCAGTAAATTCTTTGAAAAGCATGGTTCTGCTACCATCATCCTGGCCAGGTTCATTCCAATTATTCGGACTTTTGCCCCTTTCGTGGCTGGAGTGGGTAAGATGTCATACTCGAAATTTATATCGTTCAATGCAATTGGTGGAATTTTTTGGGTTAGTATAGCCTTATTTGCTGGCTATTTCTTTGGTAATATTCCGATTATAAAAGATAACTTTAGCATAGTGATTATTGGAATCATAGTGGTTTCGCTACTGCCTATTGTATTTGCATTTATTAAAAATAAAAGGACCGCAAAAAACCTTTAGAAGTTTCATACTAATTAATTAGACCAAGTGAGAGGACATGACTGGGAACTTCCGGTCAGCTCTCTTTTCTCCCTCAAAGAATGAAAAACATCGGCATTTGAAAAAGCCGGTGTTTTTATTATGACTATCTATTTTAAAGATGCGGTGGTAGTTTCACTTTCAGTCGTTTTCGGAACAAACGGTATCCGGTTATATAGGTGGATAATGGCATTGGCAATGGGTTCAAGAAACGGACTTAGCTTGTAAACAATAATACTAATGACTAACGAAACGACCATGCTTCCTAGAATATCAAATGGGTAATGATGCCCCACGTAGATACGGGAGAAACCTGTTAAGAAGGCAAACAAAAGCATTCCTACTCCGATTTTTCGATGAACGAAAAGAACTGCTAGTGCTAAGGAAAAGGCGCCGGTTGTATGGTCACTTGGAAACGAAGCGTCCGCTGCATGGTCAACTAATAGATGAACGGTATGTGTTACAAACGGGCGTGGTTCAAAGTAGATATGACCGATGACGAAGTTCATTAATAGTCCCAGAACACCAGTAATCGCAGCGTAAACGACTGTTTTTTTATACTGATTTTTTCCGAAAAACCAAATGAGAAGTAAGACAATGGCATAGATAATCAATGCGTTATTTGTAACACCGGCCATCAAGCTATCTAAAAAGGGGTGATGACCAGCTAAATGATTAATGGATTTAAATATATTGTAATTCATATTAGACTCCTTATGTTTTGTCATATCCCAAGTACTCTTGGGCCAAATTGGGTACCTTAACTATATAAAAGAAATCTAAACGGGCTATGAAAGGAACATTAAAAATCAATTAAAAAATGAAAAATATCGCATTGTAAAAATAGTGCCTGACCCCCGATGCGTTAAAGCTTTAATACGCTGGGGTCAGGCACCACTTTTAAATGTGTCATTAAATGTTTCATAACTAATTTCTTGAAGTCTGCGTAAATCTTCAAGGGTACACTTTTTTATATTTATAGTCATTTGTATATGTCGCTCCTTTATATAATCAATAATTTCTCTTGTTTCCCTTTTTTACGAATTCCAAGTCTTTTTCTATATTATTTCTTACTCTTTGAAGAAGATTGAAAATGGTTTCTACTTCTCTTTCAGAAAATCCATCTAATGCAACGATATTTAAGGAAAATTGGTACCTGTCCCCCAGTGCAATAAAGTATTAACGCAGCGGGGGTCAGGCACCATCTTTAGGATTAAAAGGGTGCGAACCATTTTCGCACCTTTTTACATACATAAATACCCCTAATAATGGAAAACTATATAAAAATTAGGGGTGGTTCGGGATGAGGAGAAAGATTTTAAAATCATTGAATAAAACATTCAATTCAGAACCACAATTTAGCGAACAATCCAATGCAAATGACATTGAATTAAAAAAACAAGATATTAGCCGTCATTATGCACAAAATATCGAGACTTTTAAATCGATTTTTTCCATACCGAAAAATATTGATGTCAAAGTCCGTGAGTTTACCATTCGTTCTCTCAATCTCCGTGCCTTTATCATTTATATCGGTACCATGGTAGACACCGATCAGGTTCAGAGGAGCATAGTGAAGCCGCTAATTGAAAATGAGCAGCCCTCAAGAAAGATTCAAGATATTGTGTCCTTCCCGGTCGGAAAGACAATCATTAATATTGGAGAAATTACGGAAAACATTACTAGGGGTATTACCGCGCTCTTTGTGGATGGAGATCATCAATGCTATGTATTTGAAACGACGAAAATTGAAGGTCGCGGCATTGAAAAATCCGATAATGAAGTCATTGTCAAAGGGGCAAAAGAGGCTTTTAACGAAAAGCTGGCTGATAATATTGCGTTAATCCGTAAAAAAATTAAAAATGAAAACCTGATTGTTGAAGCCCATGTGATTACCAAACGGTCCAGAAACGATGTATTGATTGTTTATGAAAAAGACTTGGTAAATGATGAACTGCTTCAAAAGATAAAAAATCGGCTGGCTTCGATTGATACGGATAGTATTCTTGATTTAAGTATATTGGAACAGTATCTGGAGGAACGACCAAGGTCGTTATTTCCTACCCTTTTAAACACGGAACGTCCTGACAGGGCGGCCTCTTTTCTTGAAGAAGGTCATATCGTTTTGTTAATGTCCAATTCACCAAACTGTATTGTCCTCCCAGCTACCTTTTGGGCCTTGTTCCATTCACCGGAGGATCATTACCTGCGTACACCGTATGGAAATTTCATCAGGTTTTTGCGATTCCTTGCTTTATTTATCTCACTTTTTGCCTCTTCCTTTTATATTGCGATTACAAATTATCATGTTGGGATGATCCCGCCTGATTTGTTAATGGCCATGGCCGGAACAAGGGAACGAGTTCCATTTCCATCTATTATTGAAATCTTAATGATGGAAATTGCCTTTGAATTGATTCGTGAAGCCGGACTCCGTGTACCCTCCCCAATTGGGCCGACAATCGGGATTGTCGGTGCCTTAATTTTGGGCCAGGCTGCTGTTCAAGCGAATATCATCAGTCCGATTGTCATCATTGTCATCGCCCTAAGCGGATTAAGCTCTTTTATCATTAGTGATACAAGCATGAATTTTGCCATTCGCATATCGCGCTTTTTAATTATCTTTGCAGCAGGCTTTCTTGGCATTTATGGGGTAGCCGCATTAAGTATTGTCGGCTTGTTTTATCTAGTTTCGTTAAAATCGTTTGGCACACCATATTTTGCACCGATGACGCCACATTTTTTCTCTGGAAAAGACTTACTTATCCGACATGTTCCGATGAAGGCGAGCTTTCGACCAGGATATTTAAAAACAAAGGATATGGTCAAACAAAGAAAGGATTAACAATCTGATGAATCAGCAGCCTGGAAAACTTGGAATACGTGAATATGTGTCCATGGTTATTTTAATGGTTGGGTTGAAAGCAACAGAAGATACTCCGGCCGCTTTGTATAATATGGTGCAAAATGCTGCGTGGATGATTCCGATCCTATCGGCTGGCATCTTTTTTATCCCGCTTTTTTTGTTAATCAAGACGATGTCGTTATATCAAGAGAAAAACCTATTTTTTGTGATTCAAAAATTGTTTGGAAAATATATTGGATTCTTTGTTTGCCTACTTATTTTTATCATTAGTTCATTTGGCCTTTCGTTTGATTCAAGAACATATACAAATATCATTCGGGTGTATTATTTTAAAACAACCCCGGTCCTGCTCCTTTATGCTCTTTTAATGACCGTTTGTGCATATGGTGCGAAGAAAGGGATTAAGCATATCGGGTCTGTTGCCTATTTGCTTATATTTTCTATAATTCTCTCCCTGTTTGTGGTGTTTGGATTAAGTACTCAAGATAGTAATATCCAAGCCGTTTTTCCTTTTTGGGGTACTGGAAGACTGGAAATATTGAAGTCTAGCGCTCAAAGATTATCCCTTTTTGTTGAATTTTTTATGCTTACGATGCTCGTTCCCTTCTTTACGTCAAGTAAGGATTTTCGAAAGGGCACCTGGATCGCCTATATTTACGTCAGTATCCAAATTAGCGCAGCTACTCTCTTTTTCATATGCTTGCTTGACCATTCCTTAGGTGAAATGGGCTACCCATTTCATACAGCGATTCGCTATATTTCACTTGGAAGTTATATTCCTAATATTGAAATCGTCTTTTTCATTTTATGGGTTATGGCATCGTTTATTCGCTTTACAGTCTTTTTGTACATTAACGCCCTGATGTTCGGGGAAACTTTTCACATTAAAGACTTTGAATTCCTAATTCCATCACTTGCAACGATTTATTTATTGATTGGGAGTATACCGGAAACACCACTTCAGGTTGGGATTGAACTGAAACCTTTTATAGCAACCACAGCTGGTCTTTTATTCACTGCCGTTTCCATTATAGTATGGCTGACCGCATTGTTAAAAGGAGAATTTAAACATGCAAAAAACAAAAATAATATCTAGAATTTTGTTGCTTTTCGTGATTGTCTTTTCCTTAACAGGCTGTTGGGATCGTGAAGAATTAGAAGATAGATCATATGTGATCGGGCTCGGACTTGATCACTCCAAACATAAGGGGAAAATCAAAGTCACGATGTTACTTGCCAATCCTGAAGTTGGGAGCATGCAAGGCGGTGGCGGTTCAACCGAAAAGCCTCGGGAGATTATCTCATTTGATGCCAATGATCTCATTGTGGCGAAAGTAACGGCTAATGCGATTATCTCTCGACTTATCAGTTATGATCTATTAAAGATTATTGTGGTTTCTGAGGAATTTGCTAGGGATCCTAAATTTTGGAATATCATTTCTGACGTTTCCTACGATAAAGAAATTCGGATGAATGCTTATTTAGCCGTATCGAAAGAAAAGGCAAGCGAATATTTTCTGAAAAATAATCCGAAAATGGAGACAAGGCCACATAAGTACTTTCAATACATGATCGATCATGGGATTGAAAATGGACTTATTCCCGATTCTACTCTTTTTCGCCTTTTTAGGACTACGGAAAGAGGAACAGACCTCTTTTTAGCGATGAATACAACAGCCGTAATGGAAAAGCATCCTAAATTTAAAGGGGAAGATGAATATTATGCTGGACAAGTGAATGCATCAGGAGAGTTGGATGATACCCAATTTATCGGATCAGCAGTATTTTGGAATGGTGTGATGATTGGGAAGCTTACTGGTCAAGAAACAAGCATCATCAATACTCTTGATGATACAACGAATATCAGTGACTTTTTAGTGAATATACCTAATCCTTTTCCCGGCATACGGAAATCATTTGCAGTAAGAGTCTTGAAAAGAGAAAAAAATAAAGTCAAAATGAATCTAAAGGGTCCTAGGCCAAAGATATTTATCACCCTCCCATTAAATTTTGATATCATGTCAAATCCATCAATGGTCGATTTTTCTAAGAAAAAAAACCGAGAAATCTTAAAAAAGGAAATAGCCCGCCATTTAAAAAAAGAAAATGAAGAGGTGTTAAAAAAAGCTCAGAAAGAATTAAAAGGTGCACCATACCCATTGTCCTTTTATGCCCGGAAATATTTCGGAACGATTCAGGAATTTGAAAAATTCAATTGGGCCAAATCGTATCTAAAAGCGGATATTTACGTAAAAGCGGATATAGAAATTGTGGATTATGGAAAAAAGGCAAAGAAGGTGGGGAAATAGGTTGAAGATAGTCACCATCGTTGTGCTGCTTGCTATAACAGCTTATACAATAGGTTTTGGTATTACCTTATGGAAGGAAAAACAAAAATTTGGGGCGGTGGCTGTTTTTTTTCTTTCCCTTGCCTTACTTGTTCTCCCGTTTTTTTCAATTTTTTAATACTAAAAAAGGGGATTTCTGACCAAATATTGGTGCCTGTCCCCCCGGTGCAATAATGCTTTAACACACTGGGCCAGGCACTTTCTTTGCTAAACTCCTCGACTGAAAAAGGACATTTTTTAATGTTACTGGTGAAAACAAGTCGCATTTGGTAGAAAATTTGCATCGGCCACTCCCTATTTCCAGCTCAATTAATTTGAACTGCGGTCCTGCTCGCTGAGAGCCAAGTTTAATAACTCCCCACCATTAAAATAAGTTTATAATGAAAAAACTTCCAGAATAGATGCCTCATAAGCTATGAGTCAACAATGAATAACAAAGCCATATTTCAAGAAATAGAATCTAAGGGCTAATATTTACTTTATTTAGAAAAATATGCGTGGGGCAGGTGATGGGTATGATCGCAATTGTTCTTTCTATATCATGGACTATAGCTGCCATAAAATATGGAGACCGTGACTGGAGAAAATATTATCCTTCTATGTTATTTTCGGCACTTGGGAATGCGTTATATGAAATCCTCTGTTACAAATTTCAATTGTGGCAAATGGAACCAAATGGATTAGGATTCACAATAATACCCATGTTGCTATTAATTCTAGTTGGAATGCCCTTATCAACATGGGTCTTTTTATCTAAATATCCTTACAATTCGGGCATTTATAATAAAGGTATTTATGTTTTAATTTTCATATTGTTATTCATCGCTTTGGAGTTTATATCTGTAAAATTGGGAGCAATTACTTATCATCACGGATGGAATCTTGGATGGTCATTATCATTTGTGACAGTCATGTTTATGGTCATTAGATTGCATTATACAAAGCCCATATTAGCATTAATCATTTCATTACCGTTTACCCTTATTTTATGCATGATTTTCGAAGTGACGTTGGATAAAATGAAGTAAGATAAAAACAACAGATTTCTAAGATAAAATGGTTTTGCCGAAAGTTGATATTGATTAACAATTATCTTTTCTATTTAACTAAAGGTAGCGTATTAAGAGGCAGAAGGATACTCCTCCTGCCTAACTGTTATCATAGTACTCGCAAGCATTCTTGCACAAACGCCGGTGTGTAGCCTGATTGTGCCCGAGAAGCCAATTTTTTAGGAAAATGGTATTAATGAGGGAACCGTCTTTCCAAAAAAGTTTTTTAACTCTCCCTCTTTTAAGTTTTAAATGTTATTTGGGTCTTTATGGTAAAATTGTTAAAGAGGAGAGGATTGGTGCGTCATATTAGAGGATAAGGAATGGAGTAAAAAGTACTAGCTAAATACTCATTTAAATTGGGAGGCTTTTTATACATAAATGTGTATGAAGCCTTATTTTCTATAAAAATATCTTTCGCAAATCAATGTCTATTGCTAGTTTTACAATGATGGAGGGATGTTCATGCATAAGGTTCAATGGAAGGAAATTGAAATAGAGAAAAGAAATACGTTTAAAGACTATCTCCTTTTGGCAGATGAAAGCGAAGAAATCGTGAGCGAGTACATAAATGATGGTGAGATGTTCGCCGTTCACTGCGAAGGCCAAATCATTGGGGTGGCCTTATTTATTTTTCATCCGAATGGGATTGTTGAGCTTAAAAATATTGCTATATCCGAAGGTTACCGTGGAAAGGGCTTAGGAAAACAAGTAGTGAAAGAGGCTTTTCATTTATATAAATTGAAGGGGTTCCATAAAATGATTGTCGGCACAGCCAATTCAAGTATAGATAACCTAGCCTTTTATCAAAAATTAGGTTTCAGGATGACCGAAATTAAAAAGGATTTCTTTAAAAAATACCCAACTCCTATCTATGAGAGTGGGATTAGGGCATTGGATATGGTGATGTTGGAAATAGATTTATAACCTTTGTGAGGTAATTTCAATTGATAAAATTAACCAATTATCATTTCCAAAGAACTACTGGAAAATACTGATAATATGAGTTTATTATATGAATTAATTAGGTGTGAAATTTAGACCATGGCATACCCAGGGTGGGGATATAAGGAAAATACCAATGGCCTTGGACGAATAGTTAATAAAAACAAATAGTATCCCAACTATTAAATTAGACGAGAAAAGATGAAAGTGGTGAAAGAATAAATGAACTTGGAAACTGTTTTTAATGGCCTCCCTATTTTGAAGTCAGATTATATAACTCTGAAAAAGGTTGAAGAGAATCATCTTGAAGATGTATTTGAAATTTATAGTAATGATCGGGTGTTTGAATTTTGCGGGATCATCCCTAAGCACAATAAGGATACTTTGAAAAAAATGATTGGACACTTTGAAAGGGATTATCATAAAAAAACAAGGGTTAAGTGGGGAATATTTACTAACGAAAATGAAAAATTAGTGGGCATCATCGAAGCACTGGATTTTAATCAAAAAGTAAATATGGTCACAATTGGCTACTTTTTAGCAGAATCCTATTGGGGCAAGGGTATAGCAACCCAATCTGTTCAATTATTGGTAGAGTTTTTCTTTAAAGAGGTGAATGTCAATCGGATTCAGGCAGAGGTCATGCCCTTAAATATGAATTCAAAGAAGGTATTAATAAAAAATGGGTTTATGAAAGAAGGGACATTAAGACAAGCAACCCTATGGTCAGGAAAAGGGATTGTTGATTTGGAAATTTATGGACTGCTTAAAGAAGACTTTGATAAACTTCAAGACAAGGTAGTCCTAGACTTAATTTACCCGGGATGAAAGAAAGGAAAATGGGATAGCCGTGAAGCCCTTTTAAAAGGGTGAAATTTATATTGGTGTCTGACCCCCAGTGCAGTCTTCCTCTTTTTATCTTTGTGAGCATACTGTTAGATTAATTTTCCCACAATAATATAATGAGAAATAGAAGGAGCTGTTGGTCATGACACAATCATTAAAAGGAAAAGTAGCGTTTGTAACAGGTGCTGGAAGAGGTATTGGCAAGGCGGTTGCAATTGCATTAGCAAATGAAGGTGTAAACATTGGTTTACTCGCAAGAACTGAGACTGCATTAAGGGAAGTCGTAAGTGAAGTGGAAGGTTTAGGAGTAAAAGCAACTTATGCAGCCGTTGATATTTCCTCTCAGGAAGATGTAGAAGAAGCGGTTAAAAAAATCACTGGCGAGTTGGGCACCGCTGATATACTGATCAATAATGCAGGAATTGGAAAATTTGCAACACTTTTAGAAATGGATCCAAAAGAATGGAAGAGAATCATTGATGTTAACTTAATGGGCCTCTATTATGTAACACGTGCGGTTCTTCCTCAACTAATTGAAAAAAATCGCGGTGATATTATCAATATTTCGTCTACAAATGGTTTAAGCGGCGCAGCCACATCCAGTGCCTATAGTGCATCTAAATTCGGAGTAATCGGCTTAACGGAATCATTAGCACAAGAAGTACGAAGAAATAATATCCGCGTTACAGCATTAACTCCGAGTACCGTTGCTACTGAACTTGCGGTTAACA
>NZ_BCVI01000078.1 GCF_001591665.1 Neobacillus soli NBRC 102451 | reverse complement strand
GCCGCTAGGGCGCTGGAGCTAGACATTACTAATGTAAAAATGAACTCCGTACACTGTTCGCAGCTTTAGTTACTTTTCCGGAATTTTTCCTGCAGCCGAAACCTCGCCATCGATCCCCGTAAACAAGAGCTCCGTCTGCAAGTTGATATATTCTTCGAGCGTAAATAACTTTCTTAAGGCCCAGCGCCGGAATCCCCACATTTGCCCCTGCACAAAAATATTATGGGCAATGAGTTCGACTTGTTTTTCCGATAGCTTTAGCTCGCCGTTTTCAACGCATCTGGCCAGCAGATGCTCAAACATCGCAACCATTTCCATTTCCTTTTTCAACACATACGGGAGAGCATCCTTCGAAAGTGACTTCACTTCCTGATACATGACAAGCACTTCCGCCTGCATTTCATCCATAACCTGGAAGAAGTTGGTGATCCCCAGTTTCAGACTTTCCAAGGTTCCCTGCTTGTTTTCGAGGTCCTCCTGCAGGCGCTCACTGACTTGATCATAAATGCTGTCGCAGACAAGATAGAGGACGTCTTCCTTTGTCCGAATATATTCATAAAGTGTGCCAATGCTGAATCCGGCCGCTTTGGCGATTTCCCTTGTGGTCGTCCGGTGAAACCCCTTTTGTTTAAAAAGTGTTACCGCCCCTTTGATCATTTGGTCACGCCGCTTTTGGACAAGGCGTTCATCTTTTACAGAGGCTTGGATTTCGCGCTTTTTCATTTAGTGATCATTCTTGAAATGACGAGGCGTTGGATCTCTTGTGTGCCCTCATAGATTTGGGTGATTTTTGCATCACGCATGAATCGCTCGACAGGATAATCCTTCGTATAACCATAGCCGCCAAAGACTTGAACGGCTTCGGTTGTCACCTTCATCGCGGTGTCGCCGGCAAACAGCTTCGACATCGCCGACTCTTTTCCGTATGGGAGACCGTTTGACTCGAGCCATGCCGCCTGGTAGGTTAATAGTCTTGACGCTTCAATTCCTGTCGCCATATCGGCAAGCTTAAAGCCGATTCCCTGCTGTGCCGCGATTGGCTTGCCAAATTGCTGGCGTTCTTTTGCATAATCGACGGCAGCGTCCAGCGCACCTTGAGCAATCCCAACGGCCTGCGCCGCGATGCCATTGCGGCCGCCGTCTAGCGTCATCATCGCAATTTTAAAGCCTTCGCCTTCCGCACCGAGCATGTTGGCAACAGGAACCTTACAATCTTCAAAAATAATTTCAGTTGTTGGTGACGAACGAATCCCTAGCTTCTTTTCCTTTTTCCCAACAGAAAAGCCTGGGAAGTCACTCTCGACAATAAAGGCGGTTGTTCCTTTTTGTTTGCTGGATGGGTCAGTCAGCGCAAAAATGACATAAATGTCGGCCACTCCGCCGTTTGTAATGAAAATTTTTGAGCCATTGAGGACGTAATGGTCGCCTTCTAAGCGCGCTGTTGTTCTCATACCGCCTGCATCTGAGCCGCTGCCAGGCTCAGTTAAACCGTAGGCGCCGATTTTGCTTCCCTCTGCCATTGGGCGCAGATAGGTTTGTTTCTGCTCTTCGCTGCCAAATTTGTAAATTGGCCAGCCAGCTAAGGACGTATGGGCTGATAGCATAACGCCTGTTGATGCGTCGACACGTGAAAGCTCCTCGACGGCGATGCAATAGGCTAGGTAATCACTGCCAATGCCGCCGTACTCTTCCGGCCACGGAATGCCTGTTAAGCCAAGCTCGGCCATTTTGTCAAAAATCTCGCGGTCAAAGCGTTCTTCCTCATCGCGTTCTGCCGCCGTTGGTGCCACCTCGTTCCGCGCAAAATCACGCACCATTTTACGAATCATTTCATGCTCTTCTGATAATTTAAAGTTCATTTGGTAGTCCTCCTCTGAAATATGGGTTGCATATTCTTGATTTCAACGCACTAATTATCTATTTTTCGGTCTTTACTACCTAATTTTCATCACTTACGACATTTCCCGGATAATACTGTAAAGTGGCGTTCCCTCTACCAAATCAAAGATACTTACTGATCACAATCCGCTGAATTTCACTTGTGCCCTCGTAGATTTCCGTCACCTTGGCATCGCGGAAGTAACGTTCTACTGGATAATCTTCGGTATAGCCGTAACCGCCAAAGACTTGAATCGCCTCCGTCGTTACCTCGACCGCCGTTTTGGTCGCAAATAGTTTCGCCATCGACGCCTCTAAACCGCATTTCAAACCGCGGCTTCGTAAATCAGCAGCCCGGTAGACTAGTAGTCTTGCTGCCTCCACACTAGTCGCCATATCAGCAAGCTTAAAACCGATTCCTTGCTGCGCGGCAATCGGCTTGCCAAATTGCTGTCGCTCCTTCGCATAGTCGCATGCGGCCGTCAGCGCGGCTTCAGCAATACCCAGCGCCTGAGTGGCAATCCCAATCCGGCCGACCTCAAGATTGGCCATCGCAATTTTAAAGCCGTCGCTTTCCTTGCCAAGCAGGTTCTCCGCCGGAACGCGCATGTCCTCAAACGTCAACTGCACTGTCCGTGAACCATGCAGCCCCATTTTCCGCTCATCCTTGCCGATCACAAGGCCCGGGGTATCTTTTTCAACAATAAAGGCCGCAATCCCTTTTGTTCCTAATTTTGGCTCGGTGCTGGCGAAGACAATATAGATATCAGCCTCCCCGCCATTCGTAATGAACATCTTCGAGCCATTAAGGACAAAATGATCGCCCTTCCTGACCGCGCGCGATTTTAAGCTGGCCGCATCGGAACCGGAGCTTGGCTCCGTTAGGCAGAAGGCGCCCAAATACTCGCCCGACGCCAGCTTCGGTACATACTTTTGCTTCTGTTCCTCCGTCCCAAAATAAACAATTGGATTTGTGCCGACTGAGGTATGAACAGACAGGATCACACCTAGTGTCGCACTTACCCTCGAAATCTCATTAATTGCGATGATATAGGAGGTGAAATCCATCTCGGCACCGCCGTATTTTTCCGGAACCGGAATCCCCATCAGGCCAAGTTCGCCCATTTTGCGCAGGATCTCGCGCGGAAATTCTCCTTTTTCCATGTTCTCAATGAATGGAGCAATTTCGCTAATGGCAAAATTACGCACCATTTTTCGCATCATTTCTTGTTCTTCTGTAAATGTTAAATTCATTTGTCATCTCCCCCTTTAGAGGATGGATTATTCGTACGTGTAAAACCCGCGCCCTGTTTTCTTGCCAAGCCAGCCTGCCTTCACATATTTACGCAGCAGCGGGCAGGGACGGTATTTGTCATCGCCAAAGCCCTCGTGAAGGGTTTCCATAATGTACAGACATGTATCCAAGCCGATAAAGTCAGCAAGGGTTAACGGCCCCATCGGGTGATTCATCCCAAGCTTCATCACTTCATCAATCGCTTCCTTCGTGGCGACGCCCTCATACAATGTATAAATCGCTTCGTTGATCATCGGCATCAGCACACGGTTGGCGACAAAGCCAGGAAAATCATTGACTTCGACAGGTACCTTACTTAAAGTTTTTGTCATATCTTCAATATCTTGATACACCTCATCGGCGGTTGCGAGGCCACGGATAATTTCGACCAGCTTCATGACCGGAACAGGGTTCATAAAGTGCATACCGATGACCTTTTCCGGACGTTTCGTTGCCGCGGCAATTTCCGTGATTGGCAGTGATGAGGTGTTGCTTGCCAAAATCGCATGGGCCGGGGCAATTTCATCCAGCTGGGCAAAGATCTTCGTTTTAATTTCCATATTTTCAACGGCCGCTTCGATGACAAGGTCAACATCACTGGCATCATTTAGATCGGTTGACGGCGTAATGCTACTCAATACTACCTGTTTCTGTTGTTGGGATATGCGGCCTTTGTCAACATTGCGGGTAAGAATTTTATTGATTCCTATTAAGCCGCGTTCCACAAACTCTGGTTTCAAATCGTTTAATAAAACCTGGTACCCTGCTTGGGCGCAAACTTGGGCAATCCCCGAGCCCATTTGCCCGGCACCGATGACCATTATCTTTGAAATTTTCATGTTTTCCCCTCCAAATTGGGTTTAGCCCCATTTTTTTATTTGAAAAATTTGTTTTGTTTATTTTTCTGATGGTTTTGTTCATATTTTCGGGTGTTTTGTCTATTTTTTTCACCCTTTTGTATATTTTTTATGCCCTTTTGTATAATTAGACATTTATCGGAAAAACCAATCCCGAATTCGGACCCATACCAGGCTAAAATTACGCCTTCGGAACTTCAATCATCACGGCATCGCCTTGCCCGCCGCCGCTGCAAATCGCAGCCACACCAATTCCGCCGCCACGGCGCTTTAATTCGTGCATTAACGTCAGGATGATGCGCGCACCGCTTGCGCCAATTGGGTGTCCAAGGGCAACCGCACCGCCATTGACATTGACCTTTTCCGGGTCAAGCCCGGCGATCTTCCCGCTCACCAAGGCAACAGCTGCAAAGGCTTCATTGATTTCAAATAAATCAACTTCTTCCAAGCTCCGGCCCGTTTTTCGTAAAAGTTCATTGATGACAAGTCCAGGCGTCTGCGGAAAGTCCTTTGGTTCCACCGCAATAGCGGCATGCCCCAAAATTACCGCTTCCATCTGACGGCCTTCGCGGACAGCACGCTCTTCACTCATTAAGACGAGGGCGGCCGCACCGTCGTTGACCCCTGGGGCATTCCCAGCGGTAATTGTTCCCGCCCCATTAAATACCGGTGCTAGTTTGCCAAGCCGTTCGAGTGATGTATCCTTTCGCGGCCCCTCGTCGTGTTCGACAACGACTGGTGCTCCTTTTCGCTGTGGAACCTCAACAGCAACAATTTCTTCAGCAAATTTCCCGCTTTCAATCGCGGCAATTGCCCGGACATGGCTCCTCAAAGCCCACTCGTCCTGCGCTTCGCGGCTAATATCCATCTCTTCCGCCGTCGAATTTCCGTACGTGCCCATGTGCACACCGGTAAAGCTGCAGCTCAAGCCGTCATGAATCATCAAATCCTTGACCGCCGCGTCGCCCATTCTGAAACCCCATCTTGCTTTTGGCAGAATATAGGGGGCGTTGCTCATCGATTCCATTCCGCCCGCGACAATCACTTCCTCATCACCGGCGCGGATGATCTGGTCGGCCAGGGTGACACTGCGCATCCCCGAGGCACAGACCTTATTAATCGTTTCTGTTTTCACTTCCCATGGGAGTCCGGCGTGATGTGCTGCCTGACGGGATGGGATTTGTCCCTGTCCACCTTGTAATACCGTTCCAAGAATGACTTCCTGCACTTCTTCCGGTTTCACTCCAGCACGCAGCAATGCTTCCTTCACAGCGATGCCTCCAAGCTGGGCCGCGGTAAAGCTGCTTAATGCTCCCCCTAATTTTCCAAAAGGTGTTCGAACCCCACTTAAAATGACCGTTTTCCCCATTCAACACACGCTCCTTTTCTTTAAAACTATTCCTACCGACTGAACGCTCGCTCAAATTTATTCAAAAAAAGTAACGCAAGCCTGTTTTTTTCCTCGCTGCGAATGATTGTAAGCGTTTTATTCATATCTTCTATTTTATATAAAAAATAGCAAAAGTTGAATATTTTTACACAAAATTTTTAAAATTTCACGTATTCACAAAACATTCAACTTCTGCTAATTTCAAATGATCTTATGACGCGACCGCGGTTACTTCACCAAAAACGGTCTTTTCAAGCAGTTCGGCGACATCATAGGTGGATACATTTTCTTCCACTTCTTTTGCCTTTGTTCCGTCGGACAGCATCGTTAAGCAGTATGGACAGGCTGAACTGATCACCGATGGATTGACTTCTAAGGCTTGCTCGGTTCGGCTCACGTTAATGCGGTGGCCTGTTTCTTCCTCCATCCACATCAAGCCGCCGCCGGCCCCGCAGCACATCGCTTTTTCCCGGCTCCGCTCCATTTCAACAAGCTTAACGCCAGGAATCGCCTTTAAAATCTCACGTGGCGGATCGTACACATCGTTATAACGGCCTAAATAACAAGAATCATGGAAGGTAATCGTCTCGTTTACGGCATGCTTAGGAACAATTCGCCCATCTCGGACCAGCTCATAAAGCACTTCCGTATGGTGGTATACTTCAACATCCTTCAAGCCAAAGTCAGGGTATTCATTTTTGAAAATATTATAGGCATGCGGGTCAATCGTAACGATTTTCTTAACCTCAGCCTTTTCAAATTCTTCAATATTTTTTGTCGCCAGCTCTTGGAATAAGAACTCGTTTCCAAGACGGCGCGGTGTGTCACCAGAGTTCTTCTCCTTGTTACCTAAGATTGCGAACTTCACGCCTGCTTCGTTCATCAGCTTCGCAAACGATAAGGCAATCTTTTGGCTTCGGTTATCGAAGGAACCCATCGAGCCGACCCAGAAAAGGTATTCAAATTCTTCACCGGCCTTGCTCATTTCCTTCACCGTTGGTATCTGAACATCCTCGCGAGCATCGCGCCAGTTTTCGCGCTCCTTGCGGTTTAAGCCCCACGGATTGCCTTGACGCTCAATATTGGTCATCGCGCGCTGCGCATCCGGGTCCATTTTTCCTTCTGTTAACACTAGATAACGGCGAAGGTCAATAATTTTATCAACGTGTTCATTCATGACTGGACATTGGTCTTCACAGTTACGGCAGGTGGTACACGCCCAAATTTCTTCTTCCGTAATCACGTCGCCAATCAAGCTTGGACTGTAAGCTAGGGCTGCAGCAGTTTCCCCGGCACCTTGTCCCGCTGCGGCAAGGGCAATTTGGTTTCCTTTTGTCCCGCCAAAAGCAAATGTCGGCACCCATGGCTGTTTAGAGGTTACGGACGCGCCGTGATTTGTTAAGTGGTCACGGAGCTTTACGATTAAGTCCATTGGCGACAGCATTTTGCCTGTCCCCGTTGCTGGACACATGTTGGTACAGCGGCCGCATTCAACGCAGGCATAAAGGTCAATCATTTGGTGCTGGGTGAAGTCTTCAATTTTTCCCACTCCAAACGACTCTTGTGTTTCATCTTCAAAATCCACCTTTTTCAACTTTCCGGCGTTTTCTAACCGGCTGAAATAAACATTGGCCGGACCGGCAATTAAGTGGGCGTGCTTTGACTGCGGTACATACACTAGAAAGGTTAATAAGAATAATAAGTGCGCCCACCAGGCCACATAAAAAATGGCAATGGAGGCGGTTTCACCAAGCCATGAAAATCCGAGCGAAAGGAGCGAGGCGACAGGCTCTGTCCAAGATGGTTCCTCCCCATGCCAGATGATGCCCATACCATTTCCGATGAGGACGGAAACCATCAAACCGCCGATAAAAATGAGCACAAGACCTGATTTAAAATTGCGTTTTAAACGGACTAATTTTTCAACATAACGGCGATAGAAGGCCCAGATGACCGCCACGAGAATGGTCAGTGTGACAAGCTCTTGAAAAAAAGTAAACCCTGAGTATAACGGCCCAAGCGGCAGGTGTGCCCCTGGTTTAATTCCTTTGATAATAAAATCAATCGCACCAAATTGGACAAGGATGAAACCGTAAAAAAACATAACATGGATCGCTCCGCTTTTTTTATCCTTCAGCAGTTTCTTCTGTCCAAATACATTAACCCAAATTTTGTGCAGACGTTCTTTGACATTGTTATCAAAGTCGACCTTCTTGCCAAGCTTTATGAATTCAATCCGTGTTTTGACAACATAAACGAACAGGCTGATTGCGTAAGCGGTTACAGCCAAAAATGCAATGAGGTTGACCCATAATAGACCATTCATGTGAAACGCCCCTTCCCCTACTATTTGCAAGTCATAGAAAATAATCAATTTTCAGAACTTACGCTTAACTCTATTATATGATGAATGAGCATTCAGTCAACCAATTTTTTGCAAAGTTGTTACAACTTATAGAAACGAACGCTTTCGGAAATCCTAACAACACTGATTGGAGGAAGGATTCTAGATGAATTTTGCACTCATTATAAGCGTTCTGCTGATTCTTATCATTATCTGGCTTGTTTTAGATTTTAATCTAGGCCGGCGGAAACATACCTCCCTTGTCAGTCGAACTGAAACAGCAATCCTTCACGGCAATTTTGAAATTTTTACGCATGGCAGGGAATTGTTCATCGATTATTTTCATGCGATTAGAGACGCGAAAAAACATGTTCATGTATTATTTTATATCGTCAAGGATGATGCGGTCAGTCGGGAATTTTTCTCTCTTTTAAAAGAAAAAGCACTTGCGGGGGTAGAAGTGCGCCTCCTTGTTGACCCGGTTGGCAGCTGGAAGGTTACCAAGGCAGCTGTTGAGGAACTGCGGGAGGCGGGGGTGGAATTTTCCTTTAGTAATCCGATTAGGCCTCCCTATCTTTTTTATTCTTCCCAAGTCAGGAATCACCGTAAGATTACCATTATTGACGGGATGATTGGCTATCTCGGCGGTTTTAATATTGGCAAAGAATATATTGATGAAGATCCTGTCTTGAGTCCATGGCGGGATTATCATTTAAAAATTACCGGTGAGAGTGTCAATTTTTTGCAAAGTGAGTTTTTCATCGATTGGCAGGAGGCAACGAGCAAGGGTTTACAGGGGAATCCGGATTATTTCCCGGTGAGGCCACAAGGTGTGATTCGCCATCAGTTTATTCCAACCGCTGCCGGACATCTGGAGGAATTTTTTATCCGATTGATGGGACAGGCAGATCAGTCGATTATCATTGGTTCTCCTTATTTTATTCCAAGTAAAAAACTGTTTGGAGCCTTACTGGCAGCCTTACAGCGCGGCATTGATATTACGGTTATTGTCCCCTATACTGCTGACCATCTCCTTGTCCAAGAAGCCTCCTACCGCTATTTACGGCGGCTGATTAAAGAAGGCGCGGCAGTTTATCAATATAAAAATGGCTTTTATCATGCGAAGACCATTGTCATTGATGATAAAATCTGCGATATCGGAACCGCTAATTTTGATAAACGGAGCTTATTTTTAAATAAGGAAATTAATTGCTATATTTATGATCCTGCCTTTATTGAGCGCTTAAAGGGAATTATCAATAAGGATATCGGCGACTCCGTCCTTTTGTCATTGGAAGTGTTAAATAAGCGCAATATTTCGAGGTCGGTGAAGGAGTGTATCGCTGGTGCAATTTCTTACTTTTTGTAAAAAGAACAGAGTCCCCGAGGGTGTCGGAGACTCTGTTCTTATTCTTCTATTAGGTTTAAAACTGGGACATCTCTTTCGTGATCTGGGTCCATTCTTGAATAAATCCTTGCTAGTTTTGCGGCTTCATCCACATGTTGAATGATTACAGGCGTCCCCTCGTACGTAACACTGACCATATCAGCGGATTCAACAATTTCCATTGCTCTTCCTACATTCATTCGTTCGGTTCACTCCTCACTCAAAATTCCTTATTACTATTTGCATTTTTTGGGTGGGATATTCATGATAGCTGTGGTCAGTTTATAGTTTTCATTCTGAATGAAGCCAAGCTTTTATTGCAAGATGGAATTTTTAGGAGGGTATTGGGATTCGGCCACAAAAAAGCCCCCTCTCAACAAGAAAGGGAGCCCAAAAACGACCATATTACATTTTTTCCGGTGCAGAAACGCCAATTAAGGCAAGTGCATTTTTCATGGTAATTTGCACGGATTTTACCAAGCCCAGACGCGCCTTACTCCGCTCTGGGTGCTCTGGATCAAGCACTTTCTCGGCATTATAAAAACTATGGAACGTTGACGCCAGCTCAAAGATATAATTCGTGATCCGGTGCGGCACACGCTTCAACGCCGCTTCGCCGACAGCCGACGGAAACTCACCAAGCTTCTTCAATAAGTCCATCTCTTTTTCAGAAGCCACCAACGAAAAATCAGCATCCGCATCGACCCGAACACCCTGCTCCACACCCGCACGCAAAATACTTGAAATCCGTGCATGCGCATACTGTGCATAATACACTGGATTTTCATTCGACTCCGACACCGCTAAATCCAAATCAAAGTCCATATGCGTATCTGAGCTCCGCATCGCAAAGAAATAACGGACGGCATCGAGGCCGACCTCATCGACCAAATCACGCATCGTCACGGCCTTCCCGGTCCGCTTACTCATCTTCATCTTTTCCCCATCTTTATAGAGGTGAACAAGCTGAATGATTTCGACCTCAAGCGCCTCACGGTCATAGCCTAACGCCTGAATTGCCGCCTTCATCCTTGGTATATAGCCGTGGTGATCGGCACCCCAAATATTAATCAGCTTTTCAAAACCGCGCCCAAGCTTGTCCTTATGGTAAGCGATATCTGGCGTCAAATACGTATACGAACCATCCTGCTTGATTAACACCCGGTCTTTGTCATCACCAAGGTCCGTCGAACGAAGCCAGGTCGCCCCGTCTTCCTCATAGACATAGCCGCTCGCCCTGAGCGCTGCCAAGGCCTCATCAATTTTTCCATTTTGATAAAGCGACGTTTCCGAAAACCAGACATCAAAACGAACGCGGAAATCTTCAAGATCCTCTTTCAATTTCGCCATTTCATACTTCAAGCCATACGCGCGGAAAAATGCTTGACGGTCATCTTCCGTAACGTTCACATACTTGTCGCCAAACTCCTCCGCCAGCGTTTTCCCGATGCCAATAATATCGGCCCCATGGTAGCCGCCCTCCGGCATTTCTTTTTCCAAACCAAGTGCCTGGAAATAGCGGGCCTCGACAGACAACGCCAAATTATTGATCTGGTTGCCGGCATCATTAATATAGTATTCGCGGGAAACTTCATAGCCTGCCTTGTCCAAAATATTGCAAAGCGAATCGCCGACCGCCGCACCGCGGGCATGACCCAGGTGCAGATCACCCGTCGGATTGGCCGAGACAAACTCCACCTGGACCTTCTGCTTATTGCCGACCGTCGTCGCACCGTATGCGTCCCCAGCTTCAAGCACCGTCGGAATCAACTCGGTTAAGTAACTATTATTCATATAAAAATTGATAAACCCCGGCCCCGCCAGCTCAATTTTTTCAATCGAAGCCTGCGAACGGTCAAAATTTGCCACCAACGCCTCGGCAATCATCCGCGGCGCCTTCTTGGCGACACGAGCAAGCTGCATCGCCATATTCGTCGCGTAATCACCGTGCGTTTTCTCCTTCGGGATTTCAAGAATCACATCGGGAATCTGCTCCTCCGTCGCAAGCCCAGCTTTCAACACTGCTGCGCGAATCTCGGCTTTAATCTTCGTTTGCACTTGTTCAACTATATTCATTTCAAATCCTCCTGAAAGCTAATTTCTAAATGGTATGTACCGCTGGCTGCGCCCTGCATCACAAAATCATAAAGGATGTCAAGATGACCTTCAGTATGCTTGATTCTCCTCGCCAATGTCGTCGTTTCAAACGTGCCAAACGGCATCTCATAGCTGCCGTGCAGTTTTTCATGCAAACGAAACGGAAGCCGCATTTTCACCGCACCGCCCCGTAAAATCAGCGCCTCATCCGCCGCCACCTTCACAATCGTGCGTACACTGCCCTCCTCCATCACTTCCTCATATTGAAGGAAAAAAGCATGATTCTTTTTATAATAGCGGCCAAAAGCCGTCAATTCAAACGTTTCCTGCTCATCAATCGTCGTTTTTACCTTAATTTTCACGGGAATCTCCAACGAAACTGCACTCCCTTATTCTTTTTTCCACAAACTGCCTCGTTTATTTGCGAAAATATCAAGTTTATTTGCGAATCAATGACGTTTATTTGCGAATCAAAGACGTTTATTTGCGAATGTTAGCCTTTTATTTGCGAATCTCCATAAAGGCCTTTTTAAAAAGGAACCTAGGCTCATCTTCGAAATGATTCTAGTCCTGCGAATTATCAGGCGTGTCTTATCTCATACTTTTTCTATTATAAACATTGTAACCGTACAAATCAAAAGATGCCCGCCCCGACCTCGGGACAGGCACCGCCACTTTAATTGGTGTCATTTAAAAATTGGTGTCAGGCACCAAATATTTATTTCACCCAGCCTAGCAGCATTTCGCGCAGCAGCTTGCTGGCCGTGTTTGCTGTTTGCTCGGATGGATCGTAGATGGGTGCAACCTCAACAAGATCGCCGCCGACAACGTTTACTTCGGAACGGGCAATCGCGTGGATGGAAGCGAGCAGCTCTTTCGACGTGATGCCGCCGCAATCGACCGTACCGGTTCCAGGTGCATGCGCCGGATCGAGGACATCGATATCAATTGTCACATAAACAGGACGGCCGGCCAGTGTTGGCAGGATTTCCTTTAACGGCTCAAGCACGTCAAATTTCGAGATATGCATGCCATTTTGCTTCGCCCACTCGAATTCTTCCTTCATCCCCGAGCGGATTCCGAACGAATAAACGTTCTTCGGACCAATCAATTCCGCAATCTTGCGAATCGGAGTCGAGTGTGACAACGGCTCGCCTTCGTAATTCTCACGCAGGTCGGTATGGGCGTCAAAGTGGATAATTGCTAAATCCGGGTACTTTTTATAAACAGCCCTCATCACCGGCCATGAAACGAGATGCTCGCCGCCCATGCCAAGCGGGAACTTACCGGCAGCAAGGATTTGGTCGACAAACTCTTCAATAATATCAAGGCTGCGCTGCGGATTTCCAAACGGAAGCGGAATATCGCCCGCATCATAATACTTTACCTCATCAAGCTCGCGGTCAAGATAGGCACTATACTCCTCAAGACCAATCGACACCTCGCGAATACGTGCCGGGCCGAAACGAGAACCAGGGCGGTAGCTGACCGTCCAATCCATCGGCATCCCGTACAAGACAACCTGACTTTCCTCAAAATTCGGGTGACTCCCAATAAATACATTACCTGAATAGGCCTCATCAAAACGCATCATAATAACTCCTTTCAAGCGGGGTCAGACCCCCGCTGCTATAACGCATTAACTCAAATGGGGTCTGACCCCACACACATTACTTAACTAAATCGCCAACAAACTTCGGCAAGACAAACGCTGCTTTGTGAAGTTCTTTTGTGTAGTATTTTGTTTCGATGTCAAAGAACTGATCATCTCTCACCGCTAATGGATCGTATTTCTTCGAGCCGATGGTGAATGCCCATAGACCGCTTGGGTAGGTAGGAATATTCGCCACGTAAAGACGGGTAATCGGAAAAATTTCCTTCACATCGCGCTGGACGGTACGGATTAAGTCCGCTTTAAACCAAGGGTTATCGGATTGGGCAACAAAAATTCCATCTTCTTTCAACGCCTTAGAAATTCCTGCATAAAATCCTTTTGTAAACAGGTTTACCGCCGGACCGACTGGTTCTGTTGAATCGACCATTATCACGTCATATTGATTTTCACTTTCGGCAATATGCATAAAGCCATCGCCCACTTGAACGTCAACGCGCGCATCATCAAGCATGCCGGCAATCTCCGGAAGAAATTTCTTCGAGTATTCAATCACCTTACCGTCAATATCGACAAGCGTCGCTTTTTTCACACTTGGGTGCTTTAAGATTTCACGAATCACGCCGCCATCGCCGCCGCCGACAACAAGCACATGCTCCGGGTTAGGGTGCGTAAACAACGGCACGTGCGCAACCATTTCATGGTAAACAAATTCATCGCGGACAGAGGTCATCACCATGTCATCTAATAACAGCATGTTGCCCCACTCTTCTGTTTCAATCATATCAAGCTTTTGAAAGTCTGTTTGCTCTGTATGTAAAGTTTTATTCACTTTCATTGTGATCCCAAAGTTTTCAGTTTGCTTTTCTGTAAACCAAATTGTCATATTTATCTTCCTTTCATCTGTATCTCATTTTCATACAATTGCCTGTAATTTTTATGCTACCCAACCTATTGAATTACAAACGGAAAAAAAAGTCTAGCAAAATTTAAAGAAATTTTTCATCCATGTTTAAAAAGACTCTATTTTTTCAATACTATTACTATCTATTTTTTAAAAAACTGGAAAAACAGTGAGGTGAATGACGTGGAAATCATGACTGATCAAGGGTTTCGAAAGACCATAAAATATTTGCGGGCATTAATTATCATCAGTTTGATAGGCATGATTTGTATGCTTCTCCTCTTCCTTGGCATTCTCGGCTATGCCAAAGTGTTAGGGGCTCCGCCGCTGGCCGTTCCGCAATCGACGTTATTTTTCGCCGATGATGGTACGTTGATTGGCGAGAGCAATAGCGGTCAAAAACGCTATTGGGTCCGCTTAAAGGATATTTCACCGGACTTAGTCAACGCGACCGTCTCGATTGAGGATAAAAATTTTTACAACCATAATGGTTTCGATTATAAACGTATCGCTGGCGCTGTACTTGCTGATATTCAAGCGTTTGCTAAGGTCCAGGGCGCAAGCACGATCACGCAGCAATATGCCCGGAACCTCTTTCTTGAACACGACAAAACATGGAATCGGAAGCTGCGTGAGGCCTTTTATACGATCCGTCTCGAAATGAATTATTCAAAAAATGATATTCTCGAAGGCTATTTAAACACGATTTATTATGGAAACGGTGCCTATGGTGTCGAAGCAGCCAGCCAGTACTATTATGGAAAAAAGGCAGCCAAACTAAACCTTTCCGAAGCGAGTATGCTCGCAGGAATTCCGAAAGGGCCGGGCCTCTACTCGCCGCTCGCCTCCATAAAAAACGCTAAAAACCGCCAGGCGATTATTCTGCAATCGATGGTGAAAAATCACTACATCAAAAAAGAAGCCGCCACAACAGCGGCTGAAAAAAAACTTACCTTTGTGGGGACACATTCCACTCAAAAGGTGAAGATGGCGCCCTATTTTCAGGATGCCGTCCAAAATGCGCTGAAAAATCAATTACATTTGGATGACCGCACGATTGCCCTCGGCGGTTTAAAGGTATTTACCACCCTTAATACCAAGCAGCAGGAGGATGCCGAACGGCAGGTCCAGCAGTATGTCGACCCCAGCTCGGAAATCCAGGCCGGCTTAGTGGCAATGGATCCAAAAAGCGGCGATGTGAAGGCGATGGTTGGGGGCAGGGATTATGAAAAAAGCCCGTTTAACAGGGCTGTCCAGGCGATAAGACAGCCGGGCTCGACGATTAAACCGCTCCTCTATTATGCTGCCTTAGAGCAAGGCTTTACTCCGTCCTCGACGATGCGGAGTGAGCTGACGACGTTCCATTTTGATGATGGCCAAGCCGATTATACGCCCCATAACTTTAATAACAAGTATGCGGACGGTGAAATCACCCTCGCCCAAGCCTTAGCCGTCTCCGATAATATTTTTGCGGTAAAAACGCATTTATTTTTAGGAGAAGATTCGTTAATTAAGACGGCGCGGAAGTTTGGACTGTCTTCAAAAATGGCCCAAGTTCCTTCGCTGGCATTGGGGACTTCGGGGGTTCGCGTGATTGAAATGGCGAATGCCTATAGTTTGCTTGCCAACGGTGGAAAACAGGTTTATCCGACATTGATTACGAAAGTGGAAGACTATAATGGTAATGTTATTTTTGAAAAAGAAAAGCGGTCGAAAAAGGTGCTCGATCCGGCAAAGGCGTTTGTGATGACGCAAATGTTGACAGGCATCTTTGATTCAAAGTTAAACGGTTATACGAAAGTAACCGGCAGTACGATTATCAAGGATATTACCCGTCCATATGCCGGAAAATCAGGCTCAACGGAAACGGACAGCTGGATGATCGGCTACTCGCCGCAGCTGGTCACGGCCGTCTGGGCAGGTTATGATATTGGCAAGCCGCTTGAGCTAACCGCGGAAAAAACGTACGCCAAAAACATCTGGGCCAACTTTATGGAGGAAGCGCTGCAAGGGAAGCCCGTCAAGGCGTTTACACCGCCGAAGGACGGAGTTATCGGCGTTTACGTTAATCCCGCCAATGGCAAGCTTGCAACGAAGGATTGCCCGGTCCGCCGGTTCACTTATTTTGTTGCCGGGACCGAACCAACCGACTATTGCACCGAGCACATCAATAATCCGGATTCAGTACCGGGCAAGAAGACAGACAACAAGAAAGTGCCATGGTATAAAAAAATCCTGCCTTGGGGTTAAGAAAAGCGGCAGGTGGCGTTTCACGAAGCCCACCAGCCGCTCAGGTTGGACCCATTCTATTCAAATAGAAAAGCTCCGGAATAATCCGGAGCTTTTCTTGTCCTAGTTTTACGTGTTCACACATTGCTTATCATACTACCTATTTTTCAAAAAAACTACAGGAAAATGGCCGCTTCTGCAATTTTATTCTGCCAGTAGCCCTTTTTTCAACTCATCACTTGAATTATTCCACAATACCTCATTATGTCCACGCAGGAAATCGGCCAGCACCTTTTTTGACTTTTCATCCATATCATCGACAATGATGTGGCGCTTCAATGACTTATCCATACGGTTGACGTGCTCGGGCAGTGATTTGTAGCCGCGCCGAATTTCGCGGTCCACCGTCATATAACAAGCGGTAACGCCTGCATAATAGGGACCAGCTTCGTTGCGGTCAATCGTCACCCAAACGAGCCAATACGGTTTGCCGTTTGGCACTTCCTCTTGGACCTTTAAAAACTTAATCCCCTTTTCCACTGCACTGCGGGCATGCAATGCGCCAACATCAATCTCCGCTTCCCCCGCCTCGACATCAATCATTACCGGGGAAACATTATCAAGGCTGAGGGCACCTTTGCCATAACCCTTGTGCCCATCGGTCGGATCACTTTTTTTGATAATGTTAAAACCAAGTTTTTTCTTCTTTTCTTCCATCGACATGACGACCTCCTAGAAAAAGATACTATAAAAGAAATTGCTTAACCCTTCTCTTACCCAAGGGATAACCACATTAAAAATTGGCTGAATCGTATAGTTATCAAGCGGCGTAAACACTAAAATCAAAAAGATCAGCATCCCGTACTGTTCATACTGGGTCATCTTTGCCCGCGCCTGATTTGGGGCTAAATCTTCAATAATCCGGTATCCGTCCAGCGGCGGAAACGGGAGCAGATTAAAAACAAACAAGACAATATTAAGGTTGATAAAGATCATCAGAAAGTTATTAAAGTTATCATTTAGCTCCACGCCGGATCGGGTTAAAGCGTACCCTGCGATAAAGCCAATCGAAGCCAAAATCAAATTAGAAAGCGGCCCAGCTACCGAAACAAGAATGCCTGCTAAGCGCGGCTTTTTAAAGAAAAAGCGATTAACCGGAACCGGACGGGCCCAGCCAAAGCCGGCAATAAAAATTAGGATCGTGCCGATTGGGTCAAGATGCTTGAGCGGATTTAATGTCAGCCGCCCTTGCTTTGCCGCTGTCATGTCTCCGAATTTATAGGCCACAAACGCATGGGCAAACTCATGAAACGTAAAGGCAAAGACAAGCGTAATCGCTACATAGGGAATCAGCTCGAGCGGATATGCAAGAAATCTATCCAAATGTGTTTCTCCTTCCTTCTAGGAGCGGATGGCGGGCATATCGAAATGGCGGCCTCCGCTTTTCTATTTTCTGGCGCTCATATTCCCTTCAGTATACATGAACCCGCTTAGAAAAAGAAATTCAAATGTACCAATAGTTATTGCACTTTTTCATTATTTGTGGAACACTAACTTACAGTTACGCAGTAAAGGAGGAACTAACCATGCCATACGTTACCGTAAAAATGCTCGAAGGACGCACAGACGATCAAAAAAGGGCGCTCGTTACCAAAGTAACCGACGCAGTCAGCGAAACAACCGGCGCCCCAAAAGAAAACATCACCGTCTTCATCGAAGAAATGAGCAAAAACAACTACGCAGTTGCCGGCGTCCGCGCAAGCGACAAATAATTGGTGTTTTTATGGTTTCATTTGGTGTCATTTATGGTGTCAGGCACCACTCGTGGACATTTGTACGCGCGGGGTGGACACCCCTAAGTATTGGTGTCAGGCACCAGCAAAAAGGCACCAGCAAAAAAAGCTAAGCTCCCAGTTTTAATGGAGCTTAGCTTTTTCTTTTAATGCCTCAATATAGTGATAGGCCTCATCAATTTCCGCCTCGGTGTAGCGCTGGCTGGCTTTCAAGGTAAATACCTTGCCCGCCACCTCCGCTTTTGATAGATTATCAAAATATAAAACCGTCGACACAAGCTCAAGAAATCTAGCATTTTGCTCATTCATATCAACAAGACAATCCTGCAAATAAGGCATCTCGACCTCATTCAAGCTCAAGAATTCCATCCCCGGATCTGTCAGCGTGTAGCGATATTGAAAATAGCCGCCCTTTTTCTCCTTCACTTCATTGAGAAAACCCATATTACAAAGCTCTTCCACCCTCGTCGTCAATTCCTCCGAATAAGGCCCGTAAAAATGAAACTGGAAGCGCTCCTGAAACGGAAAATCAACCTTTTTCGCTATATATATCATCTTTTGCAGCTTTTTCCGGCCAGTAATTTCACCAGCAACCATCACCGCCTGCATCAGCTTCGCATGATCATTTAACAATATTCGTCATCTCCTACTCCATCTTAACAGGTCTCATATCTACTCTTATATTTCCAAAAGCGCACGAATTTTCTTAATAATATCTTGCTCACCAGCAGCATCCTCAAGGAAATCAGCCGGATAATAAAGCTTATGGTCGGTTCGTCTTTTCCCCGAAATCGCATCAACAATCTCCGACTCCCGCGAAAGCTCCCGCAATTCCCCATTTTTCATCAATAAATGAATCGGCAGCCGCTCCCCTTCCTCACCCGGCCGGTAAAAATCGTACGGCAAATCCGAGGATGAATCGACAACCAAATAATAGTCAGGGTCAATCCCCGCCTTTTCGAATAAGGAACCTAGTTCAGCGAGCTTTTTGTATTCTTTCGCAGGATCAAATTCGGCATACTTGAATAGATTGCGATTGACAAAACGCCGGCAAAGGTCACTTAAAACGGGGTCTCTCTCTTCCTGCCAATTTTGAAAATAATATAAAATGATGGATTCATCTAATTTTAAATAGTCTGCTAATGTCACTTGTTCATTAAAGAAGGACGTAAAGTGGATCGGTTCATACGTAAACGCATAGTTTTCTTTAAACAATTGCTTGGCGCGGTGAAGGATTTTTGTCAAAATCACCTCGGCACTACGTGAAACAGGGTGAAAATAAACCTGCCAATACATCTGGTAGCGACTCATTATATAGTCCTCAACCGCGTGCATCCCGCTTTTCTTGATCACGACCTGGTCTTCCCTTGGCCGCATTACCCTTAATATTCTCTCCATATCAAATTGACCGTAGCTGACACCGGTAAAATAAGCGTCGCGCTGCAAATAATCCATCCGGTCGGCATCAATCTGACTGGAAATTAAGCTGATGACCAGCTTTTTCTCGGATGTCTTCGCGATGACTTCCGCTACTTGCGTCGGGAAATCCGGACTCACCCTCAGGAGGACCTTATTCACTTCCGTATCCCCTAAGACAATCTTCCCGGTAAATTCTTCATGATCAAGGTCAAACACTTTTTCAAAGGAATGGGAAAACGGACCATGTCCGAGGTCATGGAGCAGGGCTGCACAAAGCGTGAGCAGGCGTTCATCGTTATTCCACTCCGGCCTGCCGGCAAAGACATCATCGATGATGCGGCGGACAATTTCATAGACCCCAAGCGAATGGTTGAAGCGGCTGTGCTCCGCCCCATGAAAGGTCAAAAAGGCCGTCCCCAGCTGTTTAATCCGGCGCAGGCGCTGAAACTCCTTCGTCCCGATTAAATCCCAAATCACCCGGTCACGCACATGGACATAGCGATGGACGGGGTCTTTAAACACTTTTTCTTCTCGAAGTTTTTCCGTCGAATATGCCACCCTAATTCCCTCTTCCTCGAATACTAACTTGCTTTTATTATATCCCAATTGCCACCCAATTTTCAGCAAAATTCTACAGGACTTTTCGACATTTATCGAAAAAGAAAAATCACCTAAGCAATTGGTCCAAGGTGATTATTTGATCTTTTTATTTACTTTTTCCATCAATTCCTCTTCCGTTAACGCAGCCAATGGGCGGTTATTAACGAAGGCAAAGGTCTTTTTCCGGCCAGGCCCGCAATAGGATTGGCAGCCAATTTTGACTTCAGCATCCGGATCGATTTCTTTCAAACGAGGGATCAATGTCTTTAAATTCACGGCCTGGCAATCATCGCAAACGCGAAATTCATTGGACATCTTCACAACCCTTTCTTTCCGTCAATCTATTTATTTTATCCATCAAGGATCGCATTAAAACAGTATATTAACTCCAAAGGTATTTTACAATTTCTTTCCTCCTAATGCAAGTTGCAATCAAGAAAAGCGGAGGCGCCCGTTTAGCGCACGACAGGACTGGAGCG
>NZ_BCVI01000077.1 GCF_001591665.1 Neobacillus soli NBRC 102451 | reverse complement strand
CGGGTTCCAATAGCGTCTATTTGAGGTTAGTCTTAAAAGTGGACACGTAAAAATGAGATTTAGTTTTTGGGGCCAAGGGGACGGCTCTGGTGGCTTTTTTCGATCAACAGATGAAAGAAGTAGGCCGCCAGAACCGTCCCTGTGGCAATCGATTCGGCGGAAATGGGTTAAATAGTAAAGACCGGATTCAGGAGATGAATCCGGCCTTTTTTTTTACGAGACTTACGACATTTGCTGGTTATTAATTGGAAATTCTCGTAATCCCGTTAAACTAAGGCCACTGGTCTCGAACCGTCCCCATGGTCAATGACCTCGGGGTGTTTTTTATGCCCAGGCCTTTTTTAAAAGCTTCACACCTAACTGAATTTCCTCACAAGTTAGGTTACTGAATCCTAGTTTAATAATTGCCTCATCAGAATTTTTTTTTATGAAATAGATAGAGGTAGGATACACTTTAACCCCATAAATGGAAGCACGCTCAATCAACCATTCTTCTGATCGATTTAGATGTATCTTAACTAATACGTACAAGCCAGACTGCTCCCCAATAATGGATATATTTTGTTTGAAGTGTTTTTTTAATTCTGAAACTAAGCATTGCATTTTTCGCGTATAAACAAGACGCATTCGTTTTATATGGCGATTCCATTCTCCCTCTTCCATAAATGTAGCCATTGTAAGCTGGCTAAGAAGTGAAGTATTACTCTCGAAATGAAGAAATTGATTTTTATAACGGTCTAAAAGTAACTGTGGCAGCACCATATAACTTAGACGGATTCCTGGAAGGAAGGACTTTGAGAAATTCCCTAGGTAAATGACTCTTTTTGAATCAATGGAAGCAAGTGCTGGAAATGGCTGCTGCGTATAACGAAATTCACTATCGTAATCGTCTTCGATAATATATCCATGCATCTTGTTAGCCAAATTAATAAGCATTTGTCTTTGTTGAATAGACATGCTAACACCTATTGGACTTTGATGGGAGGGTGTTACATAGATTAACCTTGAGGTCATTTGTTCTAATTTTGAAAAATCAGCACCTGATTCATAAACTGGTAAAGGTTCAAGCGTGAAACCATGAAATTGAAAAGCCTCCCTTGCTCCATCATAACCTGGGTCCTCTACAATAATGCTAGTGAAATCATCCTTCAGGATTTGTCCGAGATAAATCAACATTTGTTGGGTACTACTGCCGATAATAATCGCATTTGGATCTGTTTTCACCCCTCGAGATTGAAGTAAATATGTAGCGATTTGTTCGCGTAAGCACACTTCACCAAATGGTTCCCCGTATTGAAAGCTTTCCTGTAATGTCAAAACTTGATTTGATATTCTCCTCCAAATTTTCAAGGGAAAATTTGTTTGATCTACGGCTCCTGCTCGGAAATCAAGTAGGACTTGTGTCAACGACTTTGTTTGCTTTTTATTGGGAAGAACTAAGTCATCTTGAAATAAAAGTGGCTCTAATTCATTTACAAAATACCCTTTTCGACCTTCTCCACGGATATAGCCTTCAGCTACAAGCTGCTCATATGCCATTAATGTTGTATTGCGGCTTACTTGAAGGGAATCAGCAAGTTGGCGAATGGAAGGTAATGAATCATCAGCTGCTATGTCACCCCGCTCAATAAATAATTTAAACTGCTCGTAAATTTGTTTGTATTTGGGAGAGTCATCCTTAAAAACAAAAATGGTATTTTTCATTCACAGCAACCTCTGACATGTATATTTGTTTGTTATTGTACCTTTTAAAATGTCAGTTTGTACAATATTATTTTTTTATCGGATATTTTTAAATACCCAAATACAAGTTGAAAGGATGATTATTGTGTACATTCCGAAGCAATATCGTATGAACCATGATGAGGCAATTCAATTTATGAAATCTAATCCGTTTGCATTACTAATAACTGTCGATGAACATCGGCCCATCGCTACACACATTCCTATAGAGATTCGCGAAGATGACGGGAAAATCTATGCGACGGGGCACATCGCCTACGGAAACATGCAGAAAAAGACTTTGGAAAATAATACTGATGTGTTGCTTATTTTTCAAGGACCTCATGCTTACATTTCATCAAGTTGGTATACGGTGGACGAGGTCCCCACATGGGATTATCTAGCCGTACATACGTATGGAACAGCAAGCATCTTGACTTCGGATGAATTGAAAGCGGATTTAGATATGCTGCTCAACCGATACGAGTCTCATCGAGAAAACGGGCGGCAATGGCATACTTTTGATTCTAAGTTTCTTGAGAGCGAAATGAAAGGAATTGTTGGCTTTAGAATAGAAATTACCTCGATTCAAGCTGCAGCTAAAATGAGTCAAAATCGTAGCGACACAGATTACAAAAATATCGTTACAGAACTTGAAAAATCAGATGAACAAGGGGAAACTCAGGCTGCTCAGTGGATGCGTGAGCAACGGAAAGAGTTGTTTTGACCTTGGGGAGGACGGTTCTAATGGCTTTTTTCGGTAATAGAAATACAACCATAAGTACCGCCAGAACCGTCCCCATGGTCCTTTTTTTGCTAACGGGGCAGAATAGTGGAATAAATAAATTTATTATTTTATCTGAAAATTTCATAAAAATGGTATAATTTTCTTTAAAGAATTGAAAGGAGACGTTGTATTATTTCAAACAATTCAAACAAAGTAAGGAGGAAAAAGATGAATAAAATTATATCTGGAATTATTCGATTTATCATCACTCTTGCCATTATTTTGCTAATTTATTTTATGGTTTTTAGAGTTTTTTAAATGAACAATACAAGGAAAATATACAGTAATACTTAAAGACCTATTTTGTATAGGTCCCTTGTTTTTTATAAATAGCATAAGATTGTGAAAAGACTCACTTAAAGTAAACCAGCTAATAGTTTGTCAATATTTTTCATTAAAAACTTAAAATATTTCATGCTATACTAAAAATAATCATGCCAAATAACCTTCCGTTTGTTTAGACTTGGAAGGTTTTGCGTTACTTGGTTAGATTTAGCTTCTAAGCTATATCTTGGAAAGTTGTTCTGTTCTTTAAAAGGGCAAATATCCAATGTAAGAGTTTATTTACACAGGCAATAACAGCTGCTTTAAAAGGCTTTCCTTCATCACGTTTCTTATCGTAAAATTCTCGCATTCTTTTATTGCGGGGTATGATTTCATCCGTTGTTTTCTTTTTACGGCAATCACGAATGGCACAACGAACAGCCATAAACAAGGCGTGTCTAAGTCTACTAGATCCTCTTTTAGTAATTCGGTTTTTGGTGGCAGAAAACTTACCAGATTCAAAGACACTAGGATCAACACTAGCGAATGCTACAAGCTTTTTAGGGTCATTAAACCGATCTATATCCCCAATCTCTGAAATAATCGTTGCAGCGATTTTTTCTCCAATACCAGGAATAGATTTGATAATAGTATATTCTTCAATATCTTTAGCGAGGGCATCTATCTCGGTCTCTAACTTTGCTAGATGCTCTTTGTATTGAAGAATCATTTTAATGTACATACCAAGACTTAAAATATGACTCTGATAGACTGTCTTTTCAAAAGGATTACGTGCAGCCGCTGCTTTAAGTTGAATTGCTTTTTCCTTTGCCCACCTGCTTGATCGACTCTTACAAAGACCATTTATTTTGTCTGTAATTACTTCTTCGCTTGCATTCAAAATATCCTCAGAAGAAGGGAACTCTGAAAGAGTTAAAAGTGACACCACTGAATATAAATCTCCAAAAACCCCTTTATATTCAGGAAACACTTGTTCAAGCACTGCCTGAAATTGAAGCTTTGTTTGAATCATCACTCCAGTTATATTTTCATGTTGTCTAGTAAGGTTGCGAAGGTTTAATAACTGGACTCCACGCTTTTTATATGGCTCTAATTCCTCCTTATAAAACAACTCACAGAGGAGATAAGCATCAATGACATCTGTCTTTACCTTTCTTAAGCTTGAAGATCTAGCCTTATAGGAAATCAGTGGATTGATGATAATTAATAAATAACCTCGTTCTTCCAAGTAATGAACTACTGGTGTTTGGTAATGCCCCGTAGCTTCTAAAATTATTGAAGGCTTCTTGCCTGACTCTTTTTTCACATCCTCAAGAAAAGACACAAGTGAACTAAGACCCTCAACAGTATGTGAAACTTTAAAACTCTTACGATAAGGTTTGCCTTTATCTAAGAATGCTTGAACTTGACTTTCCCCTTTTGATATATCCAGACCAACGACTGGATTCATTCTAAATCTCCTCCTCCTGAACTATTAATTTGCCAGTAACCCCTAATTCCTCCATGCAGTGTCACAGCTTCGCTTGTTATACGAGATCTACGTCCCAACCAGCCTCAATCATGTTTCTACAAGTAGGGGGCGAACAGTTTAGCTGACGGGGTCGAAGCCCCACGAGCAGATACGTTCTACCCTGGCTACTGATATAATAAAACCATTTTAAAAAAGGTCAACCAGAAATATTTAGCATTCTGGCTAACCTTATAATACGAAAGGAGCAGGTTAGTTTAATTAAATAAAATAAGTGAGAGCAATTTATGCCCACCGAAAACAATGTGAATTTAAAGATAATTAAAGAAATACAAATCTAACCTATGTTAAAGAAGGAACTCTTAATAAATTTTTAAAATTTAAGAGTATATTGTCTAACGATTGTGTAACTTGAATTCCCACTTTAAGCTAATAATGAAGCTAATTAAGATATTTAAAAGTATCTACCTCTACATTGAAATTTAGTGTTATTAAAACACTTAGATTATTATTAGACACAGATCATGAACATTTCCTCTATAATATGAATTTTGAAGTAGTGAATAGGACACCTTATCAATAAAAACATGGGGTGTTTAAATTGGATAATACATCTAATGCTAAAATAACTTCCGCTGAAATTGCCGCACTTTGGACGCAGTATATGAACGAAACAGCAAGTATATGTATTCACAAACATATGATGGAACATATAGAGGATATTGACATAAGAGGCGTATTTGAATATGCAATGTCTCTAAGTACGAAGCATATTGAAAAGATAAAAGAATTTTTTAGGAGTGAAGGTTATCCAATTCCTATTGGATTTACGGATAATGACTATACACCAAATGCCCCCCGCCTTTTTTCTGATATTTTGTGTTTGAAGTATGTAAACATCATGTCTTTACATGGTTGTCATGGGTATAGTGGAGCAATAACTACATGTTCCCGACTAGATGTTCGTAATTATTTTAATGAATGTAATGCAAGTGCGGTTGAATTAAGTAATAGAACAAAGGATATTTTGTTAGAAAAAGGAGTATATCATCGACCTCCTGTGTTAAATCCACCTGATAGTTCAGAATATGTAGATGATAACAATTATGTAACAGGTTGGTTTGGAGAAAAAAGAGCTTTAAGTTGTATTGAAATTACTAATATTTATTTTAATTTGAAAAAAAGTTCATTTGCTAAAGCCTTGATAGTTGCCACCCATCAAGTTGCAAAGTCAACTATAGTTAAAAATTTCTTACTGAAAGTAATAAAATCGGCAGGGGAGAATATTAAAATGTTTAATGAGGTTTTGATTTCAGAAAATCTTCCAAGTGCACCTACTTTTGACCATGAAATTACGGATTCTACGGTATCACCGTTTTCTGAAAAGCTACTGATGTTCCAAATTGGATTTTTATCGTCGACGGCAATGGTTTATTATGGAACAGGGCTGGCATCCGCATCAAGACGGGATTTATCATCAAAGTACATGATGGCAATAATGGCTGATTTAAAGATTAGTAACGATTGGATTAAAATCATGATAAAGAATCGCTGGCTTGAGCAACCACCATTGGCAGAAGACCGAAAAGAATTGGCAAAGGGCTAGAATAATGTGGCGAATGAAAAGGAAGTGTTGTTTTGGAGCATTGCTCTTCCAGGTTTCGGACAATTTCTAAATGGAAAATATATAAAAGGTGCTATACTCATTTTTTTAGAATTTTTGGTGAATGTCCTAGCTAATTTTAACGAAGTTATTATTTTAAGTTTTCAAGGAAATATTGAAAAAGCGATTTTACAGGCGGATTATCAGTGGTTAATGTTTTATCCTTGTTTATATTTCTTTGCGATGTGGGATGCGTATAAAGATGCTGGAGGTGGAAAAGATAGATTTTCTTTTTTACCATTTGTTTTTTCTGCTTATTTTGTTACGGTGGGGTGTATTTATTCCTCAAATTTAAAACTCTTTGGTGTATTATTAGGTCCTGTTTGGTTTCCAATTATTTGTGTTATTCCTGGTGTGGTGTTGGGTTTAGTTTTTAAAAAGAATATTTCTCAACATTTAATTAAGAACCGTATGTGAACTAACTCACTTAAAGTAAACGGGTGCAATATTAAAAAGGGTGGTTCACATAATAAATAAAGCTATATAGACAACCAACCACCCTTACGGTAGAGGTTGCATTGAGAAAGACCATAAGGTTTCGCTGGCTTTTATCATGGCTGTGGGACAGGGGGGACCTGTCCCACCGTCCCTCTACAGTGCTTTAGTTGTCCATGATTCTACGTCCCAAATATCTGTTACCACGTCGCGGTAAAACTCAGGTTCATGAGAGATAAGAAGCATGCTTCCCTTATACGATTTCAATGCCCGTTTAAGTTCCGCTTTTGCATCCTTATCCAAATGGTTGGTTGGCTCATCGAAAACAAGGATATTGCTTTCTTTGTTAAGGAGCTTACATAACCGGACTTTCGATTTCTCTCCACCACTTAAAACTGATATTTTACTTTCAATATGTTTTCTAGTTAACCCACATCTTGCAAGAGCAGCACGCACCTGTCCTTGGCTTAAATGAGGAAATTCATTCCATATTTCTTCGATGCACGTGTTTTCATTTTCCGTTTTCACTTCTTGTTCAAAATAGCCGATATACTGGTATTCACCGCGTTCAAGTGTACCAGAAAGGGATCTTATTTCTCCAAGCATGCTACGAAGGAGTGTCGTCTTACCGATTCCATTCGCTCCAACTAATGCCACTTTTTGCCCACGCTCTATATAAAGATTTAACGGTTTTGATAGTGGATCATCGTACCCAATGACAAATTCTTTCGTCTCAAAAATTAATTTACCTGAGGTTCTTGCTTCTTTAAAGTTGAAATCAGGTTTTGGACGTTCCTGTGCTAATTCAATAACGTCCATTTTATCGAGTTTTTTTTGTCTGGACATAGCAAGGCTACTAGTAGATGCCCTTGCCTTATTACGGGCTACAAAATCCTTTAAATTAGAAATCTCTGATTGTTGTCTCTTAAAAGCAGCTTCCATTTGAATTTTTTTAGCTTCATAAATCACAAGGAAATTGTTGTAATCACCCACGTAGCGATTTAATTCTTGATTTTCTAAATGGTAGATGACATTTACAACGCTATTAAGAAATGGCATGTCATGAGAAATCAATAAAAAAGCATTTTCGTATTCTTGCAGGTAACGTCTTAACCACTCAATATGTTGTTCGTCTAAATAGTTTGTAGGCTCATCTAAAAGCAGAATATCTGGCTTCTCAAGTAAAAGCTTGGCTAATAAAACCTTTGTTCTTTGCCCACCGCTTAAATCATGAACATCTTTTTCTAATCCTATATCATCAAGACCAAGGCCACGTGCCACTTCGTCTACTTTAGAATCAATAATATAAAAGTCATTATTCGTTAATACTTCTTGCAATGTACCCACTTCATCTAACAGCTTTTCCATTTCTTCTGGTGTAACGTCCGCCATTTTTTCGTAAATGTTATTTATATTCGTTTCGACGTCAAAGAGGTATTGAAAGGCCGTATTTAGTACATCACGGATGGTCAGTCCCTGTTGTAAAACAGTATGTTGATCAAGATATCCGACTCGTTGATTCTTAGCCCATTCTACTTTTCCATCATCAGGCTGAAGTTGCCCTGTAATGATATTCATAAACGTCGATTTACCTTCACCGTTTGCCCCTATTAAAGCTATATGTTCTCCTTTTAACAAGCGGAAGGAAACATTATTAAAGATAGTACGATCGCCAAATCCATGGCTTAGGTCTTTAACCGTTAATATACTCATATATTCAACCTCAATTTAATTTTTTTTGATTAGGAAATTTTTATCTATTTGTTCACCTGATTTTAGAATTAGTATTCAAATATAACACAGATAGTAGAATAGCTGAATGGATTAAATTGGATATTAGGGTCAGGCGGAGCGGCCGAGCCTAGGTGGAGCAGCCGTCAAGGCTGAGAATCTAATGGAGTGAGAGTCTCCTGTCGTCAATTTGCCGATTCAGACGAATAGCATAAGATTTTTTAGTAGGAACGTGTTCCAATAGCCCCGTCTACTTAGATGATTTAGAGGATTTATAGACCAAACGTTGAAGTAGAGCCTGTCTACTTAGATGTTTGAGAGGAATTTCAACCTGAACGTCATAGTAGAGCCCGTCTACTTAGATGTTTGAGGGGAATTTCAGCCTGAACGTTGAAGTAGTGCATGTCTACTTAGACGTTTGAGGGGGTTTTCATCCACAGCATTGAAGTAGAAGCCATCTACGTCGCACTTTCCTCCAAATATGCAGCTAAAGAATGCCGTTTGTTGCATATCGTTCCGTCCATTTTCCTGAAAGTCCATGTTGGCCGAGGTAGGCCGTACCAATGGGACGGATCTGGTGGCTTTCTGTTTCATGGCTTTCTCATCAATTGGCTCTTTCGAAAGCCATGAAAACCGTCCCTGTGTCAATTTAACGGAACCAAAAAGCCAGGCCTCAAAGCCTGGCTCCCCTAAATTTTCTTACTTCCGTACCGGAATCTTCAATACATTCACCTTTGCACCATCTTTAGCCGAATAAACAAACAGTTCTAACCGAACGCCGCCATCACGGATTAAATCCGCTCCAAACGTAATTTTAAAATCGCCCCAGGCAGGTGCACCGGCCGTTTGATAGCGATCCTCCAATAGAACCGTTTTCCCATCATAAACGCCGTACTGGAACACGCCTTCAAATACCTGCGCCTTACCCGTTACCACCACTTGGTCCCCTGATACCACGACCATGACATCTTTGAAAGCCTCATTTTGGTAGGTTTTTTCCTGATCATTTGAACCGGGATTATTCTCTTTGTCCTGGTCATCTGAACCAGATACGTCTGGATTAGCTGGCTCCTCTTTGGCCGGTTCTTCCTTAGTCGGCTTCTCCACCACCTTTTTTGTATCCGGTTCCTTTACTTGCTCCTGCTGGCTGCAAGCCGATAATCCAACCGCGGCTAATAACACAAGTAAAAGATACATAATCTTTTTCATCCCACACACTCCTTTTAGTTAATATTATGCTCATTTTTTCTGTTATTTTCTTATTGAACTATGAAGTCTCATTTAAAAAACGATTTGTATATCTGCGATTTTGCCTAAATCCCCCAGTATAATCAAAAAAGCCAGCCCCCGAATCAACCGGAACTGGCCATGCCCTAAAAGGCTCGCAATCTGCGAATTTACATTATCATCTTCTATTTCGTCACACGTTCTAGTTTCGGGTCAAAGGTATCAAAAAATGGGAGAAGTAATTCCATATTTTCTTCTCCTAATTTTTCCGTTGAATGGAGCATCCAGTCAAAGATAATGCCCCTCGTATAAACAAGAATCATATGCACAATAAATTCGGCATCCAAATCTTGCCGGAATTCTTTTTCCTGCTGCCCCTTTTCCACAATCTCTTGATAAACAATAAATATATTCCGCTCTTTTGAAACCATATAAGAGGGTTGGTCTGCATTGATTTGCAGGGTATAGATGACTTTCGTCCATTCTCTGCGATTTTCATCCACATAATCGAACATGCCCTTGCATAGAGCAATTAATTTTTCTTTGTTAGATTGGTAGTTTTGAGAAGAGACCCTTCTCATAACCTCCTCATCAAGGTCCTTCCAAGAACTGATGATGACCTCTCCTTTATTTTTAAAATGATTATAAAAGGCGCCTTTGGTTACCCCGGCTTTTTTACAAATGTCATCAATTGTCGTATTATTGTAGCCCTTTTTTATAAAAAGCTCTAAACTAATCTGGTACAGCGTATTGCGCGTATTTTCAGCCTCTTTCTTGCTTTTTCGAGCCATTTTGACATCAACCCTTTCTTCATTCGACAAGCAACCTTTTACCTAAAATGTCAGTTATAGGTAAATGATAACATAGTAAGATATCTAACAAAATTAGAACTATTAAATTATTTTTCTAAATTTTTTTAATTGTTGATAAATTAAAAAACCTGTAGTAAGATTAAAAAATCAAATACATACTCGAGTATCTAAATTCTAATGTATGTCTTTGATTTTATCAATGAGGAAGTGATGAAAAGGGAGTGGTAGGGGGAAAAAGTAAATTGGCTTTAGGGAGAATTTTCAAAACTACTAGTTCAAAAGATTAAGGGGAGATGTCTTTATGGTCAAAAAGAAATCAAAGTTTTTATACCTTAATATCATGATTGGATTGATAATCGCTGTAATGCTTTCCGGCTGTTCGGGTTCAAAGTCGAAATCCTCTGAAACCTCAGGATCGTCACAAAAACAAGTGGATCCTGGTGAACCTCAGTATGGGGGCACATTGAAAATTTCCTCACCTATTGAACCCGCCAATTTAGGAGTTCCGCCGGAGCAACCTGGAAGCGGTTTCGTACACATGATGGCACCGGTTCTTGAAACACTCGGAAAATTTGATGAAAAGGGTGTTATGCAGCCGCTATTGGCAGAAAAGTGGGAATTAGAGCCGCAAGCAAAAACCATCACTTACTTTTTGAAAAAAGACATTAAATTCCACGATGGCACTGACTTCAATGCAGAGGCTGTGAAATGGAATATTGAATTATTCCGGCAAGCCAAACGCGGGGAAGTAGACGGGATTAAGTCGATTGATGTAGTAGATGAAAGCACAGTCAAGATTAATTTAACCGACTGGAACAGCAGTTTGAACAACGCGCTCTGTTTCTGGATTCAAATGATTTCACCGACTGCGTATGAAAAGAACGGAAAAGACTGGGCTACTAGTCATCCAGTGGGCACCGGTGCATTCGCGTTTGACAGCTGGCAGCGAGGCGTCTCCATTAAATACAAGAAAAACGAGAAATACTGGCAAAAGGGTCTTCCATATCTTGACGGGGTCGAATACAAAATCATTCCAGATGCCATGACGGCCTCTGCTGCCTTCCAGCAAAGAGAAGTAGATGCATCCTTCTATTTACCGGTTGATCGGGTTCTAGAATTAGAAAAGAACGATCAATACAAAGTCGTCACACTTACAACAGGCCTTGGCAACAGAGAAAACGGACTTATCCCGAATAGCGGAAATCCGGATTCCCCGTGGGCCAATGTAAAGGTCAGAGAAGCATTAGCTTATGCGATTGATGCAAAAACAATCGTCGAAAAGGTCCTAAAGGGCGGCTATGAAGTAACCGATCAATGGGGACCTATGACAGGTACATCTTACAATAAAGATGCGAAAAAGTTCGAATTTAACCCTGAAAAAGCGAAGGAATTGCTGGCTGAAGCTGGCTATCCAAACGGCTTCAAAACGAAGCTCATCTCTTGGCCAGGCCTTGAGCATGAAGCACTGCCACCTGTTTATCAGAGCTATTTAAAGGAAGTTGGCATTGATGCGGAAGTCGTGCCGGTTGATACGGCTAGAATGTATGACCTAATTGGCTCCGAGTGGGACGGGCTGATGTACTTCGACGTCATTACCGACCCAGACCTGCCGCTTTACCTGGAACGTTACTTAAGCAAAAAGGCAAAATTATATGTAAACATTAACCATCCGGAAAAAGTGGAAGAGCTCATTAAGAAGGGTAAAGCTTCAACCGATCCGGAAACAAAGCAGCAGGCAAACCTTGAATTACAGAAGGCTGTCTTCGAGGAAAACCATATGTTCTTCCCATTAGCGGTTACAACCATGCCAATTGTCATGTATCCGAATATTCAAGACAGCGGATTTAATGAAACATACGGCAATGTGTATTCTCCAGAAAAGACATGGCTGTCAAAGTAACGAAAAACCTGGAGGGGATGATGCTTGTCATCTTCCCCTCTTATCTAACAGAAAAGGAGAGCTGTTATGATTGCGTTTATTATCCGCAGGCTTCTGCAGACTGTAATTGTATTGTTTATGGTAACCCTCATCGTTTTTTCCATTCTGCAGGTTCTGCCGGGAGATCCCGCACGGACTTTGTTAGGACCTGAAGCCTCACCGGAACAAGTCGAACAAATTCGCGAAGAATTAGGGCTGAATCGGCCGCTAGCAGTCCAATATATTACCTGGGTCGAACATGCCTTTCAAGGGGATCTTGGCAAGTCGATTGCCATTAAAGAAGATGTAACGGGAATTATTGGCGAACACTTACCAAAAACCATGTATATCAGTTTTCTTTCGATGGTATTAGCCATCATAATCGGGGTGCCGGCCGGGATTATTGCAGCCATTAAAAGGGGAGGGAAAATGGATTCCCTCATTTCCGTCGTCTCAAACGTTGGAATGGCAGTACCTGCTTTCTGGCTAGCGGTTTTATGTATTTATTTCTTCAGCCTCAAATTGGGATGGTTTCCAGTGCAAGGATATACCTCTCCATTTGACGATTTCTGGTTAAGTACAAAGCAGGTCATTATGCCTGTTATCTGCCTTGCCTTTGCGGCCCTAGCTTCCTTTGCCCGCCAGACCAGGTCGGCGATGCTTGAAGTAATCATGCAGGATTTCACTAGAACGGCCCGTTCGAAAGGATTAAAGGAAGGCGCCATTATCATCAGGCATACGTTGAAAAATGCCATTATTCCTGTTATTACCTTAGTGGGGCTGCAGGTGCGAAACATCGTCGGCAGTACCATATTTATTGAGCAGGTCTTCAATATTCCGGGCATGGGACGGCTTGTCGTTCAAAGTGTCTTTAATCAAGACTTTGTTGTCGTTCAGGGCTGCGTGCTCGTCATTGCCATTATCGTTGCCCTTACCAATCTATTGATTGATATTTCATATGGCTTCGCAGATCCACGGATACGGATTAAATAAGGAGGGATAAGGATGACAATAGAAATCATCGCTTCTGAAAAAGTCGTGGAACAGGAGGTGAAAAAAACAAGAAATACACAGCGCTTTCTTCGTGTATTTCTTGCTCGAAAAACGGTAGTCGCAAGTTTGGCCATTATCTTCATTATGATTATTTGTGCTATTTTCGCCCCGTTGCTTGCTCCCTATGATCCATATAAACAAGACTATGCGCAAATACTTGCAGATCCATCCCTAGCCCATCCATTCGGAACAGACATGGTTGGACGGGATGTCTTGAGCCGAATTATTTACGGCAGCCAGGCGGCACTGCTGGTCGGTATTGTCTCCGTCGCCATTGCCAGCGTGATTGGGATCATCCTTGGATTAGTTTCCGGTTATGCTGGAGGGTTGGTGGATGCTCTTATTATGAGAGCAATGGATGCCCTTATGGCGATTCCTCCTATTATATTGGCGCTGGTTTTCGTAGCAGCCTTTGGCGGCGGTTTAACGAACGTCATGATTACTTTAGGCCTGTCACTTGTACCGACTTACGCCCGGTTAATGCGGGGCCAGGTACTAGCAATCAGGCAGGCGGATTATGTTGTGGCGCAGGAGCTCATGGGCTCGACGAATATCCGAAATATGATCAAGCATGTGCTGCCAAACTGTATTTCACCGCTGATTGTTTTAATTACCTTAAACTTTGGAGTGGCCATTCTGGCCGAAGCGGGACTCAGCTTTTTGGGGCTTGGGATTGTACCGCCTAAAGCGGCTTGGGGTTCGATGATTAATGACGGCTATAAATATTTACTATCTAATCCCATTCTTTCCTTCGCCCCTGGGATGGCAGTCGTCCTAGTGGTGGTGGCCTTCAATATTGTCGGAGATGCATTAAGGGATGCTCTTGATCCCCGCCTGAAAGGAAGCTTGTAAAGATAAACGGGAGGTGTACATAAATGGGCCATTTGCTCGAGGTTAAAAATTTACAAACCCAATTCACTGTCGACCGCAATGTCGTAAAAGCAGTTGATGGCGTTTCCTACTATGTGGATGAGGGAGAGGTTGTCGCCGTCGTCGGCGAGAGCGGCAGCGGGAAATCCGTTACCCAGTATTCCGGCATCCAGCTAATCCCATCGCCCCCAGGAAAAATTACCGGCGGGGAAGTCCTCTTTAATGGTAAAAACTTGCTTCAGTTAAGCGGGGAGGAGCTTCGGCAGGTACGCGGCGGGGAAATCGGGGTCGTGTTCCAGGAACCGATGACGTCGCTGAACCCTGTATTAACGATTGGTTATCAAATAATCGAGACGATTATCCTCCATTTAAAGATGAATAAGAAGGATGCCCGCAAACATGCGATTGAATTGCTGAAAAGTGTCGGGATACCAGATGCAGAGGAAAGGATTGACTATTACCCGCACCAATTCAGCGGCGGGATGCGGCAACGGGTGTGCATTGCAATGGCGATGGCCTGTAAACCGAAGATTTTGATTGCCGACGAAGCAACAACGGCGCTCGATGTTACCACGCAGGCGCAAATCTTAGAAATGCTAAAAAATATTGCAAAAGAAACAAAAACTTCTATTGTATTAGTGACCCACAATTTAGGGATTGTGGCCCGCTATGCTGACCGTATTTATGTCATGTATGCCGGTGAAATTGTTGAATCGGGAACCACAAAGGAAATTTTTTCAAGCCCGAAGCATCCTTACACGATTTCCTTGTTGAACGCGATCCCGCGATTAGATGACCCAAGAGGACGGCAGCTGATTCCAATCGATGGGATTCCTCCATCCCTGATTAACAAACAGGATATTTGTGCTTTTTTGCCAAGATGTCAACACCGAACGGCAGCCTGTTCCTTCAAGCCTGCACCAAAGCTTGAGTCTGTAGGCGGCAGCCATTATGCGGCCTGCCATGAAGAGATAACATCAGAGGCGATTCAAGAGACGGCCGCTGCCAGGGCGGCTTCGAAGGATTCTTCTGCTGATGTGGTCAATGACCAACAATCCAGTAACGAAAACCTTTTAGAGGTTAAAAACTTAAAAATGTATTTTCCCGTCACAAAGGGGGTTCTGAAGCGGAAAGTAGCGGATGTCAAGGCTGTGGATGATGTGAGCTTCACCATTAAAAAAGGGGAAACCCTTGGATTGGTGGGGGAAAGCGGCTGCGGTAAAACAACCATCATCCGCAGTATTTTACGGATGTACGAACCCACTTCAGGTGAAGTGATATTTGACGGGCAAAACATTGCCAAAATGCCAAAGAGTAAACTGCGTCCGTTACGCAAAAATATATCCCTTGTATTCCAAGACCCGTTTAGTTCACTGGATCCCCGTCAAAGTGCGGGCAGCATTATCGGAGAGCCCTTGATCATTCATCAATTAACGAAGACGAAGCAGGAATATGAGAAACGGGTGGATAAATTATTCGAACTTGTGGGCCTAAATCTTGCCTGGAAAAATAGAGTTCCCCATGAATTTAGCGGCGGACAGCGGCAGCGGATCGGAATTGCACGGGCATTGGCCAGCAACCCGTCGTTTATTGTGTGTGACGAGGCCATTTCCGCGCTGGATGTATCGATCCAGGCACAAATTATTAATCTATTAGAAGATTTACAGAAAAAGCTGGGTCTTACCTATTTATTTGTGGCCCACGATCTCTCCGTTGTCCGCCATATTAGCGACCGGATTGTTGTGATGTATCTGGGCAAGATTGTCGAGGTAGCGGATTGGAAGTCGCTGTATGAAAACCCATTGCATCCTTATACAAAAGGACTGCTTGCGGCGGTACCCATACCAGACCCGTTCGTAGAGGAAACCCGGGAGCATGTGATGTTGGAAGGGGAAATCCCAAGCGTAATGAACCGGCCAAAGGGCTGCGCCTTCATTAATCGCTGCCCGATCGCAACCAAGGAATGCAGTGAAGCCGAGCCACCGCTGATTGAGACAGAAAACGGGCACAGTGTCGCTTGTATTAAGGTCGGAAAGGAAGTGGGAGTATGAGCCATACGAAAAGAATGGATCAAGCATTAGAAACAAGGGGGATCGCGGTCGGCACCTTTATTTCCTTTAACAATCCTGATGGCGCTGAATTTGCCGGCCATGCCGGGTTCGATTTTGTCCTGCTTGACGCAGAGCACAATACCTTTGCCTTTGAAGGTGCGGTTGAAATGATCCGTGCGGCTGCGGCTGGCGGCACAGCCGCTGTCGTCCGGCTTCCATCCAGCGAGCATTCCGGGATTACAAAAATCTTGGATGCCGGTGCAGCTGGTGTACTGATTTCGAGCGTTCGGACTGGGGAAGAGGCAAGGCGGATTGTACAGGCAGCAAAATACGGGCCTGCCGGGAAAAGAGGATTCAGTCCAAGTATTCGGGCCATGGATGGTTTTAAAAACAATAAGGAATATCGGGAGTGGAGCGACCAGAATACCTTGATCTGGGCGATTATCGAAAATGAAGAGGCACTCGAGAATATTGATGAAATTCTCGACTCCGGGATCACCGGCATTATGCCTGGTCCCTACGATTTATCGATGGCAATGGGGTTCGAAGGGGACACGACACATCCAGAAGTCGTTGAGGCCCTTGACCGCGTAAGCGATCTTGCGGTTAAGAAGGGCGTCGACCTCGTCGTTTTTTCCGAGGTGCCAGAGGGGGAAGGCGCACCAACTCCTTATGAAATTGCGGAATCTTGGAAAAAGCGCGGAGCCCGGTTCATTCATTTTAGTACAGACCGTATGATCATGGCATCTGGCTACCGAAAGATAGTAGCTGGGTTGAAGGAACCGCTGGACGTTTAGTTTTTTATAAAAATTGAAAGGGGCAATAGGAAAATGATTACTATAAATTCTTCAATTAAAAGACCAGACCCTGAATTGGTAAGACAATTGGGGGAGATTACTCCAAGTGATTATGGCCATAAGCTGAATTATCAATTCATTACCGCAAGCAAAATGAAGCCGTTATTTCCGATTGAGACACCGTTTGCAGGACCGGCAGTGACGGTTCGAATCCCGCCAAATGATGTGTTATCCACCTGTAAGGCACTGGAGTATATCCAGCCTGGTGACATTGTCGTGATTGACGCGTCCGAAGAGGATCGTTATGCCTGTTGGGGTGAAGTAACAACAAGAATCGCGATGGAAAAAGGGGCCGCAGCAGCCATTGTGAACGGAGCCATTACGGACACGATTGCCCTTCGAGATTTAGGGTTTAAGGTGTATTCGCATTCGGTGTCGCCTTTGACGACAAAATTCTACGGCCTCGGCGGCGATATCAATGTTCCGGTTTCGATTTCCGGCTGCGTCATCCAGCCTGGTGACGTAATCGTCGGCAGTAATGATGGACTTTTAGTCGTACCGCAGGATAAAATTTCAGAATATTTGGAGATTGGTAAAGTGGCGAAGGAATTAGATGAACAGAATCTCGAGGACTTACGGGTTTTTGGGGCGGAATCATTCCTGCGTCGGCTGGATGCACAATGGGAGGATATGCTGGAAAAGGATGATCACATCTCTTCCAAGTGATACTTTACTGTAGTAACGTGAAAAATCGTATATAACATTGACGCGTGGTGAACGGGGAATCATCAATTTTTACTAGTGAAAACCAGGGAGATGGTGGGAGATGCTTCATTTAGTCAACAAGAATGTGAGACAAATACAAGTATCCGGTATTCGAAAAGTCTATAATAAGGTGCTGAACGATCCAAGTATCATCAATTTAACGGTGGGCCAGTCGGACTTTGCTACTCCCCAACAGGTCATAAACGCCGGAATCAAATCACTGGAGGAAAAACGGATAGGTTATACGACCAATTCGGGATTACCAGAACTAAGAAAAGCGATTGCAAGCTTTGTAGATCGCCGCTATGGTTTAAAATATGAGCCAGAGGATGAAATTCTTGTAACGGTAGGTGCAAGTGAAGCACTTGATATTGCCTTTCGTACCATTCTGGATGAAGGTTGTGAAGTGATTTTGCCGGCTCCCATTTATCCTGCTTATGAACCGCTGATAAGATTATGCGGCGCCATCCCCGTTTTTATCGATACGAGAGAAACTGGCTTCAAGCTTAACGCAGAGATGATAAAGGCAAAACTAACGGATAAGACTCGCTGTGTCCTGCTTCCTTATCCATCCAATCCATGCGGCTCTATTCTGGAAAAAGAAGAGTTACAAGAGATTGCTACTCTTTTAATAGATAAGGATATTTTCATTATCTCCGATGAAATATACAGTGAATTAACCTATGGAACGAGACACCATTCGATTGCTGTTTTTCCTGGCATGAAGGAAAAAAGTATTGTGATTAACGGCCTTTCGAAATCCCATGCGATGACTGGCTGGCGGATCGGGTTTGCGCTGGCACCGAAATATCTAATAGAAGAAATGCTAAAGATCCATGTATACAATACCGTTTGTGCAAGCTCCACAAGCCAATATGCTGCATTTGAAGCATTGGCAACCGATTTACCAGAGGTAGACCGAATGATCTCGGAATATCAGAATCGCAGAGATTATGTATATGACCGTGTGAAAGCAATGGGGCTGGACGTCAACTGGCCGGACGGAGCCTTCTACCTATTTCCTTCTATTAAAAAGACAGGCCTCAGCTCAGAGGAATTTACTGACCAATTAATTGACGAGGCAAAAGTAGCGGTTATACCTGGTAATTCCTTCTCAACCTTTGGAGAGGGATACATCCGGCTCTCCTATGCCAACTCAATGGGAATACTAGAAGAAGGGTTAAATAGGTTAGCGCAATTTTTAGCAAAAATAAATAGTAAAGTTGATTGTTAGATTCGTTTTTCCGAATAAAAGGAGGCATTAAAATTGAAAAGGGGAAATCTAACAAAGGCGATTAAACTGCGGCATGAGCTACATGCCCATCCAGAATTATCAAACCATGAAGTGTGGACGAAACAGCATGTTATTGATTTTCTGAAGGAAAACACAGGCCTTGAAATCGTGGACAGAGGCCGCTGGTTCTATGCTATTTATCACTCCCCTATGGGAAAAAGAAATGTCGCATTCCGCGCCGATTTTGATGCTCTTCCGATTGAGGAAACGATTCCTCTTCCGTATGGTTCAAAGTACCCCGGTGTTTCTCACAAATGCGGTCATGACGGCCACACCGCTGCTCTTTGTGGTTTTGCCCTTGAAATCGATCAACAGGGGAGCGACAACAACCTTTTCTTCCTGTTCCAGCATGCAGAGGAAACAGGGGACGGGGCTGCTGAGTGCGCGGTGTTTATCAAGGAAAACAACATTGATGAAATCTTTGCCTGGCATAATATGAGCGGTTTTAAACAAGATACAGTCTACGTTATTGATGGAACAGCATTCTGTGCCTCCAAGGGTATGTCGATTTATATGGAGGGGGTTCCCTCTCATGCAAGTGAACCGGAGAAGGGGATCAATCCATCATATGCCATTGCAAGAGTAATTGAGGCGATACCTAGTTTCATTGATCCTAAACTTAACAAGGACATCGTTCTCTGTACTATTGTTCAAGTGGACATCGGTGCAAAAGCCTTTGGGGTAAATGCCTCTCATGGCGTGCTAAGAATGACCATTCGTGCGCTTTACGAGGAAGAGATGGATAAGCTTCAAAAGAATTTAGAAGATATTGCGCGGACCGAAGCGGAGAAGAATGGTCTGAAGGTGAGTTTCGAGTACCAAGATGTATTCCCGGATACGTCAAACCACAAGGAAAGCTCTGATAAGATTCGTAAGATTTGCAAAGAAAAGGGCATTCCGATGGTTGAGATGGAGGAAGCATTTCGTGGCTCCGAAGACTTTGGCCACTACACCAAACTGACAAAGGGCTCCTACTTTTTTGTAGGGAGCGGAGAAGACCATCCCAACCTGCACAGCTTCGAATATGACTTTAAAGATGATCTCATAGAAACGGCAGTAGAGGTTTTTAAAGGGATTGCTGAACTATAAAGAGAAGAAGCTGACTCCAAAAGGAGGTTTTGGGAGATCAGCTTCTTTTTAATGAAAAGCTAAAGAAAAAAGTCGGGTGCAGTTGCTGCACAATTTGAGCCGATTTCGACTTATTTGTATTCACTGGCTTGATGAAGGACAAAACGCAGCCTTTCTAATAAAGATTAGTCCTTCATTGGCTAGATGAAGGACTCTCCGTCGCAATATCCTCCAATTGCGTCTTATTTTAGGGCATATACGACATATTTTTGCCACTTACGACACAATTTCTGCAACTTACGACATATTTTCAGAGACTTACGACAACTTGTGGAAATTAATTGGAAGTTGCGGAAAATCTCGAATACTTACGACACATTTTCCGCCACTTACGACACAATTTTAGCCACTTACGACATATTTTCAGAGACTTACGACATTTCATGGAAGTTATTTGGAAGTTGTGGAAAATCCCTCATACTTA
>NZ_BCVI01000076.1 GCF_001591665.1 Neobacillus soli NBRC 102451 | reverse complement strand
CTTCTAGAAGCTCAGCCAACATGGCTGACCTAATTTCAGGAAAATGGACGGAATAATATGCAACAAACGGCGTTCATATGCTGCACATTCGGAGGAAAAGGCGACGTAGACGAGCCCTACCTCGATTCTTTTTCCCAAAATTCACCTCCCAAAAAAAGAGTAATCTTGGAGAAAAGGTATCCAATCGGCCTTATAGGAACCCATTCCACCGGATCTTTTATAAGTCGCATTTGGCCCAAAATGTGCATCAACCTATCCAACCGAAAACGTACGAGAGAGACAACTGCTCTAAATAACTCGGACAAGGAACCTATCCCCTCTGAGGAATCAGATGCATCCTGGTATAGGGAACTTGTTGGGGAACGGGGCGTTGCCAAGCCAACTCTTGACGCTGCTCACAAAAAAGTTATCAGTTTTCGCGACAGAGCACTGGAAATTGGTATAAGTCTACTCACGATCCGACGCAAAGATGAGGGAGATTTTATTGGATATTGCGGGTTAATTATCGGTCGCAATACTTGAAGACCCAGCTGCTATTTCTTGGAGGCTTTCTCTTATTGCTAATGGAGGAGGATGGTGAAGAAGCCTTAATAATTAAACTGAAGAATTAAGTAAAAACTTTATGGGGAAGTATACAAATTGGGCAGAGAAAAGTTTATAGGTAAGCACCTTACAAGTGCTTACCTATTAAAACCTCATCCAGAGAAATGATTCTATGCTTTAACTCTGTATTCGAATCTAAAACACCTATAACAATTTGATTTTCTTCTGTTATTGTCGCATATCTGAAATGTTCATCCCCATTAATGAGGAAGGTTGTTTCCTGTTTTGCCTCCATCCTCGGAAAGACACTTTCCATGTACTCAAGTGGTAGAAAATCATCTAATCCTTCTGTTGGTCTGCCAACCCATTTAAATAGGAAATCTTTGAGTGTAAATTGCTCAATCATCGTTAACTTTTTCTTAAATTGTAGTTTATCCACTGTTACTGTTTTCAGCTTAATCACTCCTCAAATAGTAGGTAAAGTTTATACTTTCATATTCTTAACATCAACTGTATTACGGTGACAGAATAATTACATTTTGATTTCGGGTTAAGGTTAAATTTATTAAATGTATTTTAGGTACTATTTAAATAGGGTCGTTATTGCCGGCTTTTTGTTAATTAAATTAAATGGCAGGTTTATTGAAGAAGTATATAGAATATATCTAAAATAAAATAATTCTATTTTGAGTTATAAATTTGAACCAAACCAGACATTTAGCTCAAGAAGTAACGAGGGAAAATAGATGAAATTACAACTTAGAGCCGATTTAATGCTGCTAATGATTACATTTTTTTGGGGCGGTTCGATTTTACTAACAAAAATCGGTCTCGACTATCTGCAAGAATATAATTTAATCTCATTACGTTTCACTCTTGCATTTCTTTTATCAGGGATTATATTTTACAAGCACATAATTAAGACTGATTATAAAACAGTAAAATATGCTTTTATATTATCGTTTATTTTGTTTATTGTTTATGTGTTTGCGACTTTCGGTACGAAGTATACATCCGTCTCGAATGCTGGTTTTTTATTTAGTCTCACGGTCATATTTATACCATTACTATCTTCTATATTCTTAAAACAAACGCCTGAAAAAAAAGTTGTTTTCGGAATTGTTTTATCAATGGTAGGAGTAGGTCTATTAACCTTACATAACCAATTTAAGATAGGTTTTGGTGATCTCTTTTGTATTCTATGTGCTTTATTCTATGCAGTTCATATCATGATTACAGGAGCAGTGGCTAAGCATGTAAATGCCATTTCCCTTGGAGTTTTACAACTTGGTTTTGTTGGACTGTTTAGTATTATTTTCTCTATTTTTATGGAAAAACCAAAACTTCCCGACAATTATGAGTCATGGCTAGCAATCTTGGCATTAAGTATATTTTGTACGGGGATTGCTTTCATTTTTCAAATCATTGCCCAGCAACATACCAGTCCAACCCATGCAGGTCTCATTTTTACTTTAGAACCTGTTTTCTCCTCTATGTTTGCTTTCATTTTCACGGGTGAAACTCTCACATCTAGAGGTTATTTAGGGGCAATACTCTTATTAATAAGTGTTCTAATTGCTGAACTAGATTTTAAAAGTTTATTAAAACGAAATTATAAGAAGTTTATGGAATAGATATTTTGTGAGGGTACGTAGATTGCCATGCTCTACTATCGGAGTGCTTTACTTTAACAGGTGCTGGTTTTGGTGGTAGTAAACCATATGCACCAGGTAATAAAGCCGATTTGAACAAGTGCTTATTTAAAGTAAAAAAAATTCCCCAAAATAGGGCTTAACCTAATGGAAATTCACATGAACAGATGCATAGGATAAGGTAGCCGAAGAAACCACAGCCATTTAACCTACATTGCACATTCACCTTAATAGGAATTCTCGAATACAAAAAAGCCCTACAAGGGCTTTTTTGTATTTTCAAGAAAAATGTAATTGGTTTTTACTTAGAAACAGATAACTGCTCCAACGATGATTAACAAGATAAACAATACAACGATTAATGCAAAACCGCCGCCGAAACCGACGCCCCCGTAGCCGTAGCCACCACAGCCACCACAACCACCAAATCCGCCGTATCCACCATATCCGCCGTATCCAAACATTAGAAGCCCTCCTTTATATAATTATTCCTTATAAAATATGCTGAGAAATTAAGATGGGAAGGGGGCTATTTCACTAATTTTTATGAGGACAAAACTACGTATGGTTGACCAAGGGACTGTTCTGCTGGCTTTTCTTTGGCATGAAAATACGCCATGAGAACCTTCCGTCCCTGTGGTTTTCTGTAATAGCGGGTTTGTCGAATTGTGCTAAAACTATAAAAAAGGAGTTTATCATTATATAATTAAATAGTATTTACAATTTTCAGGTGATTCTACCTATTAAATTGTCATCTTTAACTATCATGGTTATTAGATATCCAATTCGATTAAAAAAATCTTCTGGTAGGAGCATTCTATGTTAAAAAATAGTAACGAAACAGATTTCTATGAACTGAAGTCAGTGGCGAACGGGCGTTTAAGCCCCGATCGCATCTCTGCCTTTTTTTGGGTCACCTTTTTAATCAGTGCGGTTTCCACCATCGTAGTGGCTGTGGGAGCCGACTCCATGATGTTTATTCGTGATGCCTGGATTCAATTTATCAGAATCGATATTTTTATATTACTGGCACAGCTCGTGATTGCAATCTTTTTCTCATTTTCCAAAAATACATATAAATTTCAAAAGGTCCAATCCATTTTACTTGCCATCATCAGTGTAAAATTTTCACTTGATTTTTATAAGGTCTATTTTCTCGCTCTTGAAGACCGCCTGGCTCCAGACTATATGTGGACCACAGGCTTTGTTCTGATTGGCGGCGGACTGGTCTATTTATTCCTTTCGACCTGGCGGGCTATTATTCGAGTTAAAAAAGGATCCTTCCAAAAAGGGGGGAAATTACTCTACGATTTTCAAACATCCAAGGGTCATTTAAGTCTATCGTTTGTCATCGGAGCTACGATTTTTGGGGGATCGATTATCAAAACGCTGTCAAGCAATGGTAGTGGTTTCGCCGAAATCTACATCCTGCTGGGGGCCTTTACCCTATTGCAGTACCTTCTTGCCCTCGCCTGGCCGGAGTTTTTTCTATTAGCCTACTGTAAATGCCGGTTTGATTCCTTTTTGAAAAAGCCGCCTAAAAAACTAGCAGAAAGAGGACGAAAACGATGAATATTAAACGCAATTATTTTCCACGAAATGTCGTAAGTTTCGGAAAATGTGTCGGAAATGACGGAAAATATGTTGTGGGGGGTCTACCCCATATATCCCAATCTATAGCTCAATCGTTCATTATTTTCTAGAACAGCCCATGTTTTGTTTAACCAATCGGCAAATTGCTCTTTTTCCTCAAATTGAGGATAATGGGCGGATTGATCAAAAACAACAAAATCCTTTAGCGGCGCTTCCACTTTATTTAAGTAATCTTTTGCAGCATTAACGGAAGTCATATAATCGACCTTTCCCATGACAAAAAAGCAAGATATTTCCAAACGATTTACTAGACTCGTAATATTTTGCTTTTTTTCTTCGGGTATTAAGATATCTTGTGAGAGTGAGACTCCTCTTGCATAACGAATGACGTCAAGTAAATTATACTCGCCCAGCTTTAGTGCCTTTCATCAATCGCCTTTTTTAAAACCTCTCTAGCGTCATTTTCGGAATTTATTTCATTTAACTGAAGTTTTATATATTTGAAGTCGTTATTGCTTCCATTCTCTTTTGCTATGATAAGTGTTGCTATATGTAACCCAGTTTCTTTATAAAGCATAATCGATTGATAGAATTTGGATACTTTTTTATTAGACAAATAATCAAGCATTTCCTCGTATTCTTGCTCTTTAACTTCTAACGATAGACTATATTTGTCACATGTGTCTAAATTGATTGCATCAAACGTCTCCGCTGTAGAATCGCAGACTAAAGGAAAGAAATGCCTATCCTTTATCACAAAAAAACCCAACTTGTTTAAATCGGCTTCTATTCCCTTGATTAAATGGAAATCCTTTTTATAAAAATGTGTTTTTACCATTTCACCTGATTTTGCATTTTCTTTCTCTAGCAGCTTTTTGAAAGAAATCGAGTCTGTTACCTCGCTTAATTCCCATCCAATACGTAAATGTCCTAGAGGACCGTGCTTTTCATATGTAGAATGGACATTATTAAGACTGCTGTCAAAAGCATCAAGAATAATTAACTCCTCTGCAAGATAATCATTGGGAATAAATGTCCTCATTGTTTCTAAACCATTATAAAGGTCTGTGAAATTAGAATCGTTTATTTCTAAAGCATCTTTCTTCATTAATACAAGCGAAACTTCCAGATGATCCCCCTCTTTGCTCATCCCGTAAAAAGACAAAAACGAATGAATCCCCTTGGCTAAAAGTGCTTTGTAATCCTCCGAATCTTGGTACTTTTGATTTAACTGATAAACTTTGTTTACTTTTTTATAATTATCACCTGTAATTTTATTAACAAAAAAACCATTTGTGTTAACGGAAAAGATGAGTTCTGGTATATCGGAACGTCTTACAGTAAAAGAACTATCTCCCATATTCCCCGTATGGATGGTAGGTGTACTAAGTACATCAACATCAAAATGATATTTTCCCTTAATATATCTCTTCACATCAAATTTATAATCAGAACGACAAAACGTTAATAAAAATACAATACCAATAAAAAAAGCCAGAATAACTTTCCTTCTCTTTCTCATCCTCAGCCCTCCAAATGGACAAAAGAGACAGTCCCCTTGTCCCATACTTATTCCATTTTATATGAAAGTCTAAAAATATTAAAGAAGGATGGGAGGAACCAGTTTGGAATAGATTCCAAGCTGGTTCCTCTTTCTAATCTCCTTATCAGACACCACTCGACCATTCTCGACTATATTCCCTTTCAACCAAACGTTTGATTGAAAGTGGCCTCAGCACGCTTGATTCCTGTTTTTTATCTCTCCAAATGGCTTAGAATCATGTCGAGGCTGACAGTTAGTATATTTACTTTCCATATTTTTTTCACTCCCCGCACTGGGAGTGGATTTATTTATTTTTCTTTAGGATGGTCTAATCTTTCTTATGTAAAAAGTGCACTATAAGGTATTTGGGGTTCGGGAGGGGTGGGTTAATTTCCAATTATTATCCACGAAATGTCGTAAGTTTTGGAAAATGTGTCGTAAATGACGGAAATTATGTCGTAAGCTACTGAAAATGTGTCGTATAAGCCCTAAAATACGTCGTAATTGGAGGAAAGTGCGACGGGAGGAGGTTCTACTTCTACCTTTATGACCCAAAATCCACGAAAACCTTGAAGTAGAGGGGTTCTACTTCAACATTTGTAGTGGATTGGGACAAGGAGCCTGTCCCCTTATCCCACTATACAGGTATACTCGAAATACAAAGGAACTTTACAATCGAATCTGTTTTATTAATCCAATTGTGGGGGGTTGTTGAATCTAGGTAAATACAGTCAAAGGGATTCAACTCATGTTCCTCTTTATCAATAAGGATGGTCAGTTTCCCTTCTAGCACGTAAAGAAATTCTTGCCCCGAATGTGAATAAGAATCCTCTCGTTTAGCGCCTGGATTAAGCAAGACTAAGATAGGATTAAATAGTGGATTTTCAATGTTACCCGATAAATCCTTATAAAAAAATTGGTTTTCAAGGGTGTTCGTTATACTAACGACGTTTCTCATAATAGTTGTTTCTTCTTTCCTATCGGATTCTGAAAAGAAGTAGCTTGGATTGACTCCAAGTGCATCAGAAATTTTTTTCAGTGATTCAAGCGTTATGGATGATTTTGAACGTTCCACTTGAGATAAAAAACTGATTGAGAGATTCGTATGATCTGCTATTTGTTTTAATGTTAACTTTCGCTCTTTTCGTAAACTCTTTATTTTTACTCCAATTAAATCGTCCACTTTTCCCCACTCCCTTTATCACAAAAAACACAATATATGAACTTTTAAAAGTAATCGATGAACAGATAGTTAGCCCCATTACACTTCGAAATGAAGTGACACTTAAATAGTATACAAAAACAAAGCAAGAAAAGGGAGAGTTTTTTCAAAAAAATAGTTAGAAAATTATATTTACAGTGAAAATTCAGTGTGTTATTATCGAAATAATTGAACCACCACTTCAATTTTGGCCTTTTTATCAAGTAATCTAGTAAAAAAAATTACACATATGAGGAGAATGAAGATGAATTTTCATGGCATTTTGGTTCCTTTGGTCACCCCTTTTAAAAGTGATAAAAGCTTGGATGTAGAAACCTTACAACAATTGACGAAAGCCTTTATCGATAAAGGCGTAACTGGCTTGGTTGTGTGTGGCACCACTGGCGAATATTACGCCTTAAACGAAGCAGAACGTGAAAGCGTATTAAAAACTGTGGCAGAGGTCGCCAAAGGACATGTCACTTTGATTGCCGGAATTAATGATTTATCAACCGAAGGGGCGGTTAACCGCGCCAAACAAGCCAAAGCTTTGGGATATGAAGGCTTAATGCTAGCACCACCTCCTTACAGCCTGCCTGACCAAACTGGTGTAATTGCCCATTACGAAACGGTGGCCTCGGCAACCGATTTACCGATTATCATGTACAACTTTCCTGCTCGCATTGGCATTGAAATTGAATACGACACCGTCGTGCATTTGGCAAAAAACCCGAACATTGTTGCGATTAAAGAAAGTAGTGGCGACTTTAGCCGCGCTTTACGCTTGCTGCAAACCCCATTTGATAACTTTGAAGTGATTTGTGGCTGTGATGATCAACCCGTGGACTTTTTCTTCTGGGGTGCGAAAAGCTGGATTGCTGGTGCAGGGAATGTGTTCCCAGAAGAGCAAGTCGCCATGTTCGATGCTGCCCAGGCTGGTGACTGGGACAAAGCCAGGCAGATCATGCGCGAAATCTACCCTGCTATTTACTCAATGGAGTCCGGCAACTACAACCAAAAAGCAAAACTAGGCTGTTTAAAAGGTGAAATCAACGTCGGTACGGTACGACTGCCTTTATCTGATTTACCAGAAGAAGAAAAAGCAGAATTCCTGGCTTTCTTTAAATAAGGCTCTTTTCTAAAAAATTGTTGCTTTTATTGATTCGCTAATAAAATTGAAAATTCGCTAATAAATTGGTCGAATTCGCTAATAAAATTGTAGATTCGCTAATAACCATCCAAAATCCGCTGATATATCTGTTCCGTTTATTAATAAGGTGTAATTTTACATCGTTTGGAGGATTTTGGAAGCATAATGAGGGTTAATAACATCATTCTTTTACGAAAACGCTTTAAATAATAATCTGGAGGAGAGACAAATGACCGTAACAAAGGAACAAGTCTTTGCCCTCGCCGAAGAAGGCAAACTTTGGGCAGGCAACTTAATTGATGGTTTTACAAGCGCAGCTGGCAAATTAGAAAACCGCACCCCTATCGACAACAGTTTAATAGGCTATATTGCCGATGGTGATGCCCGGGATGTTGATGCTGCTGTTAAGGTAGCTAGAGACACATTTGAATCAGGAATTTGGAGTCAATTATCCCCTAGCGCACGCAAAAAAGTGATGATTCGCTGGGCACAATTGCTAGAAAAGCACAGTGAAGAATTAGCTGCTTTGGATTGCGTCGATGCTGGTAAACCCATTACCGAATGTTTGAATACCGACATGCCAGCGACCATCGATACCTTTTATTGGTATGCCGAAGCCATTGATAAACTCTTTGGCAAAATCGCTCCAACGGGTATCGATGCTCTAGGCTTGATTATTACTGAACCGATTGGCGTGGTTGGTGCGGTGTTACCATGGAACTTCCCCGCGCAAATGTTTGCTTGGAAAGTGGCACCCGCTTTAGCCGCAGGTAACTCTGTGATTGCGAAACCTGCTGAATTAACTTCACTCAGCGCTTTCCGAATGATTGAACTTGCTTATGAAGCAGGTGTGCCTAAAGGCGCTTTAAGCTTGGTGTGTGGTTTAGGCGAAAAAGTAGGCGAACCATTGGGCCGCCACATGGATGTGGACATGGTCTCATTCACGGGTTCAACGGAAGTGGGCCGCTATTTCTTGAAGTACTCAGCAGAAAGTAACCTCAAAGAAATTGTCTTAGAGTGCGGTGGCAAAAGCCCACAAGTGGTGTTTGAAGACGCTGATTTGGATGCGGCTGTACCACATATTCTATCTGCCGCCTTCTGGAACATGAGTGAAAACTGCAGCTGTGGTTCACGGTTAATCGTACACGAATCCATTAAAGACAACCTATTGGAAAAATTAACGTCCGGCTTAACAAGCTGGAAAGTAGGGAACCCCATGGACGAATCAGTTGCCATCGGCCCCATGGTTGAAGAAGCACACTTTATGAAAGTGAAATCGTTCTTGGACATCACCCCTCAAGAAGGTGGCCGCTTAGTGACTGGCGGCAAAATTCACAGTGATCTGGGCAGCGGCTGGTACATCGAACCGACTATTTTTGACAATGTAACTGCCAACATGACCTTGTTCCAAAACGAAGTATTTGGTCCGATTTTAGCGGTTAGCACGTTCAAAACCGAAGAAGAAGCGATTGCACTTGCCAATAACACCACTTATGGTTTGGCTGCTTCTTTTTATAGCCAAAATGTACACCGTACAATGCGCGTGGCACGTGCCATTAAAGCTGGTACCGTTTCTGTGAATGGCTTTAGCGAGGGCGATATCACCACCCCATTTGGCGGCTATAAGCATTCTGGCTTCGGTGGCCAAGACAATGGCTTAGAAGCATTTGAACAGTATGTGCATACAAAAGTGATTTGGTACGTTAATTCATAATTGGGGGAGTATATATGGTGAAAACAAATAATAAGGTGCTAAAAAAAGTTGTTGCGGCATCGATGATTGGATCCGTGGCTGAGTGGTATGAGTTTTTCTTATATGGTACCGCTTCTGCGCTAGTTTTTGGAGAATTATTTTTCCAACAAACTGGAAACGCTATCGACGGCATCCTTGCCGCATTTGCTCTCTATGCTGTAGGCTTTTTAGCCAGACCGATTGGCGGACTTGTGTTTGGTCATTATGGGGATAAAATTGGGCGAAAAAAATTATTACAGCTTAGTTTAATCATCGTTGGAATTACGACCTTCTTAATGGGATGTATTCCAACATTCCATAGTATTGGTTATTGGGCTCCTATCTTACTCGTTACTCTACGTTTAGTTCAAGGTTTTGCTTTTGGCGGAGAATGGGGAGGAGCTGTTATTTTAGTATCCGAGCACAGCCCTAGTGATCGACGTGGTTATTGGGCAAGTTGGCCGCAGGCAGGCGTGCCGCTTGGTAATTTAATCGCAACCATTATCCTATTAATTTTATCTAATAGCTTAAGCTCCGCGCAATTTATGGACTGGGGTTGGCGTGTAGCATTTTGGTTCTCTGCAGTTGTCGTCCTAATTGGTCTTTGGATTCGTAAAAGTGTTGATGATGCCCCTATTTTCAAAGACGCACAAAAAAAGCAAGCCCAATTAGAAAAACAACAATTAGGTATTGTAGAGGTGTTCAAATACCATAAAAAGGCGATTATTGCTGGTATTGGAGCTCGTTTTGCAGAAAACATCTTATACTATATGGTTGTAACGTTCTCCATTACTTATTTAAAACTGGTGGTCCATAAAGATACTTCACTAATTTTATTATTAATGTTTGGTGCCCATGCTCTTCACTTTTTCTTTATTCCCATAATGGGCCACTTAAGTGATGTTTGGGGACGTAAACCAATCTATATGACAGGAGCCATTTTAACGGCATTTTGGGGATTTGTCGGGTTTCCAATGATGGATACCGGAAACAATTGGATCATCATGGCCGCCATTACGCTTGGGTTATTCATTGAGTCGATGACATATTCACCATACTCAGCCTTAATGACAGAGTTATTCCCTACTCATATCAGATATACGGCTTTGTCCTTTTGCTATCAAGTAGCACCCATTTTAGCAGGCTCATTGGCTCCATTAATTTCATTAAGTCTCCTGAAAAGATTTGATAGCTCGATCCCAATTTCGATTTATTTAGTAGTAGCAAGTGTCATTTCTATTTTAAGTATCATGTTAGTAAAAGAAACAAAAGGAAAAGAACTCACTTTTAAGAAAGCACAGTAACTATTTTCGTCAGCCTTACACAATCGTTTGTGTAAGGCTGATGCCCATTTTTCTGCAAAACTAGCTAGGTGGTTTCCATTAAACTTACACAATTCTATTCATTATCAGACGGGCGCTACTTCGATTCCTTTTCCCAAAACTTCCCCTGAAAAATAGAGTGATCTTGGAGAAAAGGTATCCAATAATCTTATTGGAGCCCGTTCCACCAGAAAAATCGGAGAAAACGTCTCCAATCGGCCTTATTGGAACCCGTTCCACCAAAAGTATCGGAGAAAAGGTTTCCAATCGGCCTTATTGAAACCCGTTCCACCAGAAAAGTTGGAGAAAAGGTATCCAATCGGCCTTATTGGAACCCATTCCACCAAAAAAATCGGAGAAAAGGTTTCCAATCGGCCTTATTGGAACCCGTTCCACCGGAAAAATCGGAGAAAAGGTTTCCAATCAGCCTTATTGGAGCCCGTTCCACCGGAAAAATCGGAGAAAAGGTATCCAATCAGCCTTATTGGAACCCGTTCCACCGGAAAAATCAGAGAAAAGGTATCCAATCGGCCTTATTGGAACCCATTCCACCGGATCTTTTATAAATCGAAATCGGCTCAAATTATGCAGCAACCACTCCCTAAAGTGCGGATAACTGGCAGTATTGTGGCATTCAACAGGCTCGGCCACACGGTCTGACCCCTTTATTATGATAGCTCGCTAAAATGTGTGGCGCGATTTCGACCATTTTCCTTGGAAGCATAGAGAGCTTGATCTGCATTTTTCAAGATAGATGCTTCTGTATCCTTAACAGTAAATGTCGCTGCCCCAACACTCACTGTTAAACAACCTGTTTCTTTCCATTCAGCTTGTTCAACCTCTTGATTAAACTTCTGAGCCATCCATTTTGCCTCATCCACATCAGTATGCGGTAGAAAGATGACAAATTCTTCGCCACCGAATCGCGCCGCTATATCTGCAGGTCGCGCCTGAGTCTTTAGGATATTGGCTAATTTTACAAGGACAATCTTCATTGAGTTCACATTAAAAAAGTATGGAATAGTTAACACATTTAGAAATAAGGAATATGAAATTGATACTCATTTTATAAGATAAAAACCTCTTATCATACCAAACTAATAAGTTTTTATTCTTAGTTATGTTGCTTTTCCCTATTTAATAATTTTGTTTCTAAAATTGAAAAAGGAATACTTCTTCCCAGAAAATACATCCTATAGATAGATATAGGTAGTTATTTTTAATTGGGGTGATATTTTGAGCGATAAAGCATTTGTTTTCTCGAAAAATATGACATCCATCTCCAAAGGGTTAGCTATCGTTTTAATGGTTTACCATCATTCATTTGCCTTTCCGGAACGCATCGAAAATGTTGATTATGCGACCTTATTATTTATTGATCATCAGCCGTTAAGCGAATTAATTGGTCAATTCGGCAAGCTATGCGTCGCCATTTTCCTTTTTTTAAGTGGATTTGGCCTTTATAAATCTTATGAATCAAAGGGAGATTTCACCTTTCGGGATGCTGCGAAAAGAGCCTTCAATTTTATAAAGGTTTTTTGGGTTATCTTTCTTCTATTTGTGCCAATTGGCCTCATCTTTTTCAACGAAGATTCACGCTATGTCTGGGATCTCAAGGATTTTCTTTATAATTTCTTTGCCCTTGTTTATACCTATAACGGCGAGTGGTGGTTTGTCTCTTTATATGTTGAACTTTTATTAATTTTCCCATTATTAATGAAGTTGATTAAGAAAAAACCTATTTTGGTTAGCTATCTGACGTTTGTTGTCTTTTTTCTTTCTGCCTTTTTTCAAAATGCAGCGGATTATTTCCCTAATCACGAACTCATCCAAATTTTCTTTCACCATCTCGGTGTTGATACTACCTGGCTGGTTGTATTTATTACCGGTATTTATTTTGCAAAATATGCGGTGTTCAGGATATTGGATCAATTCTTTTCAAACATTTACTTAAACCATAAATTCTTTTTTATCAATCTGCTTGTGTTATGTGTTTACTTTAGGGAAAAAGTTTTTCCATTTATTATAGAAACAAGGGGGCCGCTATTAGATGGGGATTACAACTATGCTGATTTTTTCTTAGCACCCATTGTGGTTTTTGCGTTTATAAAAGTTATTCAAAATATTACTGTTGTTGAAAATTTATTTATGAGGCTTGGTAAACACTCCAATAATATTTGGTTGACCCATACTTTCTTTATTTATTACTACTTTCAAGAAGTGACATTTGTCCCCTATTTTTCTGTTCTCATTGTCACTTGGGTTTTTGTCCTAACCATTCTGGTTTCAATATGTATAAATTTCATCATAAAATATTTATTCAAATAGAAAAAGATACTTAAGTAAATAAAACTTATTGAACTAAAGGGTGCATTACTGGAACAGGTAATGCGTTTTTCTTCTTCAAGTAAAGAGGCAGTTTAGTTGAAGAGTGAAAGACTCTTTTAAGTCGCATTTGACTCAAATTGCGAAATAAGGAGGTTGTTGAGGAGTGCCAATACTTAGAATTCTTCATAATCCTTGCTGCATTTAAAAAAGAGGGTTCTAAAGAATTTTTAGAATCCCTCTAATGTCATTAGTAAACCCAGAAGTAATTAGTATCCTCCACCCATGAAGGATGCTCCAATAATAATTAATAGGATAAAGAGAACGACGATTAAAGCAAAAGGATTACGTTCCCGATGTTCGTGTTCGAATTCCATAGTATATCACCACCTTTTTTAAGTGTTCCTTATAAAATAGCTTGTCCAAAAGACTACCAGCGACGAAAAGGATGCCTGTGTTCAACAACCACATTCCTTCTAATAGGTTTAACAATGTGTCGTGGTACATCTATTACATTTAGGCGATTTTCAAAAATTACTGGTTGGATAATTGGAATTTCACGGCGAAGGAATTCATTACGAACCACGTGCTTAGGAGGACGAACGATTGGTCTGGTGTGATAAAACATTAGATAACACCTCCTTTAAGTTTATATATTAGTAAATGTTGCGAAGACTCACTTTGAAACGGACAAGCATCATAATTTTTTAAAAAAACAACAAAATTAATTAAAAAGATATTATGTCGTAATACGAAGAAAATGCGACATTCCTAAAAAACAGAAAATTATTCAATTATTGTTTCAAAGTCAATTCAGAGAAGGGGTTGCCAAGGTTATCAAGACTCAAGGTGAAAATTCTTTGATTTTAAAAGGTTTTTACAAATTAGATATTGGTTTTTCACCAAAAAGGCGTACATATTGAACATAATGTATGCCACTTTTTATAGTCTGTTTAACTTCGGTAGCTCCTTTCTTTATTGAACTATCGGGCAGGTTACTTACAGATTAAATAATCCTTTTCTGTTTTATCCCCAATAAATGTAAGTGTATATGTCAAAATATTAAAAGATAAACTTTAAGATGGGTGACAAAAATGACGAAATTAATGTTTATCCTTGCAGTGTTATGTTCTACTTCTTTACTTTCGGGAAAATATTCATGAATGAATTCTCGATTCTGCAAAAAAACTATGTAGTTTCTGTGATTATTAAAGAACGAGCACTTGCAGAAAGTAGATTATTAACGTCCAAATCATTCAGTAAAACACCCAGAATTCCCCATTAGAAAAACAGAAAAGCAGAAGACCACCGCACAATCTTCCACTTTGAACCCTCAGTTTTTGATTACACCAATTAGATAGCCTTCATACAGATGCTGAATATCATTTCCCCAATTAAGACCAAGACTCGCTAGTAATTCAACGTTTTCAGCTGGAAACTTCCCTGACCTCGAACCGGAACTAATCACTTCCGCTTCAATTTTCTTTGGCTGCGGATCATATACGGCCCCCGACTTATTGACTTTAGTAATTAAACCTTTAATAGGGTCAATTTCTACAAACATTTGCAGAAGAATCTTAGTCTTTTTTGTTTGAATTTCACGGAAAACTAGCTTTTCCTTATCGTGCCCTATTGATTCACCGTAAGTGTACAGCGCTTTCCCAGTATCTTTGTCCCTGATGTCAACAAAGATGTACTTGTCTGTTGTTCTCTTCGTGATTTTTACATCTTGTTTTTGATAGGGCATCTCCACATAAAGATCGTTTACAGCCACTTGGTGAACAGTTAAACCCGGAGGATCGATATAGTTGGATACAATACCTGGTTCTGATGGAGTACTGTGTTCTGGTATACTCCCAGAACGAGAATTCTCATTAGCAAATTGATTATAGCCCAAAACAGATAGAATGATTAGTGCCGCAATGGTAACCGTACCTAAATATACTCTATTCATCATATTCTCCCACTTTTTTCGTTTATGGTATTTATTTGCGACTATATGAATGTGATCAAGCATTTGCTCTTGTTTTTCAGCTGTCAGGACAGGTTGGGGGAGCTCTTTTAACTCTTGTTGGATTTCTGCGTGGACTTTCTCCGACATTACATAAACCTCCCTTTATCATTTTGTAAAGCCTTTATTGCCCGGTGGTAGGAGAGCCTGACCTTCTCTTCTTTCCAGTTTAAAATCTCCGCTGTTTCCTTGATTGACAGTTCTTTTATTCCACGTAGAACAATCACATCACGATAATTTCTATTTAATTTCTGAATAGCTTGGAACAATTGTTGATTTGTCTCATTTAGTTCGAGAACCTTTTCGGGAGTTTGATCGTCAAACGGTCGTTGTTTTTCTTTTAAAAGCAGCTGTTTGATTCTTCCTCGTTGTTTTCTCCGAATTTCATCAATAGCCACATTCCTAGCGATACTAAAAAGCCAAGTTTTCGGGGTAGAGTTTTCCCGAAAGGAATCTTCATTTTTTATGGCTCTGATAAAAACCTCCTGAACCAAATCCTCTACGTCAACTGAGCCCAAGTAATAAATCAAAAACTGATAGACATCATTGCTGTATTGATAAAACCAGTCACTAATCCTGCTGTTGGACATTTTTCTAAACTCCCTACTTCTTTAACTACTCATTAGTCGAACAACTCGCTCATTTGTTTCATTTCTAATTCATTTTAGCAAAAATAAAAAGGTGTGTACCACAAGGATGGTTATCACGGCTCTCGAAAGACCAATTGATGAGGAAGTCGTAAAATATTGATGGAAGAAAGAGCTAGGAGGAGCGCCCCTTGGTCCTATCAACCTCAGCGATGCCGTGTTTTATTCAAAAGAAAAAAGGGTATAAGATTATAATCTTAAAAACGAAGGGAAGATGAATATGTATAATCATATTCTTATAGGTTTTAATGATTCCGAAGACGGTATGAAAGCATTGGAAAGGGCCGCACAATTTTATGCGATGAACCATGACTGTAAAATTACGGTTGCTCATGTTATTCAACAGTACATATCCAATATGGCTTTTAATTATAATTATTCTGTCGTACCGAGTATAGATGGAGGTATTTATCCAACCCAAATTCCTCTACCTGAGAATGAGCTCCCTCCAAATACACAACAAACGATCGAGGAAAGTCAGGTTTTGGATCACGCAAAGTCATTTTTAAATCGTCAAGGGGTTCCTGCCGAATTTGAGTCATTAGACGGCAAACCTATGAATGATTTATGCGATTTTGCCTTGGAGCAAGATGTGGATTTAATTATTGTGGGGAACAGCGGAAAAGGAGCGCTACAAAAACTACTCGTGGGCAGTGTAAGTGAAAGTGTGATGAAAAAAGCGGAGATGGATGTGCTTATTGTAAAATAATGAAACCGCCACTTTTACGTGTGGTAAACTTGTATAAAAAAAAGGGCCGTACTAGGTAATCAAGTGGAGAAAAACAGCTGTTTTTTCTCCACTTGATTTATTTTAGGGATTCAACGGAAAGTCTCATTTTTTTATATCTTGGATTATTTTAACTCCCCGCCAATTCATTTCAAATACAACTTGGAAAACATTACATTATTCAACAACAACCCCTAAATTTCCTAACAAATTACAACGTTTCCGCCTCAACATCACCATGTAGAACGGAAGGATTAGGAGCCTTCAATTTTTTCTTCATCATCACATAATAGAGGACAGCAGGAACAACGATTCCCCAAATCCAAGCAAGGTCCGCCCCTCCCATGGCCTTGGCTGCAGGCCCGACATAAATGGAAGTATTCATAAATGGCACCTCCGCGACAATCGAGGCCAAGAATGAGATTGCGGTAATTTTGTTAACCTTCCCATACTTTCCATTAAGGTCAAAGATATCCTTGATACTATACTCTCCATGACGCAGCATGTAAAAATCAACGAGGTTAATAGCTGTCCACGGAATAAGGAAATAGCTAATAAACAGGATAAAGTTAATGAAATTGGATAAGAAATTCCCTTGGCCTAAAATGGCTAGAACGGTACCGACTGTTGCTATACCAAACACAAAGAACGCTCTGGCCTTTGGCGTTATTTTAAGTTTTGAAAACGGCTCAACGGTTGTGATCGTTGACATAAAGGCGCCATATAAGTTAAACACGTTAATCGATAGCTGGCCAAAGATGATAACGATAATCATAATAAAGGAGAAGCCGCCAAAATAACCTGCCAAATTAGCACCAGCTTGGTCTAGGAAATGTGGGATAGCGGTTGTTAAAAAAACACCCAAAAGCATCATCCAGCCAGCTCCAAGGATAGATCCGGCATACGTATACCAAAAGGTTCTTGAATAAGAGGTATCCTTTGGTAAATAACGTGAATAGTCCGCAACATAGGGAGCATAAGAAATTTGCCAAGTAGCCACGATACTAACACCTAGCATAAAAGTTCCAAAGTTAAAATTTTCTGTTGACCAGCTTCCTGCTGGTAGCGGTAATTGAAGAACAATAATGGTTAAGATGGCGAAAGAGATAAGAAATACCCATGTTAAGTACTTTTGCATTTTATGAATAAGGTCGTGGCCAATCATAGTTACGATAAAGGTGAGAATATTGAGGATGATGATACTCCAAGTTAAATTGATGTGTGTGCCGCTACTAAAAACCTGTGCGCCTAACAACCCGCTGCTGGCGAAAAAGCCTAAGTACATAAATACAACAAGTAGAAGGGGAATAACGGCACCAATCACACCAAATTGAGCACGGCTTTGAATCATTTGCGGAATTCCAAGCTTTGGTCCCTGCGCAGAATGGGAAGCCATAAAAATTGCCCCTACCAAATTACCTACAATAATCGCAAGGACACTCCAAAAAAGATTTAATCCCAACGTGACACACAATGCCCCGGTAACAAGCGTCGTAATGTGCATATTAGCTGCAAACCAAACGGAGAATAATCCTTGCGGTTTTCCATGGCGTTCATTTTCAGGAATAAACTCAATACTTCTCGTTTCAATCTTCATCCAGATACCTCCGATTTTAATTTTATGGAGACTATGAATTATCTATGGTGTCAAAAGATGCTTTTCGCACGGCACTTTTCCTGTAAATTCCCTACCCATCAACACATTTTTTATGATGAAGAGGATGCCTTGGGACATCCTCTGAACCCCTTAAGAGCGAGCTTCTACCTTTCTGAGGCTTTTTTCCCCCGCCAATTCTCTTTCTTTTAAGACAAAGCTAAGTAAGTCAAGTGCCAGCCTTGCTCCCACTTGGCCAGTCATTCCAGCTGGATCATATGGCGGGGCAACCTCCACCACGTCAAAGCCAATGACCTTTCCACGCTTGGCAATTCCTTCGAGCAGTTCATTGACCTCATCGTAAACAAATCCTCCCGGAGATGGCGTGCCTGTTCCAGGCGCAACTGATGGGTCTAAACCGTCAATATCAAGGGTAATATAATATTTTTCACCTGGTGGAATTAGTTCCAGGACTTCCTCAAATCCCATTTTTCTCATCGCCCTTGGTGAAAGGATGACTGCACCGTATTCTTTAGCGGCATCAACATCTTCTTTTAAGCTGCTGCTAATCCCGCGAATGCCGAATTGGAAAATTTCCTTGACATGATCCATTTCTGATAAGCGGCGGATACTGCTTCCATGGCCGTAACGCTGCCCAGAACGATGGTCAGCCCAGTCCAAATGGGCGTCAATTTGTATCACATGGAATGGCCCCACTTCCTCCAAACCTTTTCCTACTGGGATGGTAATGGAGTGGTCGCCGCCCAAAACAACCGGCATAGCCCCTTTGGAAACAATTTTACGAATGGCCTCTTCGGTATTTTCATGGCATTGCATGATGTCGCCATGAACCATGTCCACATCGCCGCAGTCAACGACATTCCATTCCGGCCCCAAGTACATGATATCTTTTTCAATATCGTAAGCCCCATTCAAGCCAAAGCTGTAAAGTGTAGAACCTTCACGAATCCCCCTTGGACCCATTCTTGCTCCTGATTTCCATTGGGTCCCCATATCATTTGGAACACCGATAACGGCCACATCCGCATCCAACTGGTCAAGGTCAGGGCAAACCGGGTATTTTCCAAATGTACAGATTCCGGTAAAAGGTAAATTTAAGAATTGCTTTTCATCGTGATTTGACATGTAACCTGCCTCCTTATTAGGTATCTCGCTAATTTATAATGCAAGAATTGTGCCAACAAAAAAGAGTGTTGACCCCGTTTAGCTCACGGCAGGACTGGCGCACGCCGACCGGGATATAGGAAACACGATAAACACAAGCAAATCCACGTTGACTGATTATAGAGGGGGCATAGCATATTAGCCGTGGGGCGCTGGAGCTGGACAATTATCAAAGTCTAAAGAAAACCATTTCGCGGTTTTTCTAGTCATTCATGACTACCCTATTTTCGACATATTTTTGAATTTTTCGATTGGCAGTCGACTGACTGATACCCAATTTCCCAGCCAGTTTAGTGCTACTCGGGTATTTTTGAAACATACGGACAATATATTCCCTTTCCATTGCTTCAATATAATCATTTAATGGCATTTCTTCGTTAGTTCTTTTCAGTTCATGCTCGTCCATTTCAAGACCGATTTCATTTTCATTTGCGGTGATAATCATCTTTTCTATATAGTTTCTAAGTTCACGGACGTTACCCGACCAGTTCTGCTGGCTTAGCCACGCTACCATCGACGGGGTAAACTCTTTATTCATGGCGTATTTACGATTCATTTCTTCCGTAATTTCATATATTAATGGGAAGATTTCTTCTTTACGTTCCCGTAGCGGCGGAATCACCATTTTGACGACATTGATGCGGTAATAAAGGTCTTCGCGAAATCTTCGCTCTTTGATCATGGTCTCCAAGCTCTGATTGGTCGCACAAATGATCCGGCATTTTACATCAATCCTATTGCTGCCGCCAATTCTCATGATGCTTTGATTTTGTAAAACAGATAATAATTTGACTTGAAGATTCATCGGTAATTCGCCGATTTCATCAAGAAATAAGGTTCCTTCACCAGCGGTCTCGAAATAGCCCTTTTTCCCGCCCTTTTTAGCACCGGTAAAGGCCCCGCCCTCGTAGCCAAATAATTCTGACTCGAATAATGACTCTGGTATCGCGCCACAGTTAACCTCAATAAGTGGTTGGTCTTTTCTAGCAGACATTTGATGAATCATCGCTGCAATATGGTTTTTCCCGACACCCGACTCGCCTTCAAGCAATACTGTAACTGGTAAATTGGCTACCTTACCCACAACGTCAAATACCTTGGCCATTTTTCCGTTCCTTAAAAAGAATGGACTTGCAGCCTGCTCCTTCAGCTTTTCAATTTCTTCCTGATACCGCTTCAGGGCCTCAGCAACCTGCTCATTTTCTTTTTTCAAGTGTTCAAATTCGGTTACATCCCTGGAAACGCTCATTGCACCGATTAATATACCCGATTGGTCATACATGGGGAAACCGGAGATGATTAGTTTTTGACCACGTTTCGTTTCTTGTATATGTGTATCCTTTTGATTGGTTCGAAGCACATTGGCGCAGGCAGAGGGTGAAAAAACACCTTGCTTTTCAAGGTCGAAAATATTATGATTTACGATTTGATCGCGTGGGACACCAAATACATTTTCAGTCGAATGGCTAGTATGTAACACTCGCCCCAAAGCATCCACGATGAAGATTTCGTCAAATGAGTGCTCCAAAATAAACTGCAAAAATACAGAATCGTTACAAAATAAACTCATTATTATCACCTAGTCATTTTTAAATATATCCTACCCTAAAATGACTAACTATTCAAACATTTCGGAAATATGATGAGACAGAAAGAGATCACTGACGCCACAGGGGAAAACGGCATATAACTATAAAACCGCATATGTTGCCATGATTGGTGAGGATCCAACAGAAAAGAGTGCTGTAGAGGAATTATTTTATTTAGCAGAACGAGATATAAAACACCACTTTTCGGATGGTGCTAAAGGCAGTGCAACTGCAAATTTAGCTTACAATCTTTCTTACATCATCAATACACCTGCTAAACTAGTACATAATATAAGATATGATTATTTAATGACACAAAAAGAATTTAAATTAGATAAGAGAATAGAGCATAGCTCTAATCCCCACTAAAGCTGATGATAAACAAGCGAAATAACAAGTGCACTAAATGGTAAAATAAAACTTAATTTGATACTATTCCAGTAAATTTTATTTAGTTTATTATATTTCTCTGTGTAATCCGCATATGCAACTTTGACCATTTCATATACTTCTGTTTCAGTTTCTTCATAACTTTTCTCTTCACTATTATTTATATACTGCTCTAGCTTTGGAAAAAGCAGCTTGTTTATTTTTCGAGAGTTAGTAAATCGCCAAATTCCTTGATACAGCCCAAATCCCAAATTCCATGCGAAGAAAAAACTGATTAAGGCACCAAAAAAATCTGATGTCAATTGTCTTCCGAAACCGTTAACCTCGTGAAAGATTGTCCCCAATATAAATACGGTTACAATTAAAACGATAACTACAGTTACTGGCTTAATTCTATAGGTTTTTTTTATACCTTCCAAAATTTCTTTTTTACTCTTAGTCATTACTGTGATTTGTTGTTCCAACATAATCATTCCCTGTAAAAATTTATATACATAATAATTCTATGCTTGTCTTCAATTAACCTTCTTGACTAAACTGCACCTAAATCCACAGGGACTGCTCTCATAGCTCTCAGTCGTAAAATCATCGAGTGAACAATAGCCACCTGAACCGTCCCCTTGGTCAT
>NZ_BCVI01000075.1 GCF_001591665.1 Neobacillus soli NBRC 102451 | reverse complement strand
AAAAAAGAAGCAACAGTGGATCAGTTGTTTCAAGCTGCACAAGCTATTACTGTTTTGTGCAAGGACACGCTAAACAAAGTGGAACGCAATGACAGCACCGAGATTTTAGCTTAATGATTAATCCGGTGAATCCTTAATGATAGGAGGTGAAGGAAATGGCAAAAACATTGGAATTACAGTTCGGCACGGAATTTGGCAAGACGGCAAGCATTTCGGTAGATAATCCAAAAGAGCCGATTAATGAAGTTCTCGTGAAACAATCGATGGAGCAAATTATTGCATCTGGAGTTTTCACAACCGCTAACGGTAAGTTGGCAGCTGTAAAAGGCGCAAGAGTCATCGACCGCAATGTAACTGATTATGAACTTGTTTAATACGAAAGAGGCCGGATTCGCGATGAAGCCGGTCTTTTTTTTCTAACCCATATAATATAGAAAGGAGCGAATACTCGTGGAACAAATCATTTCGTTCATCAGCGAGGTCGGATTCCCAATCGTGGTGACCCTCTATCTGCTTTATCGGATTGAGTCCAAGCTGGATAAAGTGGTCCAATCGATACAGGAGCTGCCCACCCGCATGAAGGCGTGATCACAGAAATAGACAGTTCGCAACGGTTAGACCAGGACTGCCCTGCACATATCGGCGTAGGGTGGTTTTGTAACGTACAATCCCTCTCCAAACTGGCCCGCTTCTTATATGACAGACCGCCAGTTCACAGCACGCAGACAAATTTCTCCCCATTTCCCCATATGACCTGACCATTCAAACGTTTGATTAAAAATGCCCTTAACCTTGGTATATAACCCTTTGTGCTCTTAAACCTTTAAAAATATTGTCGAATGATATTCTGAAAAATAATAGATTCCTGGCCTTCCCGACTCTATCCGCCCTTAACAGGCAAGTTTCTACCATATCCACAAGCTGAAAAAACTAACCAAACGTTTGATTAAATTCGCTGAAGTCCTTGCCATACCAGGCTCTCATTCCATAAATAGAAAAAAGGTTTGTCGGAAATATGATCAGAATCACATAAAAATAAGCAATTCATCCCGTTAAAAGGACGTTTCTCCACAAACTATCATTCTTTGACTAATTCTCCGATAGACGGGATTCATACCCGCTATATGTTACTGCCTAGGCTCGGCCAACATGGTATAACCTAACATCAGAAAAATAGATAAAACGATATGCAACAAACGGCATTCTTTAGTTGCATATATGGAGGAAATTGCGACGTGAATGGCTCTACTTCAACGTTTGGGCTTAAAATCCTCTCAATCATCCAAGTAGACGGGCTCTCCTTCAACGTTTGGGCTAGAAATCCTCCTGTGCCATGGAGATGGTTCCCCCGGACTTTTATGTTGGCGTTTAAACGTCAACACAATAGTTAACCACCATAAGATATTAAATTTAAGAATCGATAACACACCTATCTTATCTCTTGAAAATCGTTTATTTTTATTTAATATATTTCTTAAACGTTGTCGATAATTGCCGGGGAAATTTGCAGAATTTAACCCACATATCTGCACGAATTGACTAGCTTCACATGAACTTACATCATTCTATCTATTTCATGCTTTTCCGATACTACATAAACGTTTGATTGAAAGCAGCCCCAACCCGCTCCCATCTTGGATTTCCCACTTAAATAGTTTGAAAACCATGTCAAATCCCACCGGTGTTTATGTTTATTCCTTTGGTATGATGGACCAGCTGTTCCCATTCTGTATGATTCTACATCCTGGATATTCCTTCTGTAATCTTCTAAGTACCGTATCATCAAAAATTTTCTGAGCAGCCTGTTCCGTATTATTTTCATTCACTGCTTCTTCCCTCGTTTTGAAGGATTCAACAATACCTAAGGAAGGAATATACATAAACGCCTTCTTCTCTCCTGCCTGCATCCTTTCCACTCTCCTCTTTACCAACTATATTTGCCAAAGAAACAAAAAAACCTTGTGACAAATTTAGCAATAATCGATCTACCCCGGCTAACTCACAGTTTGGACTATTCGAGGTCGGCTTGCTCTGAACCAATGCAAACAAAGGATGAAGATCATCACAATATCAACGGCATCTCCACCATAGTACATGATCATGCCTCCCATTTTTGCCTGCTCTAAGGTTACGCCAGCAGGCGGGTGAGCATAGATGAATTTTGATAGAATGCCATGACCAGCTAAGGAAATAATTAATACGATTGAACGGTAGAAAAAAGGAAATCGATGGGGCATCGGGTCGATAGAAACCATGGCCATGGTGAATAAATAGCCTGCCACGAATATATGGAAATGTACGATGAGATGTAAAAAGGTATTCTCGTGCATAAGCACGTACAAGTCTGTATTGTATAATAACCAAAGTCCTCCTAAATTAAGGAAGGATGCTGCAATGGGGTGAATCAGTATGCGCGACGGCCAACTCCTCAGAATGCGTGAAAGGCATCGAGCTAAAGGAATACTTAGCGTACGGAGCACAAGCGTCATCGGTGCGGCTAGTGCCATAAGCAATGGTGCCAGCATCCCTAAGAGCAAATGACCGAGCATGTGGGCGGTAAAGTCCATGTGGGCGCGGTTCGCTAGTGGCCCAGCAACGGCAATAACCGCAAAGAGAATTCCAAAAGTCCAGCAGGCTGTTCGGTATAATGGCCATGGCTTGTAACGCCGACTGGAATGGACGGTGGCAAGGATATACATAATCCATGCCAATATAAATGGCAGGGCTAAGAGCAGCTGAGGTACGACCCCATCAGTATGATGAATGTGGTTATGAATGTTCAAGTGAGACAGCCTTTCCCGATGGTTGTCTGCTTCGTGTGCGAACAATAAGGCTGAGGCCTATGATAACCATTAAAATCGCCAATATGTTCCATACCAAGTCGTAGACAACAACGTTCTCCACGTAACGAATCTGATGAATCCGCATTAGTTTGTGTTGGATTGTGCCATCATATAGTTGGAAACCGCCTGCACCAAGGAACTTTCCTCCCCACCATTTCATGTGCCATAATGCATTTCGTCTACGGAGATCCGCGAGCATAAACAAACTGCCAATGGTCGAAAACCAACTAAAAGCGTGAAATAGACCATCTGAAATCAGTCCAACATCGGTTGTGGACTTATCGTAAAAATGATGCCAATGCAGTAGTTGATGAAAAACGGTCTCATCTATAAAGGCGGATAGACCGATACCAAATAGAACCCCGGACCATAGATTTCGATTTGAATAAACCGAGAGATTCGCAACATTTGAATGGATATTCTCGTCTTTATTTTTAATAGCCATACACTTCTCCCTCATCAAAAATCCACATTAATTACTTGCCAATATACCCAAATGAACAGGTTATATTCAGGAAACGAGTTCGAGTGGCAAAAGAAATCAATTTCCCATGGCACAAAAAAAGAACAAATTCATGTTCCAAAATGAATTTGTTCTCTTAAGGATTTTATGCTTGCTTATTACTGATTAAAACGTCCGCGCTGACGAAGTAATTCGCGATTCAAGTTTGGATCTACCTCAAAGGCTGCACGTCCATGAAACCAGAATATATTGTTGATAACGACTAAATCCCCGACTGGAAGTTCGAGTTCTGTAACATGCTCATCGGTTTCCATTGAATGGGAAAGGTCACGAAGATATTTAGCTTCTTCAATGGTTTCAGGATAAACAAATTGGTCGATGAAACAGGCACCAGGCTTATTATTGTAATTGAAGAAGGTTAAACGCTCGATTTCATTATCCACATTTTTACTAGATGGTGCTTTGTAAGTAAACTTATGGCTAGCCAATGGATGATTCGTAAACTTATCAAGGTCTTTCCAATCATCAAGGTGTAATAAGCGGGATTCACCGCCACGCGCATTTTCCTCTACCATTTTCATCATTAACAGCCAATCTGTTGGCTCGTCTACAAAGGTCCCATCTGTATGAAGAGTGAATAAGCGATAGGCCTGACGAAGATAGGAGTCACTTTTATCGGTATGTTTGACAGAAAAGCGTGCATAATATTTTCCGGACATCGAATCAAAGTTTGATGAACCTAGCAAATAAGAAATAGCAGTCGAGAAGAGAACGTATTCATCTGTATCCTCAGTAACACCATCCAAACCAATCGTAAATCCGCCAGACTCACGGTCATGAACGATGTTTCGAAGTAACTCGCCGAATTCCTCTCCAACCTGATCTAATAGCATAGAAGAGGCAATAAGACGAGCATAGGGTGTATATTCTAAATGCTTGACAGTATAATTTTCTGCTTTGACGGTATCCAAGAACCCTTGAATTGCCTCTTTCGAAAGTTGAATGTGGTATAAACGATCTGTTTGCGGGTGAACTTTCACTTCATACATTTTTGTTTTTGTCTCAAATTTTCCTCTTTGCTTTTCTGCGATTACCATTTTTTATTCCTCCAGTATTGTGTAAGATAGGTAAAAATTATGGAAGTCAGGAATATAAAAAGCCAGCTGCACAAGGTTCCCCAAAATAGCAGGGATTCGATGTACAACTGGCTTATATTCACTACACTGCTCTATGGTATATAGAGTCACAGTGAATCAGCAGTTAATTGTTATTTATATTTCCTGTTTCCAAGTATTTATAATCTATCCACGGTTCTGAAAGGGTGTTATTCAGAAGGCGGGAGTATTAATAATATTTTGACTATTTTAATTATACTTTGTATATGCAAGATAGTCAATTCGTTAGTTTAAATAAACCGATAAGAATTATAATGCCTTCTGTTTTTCTTCTGTTTTTATTTGAAGGAAATGAAGGCCTAGATCCTTTAATGCCGCAACAAGAGCATTTGTTGCCTTGCCACGGTAATAGGTTTCAATTTCTTCAATTGCACCTTCCACTCCATCTTTTAAACTAATGCCCTTTAATATACGATCAATAAAGTCGCGGCCTTGTTCGGTTGCTAACGTGCAAGACGCCTCTAATATCACGCCATATTTAATATCGACCTCAGCTGTGATTGTTAACGTATCGAAGACATTTTTTGCTGCCATTCCTTGCGGTAGACGAGCGTGACCTGCAATAAAAATTGTTTTTCCATTTAGCATAATGGGTGGACCTCCCGAAAGAATTCGTTAAACGAATATTGCTTCTTTTATGTTTGTTTGTACTGGTATTCTATTGACCACTTCTCTTCCGATTTCTATGGAAGCCGTTGCAGCCGGAGATGGCGCATTACATACATGGATTGTTCGTTTTCCTTGAATAATATGGAAGTCATCCACCATATTCCCATCGCGCCTTAATGCTTGAGCACGGACTCCAGCAGGTGCGGGGATTAAATCATCTTCTTGGATTTCAGGAATTAGTTGCTGAAGGCTCTTTGTAAATTGTTTTTTACTGAAAGAGCGAATATATTCATCCAGCCCCTCCTTCGCAAACTTCCCTGCCATTTTCCATAATCCTGGAAAGCTTAATGAGTCGATTAAATCTTTTGCATTAAAATCTGTCTTTCTGTATCCTTCCCGTTTAAAGCTAAGCACAGCATTTGGTCCAGCATCGACTTCACCGTTGATCATTCGGGTAAAATGGACCCCCAAAAATGGGAATTTTGGATTTGGCACCGGATAAATTAAATTTTTTACTAGATAGCGCTTTTCAGGTTTTAATTTATAGTACTCGCCTCTAAAAGGTAAAATTTTCATATCTGTTTTATATCCTGTTGCTAAAGCAACACGATCACTGTGGAGCCCAGCACAGTTAATAACCATTCCGGCTTTAAATGTTCCGCGGTTCGTTTCAATAATCACTTGATCCGATTCCTCGTGCATTTTCTCCACTTTTGTATTGAGACGAATCTCTCCGCCCTTCTCACGAATAATCTCAGCGAACTTTTCGCTAACTTGTCTATAATTCACGATGCCAGCTACCGGAACACGGATTGCGCCTAAACCATTAACATGTGGTTCAATTTCCTTTAATTCATCTGGACCAATTCTATTAATAGCTAATTCATTTTCCAGTCCTCGTTTATATAAATTCTCAAGAAGTGGTAGTTCCTCTTGTGTTGTTGCCACAATTACTTTTCCGCAAATATCATGGTCTATTCCATGGGCTTGGCAGAATGCAGTCATTGATTTACTTCCTTGGCGGGCAAAACGAGCTTTGAAACTACCAGGCTTATAATAAATGCCTGAATGTATCACACCGCTGTTATGCCCTGTTTGATGTTCCGCAACAACAGATTCCTTCTCAATGACAACTACTTTCGCATTAGGAAAACGCTTATAAATGGCCATCCCTGTTGATAAACCAACAATTCCTCCGCCAACAATTGCAAAATCATACATTTCCATGAGGACCCCTCTCCGTTTTGATTTTCCTTCGTTAATCGTTAGAATTACATAGGATCCATATAAACGGTCTTCACTTCTGTATAAAACTCGATCGCTGCTTTTCCCTGTTCCCGGCTGCCGGAACTGGAATTTTTACATCCGCCGAAAGGCAATTGTGGTTCAGTTCCCGCTGTTTCCGAGTTCACATGAACAAGTCCTACTTCCGCATCGTCAACAAAGCGACGGGCCAATGTTAAATTGTTTGTGCAGATGGCTGCGCTAAGACCAAATTCCGTATCATTTGCCATCTCCACTGCCTCCTCGTAATCTCTGGCTTTAAATAAGGAAATAACGGGACCAAAGATTTCTTCACGGGCAATTCGAGCATCTACAGGCACATTTTCAAAGATGGTTGGTTTTACATAAAAGCCATTTCTTAATTCTTCCTCTTCGGGGATCTCCCCGCCGCAAAGCAGTGTTGCTTCTGATTTCCCCGTTTCGATCATTTCGAGCACTCCATCAAGCTGTGCCTTTGATACAGCAGGCCCAATATATGTTCCCTCATGAAGCGGGTTACCTATTGATAATTCCTTCGTACGCTCTACAATCAGGTCGCGGAATGATTCGTAAATCCCTGCTTCGACAATCACGCGACTAGTCGCTGTACATTTTTGACCGGTCGATTTAAATGCTCCGCCTACAGCGATTTCCACTGCTCTTTCAAGATCCGCATCATTTAAAACAACAAGCGGATTCTTTCCGCCCATTTCCATCTGCACCTTTTTCCCGTGTTCTACAGACTGTTGTTGAATCTGCCGTCCCACTTGATTCGAGCCGGTGAAAGAAATGGCTTTTATATCTGGGTGTTTCACCAATTCATTCCCAATCACGGATCCTCTGCCAAATACACAATTTAGAACGCCCGCTGGCAGACCTGCTTCATCAAAAGCTTTCATGACGTAATACACCGACTTCGGTGTTAAATCAGCAGGCTTAATCACGACCGTATTTCCGTATATAAGAGCTGGTGCCATTTTCCATACTGGGATGGCAATGGGGAAATTCCATGGTGTAATTAACCCTATAGGACCTAAGGGCGTTCGGGTCGTATACAAAAATGTTTTTTCGTTAGCGGATGGGATTACCTCTCCAAGTGGCTGCCGTGCTTCAGCCGCAAAATATTCGAGGATACTTACGGCGCGGTTCGCTTCCCCCATTCCTTCCGAAAATGCTTTCCCCTCTTCCCTAATGAGATCCCGTCCTATTTCCTCTATGTTTTCTTTCAAAATAGCCGCAGCCCTTTGTAAATAAATGGCCCTTTGCTGAATGGATAGCTTTTTCCATGCAGGAAATGCCTGTTTTGCTGCCGCAACCGCCTCATGAATATCGACTGCTGCACTGGATGGGAATTCCCCAAGGCTTTCTCTGTTATGCGGGCTGAGATTATCCTTATATTCATTTGTAGAAGGTTCTTTCCATTGGCCGTTAATATAATTTAAATGACGCATCAAATAATCCTCCTAAATCATCTATCATGCTTTTTTCCACTTTCTAATCATGCTGGATTACTAATATCAGCATCATCTTCTACTCTAGCAACTGATTTCCTTGTTATCACACTTACACCTAACGTCACAGCAATATTGATAATTAATACGGCTAATCCTAGATCTAAATCCTTAATGACATTTGGTAAAGACGGGAATAACGTGGCAAGTGACATTTCTTTAATCGTTGAATAGATGACGATAAGACTACCAACAATCATTCCAACAAAGGCTCCCTGGACGGTAACGGGATTCTTTTTCCAAAGGCTGAAAAACAAGGCAGGAAATAGCTGAACCATAAAACTATAAGACATGAGATAGAGCGTAAGAATCGAGTCCCCGCCATTAAATGTAAAGAAAAGGGTGACCAACGCTATGAAGGGCACCAGCATTTTGGTCAGCTTTGCCAACTGTTGATCTGTTGTATTTGGCTTCCATACTTTATATATATTTTTTGAAAGAATCGTTGAAGTTGCCGTCAATACCAATGAACTTGGGATAAGAGCGGCCATGGCTCCAGCTGCTCCAATGACACCGACAAACCAGGGGTCAAAGGACATTTTAGCCATTTTAAATAAGGCTAAATCTGTATCTGCACCTTTTAAATCTGGTACTTGAATAACAGCGGAAAAACCGATCAGCAACGAAAAAACGATGATAATCTGATAGATAGGCATGATCCCTGCATTTATACGAAGTGATTTTCCGCTTTTAGCAGAGAAAACACCCGCCATCATATGTGGAAACATGTAAAATGCCAGTGCGGTCATAATCGTTGCCGATACAAACCACGATATGCTCAACCCTTGTTTAGGGAATAGTAAAAATTCAGTATTGGCTGTATGGATGGCTTCAAACATCGGTTGGATGCCGCCGTAATAATGAAAAGTAAAATAAAAACCCATAAAGACCATAACGGCCAAGATCAAGATATCTTTAATAATGGCTGTCCATGCAGCACCGTGCATCCCAGATACGGTTACATAAATCGTGATAGCAATAACCCCTACGACGATCGCCACATGTGGCGAAATAGACCCATAGGATGCTTCAGATACAATAATCCCCAATCCTTTTAACTGCATCACCAAGTAAGGGATAACGGCAACAACACTTATGATGGCTACGAGAATACCGAGTCCCTGACTGTTATACTTTTTTTCATAAAAATCTGATTGGGAGATAACTTTATTTTCCTTAGCATACTTCCAAACAGGCGGAAGCAACCAGTAAGCGATTACAAAATAAAAGCAATTAAAAGCATATAGGGCGGGTGGGATACCAGCTCGATAAGCACCGCCGCTTGCTCCTAGGAATGTATAGGTAGTAAACATCTCACCTGCTAATAAAAAGAACATCAATAGACTGCCAAAACCCCGTCCTCCGACAGACCACTGTTCCATACTCATTTCTTTCCCTTTACGGGCTTGTAGACCTAACCAAATACACAAAACTAGGAAAAAGAGGATGACCAGAAGGGCTGCATTCATATATTTTCTTCCTCCTCACTGGCGGGATCCAGCTTATTAGCAATGATCAAGAACAAAGATGTCAGACCAACCCAGCATATCGCCCAAAATAGGACAAATGGCAGGCCAAGTATATAGGGTTCCACCCGGTTGATGACAACAAGTGAACCGAAGGCTGGTATTAAAGTTAATACAAACACAAAAATCTTCTTATTCATATTTCACCATCCTATACTTATAGATTGCTAAAGCTTTGCTGATTGGGAAATCTATTGAACTTTTTTTACGAGTTGTTCATTTGTTAGGATAGTAGCATCAACTTTCTTCTTGGAAAATTTAAAATAATAAAAGACATAACAAGCGACAACGAAGCCGAATCCTATATATAATGATGTTCTTTGTGTCGGATCGAAAGCAGTAAACACGACGATTCCTACGCACATGATTAGGCAGACAATGGGAACCAGTGGGAAGAGAGGAACCCTAAATTTCAAATCCGCAAGCTTTCCACCACCTGCAATATACTGTTTACGGAATTTATACTGGGCAAACGCAATGGCCATCCACGTAACTACCCCTCCAACCCCACTGATTGCAAGCAGGACGACAAATAACGTTTCTTCTGCTATAACACTTGTAAGCAAGGAAAGTAAGGCAAAGAATAGTGTCACAAGCAAGGCGTTCATAGGTATACCGCGTTTATTTACCTTTCCGAATAAACGAGGAGCCTGACCACTTTGTGATAGTGAAAAAAGGATTCTCGTACAGGCAAACAAACCTGTATTTCCCACCGAAAGAATGGCTGTTAAAATAACGAAGTTCATAATATCAGCTGCATAAGGGATACCAGTCATATCGAATACAGTGACAAACGGGCTTTCGAGCACACCCGCCTTTTTCCATGGAACAATGGCCGATAAGACAAAAGTGGCCAGTACATAGAAAAGGAAAATTCGGATGATGATGCTCCGGATCGCTTTTGGAATATTCTTTTCGGGATCTTCTGTCTCTCCTGCTGCCACGCCCATAATTTCTGAACCCATAAAGGCATAGACAACTGTCATCATGGATATAAACACCCCAATGAATCCCGTTGGAAATAATCCGTCCCCGGTAAAGTTTGAAAGGAGAGGGGCTGATTGTCCCTTTAAAGGAACCAATCCAAACATTGCTGCTCCACCAATGACGATAAAAAAGAGTACAGCTACTACTTTAATGGCAGAAAACCAATATTCCGTCTCAGCAAAGCTTTTTGTTGTCAACGCGTTTATACCGAATAAAAGTAAGGCGAAAACGGTACACCATACCCATACTGGTACATTCGGAAACCATCTGGCCATGAGCAACCCGGCTGCAATAAACTCCAGCCCTACGTAAATAGCCCAGCTTAACCAGTAAGTCCAGCCAATCATAAACCCGGAGGCAGGGCCGATAAACCGCTCGGCATGAGCCTGAAAGGAACCGGAAACCGGCATGACTACGGATAGCTCACCAAGACAAACCATGACCAAGTACATAAGTAATCCTCCGAACAAATAGGCAGTAATAGCTCCTACAGGTCCGGCCTCGCCAATCGCATACCCCGATCCTAAGAAAAGACCGGTTCCAATGACTCCACCAATGGAAAGCATAAATAAATGCCTGCTTTTCATCGTGCGTTTTAATTCCTTTGGTTGACTTCCTAGTTCTGAATTCATCTTATCCCCCCTAATTTCTTGTTTCCACGTCATGATTTCGTGGAAATAGCGATCCGTTTTATGACTGCTTTTTAAAGAATGGCCTTTTCGCACGAATCAGCAAACTCTAATAAATCGCTAACTTGTGGTTTGAAAATTTCATAGGCAACGTCCCGCTGATACCTGATTTGTCTCTTTGCTTCCGAAAACAGCCGATAGGTATTTTTTCTGCACAGCTTTTCAATATCATCCATCACAGCCTGCGGATCCGGCTTAATCAATCCAAAAATAACGGCATCATAAAATCTTATTGCCCCCAGGTTAGCAACAAAATCATTGACGAGGTCAATCCCCTTTTGTTTGATGATTTCGTCCCCATCAAAAGAGATTGGTATATTCGCAGCTTCAACAATCAACCCCGCTTTAACACGATCCGCATTAGACTTGTTAATTACGTCCTCCAATGCACAGGGGATAAGAATATCGCAATCCACATCAAGCCAGTCAACGTTTGGCCTTACCGTATAGTTCTCTTCAAAATAGTCCGGGTCCATTTCTCCATACACATTCTTGTGGTCCATGAGCTTTTGAACATCTAATCCATCTTCACATGTTACTAACAAGTTTGCATCCGAGATCCCGACGATTTGATAACCTAATTGAGACAGTTTCAATGCACAGCTTGCCCCTACACACCCAAATCCTTGTATGACAACCCTAGCTCCCTCTTTACCATTTTTAAATTTCCAGGCTTCATCCGCCGAAAAGGCAACACCATAACCTGTGACAGCATCATTTAGAAGCAATCCGTCAATTCTTGTTTTCATCAGCCCATCAAAATCCTTGATTCCTTGAAGGATAGCAGGATCTTGTTTCATGGACTTCGTCAGAGGGATATCGATGCCGAATTCGTTAAAGATTTGGAGCACATCTTCATATTTAGTCCCTAGATCACTTCCCAAAGATACGCCGTTATCAATATAGGGCATCATTGCTAGGAGAAATCTTCTTAATACGGCCTTTGCATCCGGAGCTTTGTAATCATAAGAGATACCTGCCTTACATCCTCCGGTTGTTCCGCTGTCACCAGCTACATACTTATAAGCCATAGCCTCAGCCAATCTTTCAACCTCTTCTTTGGTCACTGAGGGATGCATTCTCGTACCGCCGCCTGCATATCCATTCTTGAAGTTATGAACAACAAGCCACCCCTGTGCATCCGTTTCCGTATCATTCCATTCAATAACTAAATATGGTTTAGTCATTTCAATACCTCCTAAGGATTTCTTCTTTTATGCATCGTGCTGCCACTGTTTTAAAAAGTATAAAATTCACTATAAACACTACGGAAATGTTGTTAATACTTTAAAAAATTAACCCTTATTCAAACCAATGAATAGGCTTTGGATCCAGATTAATGTTAATCTGTTTTATTTCCTGGTATTCATCCAATCCATACGTACCAAGGCTTCGGCCAATGCCGCTTTGTTTATATCCACCCCATGGTGCTTGAATAGTTGTGAGGTGGTAGGCGTTTACCCACGTGATTCCAGCCCGGACCTTTTTGATGACACGTATGGCTTTGTTTTGATCTTTAGAGAAAACAGCCCCGGCAAGTCCATATTCTGAGTCATTGGCGATTTTGATTGCCTCTTCTTCATCTTTGAATTTCTGGATCGTAACGACAGGGCCAAAGATTTCCTCCCTAACAATCCGCATATCGCTTGTTACATGAGTAAAAACGGTAGGTTCAATGAAAAGTCCCTTATCCAAACCATCTTTCTCCATTCGATGACCACCTAGAGCAAGAGTTGCCCCTTCTTCTTTTCCAATTCGAATGTAGTCTAGTATACTTTCAAAGTGCTTTTCGCTGACAATGGCGCCCATCTGGGAACGTTCATCATTTCCGGGACCCACCCGAATCCCTTTTGCCTTTTCGACATATTTCTCGACAAATGTATCGTAGATTTCTTCTTGGACAAGAATACGGCTTCCAGAAGAACAAACTTGCCCAGATCCCATGAAAATGCCAAATAGAGCGTAATCGATGGCCGTTTCCAGATCTGCATCATCAAAGATGATATTCGGAGATTTCCCACCCAGCTCAAGGGACACTTTTTTCATATTTCCCGTGGCAGCCTGCATGATTTGGCGGCCGACACCTGTGCTGCCAGTAAAGGAAACCATATCTACATCTTCGCTTTCAGCAATCGTCTGACCAACGACTGGTCCCGTTCCCATCACGAGATTAGCTGCTCCTTTTGGCAAATCCGTCTGATCTATTAATTCAAACAACTTTACCGCTGTCATCGGGGTAATTTCTGCCGGCTTTAGAAGAATACTATTACCCGCCGCCAATGCCGGAGCAATCTTCCAAACACTCATCAATAAGGGGAAATTCCAAGGAACAATTAATCCCGCAACCCCCATCGGTTCTTTGACGATTAACGTCTGCATATCCTTAGAAGCTTCATAGGCTTGACCATTCGGCATCGTGAGCAAACCTGCATAATACCGAAATGTATTCGCAGCCTCCTCAGCATCCGACTGTGCTTCTCTTTTCGTCTTTCCATTATTCTGTACTTCTAAATCCGTTAATACGTCCATGTTTTCCTGCAATATATCAGCAATCTGAAGTAAAACAACTGCCCGCTCCTGCGGGGATTGATCAGACCATCTACCACTTTCAAATGTTCTCTTTGCTATTTTAATAGCTTCTTCCGTTTCTTCTCTTGATCCTTTCGGAGCCCTAGCGATGACTTCCCGTGTGGCAGGATTAATGATTTCAATTTTTTCTAGATTACTAGATTCTATCCATTTCCCATTCATATACTGTTTTAAATCTTTTATCAAAACATTGTTCCCCCTTACTAGCAGACTTACGGTCTAACAAATACTGAAAATAGGAAGTTATCCGTGTTTTGGTCGGAAAGATGCGATATATTCGTCCGAATCTTGGTATTCCAATACTCCCACTGCATCTACATCAACTACAACCATATATGGTTTCTTGCTTGCGATGGCATTCGCTAATCCTGCCTTGAACTCATCCACCGAGTGAACCTTCTCTGATTCGAAGCCCATTGATTTTGCCATCATGACGAAATCTGGGTTTTTCAGATCAACGGATGTCCGTCTGCCATAGGCTGCCTCTTGGTAGTACCTTAAGATCCCGTAGCCGCCATCATCGAATAATAGGACGATAATTGGCGCATCTTCCTGAATAGCAGTGATCATCTCACTAGAATTCACCATGAAGCCGCCGTCGCCAGCAATCAGAACGACAGGGTTTTGTGGCTGACCGATTTGAGCACCAATGGCCATTGGCAAGCCCTGTCCGATTCCACCGCCAGTCATGTAGAGGTAATTCCTTGGTTCGTAAATGTCGAACAGTTTATTTCCCCACGTGTAACCAGGGATGGTTACATCCGTCACCAAAACCGTATTCTTTGGCAGCTGTTCACGCATGATATCGGCAATTTCCCCATAAGGCCCAATTTGGCTTCGAAGATCCGCACGAACTGCTTGACGGGCCGCCTTCACTTCATCCACATAAGCCCCATCAGGCTGGATTTCCTTCTTTGCCAAAATACGATTGATCTCTTGTATAACTGCCTTAGCATCTCCGACCAGTGTATACAAGGTATCAAAGTTACGGTTAAATGCATTTGGATTCAAATCGATATTAATGTGATTTTCTGGTACTGGAAGTGTCCAATCCACCGTTTCCCCGCCGCGGAAACGAACCCCAATACTAATGAGAAGATCCGACTTTTTCAATAGATCCTCTACTTGTGGTGTAATGGCAAAGTTACCGATGCATAGGGGATGGTTTTCAGGAATAGCCCCTTTTCCAGACTCACTTGTAACAACAGCAGGCTGAATGGTGTCTACTAACATTTGGAGTTCCTCCGAAGCCCCTGAAGCAATAACGCCATTTCCTGCCCAGATGACCGGTCTTTTTGCCGTGGCAATTCTTTCAGCCACATCAGCTGGAATGATGACCTTCACGGTTGGATCTTGAACCGTTTCCACTTCGATCAAGTGATTGTCAGGTATAATCAGCGCTTGGAAATTCGTAGGAATGGAAATCGTTACCGGCCCTGTGGGAACCGTCAGTGCCTCTTTGATTGCTTTACGCATAAATGGTGTGATTTGCTTTGGCCGCTTTAATAAATAGGCTGATTTGTTAGCACCATCCATCATTTTCAGCTGATCTTTCGCTTCATGGATGAAACGTTGATCCGTACCAATATAGTCAGAGTGAGCCTCCCCTGTAATGTGCAATAGCGGTGTTCCTGAGTTCCATGTTTCTGTCAAAGAACCTGCACCGTTCCCTGCTCCAGCACCAGTACTTGTTAAGACAACACCCAATTTCCCTGTGGCACGTGCATAAGCATCTGCCATGTTAACCGCTCCGCTTTCACCGCGTGCCGTGACCATGCGGATGCTTCCTTCTCGCAGCATCGCATCATAAATCGGCATATTATGGATACTGACAATCCCGTATACTACTTCCACTTCTGCCTCGACAAGCTCCTTTACGATGGCATCTGCAACTGTGAATTCTGTTTGAATGTACATTGTATATCCTCCCTTTGTCTAAAAATAGTTCTAAGAAGCTTACTTTCTTCACTTAAAAGGAAATCCAGTCAGGTCACTCCATCCTGGATTCCCCTGTCATTGCTTTTTTCACTAATCATTGATGGCGCTTTCATAGAGATTGTGGAAATATTTGATTGCATACTCAGTCGGAGAATAAACTCCGTGCTTGAAGGCATTCGTGTGGAACCCTTTTTGCAATAACTCCACAAGGTCGAAATCCTCTTCTCTTACCTGATCCACGAATCGAATGAGTTCCTCTTGCTCTTCATTTAATTCATTTGATTGAAAGAAGTAACTATAGATAGCCAGCGATTTATCCGGGGCTAGCGGCAAAATTTGGCTTGTCGTCATATTCCCCTCTTTTCCAGGATAGATACTCACCATCAAGTTTGGCCATACCCAATAGAAATTGGCGTGATCTTCTTGTTCTCCATTTGACTTATTATTCAATTCTGAATATTGACATGAGAAATTATCGTGCAAATCGATGTGATAATTTTTCATATCAAAGGTTTTTGAAAACTCAGGGTGTGCAATCTTACAGTGGTCGCACTCCAAATAATTATCAACAACTGCTTTCCAGTTCGCATCAATGACTCTTTGTGTGACGCGGATCTTCTTCAAAGAATTCAAGAAGGTGTATTTTTCCAAGTTGGCCATAAACTCTCCATAGGTTTCTTCCATTGGGCTTGCTTCTGGGTTCAAATTGATGAAAATCAATGACTGGAATACTTCAAGCTTTACTTGTGGCATGCAGCTATGGCTTCCTAATTCATTTGTACCGAAGTTTGGCGCCTTATTCAATTCTCCATTCATGTGGAATGTCCAGCCGTGATAAGAACAATTGAAAACCTTTTTATTTCCGCATTCGCTTTTTTCCACTTTCGCCCCTCTATGGGGACAAATATTGTAAAAGGCACTCAATTCATTGTTTTTATCTCTGCTAATGATTAATGGCTGATCCGCTATATCAAAAGTGAAGAAATCTCCCGGATTTTCCACCTGGCTCGTATGACCGGCTAAAATCCAGCTATTTTGGAAGATCTTTTTCTTTTCCATTTCAAAAACTTGTGGATTCACATAATTATCGTACGGCAGCGTGTGCTCTAAGGCAAAATTTGTTTTTAACTGATTCATTTTGTCATTCCCCCTTCTAACATTCAAATCCCTTAAAATGTTTTTCATAATATATGTAATGCAAATTTCATGCCAAGTATCCTTTCTTCATTAGATGCCGGGTTTTGCAAGACTTCAAAAATTGAAAGTGAGTTTAGTTGCGTTCGAGGTTTCCAGTTTAAGGTTCCTACCCTAACTATTTACAGTACAGAATATTTAGATTATTATGAGGTCAAAAGTGATATAAATCACACTTACTAGGATTATCGTTCCTTCATTTCTTAGGTTGTTTGATCGTTTCATTTTTCCGAGTACTATTGAACTCACTTTGAGTTCTCTCAAACTCAAATGATGATTTTCAGGAGGTCAAGTCATGACATTAACTAATGTTTTAACCGATTTAGATTTAACGATGGAAACGCTGATTAAAATTTTGGATTACTCTTCTGATGAAATATTTGTTCTGAATAAAAATAAAAAAATTATTTATGTAAATGACGCCTGTACGAAGCATTATGGTTTAAATAAGGAAGACGTGTTAGGGAAAATGAGCTCGGAATTAGTAAATGATGGCTATTGGTACCCCTCCATTTTCCCTGAAGTATTGGAAGGAAAAAAGCCGATTACACTGAAACAAACAACCATCCTCGGTGCGGAGCTGCTTACTTCTGCCGTCCCTATTTTAAATGATAATAATGAAGTAGAAATCATTGTAACAACCGCAAGGGAACTACAAAGTTACAAAATGCTGAAGATAAGAGAAAAGGATTCCAATCAAAGAAAAGAAACAGAAAATCCATTCGGCAGCATCATGACAAATAATGAAAAGATGAAAAATGTCCTGAAATTTGCCAAGAAGGCGGCGGCGGCAAACTCTACTTTATTAATTCTTGGTGAGTCCGGAACAGGTAAAAGCATTTTGGCCCAATATATTCATGAAAACTGCAGTAGAAAGGACGGACCATTTTTAACGATCAATTGTGCTGCCATCCCTGCTGAATTAATGGAGTCCGAGCTTTTTGGCTATACTGCGGGATCTTTCACCAATGCAAACCGTTCCGGAAAAAAAGGGATACTAGAAAGTGCGGATGGGGGTACACTGTTTCTTGATGAAATAGGAGACATGCCTTTGCCTCTTCAGGCCAAAATACTGCAAGTTATTCAGGAGAAAAAATTCATTCCTATTGGTGGAAATAAAGAAAAGAAAGTGGATATCCGTATTATTGCTGCGACCAATAAAGAGTTAAACACAATGGTGAAAAATAAAACTTTTAGGGAAGATTTATATTATAGGCTGAACGTAGTGGATATCAAAATGGTTCCGCTTCGGGAAAGACAGGAAGATATCATCCCTCTCATCTATAATTTCTTATACAAATTTAATCAAATTCATGAAATGAACAAGTTAATTTCTAAAGATTGCCTCGAATGGCTGTCCCATTATTCATGGCCCGGAAACATAAGGCAACTAGAAAACCTGCTCGAAAGGCTTGTCATTGTAAGCGATGATGTCATCGGTATTGATGATCTACCCGAAGGTATTTATAACCAAAGTCCGCTGCAAGTTGAAACCACTGCCCCCGCTTCCCTTCACCAGTCGATAGAATTGGCAAAAAAAGAGAGGGTTCGTAAATCTTATAAGGTGAATAAAAGCTCTAGGCGCGTAGCCAAGGATCTGCAAATCAGCCAAACCTATGCGGCCAAATTAATAAGAGAGTATTGTCAGGATTTGTCGGAGGATTAAGGATGCCATAGGAACGGCTCGAAACCACATACGTAAATCTAAAAAGAAGTAACAAGCTATTCCTTTGGCGGGAGAGGGGCGGTTACTTCTTTTTTCTATTGGTGACGAGTGCAATGATTGCCGGTCTGACCCCGGAATTCCCTTGGTCTAAGGTTGCCAAAAAATGAAACAAATGATAAACTTTTTTAATTGGCATCTGGTATTCCAGATGCCACGTTTTTTCTCTGTTCTTAGATTAGTAACAATACTGATAATCACTTAAGATCTAACCACTATTATGATAAAGGATGAAAATAGATGAGTTTCTTAAAGGCGGAACAACCCCAATTATTTAAGGATCATGCATATAAAGAAATTAAGAAAGGAATCATTCAACACAAAGTCGAACCTGGATCCATGTTATATGAACGTTCACTTAGTGATAACCTTGGAATTAGCCGTACCCCATTAAAACTAGCTTTGCAACAGCTAGAACTAGAAGGGTGGATTCAATCTGTACCCAGAAAAGGAATTTTGGTCAGAACCATTAATAGACACGATGTTGATGAAGTTTTCCAGTTGCGAAAGGCTAACGAAGTATTGGTCATCGAACTACTCATTCCTCTTCTCGATAATGAAACGATCTATAAGATTGAAAAGATGGATAAACAACTATCCGACTTTAAGGAAGATCCTATAAAGTTTGTATACTATGATACTTCCTTTCACTTGTTCCTAGCGGAGTTAAGTCAAAATAATCGACTATATCAATTAATCCAAAACCTCATTGACCATTTTAATTGGTATGGATTCGCTGCATTAAAGACAGGATTAAGCTTAGATAAGGTTTATGACGAACATAAATTAATTATTGAGGGGCTAAAGGCAAGGAATCTACGCCAAACAACGGATGCTATTTTGAGCCATCTTGATAACACATATAGCACCATAATTGCAAATCTTACGGAGTAAAAGAAAAAAACGAATCAATCATTAGCCTATATATGATGATGTTCATTTTTAAGTCCATTTTAAAAGAAAGAAGGGAAGTTGCTCCCAAAAGAGGAGCAATACAACATGAAAAAAATTCTCAATATCCTTTTGCAAATATGCATTTTATTTATTTTTTCCTACATCGGAACCGTTATTCACAACCTATTTCACCTCGTCATTCCGAGTAGTATCATAGGCCTCCTATTACTTTTCATTTGTTTATGCTTAAAAATAGTCCCAGTAAAGTATATAGAGAATGGGGCAGGTTTTCTGTTAAGTACATTAATGTTATTTTTTATTCCTTCAACAGTTGGCATCATGAACTATCCTTCCTTACTTTCTATTCAAGGTGCATTGCTCGTTGCAGCCGTTCTAGTAAGCACCATCATTACCATTGCAATAGCAGGAACGGCTAGTCAATTTTTCGAGAAAAAAGCACAAGAGAGAAAGGATGATAAAGAATGCAACAAGTTCTCTTCGCATTCTGCATGATTTTATTAACCGTCGTCGCTAATTTTTTAATGACTAGAATTTATAAACGGTATTCTTACTCCTATTTAATTCCGGTTTTAACTGCAACTACTCTTATAATCATTACCCTTTCAGTGTTTCATATTCCTTATAAAAACTATATGATTGGTGGGCAATGGATTAGTTCCCTCTTAGGTCCATCCGTTGTGGCACTTGCTTACCCTTTGTATAAACAACGTCATTTTTTAAAAAGTAACCTATTCCCGATAGTCGGAGGAGTTTTGATCGGTGCAATTTCTGGAATGATCAGTGTTGGCCTCCTGGCTAAGATAATTGGGATAAATCACACATTAATTCTTTCCATTATTCCTAAATCCCTTACTACTCCTGTTGCGATAGAAGTAGCTAACGGATTGGGAGGAAGTGCCTCAATGGCAATTGTTGGTGTTATGATTGCAGGGATCTTTGGTGCAATAGCAGCTCCTACTATCTTTAAGATTATGCGAGTGCATAGCCCCGTTGGTAGAGGTATCGCTCTAGGGAGTGCCTCACATGCCATAGGAACTTCTAAAGCTGCCGAATACAGTGAACTGACCTTTTCAATGAGCTCTGTTACAATGACATTGACTGCAATCATTGGTTCCTTTTTAGGATCAATCGTCGTGTGGCTACTTCACATTTGAGGAATCCTCTCAAGATTAAATATAGATTACGGATAAATATAAGAATCCAATCGCCCTGCTAAAAAGAAGAGTCCGGGTATGTAAAGCTACCGTCATTTTCTCTATTCCACTTAATACATCCAAATTATGGGGAGACTAATTTCCCCTTTATGAATCTTCATTATTTTAACCAGTGGAAAAAGCGATCCCTCGTTATTGAAGAATCGTACCCGTTACTTTAAGTGGAATTTTTTATAATCATTGTTGTAAAGGTTTTATTTCCAGAAATAACCGATATAAAAGAATAGCTACAATTACATGAAATCGCTATTTTAACCCATAATTAAATTATGGAGGTTTTAAGCATATGAATTTCAGTTGGACGCTTGGACTAATAATTTTATCTCAACAAGTGATTATGCCAGGAAGTTTAGTAATCACTAACAACAGTGTTCCTATCTCCGTTGCCAACCGTACTACCTTATCGATGCACTTACCTACATTACCCATATTGGATACAAAAAAGTTAAAAAAATTCATGGACGATATTGACCAGCATGTAACTAAAAATCCTAAAAATGCAATTATAGATAAAAATGGGAATATTATACCAGAACAAATCGGTTACCGTTTAAGCCGCGAAGTTTTCACAGAAAATATTTTTTCTTATTATTTTAATAATGGTTCATCTACATTAGAAGTCCCCTTACTAGCTATTTATCCAAGGGTTGACAGTGAATTACTTGGAAATATTAGAGATGAAAAAATCGGGGAATATGTAACATTCTTCAATTCCAATAACAAAGAAAGAAAAAATAATATTTATCTTGCTGCAAAGGCCATTAATAATTATGTTCTTTTTCCAGGTGAAATATTTTCCTTTAACAAAGTGGTTGGAGAAAGAACAGCAGGAAAAGGATATATGCCAGCTACTGTAATTGTTAATGGGGAATTTTCAGAGGACTTTGGTGGCGGAATTTGTCAAGTATCATCTACCCTTTTTAATGCAGTTGATAATGCTGGTTTAAAAGTTGTTCAGCGTAATTCGCACAGTAGAGAGGTTTCATACGTTCCACCAAAGCGGGATGCCACCGTTAGTTGGAATGGACCTGATTTAATCTTTAAAAATGATTACAATCAACCTATACTCATACTTACAAAATCAATAGAAAACAAATTAATAACCGAAATTTATTCTTCTGATGTAATTACCTATTCGCCTAAGAAAGTTCCATATCTTCCCTATGGAATACATCCCCCCAAGTAAATCTTTACTTGGGGGATTTTTCTTTTCCATCACAATTATTTCTTCGTTCGAATGCCAATGTAATGTCCGTTCAATCCACGACCGTCACTCCAACCACATCTTCAAATTGAATACGCTCGAATTCTCCTGGATTCATTTCTATGCGGAGCTGGTGAGTAATATCTTATTCAATTAAAGCCCCCGTTTTAAAGTTACCT
>NZ_BCVI01000074.1 GCF_001591665.1 Neobacillus soli NBRC 102451 | reverse complement strand
ATGAATTATTTTTCTAATATATTCTTTCAATCTCCCTAATATGGGTATACCACTATGGAAATAGTAATCATAGGAATACGTTTATATAGGGGGTTAAAAGAAATGAAATGGAAAGGAAGACGGGCGAGCTCAAACGTTGAAGACAGAAGAGGAATGGGCGGCAAAACCGTGGTTGGGGGCGGGATTGGCGGGATTGTTATTATTCTCCTCTATACACTTCTCGGTGGCAACCCTGGAGATTTAATCAATAACATGTCATCGAATAATGGCGAAAATACAACTGTCCCTTACGAGGAATCGACGCAAGAGAAGGAATCGAAAAATTTTGTTTCGGTCGTACTTGCCGATACGGAGGATGTTTGGTCGGACGAGTTTAAGAAGAGAGGACTGAAATACGAAAATCCTACGCTCGTTTTGTACAGTGGCAGCATTCAGTCTGCCTGCGGTTTTGCCAGTTCAGCGGTGGGGCCGTTTTATTGTCCGGGTGACCATAAGCTATATATTGATTTAAGTTTCTATCAGGAGTTAAAAGAGAAATTCCAGGCGCCTGGTGATTTTGCAATGGCCTATGTTATCGCCCACGAGGTTGGTCACCACGTTCAGACTCTTTTGCATACAGGGGAGCATGTTTCAGCAGCCCAGAGAAAGTCCAATCAATACTCGGTCCGGTTTGAATTGCAAGCAGATTATTTGGCTGGTGTTTGGGCCCACTATGCGGAAGGGAAGGGCTACCTAGAAAAAGGCGACCTTGAAGAGGCATTAAATGCAGCAAATGCTGTCGGTGATGATAATATTCAGAAGAAGGCACAGGGTTATGTGGTTCCGGAAAGTTTTACACATGGAACTTCTGCCCAGAGGAAGCGCTGGTTTTATAAGGGATTCGAAAACGGCACCATCGAGGGCGGGGATACCTTTAAGGCCGCCAACCTTTAACACATGATTGGAAAAATAAAGAGGATGAATCTAAGGCCGCAGCCAATCAGAATCATCCTCTTATCTTATTCAGTAACGTCCCCGCAATACTGATTAATCAGCTTCACAGCCCTCGTTTGGCTTATATTCAAATCCTTTGCAACCTTTCGCGAGCTCTTGTGCTTTTTAAACGACTCGGCTACCAATGTTTTCTTCACATGTTCAATGGCATCGTCCAATGTGGACGGAAGAAGGTATTCCGTTTGTGTGTTGGTGTTGTGTAAGATTAGTTCTGGCAGGTCGTCTTTAGTGATGATGTTCGCTTCACTTGTAACGACGAGCCGTTCTAATACATTTTCAAGCTGCCGGATGTTTCCCGGCCACGAATACAAATGAAAAATATCCTGGCATTCTTTCGAAATGATTTTATTCATTTCATATTTTTTATTAAATTTGTATAAAAAATTGTATGTCAAAGGGACGATATCTTCCCGGCGTTCCCGGAGCGGCGGCAGGTGGATGTCGATAATATTAAGGCGGTAAAATAAATCCTCGCGAAACGTATTCATTTTTACCATTTCAACTAAATCCCTGTTTGTTGCCGCGATAATCCGGACATCCACTTTCTTCAATTCGTTTTTTCCAATCGGAATAAATTGTTTCTCTTGGATGACCTGCAGTAATTTTGCTTGTAATGATAACGGCATTTCGCCGATTTCATCCAAGAACAATGTCCCTTGGTCGGCTACTTCCAACAGGCCCTTTTTTCCGTACTTGCTGGCGCCGGTAAATGCCCCTTCCCCATAGCCGAAAAGTTCTGATTCAAGCAAATCCTCAGGCAAAGCAGCGCAATTTATTTTTAAAAATGTTTTCTCCGACCTTTTGCTGCTGTCGTGAATGTATTGGGCCAATACTCCTTTTCCAGTTCCAGATTCCCCTTGGATTAAAATAGTAGAATCCACTTTGGCGATTTTTTCGCACATCTTTAGGATGTTTTTCATGTTTTCGCAATTCGTAATTGGGTTTAAGCCGGCACTATTTATGGGGCTCTTTTCTTTTTCGGATTTAATACTTTTATAGTTTTGCAGTTCTTGTGACGTAATCACCACTAGGTCGATTTCATCTTTTTCATTTAGAATCGGAACGGCTGTCGTTAAGAGCTCTGCCCCGATATAGGTTGTCTGTTTAATCGTAACAGGTTCTTTTTCTTTAAAAACCAGTGGTACAATCGATGGCTTCCAATATCCCTTTTCGAATAGTTCGAGGTTATATTTCCCCATGACATCTGCCGGTTTTAGCCCATAATGTCTTTCACAGGCGCTGTTTACATAAATAATTCGTTGTTCCCCGTCAAGGACAAAAATTTCGTCAGAGGAATAGTCGAGGATCTGTTTAAGTATATCTCCGGTAATTTCAAAAGGACTTTGCATGGTAAATAACATAGATTTCGACTCCCCTTACGATTGATTCGTTTTTAATTCAAGTGAGTTAAAAACAACTCAGGTTTTGAAGGAAATGTGTGCAAATTGTGACAACTTTCTAAGTAACACTAATATTGTAATGTTGGCACGATAATTGCAATAAGTAAAAGTGAGTGTTGGTAATCAGCTAACTTCATAAGTATAGCTTACTAGATTCATTTAACTAAATATTCAGCATCCTGTAAACACTTTACACTATTTTCATGTTGAAAATAGGAGTTTAAGGGTGAATTGTTTTGAACTCAACTTATTAAGAGGGGTTTGATCCAATGGCTGAACTGAAAACGTTTTATAGTTTTAATAAAAATAATCGTTTGAAGGTGAGGAAAAGAAGATGGCAACGTATAATCCGGTTGTAAACAAGACGGGCAAAACATTTGAAAGAACGTTAACTTATGATTTATATACCGATCCATTGGTGTATCAGCAAGAAATAGAGGATGTGTTCGCGAAATCATGGCAATTAGTAGGACATGTCAGTCAATTAGAAAAAGTAGGTCAGTTTTTTACCACTGAGGTAGCGGGGGAACCGATTATTGTTACGCGTGGAAAAGATGAAGTGATTCGCGCTTTTTACAATGTATGTCCGCACCGCGCGACAAAGCTTGAAAAAAGTGAATCAGGTACAAAGAAAATTCTTCAATGCGGCTACCACGGCTGGACCTTCCATTTAGATGGCCAGTTAAATAAGGCACCAAACTTTACAGGCGAAGATGCTCATTGTGTCAGCGACCGCTGCTTAAGATCTGTAAAAATGGAGATTATGGAATCGCTTATTTTCGTCAACCTTGATGATAACTGCACATCTTTAGCAGAAACGTATGGTGATTTCTTCGAGCGCTTGGCGAAGTTCCCGTTCTTAGGAGAATTAAAGCGTATAAACCAGAAGACACGTGTCATTAAGTCAAACTGGAAGGCATTTATTGACAACTATTTAGAGTGTGACCACTGCCATGTGGCTCATCCAAGCTTTGTAGCCACTTTGGATATGAAAAACTATCAGATTGTTACCTGCCAAAATTATTCTGTTCAAGCCTCTGTTGTCAAACCAGATAAGACTATGGGTACAACTGACTTAAACGAGGCAGAAATGCAGGGTGGGGAGTTCTACTGGCTATGGCCAAACTTAATGGTAACCATTTATCCTGGACCAGCAAATATGGCAACGATTCAAATGATTCCTATAGACCACGAAACAACATTAGCGGTTTATACTTACTATTTTAGAGATGAGAACTTAACTCAGGAAGAAAAAGACTTAGTGACATTCGCGGAACAGGTCAGACAAGAAGATGTAGAATTAGTAGAATTAGAGCAAATTGGATTCCGTTCACGTGCCTTTAACCAAGGGGTTTATTCTTCATCGGAGAAGGCAATTGTTCAATTTCACGAAAAGGTATTGGAGGCGTTGGGTCGATGACTAATGTAAGAGTAGTTGAGAAAAAGCACTTATTTATTAATGGCAGGGAAGTTGAGGCAGGAAATTATGAACCGCTTTATTCTCCTTATTCTGGAGAACCGATTGCTGAGATTGCGATGGCCGACGAGAAACTGACGCGGGATGCCATCCAATCGGCTCAGGATGCATTTCAAGTGATTTCAAAACTACCGGCCTTCGAACGGTCAGCAATTTTGGAAAAAGTGGCAGCATTATTGAATGAAAGAGTGGATCAAGCGGCAGAAGTCATTGCACTAGAATCAGCTAAGCCGATTACCTTTGCTAAGGGCGAGGTATTAAGAACAGTGGAGACCTATAAATTTGCGGCAGAAGAGGCAAAAAGAATCCATGGTGAAACCATTCCTTTTGATGCTTCCCCGGGCGGAGTAGGCAGAATTGGTTATACTGTTCGCAAGCCGATAGGCGTCATTGGAGCGATTACACCGTTTAACTTTCCTATGAATCTTGTTGCCCATAAGGTTGGACCTGCGATTGCATCGGGTAATTCAATCGTGTTAAAACCTGCTTCACAAACCCCATTATCTGCCTTGTACATTGCCGAGCTTTTCAAAGAGGCAGGGCTGCCGGATGGAGTTTTAAATGTAGTAACTGGTCCGGGTTCGGTAGTAGGGGAAGAAATAATCCGGGATGAGCGTGTAGCGATGGTCACATTTACCGGAAGCCCAGCGGTAGGAATTGCTATTCGCAATAAAGCTGGATTAAAGAAAACAACGTTAGAGCTTGGATCAAATGCTGCCGTTATTTTAGATAAAGATACAGCTATTGATCAGGTGGTTGATCGCTGTGTAACAGGAGCGTTTTCGAATCAAGGGCAAGTATGCATTTCCTTGCAGCGCATTTATGCCCATGAAGACGTGTATGATCAATTTGTTGAGAAGTTAGCAGAAGCGGCGAAACAATTAAGAACTGGAGATCCATTAGACCCTAATACGTATATTTCTTCTTTAATTTCTAAAAAGGAAACAGAACGTGCGTTAGGATGGATTGAAGAAGCAAAACAGAATGATGCGGTGGTTTTAGCAGGCGGCAAACTAGCGGACGGTATTTTAGAGCCAACGGTGATTGTCAATGTCGATCCAAAGTTAAAGGTGTCTTGCCAAGAGGTATTTGCTCCAGTTGTAATTGTTAATAAGGTAAGCTCTGTTAAAGAAGCGATTGGTTACGTAAATGATTCAAGATACGGTCTGCAAGCTGGTGTTTATACGAAAAATGTTGATCAAGCATTATTTGCCAGTGACGCTCTTGAAGTCGGGGCTGTTATGATTAATGATATCCCGACCTTCCGAGTCGACCATATGCCTTATGGAGGAGTTAAAGAGAGCGGAACTGGCCGTGAAGGTATAAAATATGCGGTAGAGGAAATGACAGAATTAAAATTAGTAGTATGGAACAGAGGCGAAATTTAATGAGCACATATAAAATTGCCGTGATTCCTGGAGATGGGATTGGTCCTGAAGTGCTACACGAGGGAATCAAAGTTTTAAATAAAATTGCAGAATTGGATGGTTCGCTCCAATTTGAATATACGTACTTCCCATGGGGATGCGAGTATTATACCCAGCATGGTGTGATGATGGACGAGGATGGTATTGAAAAATTAAAAAACTTTGATGCGATTTTTCTAGGAGCTGTAGGTTTCCCAGGTGTCCCTGACCATATCTCATTATGGGATTTACTTTTAAAGATTAGAAAAAGTTTTGATCAATATATAAATATCCGCCCGATTAAACTGATAAAAGGCGCCCCTTGTCCGTTGAAGGACGTGAATAGAGAAGAGTTAGACATGCTGTTTATCCGTGAAAATAGCGAGGGTGAATACGCGGGTGCAGGGGATTGGCTTTTTAAAGGTCAAGAAAATGAAGTGGTATTACAAACAGGCGTATTTTCCCGAAAAGGAACGGAGCGGGTGATTCGCTATGCATTTGAAGTGGCAAGAAGAGAAGGAAAGTCACTTACTAGCATTAGTAAAGGAAATGCGCTGAACTATTCGATGGTTTTCTGGGACCAGGTGTTTGAAGAGGTGAGCAAAGAGTATCCGGATGTCACAACCGCTTCATATCTCGTCGATGCGGCCGCGATGTTAATGATTTCTGATCCAAAAAGATTTGAAGTGGTCGTCACGTCTAATTTATTCGGAGATATCTTAACAGATTTAGGTGCAGCATTAGCTGGCGGAATAGGACTTGCAGCGGGTGCTAACATTAATCCGGAAAAAACCTATCCATCCATGTTTGAGCCGATTCACGGCTCTGCTCCTGATATCGCAGGAAAAGGCCTTGCCAATCCTTTAGCTACCATTTGGTCGGCCAGCCAGCTGCTTGACTTTTTAGGATATGAAAATTACGGAAAGCTCGTGTTGGATGCAATTGAGGAACTGCTGGTGGAGGAAAAGGTTTTGACGCCTGATATGAAGGGAACTGCTTCTACTTCCGAAGTTGGTGATCGAGTAGCAGGTATTATTGGAAAACTTTTGCTCTCCAAAACAGTTTAATAAAAGTTAGGTCGGCAGCACATGTACCTCTGTACTTTACGTGCTGCTAACCCAAATTTACTGATTATTAACCATATTCGGCCATATTTATTAACATTATAGAAATCGCTTACATTATATCAGGAGCTTAGTATTCGGAATAACTAAATAGGGAGTGATAAGATGAATAGTAAGAAAGCTGTTTTTCATATTTCTTTAGTTCTTAGCTTATTGTTAATTAGCGTGGGCGTTTTTGCTCCAAAGCAATTAGAGACCTTCTCCAATTCATCACTTAGTTTTATTTATAACAATTTAGGCTGGTTTATTCTTGGAAGTGTTTTTATTTTCTTTGCCTTTAGTATGTATATTGGAATTTCGAAGTTTGGTCATATCCGATTAGGGGATGATGATGATCGTCCTGAATTTAAAACAGCGACATGGATTGCCATGCTTTTTAGTGCGTCGATTGGTATCAGCCTTGTCTTCTGGGGCGTTGCCGAACCTGTCTCTTATTATATTGACCCTCCATTTGGAAAAGCTTCTTCGGAGCAGTCAGCGAAGCTTGCCATGCAATTCGTTTATCTACATTGGGGAGTTTCTGCATGGGCGTGTTACGCAGTTGTAGGTGTTTCCTTAGCATTCTTCCAGTTTAGAAAAAAGTTGCCGGCTTCATTAAGTTCTGTTTTTTATCCTTTAGTTGGTGACAAAATTAAAGGTCCTTTTGGTAAATTTATTGATATTATTGTTATCCTTTCTATTGTTATTGGAATTGCAACATCCCTAGGCTTCGGAACACTGCAGGTGAATAGCGGGATGCATTATCTTTGGGGAATTCCTGTAGGCTTTTCAACCCAGGTTGTCATCATGGTAATTGTAACCGCCCTCTATCTTGGATCATCTGTTTCAGGACTGCAAGGCGGCATCAAACACTTATCCAATCTAAATATGATCTTAGCATTTGCTCTATTAGCGTTTGTGTTAGTACTTGGACCAACACAATCCCTGCTAAAAATTTTCTTTCAAGGAATTGGCGATTATGCGCAAAACTTTATTGGTATGTCGTTCCGAACGGAGCCATATAACGACGGTTCATGGATTGCAAGCTGGACATTATTCTATTTTGGCTGGTGGATTGCTTGGGCACCGCTTGTTGGAAGTTTTGTTGCGAGGATTTCCAAAGGAAGAACCATTAAAGAGTTTATGATGGGAGCTGTTTTCATCCCTGTTCTTGGTTCGTTTTTGTGGTTTGCTGTTATGGGAGGATCCGCACTCGATCTTATTCAAAATCATGGCAAAACGGCAATTGCAGCCGCGGTATCTTCGGATGTGACATCTGCGCTATTTAAGTTTTTTGATTACTTCCCTATGAGTGTGGTTCTAAGTATTTTAGCCATGGTACTCGTGCTTATTTTCTTTATTACATCTGCGGATTCGGCGATTTTCGTTCTCGGCATGATAAGTGAAAATGGAAATCCAAATCCAACCCATAAGACCAAAATCGTTTGGGGAGTAGTCATTGCAGCGATATCTACTGTTTTAATCGTGACTGGAGGGCTAAAGGGGCTGCAATCCGCCCTCGTCGCAACAGCCATCCCGCTTGCGGTATTGATGCTGTTCATGTGCTACTCGACATATAAAGGTTTAAAAGATGAACTTAAAGTCAAATCGGAGATAAAGGGTAAAGAGTTGGCTGGAACAAAATTAACCCCTGAGAAAAGGGCGTTATAAGACAAAATTCAGATAATCACTACTAAAAATGGAGGCTGGATCAAAAGTGTCGTTAATGAATCGACCTTTTGAGAGGCCTCTTTTTTTGGGGGGGGTCCATAAAGTGTCTAATCAGCCATAAACCGTGGTTTTAATGAAAAGCTATTTAGTTATTGGGGAGAGAGTGTGTATTTTAATAATAATGACCTCTTTGAGTGCCCATTGGTCAGTTTTTTCACTCTGCATGGGCACTGAGACACTGTCTGAGTGCCCGAGAGCCCCCATTTTCACCTTGCATGGGCACTGAAAACCTATCTGAGTGCCCGAGAGCCGGTTTTTCCACCCTGTATGGGCACTGAAAACGATAAAAAATCAGCCAAAGACTACAAAAATGAGCCATAACCAAAAAATTACTCATCGAAACGCCACCCCGCACCTTCTCCGTATACTAATAATACCCAGCTTAAAGATTGTCTGTCCAAAAATACAGGATTTTTCCATATAAAAATAGAATACATAGGTAGAATGCCATAAATTGGCCAATATCCAATGAGGAGGAATCGCCTTGTCCCGTGAACAAATGAATCCCACGATTGAAAAAATACTAGTAAACATTGAAAAGGTCATGATTGGAAAAAGGGATGTCGCCGAACTAAGTCTCGTCGCTCTGCTTGCCGGAGGCCACGTGCTGCTAGAGGACGTCCCGGGAGTCGGAAAAACGATGATGGTCCGTGCTCTTGCAAAATCGGTTAATGCCAATTTTCGTAGAATCCAGTTCACACCAGATCTCTTGCCATCGGACGTCACCGGGATCTCGATTTATAATCCGAAAGAAATGGAATTTCAATTTCGTCCTGGGCCGTTAATGGGCAACATCATCCTTGCCGATGAAATTAACCGGACATCCCCGAAGACCCAGTCGGCGCTTTTAGAGGGAATGGAGGAAGCGAGTGTAACCATCGATGGGGTGACCCATAAATTGAACAAGCCGTTCTTCGTGATGGCGACGCAAAACCCGATTGAATATGAAGGTACCTATCCGCTGCCTGAGGCACAAATTGACCGCTTTTTATTAAAAATGAAAATGGGCTATCCAGATCTCAATGAGGAAATTGAAGTATTGAACAGGGCACAAAGGGTGCCGCCAATTGAAGACCTTAATCCAGTTATCGACCTGGAGGGCCTTCTCTCCCTACAGAACGAAATCAAAGAAGTTTACGTTGACGCTACGATTAAGCGTTATATTGTCGACATTGTCAACCGGACAAGGGGGCATGGCAGTGTCTATCTTGGCGCAAGCCCAAGGGGATCGATATCCTTAATGAAAGCGGCCCAGGCGTATGCCTATATGTATGGCCGTGATTATGTCCTTCCAGACGATATTCAATATTTAGCGCCATTCGTTTTATCTCACCGGATTATTTTGAAATCGGAGGCGAAATTCGAAGGGATTTCTGCAGAAGAAGTGGTGAATCGGGTCGTGACACGCGTACCTGTTCCAGTCCAAAGGCTTGTGAAGTAAATGAAAAAGGGATGGAATCTGTTCAAAAAGGTATGGAAGTTTTTCCTGTTACTTTTTTTGATTTTGCTAACATTCTCGTATGCCATGTTCCAAGGCGGATTTGTCAGCTGGTTTATATTTTATAGCTTTTTACCCTTTGCGATTTACTGCGTCGCACTTTCCTTCTATTCCTTAAATGAACTTGAAATAACAAGGGTTTTGCCGAAAACGGATTACAATGCGGGAGAGCCTTTAAGGGTAACCGTAACGGTAAAAAGGACAAAGGCCTTTCCGTTATTTTATTTACTGATGGAAGACCATTTAGATGATCCGTTGAAATTTGCCAATCAACAAAGACCTGCAAAGGCATTACTGCTGCCTGGCATGAAAAAAGAGTTTTCCTATGAATACATCATTGATGAGCTGCCGCGCGGGGAACACTTTTTCAACAACTTTACTGTAAAAATTGGTGATCCGCTTGGGTTATTTGAAAAAGAAAAGATCTTCACGGCGGATGGGAAAATCATCGTTTATCCGGCCTATTCCGAGCTTCTCTACCGGCCATTTGAAAACCATTATGATCAAGGATTAACGGCTTCGAGGGAACGTGTACAGCGCGATACATCGATGGCGATTGGCGTGAGGGATTATCAGCCAGGCGACCGTTTTTCGTGGATTAACTGGAAGGCCACCGCAAAGCGGAACGAGATCATGACAAAGGAATTTGAGCAGCGGCAATCACATGATGTTTTTGTTGTAATGGACTGTGTACCCGACAAGCGCTTTGAGCCCGTTGTCTCCTTTACCGCGTCATTGCTGCGGGCAATTTTGAAAAAGGGCGCTCAGACAGGGCTGTTAACGATTAGTAAAGAAAGGGCCTCGTTTCCTATCAGAGGCGGGGAACAGCACCTAAGGCAGCTCTTTTATCACCTGGCAAAAATCGAGGCCAAGAGTATCACACCTCTTGAAAAAGTAATCGAGACAGAAGGACTTTTTATCCAACAAGCGGTGTCATATTTGCTGGTTACCGCGCAATTAACAAAGCCATTAATCGAAAAAGCGAGCTTTCTTGGTCAACGAAAGGGTTCAATCACTCTTTTTCTACTAAAGGGTCAAACGGAAGTACCTTCGGAAAATGAACGTTCCTTGATTGCCATCGCGAATGCACGTGGCGTTCGAATCGTTATGGTTCATGAAGGGGATTATGAATCAGCCTTTTCGGGGGTGAATGTATATTGAGAAAAAGGGATTTACCTTCACTGTTTTTATATACCTTTGGCTTTTTCCTTCTCTGGGAATGGCTCAGGCCGATTGAACAATTAACGGAAACAGACAATATCGAAATGTTTATTTTCTTTCTGCTTCTCTCATTTGCGATTTCATTTTTCCATATGAAATGGCCTTGGCAATTGATTATAAAACTGGTATTTATCTTATATTCGGTTAATCGGCTTTATTATCAAGAAGGATTCTTTCAGTTTCGCTGGTTAAAGGCATTCATCACGGATGGTGCCGATAACATTGTATTGCTGGCAGGCAGGCATTGGAACGATTTATCGAATGAATTTCGGACGCTACTGTTTTTTATCCTCCTGTGGTTAATGGTTTACTTAATTCATTATTGGCTCCTGAATCGGCAGCGGATATTTATCTTTTTCTTAATGACGTTGATTTATATTAGTGTCCTGGATACTTTTACACCCTATAGTGCAAAGGCAGCGATTGTACGCACAATCATTGCCGGGTTTGCAGTGATGGGAATGCTGACGTTTTACCGGATGACCCGGAAGGAAAAGGTCAACTGTGATTCCTCCTTCCTCCGGAGGTGGATGGTACCGCTGGCAGGAATGATTGTTTTTAGCGTTCTCGTCGGAATCGCTGCCCCAAAGGCCGCACCGATTTGGCCGGATCCTGTTCCGTTTTTTACGGCAAATAATAATAAAGAAGGCGCGGAGGGCAATAAGGCCGGTCCTCATAAAATTGGCTACGGGACAGATGATACTGCGTTAGGTGGTCCATTCATAGGGGACGATAGCCCGGTTTTTGCCTACGAGGCAAATGGAAAGAATTATTGGAAGATGGAGACAAAGGATACGTATACGGGAAAAGGCTGGCTTGCATCGGGGTCAACACTCATCTCCTATCGGGAGGAGGAGTTTGTCCCTGTAACTTCTTATCCCGAAACCGTTGAAACCATCAAGGAATCTGCCAGAGTAATCGTCCATGGAAAGTATAAATACAACTATATTATGTATCCGGCAGGTATTAAGATGATCTCGGCGATGGAGCCGTCTGACCCCGATGGAAATCGATTCGTGGTTGATGCAAACAATGAGAGGATTAGCTTTTTTAATAATGATCAGAATCCGGTTGTGCCCCGCGCTTTTACAGCAGTCTATGAGATTCCAAAATATAAGGCCGCTGATTTAAAGCAAACAGCAAGCTTCGACTCGGAGAAGTCAGTTAAAGATCATTTTTTCTATATGCAGTATACGCAACTGCCTGATCAACTACCGGATCGAGTCAAAGTGCTGGCAGAGGAAATAACTGCCGGAAAAACAAGCTGGTTTGAAAAGGCGAAAGCCGTCGAAGGGTATTTTGGCAAATCGGATTACACCTATGACCAAAAAAATGTTGCGGTGCCTGACACCAATGATGATTATGTTGATCAATTTTTATTTGAGACAAAACATGGTTATTGTGATAATTTTTCAAGCTCGATGGTTGTAATGCTGAGGTCTTTGGGGATTCCGACAAGGTGGGTTAAAGGATTTACCGGCGGAGATTTTCAAGAATACAGCCAAGATGACACATCGAAGCGGTATTACCAAGTAACTAACAATAATGCCCACTCCTGGGTGGAAGTTTATTTTCCAAATCAAGGCTGGGTCCCGTTTGAGCCTACAAAGGGTTTTACGAATGGGGCCATCATCAATTATCAAACAGATGCGGTTCCAGCGTCAACGAATCCGCAGAGTACACCGCCGCCTGTGAAAAAGCCGCAGCATGTCGAAAAAGATGTCCTAAAGACACCGGAAGATGCAAAGAAATCCTTTGATGTTAAAAACATCTTAAATAAAGCGAAATTAACCTTGAAAAATAATTGGAAACTAATTTTTCTCGTTCTTGTCCTTTTAACCGGTATTACGGCCACTCTTTATCGAATCCGCGGCAAGTGGGTTCCATACTGTGTTTTACTGCTATATAGGTTTAAGAAAAAGGATGAAAACATCGGTGCAGCGTATTTGATTTTGTTGAATCAGTTTGAACGTTATGGAATAAATCGGAAGGAAAACCAGACACTGAGGAATTATGCCCGGTACATCGACACCTTCTATTCAACACGGGACATGACCCGATTAACTGCTTACTATGAACAATATATGTATCATCAAAGCCTGCCAAAGGGGACATGGAAAGAGTCGCGTGAGTTGTGGGAAAATTTAATTAAAAAGACAATTACTTGACCAGAAAAACAACCTCTTGTTACAATATGTCTTATTAATTGAATAAGTACGTTTTCTTCATATATCCTCGAAAATATGGTTCGAGAGTCTCTACCGGGTCGCCTTAAAATGACCTGACTATGAAGGTAGGATTTCTGTATCTAATTTTTCTAATAAAACTAGAATTCTGCCTTCCTGATATTTGAGGAGGGAGAATTCTAGTTTTTTTTTTATTTTTTTCATTTGTGGTAAAAGCTAGTAATAACATTAGAAAATTGAGGTGGCCTTTTTGACGGAAAAACAAGATATGATTGTTGTTTTAGATTTTGGGAGTCAATATAATCAGCTGATTACACGCCGGATTCGTGAGTTTGGTGTCTACAGTGAGCTGCATCCGCATACGATTACGGCAGAGGAAATCCGCCAATTGAACCCGAAAGGAATTATTTTTTCCGGGGGGCCAAACAGTGTGTATGATGAAAATTCGTTCCGCTGTGATGAATCCATTTTTGAAATGGGCCTGCCAATCCTTGGGATTTGCTACGGGATGCAGCTTATGACCGTCCATTTTAACGGGAAGGTTGAAAAAGCATTGCAGCGTGAGTATGGAAAAGCAACACTGACGGTTCAACATCCGTCCGTGCTATTTGGCGGTCTCCCTACGGAGCAGACTGTATGGATGAGTCATGGCGACCTTGTTGTTGAGGCACCGGAAGGGTTCACAGTCGATGGGACGAACCCGTCCTGTCCGATTTCGGCGATGAGTAATGAGGAGCGAAAACTATATGCTGTGCAGTTCCACCCGGAAGTCCTTCATTCCGTTTATGGAACGGAGCTGCTTAAGAATTTTGTCTTTAATGTCTGTGAGGGCAGCGGCAATTGGTCCATGGGGAACTTTGTGGAAAAGGAAATGGCGAAGATTCGTGAGCTCGTTGGCGATAAAAAGGTGCTTTGTGCCTTAAGCGGCGGGGTGGATTCATCCGTTGTCGCCGTGTTGATCCATAAAGCGATAGGCGACCAGCTCACCTGTATTTTTGTCGACCATGGTCTGCTTCGTAAAAATGAGGCAGACAGCGTGATGAAGACTTTCTCTGAAGGATTCCATATGAATGTCATCAAGGTTGATGCAAAGGACCGTTTCCTATCGAAATTGGAGGGTGTTTCTGACCCTGAGAAAAAACGGAAAATCATCGGCAATGAGTTCATTTATGTGTTTGATGATGAAGCAACAAAGCTTGAGGGTATCGACTTCCTAGCACAAGGAACGCTTTACACCGATATCATTGAAAGCGGCACAGCAACGGCGCAAACGATTAAATCGCATCACAATGTCGGCGGACTGCCGGAAGACATGCAGTTTAAATTAATTGAACCGCTGAACACCTTGTTTAAGGATGAGGTTCGTGCCCTTGGAACGGAGCTTGGCATTCCGGATGATATCGTTTGGCGGCAGCCATTCCCAGGTCCTGGCCTTGGTATTCGTGTCCTTGGGGCCATTTCTGAAGATAAATTGGAAATTGTCCGCGAATCCGATTGGATCCTCCGTGAGGAAATTAAAAAGGCAGGTCTTGACCGCGAAATCTGGCAATACTTCACGGTCCTCCCGGATATCCGCAGTGTTGGTGTCATGGGGGACGCTAGAACATATGATTACACGATTGGAATCCGCGCGGTCACCTCGATTGACGGGATGACATCCGATTGGGCACGGATTCCGTGGGATGTCCTTGAAGTCATTTCAACAAGGATTGTCAACGAAGTAGCCCATGTAAACCGCGTTGTTTACGATATAACCAGCAAGCCGCCTGCAACGATTGAATGGGAATAACAATTAGCAAATCACGAACGATATTATTTTTTTGAATAATATCGTTCGTTTTTTTATTTACAAGCTGTACATTTCCTGCTAAAATGAAAAAGGAATTAAGGGAATTATAAATTGCATCGTATAATGTTGGGGATATGGCCCAAAAGTTTCTACCGAGCCACCGTAAATGGCTTGACTACGAGGCAGTGTTTTTAATAAAGGGGCATTTCTATCCTCTATTTATTACACATGCCTAAAGTCATCACTCCGGTAGAAAATGCCGGAGTGTTTTTTGCGTAAAATAGAGATTACTAGGGGGAAAAAGAAATGCAGAAGTATTTTGAGTTTGAAAAACATGGCACAAATTATCGCAGAGAAATTATCGGTGGATTTACCACCTTCTTAGCAATGGCTTATATACTAGTGGTTAACCCGTTAACCTTATCACTTGCGGCTGTAAAAGACTTTCCTGATGCATTACGAATGGATTATGGTGCCGTATTTGTAGCTACTGCCTTAGCAGCTGCAATCGGTTCGATTATCATGGGGCTGATTGGAAAGTATCCACTGGCCTTGGCGCCGGGAATGGGATTAAACGCGTTTTTTGCCTTTTCTGTCGTCTTAGGGAGTGGCATTCCATGGCAGCATGCACTCGGTGCCGTGTTGATTTCGGGTATATTTTTCTTCTTGCTTACATTAACAGGCCTTCGTGAAAAAGTCATTAACGCCATTCCGATTGAATTAAAGTATGCAGTTGGAGCAGGGATTGGATTATTTATAACCTTTGTTGGTTTACAAAGTGCACAAATCATTGTGAATAATGATGCCACACTTGTTGAATTAGGGGATTTAACGGCGGGCGGTCCGCTACTCGCGATTTTTGGGATTGTCGTAACTGTCATTATGATGACACGTGGAATTAAAGGTGCCGTATTTTATGGGATGATATTGACGGCCATTGTTGGAGTAATTTTTGGCGAAATAAAAATGCCGCATCAAGTGGTTGGTCATGTTCCAAGTATTGCGCCAACCTTTGGGGCTGCGTTTTCCTCGTTTGGTGATAGCTCGTTTTACACGACAGCGATGCTTGGAGTTATTCTGACTTTCTTGTTTGTTGACTTCTTTGACAATGCCGGTACACTTGTTGCTGTTGCTGGTCAAGCGGGTCTAATGAAGGATAACAAGCTTCCTCGTGCAGGAAGGGCGCTCATTTCCGACTCTATTGCCTCTAGCGTTGGGGCGGTTCTTGGAACATCGACAACCACTTCTTTCGTTGAGTCAACGGCGGGGGTTGCGGCAGGGGCAAGAACTGGATTTGCTTCATTGGTTACCGCTGCCTTATTTATTTTGTCGCTCTTTTTCTTTCCGTTATTATCGGTCATCACCGCACCTGTCACAACACCAGCCTTGGTCATTGTCGGGGTATTGATGGTTTCTTCTTTGGGAAAAATTGACTGGAAACGGTTTGAAATTGCTGTTCCGGCATTTTTAACAATGGTTACGATGCCGCTCACCTATAGTATTGCAACAGGAATTGCGATGGGTTTTATCTTCTACCCGATTACCATGATTGTTAAAGGGAAAACTAAGGAAATCCACCCAATCATGTACTTTTTCTTTGTCATCTTTGTCTTATATTTTATCTTTTTAAAATAGAGTGTACAGGGAACTGCGGCTGCCGTAGTTCCCTTTTATTTTTTAAAAAAAAGCCAACAAATGACAAATTCCGCCAAAAGGCTTCGGTATGATGTAAGTGTGAGATGATGATTGAAAAGGAGTGGTTACAAATGAACATGCTAACCGTTCAAGATTTACGTAAAATTTTCGGGAAATTTGAGGCAGTGAAGGGCGTTTCATTTGCAGTAGAAAAAGGAGAGTCTTACGGGCTTCTGGGACCTAATGGAGCAGGGAAGTCGACAACGATTAATATGATTACCGGGTTGTTTCCGCCGACCTCAGGGGAAATTCATATTAAAGATATTGATGTGGTCAAAAACCAAAAACAGGCCCAAAAGTGGATTGGCGTTGTCCCGCAGGAGATTGCGCTATATCAGTCAATGTCAGCACGGGAAAATCTAAAGTTTTGGGGGAGGATGTACGATTTATCCGGCAGTGCGTTGGAGAAGAGTGTGGATCAGGTGCTTGAGATTATTGGATTATCGGAGCGGGCAAAAGACAAGGTAGAAACTTTTTCCGGCGGAATGAAACGCCGGGTCAATATCGGTGCCGCGATTTTACATAAACCGGAATTATTAATCATGGATGAGCCGACAGTCGGTATCGATCCGCAATCAAGAAATCATATCTTAGAAACGGTCAAGCGTTTAAATAACGAAGGAATGACAATTATTTATACTAGTCATTATATGGAGGAAGTCGAATACCTTTGCGAACGGATTGGAATTGTTGATCACGGTGAGCTAATCGCTTCTGGTACTTTAAGTGAACTGAGGGAGACAATCGGTGATCATTCGAAAATTATCTTAGCAATGGATAAGGAAAGGTTCAATCCGGAGCAAATTACGGAGTCGCTAACGACGTTTTTTTCAGACAAGGATTTTCAAATTCAAGATCAACAAGTAATGGTTTTCCATAAAGAGCCGCAACTGATTTTAACTGATTTTATCCAGTCGGTGACAAAAACAGGCGCGAAGATTACCTCAGTGGATATCGTCGAACCCAACCTTGAAAGCGTCTTTTTGCATTTAACCGGACGGAATCTACGGGATTAGGAGGTGGGGACGATGAAATTCTTGTGGCTTGCTTGGAAGGACTTATTACTAATTGCTCGTGATAAAAAGGCCTTTTTAACGCTAATTTTGATGCCGCTTCTATTGATTGCTATTTTAGGATCAGCCTTAGGAAATATGATGAAGGAAGACGAAGATATTTCGATTAAAAAGTTTACGCTTGGTGTCGTTAATTTAGATCAAGGTCAGCTTAGCAAAGTATTAACAGAGGAAGTCTTTTCGAAAAGTTTATCTAAGCAAATTCAAGTGAAGTACTATCAGGAAGATGAATTGAATAAAAAAATAAAAGACCACAAGCTGACGGTCGGAATTATCATCCAAGATGACTTCACCGCCTCATTAATGTCAGGTGAAGAAACAAAGGTGAAGCTTTTATCGGTGCCTGACACCGTTATTAACGCAACCATCGTTCAAAATGTGATTGAGCAGTTTTCCCGCTCGATACCAATTGAGGCTGTCGTGTCACAAATGGCTCAGCCGGTTCAAACTGGAAATCAGGGCGGAATCATGCAAGAAGGATATGGGAAGAAGCCGCTTCTAAATGAAACCACAATTGATGCTAAGACAAAGCCGGTCAGTTCCTTTCAATATTATGCTGCCGCCATGGGCGTAATGTTTTTGTTAATGACGGTTGTTCAAGGTGTTTCCACGATGATCCTCGAGAAGGAACAAGATGTGTTTAACCGTCTGCTGCTTACGAATTTAACCTACCCGAATTATCTGCTCGGAAAAATGCTGGGGTTAATGATTATTTGCTTACTACAAGTGTTTATTATCATTGTCGGAACCAGCCTTATCTTTGGGGTAGATTGGGGCTCCTCCGTTTCAGGGATTGTTATCATGACGTTTGCGTTTGTTGTGAATGCAAGTGGACTTGGTGTGTTAGCTGGCTCCTTTATTAAGACAGAAAAATCGTTTAATGTTGCCGGGATGTTTGGGACGCAAATTATGGCTGCCTTAGGAGGAAGTATGGTCCCACTCTATGTTTTTCCGAATTGGGTCGTTTTTATCACTAAATTTTTGCCGAATGGGCTTGCCCTGCAAACGTATTTAGATTTAATGTCTGGTGCCACAGTTTCTAAGATTCTGCCAGCCATTGCGGGATCAATCGGCCTAGGCTTGTTCTTTTTCGCCATTGGCTTAATTCGCCTTTCGTGGGAAAGGAGAGGTAAATATGCGTAAAATCTGGACGATTCTCTTACTTCATTTGAAGGAGTTTTTTAAATCCCCTGGAGTATTGGTGCTTATGTTCGTTATGCCTGCCCTATTTAGTTGGATTTTCGGCGGAATGACTATGAATTCAGATCAAAATAAACCGGTTGTTAATGTTGTACTAAGTGATTCTCCAGTCAGCAAAGAAATGTTTAATCTGTTAAAGCAGGACCATCATTTTGACTGGAAACAGCAGTCTCGAAACCAGGCCGAAAAAAATGTTTCTGCTCAGGATGCAGTGGCTGCGGTGGTGTTACCGGATGATATCGGTCAAAGAATCACGGAAACGAAACCATTGTTTGATATTATTGTCCAACGGAAGAACGAAGATTATCTCGCTTTGTCTACCCATTTAGAGGGAACGGCGGGGCTGGTCCTCCGCTCCTATCAGGCCACTTCGAAGTTAGAGGCTGATGCTCTTCCAAAGGTACTCGACGCCATCACGAATAATAAGGGTATCATGGTCGAAAAGCAGATCATCCAAAAGGATTCGAATAATTCTGTGGAAACCAACCTAATGTTTGTTGGTTTTGCGATCATGTTTATGATGTTCGGTCTATCTGGAGCAGCTTCAACCATTCTAGAAGAACGAATTGGCGGTACGTGGGGAAGATTGATGGTTTCTCCAGCTAGTAAACTGCAAGTCAGTTTAGGCTACCTTTTGGCTTACTTTTTCATGGGGTGGATTCAATTTGCTGTCCTGATGGTGACGATGAATTTACTATTTGAAACAACCTGGGGAAGCTTGGTTTATTTTATTCCCTTTGCCTCACTTGTGATTCTGAGTGTCGTTGGCTTTGGACTGATGATTGCCGGTCTTGTCAAAACAAAGCAGCAGGCGTCAGCCGTTAGTGCTGTTTTAATTGTCAGTACCTGTATGCTTGGGGGCGTGTATTGGCCAATTGAAGTAGTCCCGGATTTGATGCAGAAAATTGCCTTGGCCGTTCCGCAAAGCTGGGCGATGGCCGGTTTTAAAGAAATCATCAGCGGCAGCCTGCATTCGGCCACACTTATGAGGGATACGCTCGCTCTTTTTGGTTTTTCGGCCCTATTCTTTTTCATTGGCCTGCGCGGAATGAAATTCGAGTAATTGTGTAGCGAGTGTTCACATAATTGTCGTTGACTTCCTGATTTCTCTCTTATAACATGAATATACTAATGTTTAGTGGGATAAATGGAGGGGAAGGGTATAGCAAATTTACGGATTGATAAGGTCCTAAATAATAATGTATTAATCGCTGAACACCCTTCCTACGAAGAAGTTGTGGTAATTGGTAAAGGGATTGGCTTTAACCGGAAACGAGGAGACCTTATCGATACAGAATCAGTAGAAAAACTATTTGTTTTAAGAAATGAAAAAGAACAGGAAAACTACCTTAAACTGCTGCCTTTTATCGATCATGATTATTTAGAAGTGATTATTTCTGCAATCGAACTCATTAAGCAGCGGACCCATTCACAGTTGAATGAACATATCCATGTTGCCTTGACCGACCACTTAATGTTTGCGATAACGCGGGCATCGCAGGGAATGGAAATGACCAATCCCTTTTTAGTGGAAACAAAAGCCCTTTACCGCCGCGAGTATGAAGTAGCAATCGATGTAGTTGCGCTTATTAAGGAAAAGACAGGGTTCAGTCTGCCTGCCGGAGAGATTGGGTTTATTGCACTGCATATCCATAGTGCGATTACTAATAAAAATTTATCGGAAGTAAATCAACACTCACAGCTTGTCAGCCGATTGGTTGGAATGGTAGAGGAACAGTTTAAAATAGAGATTGATAAAGAAAGCATCGATTATATGAGGCTCGTTCGCCATCTTCGTTTCGCGATTGAGCGCGTGCTCAAAGGTGAAAGAGTCGAGGAGCCAGAAAAAATTGCTTCCCTCTTGAAAGAGGAATATCCGGTATGCTATAATCTCTCGTGGAAGCTCATTAAAGTGATGCAGCAATCATTAAAATTGAAGGTCTATGATGCAGAAGCAGTCTATCTAACCATGCATCTGCAGAGGCTTCAAAACAAATTTAAATAGCTATTATTTTTTGCGTGTTACTGATTCGATCAGGCATGAGTAAAAAGTATTTAATTGAAATGAAGGCAGAGAGGGTATTCTATACCCCGTAGCCTTATTCGATTGAACTTTTACTCATGCCTTTTTTGTTGTTTTTTTTTTAAAAGTGTAAACGCTTAATGAGCCGAACGAAAATTTCAGGAGGTATTCTTTATGTTTAAAAAAGCTTTTGGCGTACTGCAAAAGGTTGGTAAAGCGTTAATGTTACCAGTTGCGCTGTTACCAGCAGCAGGTCTTTTGTTAGGAATAGGTAATGCTATCCAGCAGCCAACGATGCTTGAATATTTGCCATTTTTAGATGCTCATTGGATTCAACTAGTAGCGGGTGTTATGGAGGATGCAGGCAGTATTATTTTTGGCAACCTTGCGCTTATCTTTGCAGCCGGTGTTGCAATTGGTTTAGCTGGTGATGGAGCCGCTGCCCTTGCTGCAATTGTGGGTTATTTGGTATTGAACCAGGTAATGAGTTCATGGCTTGGTGTTACGGCAAAAATGATTGCTGATAATCCAAGTTATTCAAGTGTTTTAGGGATTCCGACCCTGCAAACAGGGGTGTTTGGCGGGATTATCGTCGGATTGATTGCTGCTTATTGTTACAATCGTTTTCATGATATTGAAATGCCATCATTTCTTGGATTCTTCGCGGGAAAACGGTTCGTTCCGATTGCCACCGCAGCAGCTTCGTTTATAGCGGGTTTGTTGCTATTAATTATTTGGCCGCCAATTCAGCATGGCATGAACAGTGCGTCTACCTGGCTGCTCGGCAGCGGAACGTATGTTGCTGTGTTCTTCTTTGGATTTATTAAACGATTACTGATCCCATTTGGATTACATCATATTTTTCACGCGCCGTTTTGGTACGAATTCGGATCTTATAAAACCGCCGCTGGTCAAATTGTCCACGGTGATATGACGATTTTCTTCGCGCAATTAAAGGACAATGTGAAAATAACGGCCGGTAACTTTATGGGCGGTGAATTCCCGGTAATGATGTTCGGATTGCCGGCAGCAGCGTTGGCAATGTATCACACAGCCCGCCCAGAAAAGAAAAAGCTCGTCGCTGGTCTGCTTGGTTCAGCCGCATTAACCTCTTTCTTAACAGGTATTACTGAACCTATTGAATTCTCATTTATGTTTGTATCACCAATTCTATTCTTAATTCATGCAGTATTAGATGGTCTTTCCTTTGTATTAATGGCTGTCCTTAATGTTCACCTAGGTTACACTTTCTCAGGAGGAGCGATTGACTTCTTCTTATTCGGAATCTTGCCAGGCAAGCAGCCATGGTGGATTGCCGTTCTTTTAGGACTATGTTTTGCTGTTATTTACTATTTTGTCTTCCGTTTCGCGATTACAAAATTTAACTTAAAGACTCCAGGCAGAGAAGCAGTTGATGAAAAAGCAACATCTGAAACAGGGGCAAAAGGGGGAGCTGGCGACCTTGCTAACAATATTCTTGAGGCAATGGGCGGGCAGCAAAACATTGCTCATCTAGATGCTTGTATTACACGTCTACGCGTATCTGTAAATGATATTAAAAATGTTGATAAAGATGAACTGAAAAAACTTGGGGCAGCGGGTGTGCTTGAAGTTGGCAACAATATCCAAGCTATTTTTGGGCCGCGTTCAGAAATCATTAAGGGGCAAATGCAAGATATTATGAGTGGTAAAAAACCAAGGGTAGTAGAAAAAGCACCGGAAAAAGGTGTAGAACAACAAATTGAAGAAGTAATCCCAGAAGCGTTGCAATCAGAACATAAAACAGAAGATGTTTTTGTTTCACCGTTAAAAGGTGAAATTAAACCAATCACAGAAGTACCAGACCAAGTCTTTGCCGGAAAAATGATGGGTGACGGTTTTGCGATTGTACCAGCGGAAGGAATGGTGGTTTCACCTGTTGATGGAAAAATCATTAACCTATTCCCGACCAAACACGCTATTGGTATTTTATCTGATACCGGCCGCGAAATACTCATTCATGTTGGAATCGATACGGTTAACTTAAAAGGACAAGGTTTTGAGACATTAGTTTCAGAAAATGCCATTGTCGAAAAAGGACAGCCGTTATTAAAAATTGATCTTGATTATATTAAAGAGCATGCAACATCAACCATTACTCCAATTGTCTTCACGAATTTAGCTGAAGGCGAAAAAATTGTTATTGAAAAGCAAGGCAGGGTTGAAATGCAACAAGAAGGAATTATTAAAATTACAAAATAACAGAAAAACCGCCCCGTGCTGTGGGGCGGCTTTTCTGTATATAATAGAAGAAAGCTGGTGGAAGAGAAAGAATTTAAATTAAGGATTGACGTTATCTAATCAAGGTGTTATTATATTAAAGCAGTCGTTAATCGCTAGTTAACAACAAAGCGGTGTTGAAAACATTGATTAAAAGTGTTGACAACCTATTAACGAAATGATATAGTAGTAAAGTTGCTTCAGTAAGAAGCGGCGAAGTTGTTC
>NZ_BCVI01000073.1 GCF_001591665.1 Neobacillus soli NBRC 102451 | reverse complement strand
TTTGCTAAATAAGAATCACCTAAAAATATGGTGTTTTATGGTAAAATTAAGGTGTAGGAGGGGTTGGGGATGAACAAAGAAATTGAAGAAATCATTGTTAAAACGTTTTTTATTAAAAGACTTCAAGAAAGAGTTCTTTTTGATTTATCTTCAAGTAAGAAACGCCGTGATAGGATAGCAAGGTTAGAAAGTCCTTTCGACTGCCTTCGTAAAGAGTGTATTTTCGAATTACCCAAACCTAATTCCGACCCCGAAGATATTGAAAAGTTATTAAAAAAACAGGGTGCAGGGAATTTGTGCTATGTAATGACTTCGATTATTAGTGATATGGATGGGAAAGAGTTTCCACTAACGGAAGCCTTAGAACATTTAATTTGGTGTGGAATGCCGTTCTTAATTTCCTGTATTCCCGATAAACTAGCATACTTTCAAGGGGAACAGAGTTACGGTCCACCCCGAAGGTTTATTTTAAAAAAGCAATAGGTAACTCTTACTAAGCTAACGGGGGCTTTACTGGAACAACGATATTGTCTTTTTCTTCTTCGTAACGATGCAGTTGCTTGAACGATGAATTTTAAATAAGTGTTATAATTTTTTTAAAGATTTAGTGGAGGAATAAAAAATGATAAATATTGGGACAATCATTTTTCAGTTATTTTCAATACTCATACCAGTGGCTTTTATTGTTCTTATTGTCCTATTCTTACGGTCGTCAAAGAAAAGAGATGAACGTCTAAAAAGGATAGAGGAAAAAGTAGATAATTTAAAAAAATGATAATTAAATTTTTTATTAAACCAAAGGTGGTTTCTTTTAAAAAAGGAATGCACCTTTTTTTCTTATTCAAGTAACGGGGCAGGTTAGTTCAACAATATTTTGTGAAAAAAGGAAAAAGAGAAGTTATGTCGAAATTATAAAAAACTATTTTTATATGGGTCATGTTTGTCGATTTCAACACTTAAAAAAAAGCGGTTTTTTATCATTCTAAAGTACACTTTAAGTTATTATCCATGGGAGGAATAATTTTGGGGAAAATGTAAAGTAAATGGTCTTTGTTTTTAACCATACTGGGAGTTGTATTGATATGGATAGGACTTGTTTATATTCAACATATATATGTTATATTACTAGGAGTTGCACTTTTTATCATTTCAATAATTGTAAGCCTTATATCCTTATATAAACGTGAGACTGGTTTTATAAAGTTTATATCATTTCTATTCTTGATACCGATAATTCCATTAGTAATTTTTATATACTCTGGACAAATTTAATCCTAAACATATTTACTTCAACTTGGGCAAGAGTTAAACAAGGTGGTGCTGCGGAAGCACTGTTTTCTTTTTATACTAAAGAAGCAGGCTAGTACAATATGGTGATTAATTTTTCAGTGAGAGCAGAGGTTGAGTATGAAACAATTATTTTTGTCATTAAAAGAAGCAGGTTTAATGTTTAAAGGGCATACAGAACAGGGAGAGGTTGATTTCATTCTTCTTGAAAACTACGAGAATGGAACGACAACATCAGTGGATGTGAATACATTCGAAACACTTTTCGGGGATGTAGAAGGGAATCCGACCTATGAATCCTTGTCGGTTTTTCATACTTTTAAATTGGAAGCTACTCAATACACTATGACTGCTGAAGAAATGGGTTATCAAAAGTATTTCGACCAATGGAAAGAGCAAGGATTATTTAACTAACGGATCAGGTTTGTTGAAGAAGGTTTTAATGGATATATGGAGAATTTTAAATCGAATATGATTTATTTGTGAGGAGATAAAATGAAAAATAAAGAGGTACAGGAATTTTTTCTATCTGCGTTGAAATATTGTAGCATTATTGAAAATTTCGACTCCAATAAGGAAAACAATAAATTTAAAAATCTCCTTGTTTCACTTCTGGATTTGTATTCAAAAGCACTATATCTTCCCGAAGTTGAACCAAAAGATGATAAAATACCCGACTTTGACACTTCTGTTCCTAAAATAAATTTCGGACAATACAACCATTATTGGGAAGTTTTTAACCCGTATCACTTAGAGGAACCTGTGGGTGCAAGTCTATCGGATGACACTTTAGATATTTATAAAGACGTTAAAAGAGGGATAATTTTATACGAAAATAAAGAATATTTAGAGGCTATATGGGAATGGAAATGTAATTATGAAATACATTGGGGCAGTCACGCTATTGATGCAATACGTGTATTACATTCAGTGAATTTTAATAGTGCTTATTAAGCTACCATGAAAATAAGTTTCTTCAAGAATAGAAAAATGACAATACTAAAGAAGACCCTGCTCAATCGTTAAAAAAAAGAGGAGAGCGCTAATTAATAATTCTATGAATTGGTTGACTGGATTAAGGTCTGTATCAGTATTGACACTTCCTAACCATTTTCATTCTCTGTGGTGCAGCGACGATTTTTCCGCTGCATGGATGGCTAACGGGTGCGTTTCTACAATATGTGGAGACGCATTTTTCTTATTGAAGTAACGGAGCAGGTTACTTTAAGAAACAGCCTCTTTCGGTGTTATAATTTTAATAAGAAATTCTCAAATAAAAGGGGAAAATGAAAAACAATGGAAACAACTTGTAATTTAGGGGAAATAGAAATCCTCCTACCAGATGCATCAAACTCATATTTCTTTATTGATGAGGATTTAGCTGAATTGTTTAAATTGGAAACAAATAATGAGGCATTAAAACTTCTTCGCAAAACAGCAAGAGAAAAGATGGACCCCAATATATACAAGCATATAGGGTTTGATTACGAATCGAGTGCGGTTATTATCCGAACAACTAATGCAGCATTGATATTAGAAATAGTCTTAGTTATAAACGAACTTGCCAATGTGAACTTAACTGCGGACGAAATAAACGTTACCAAAAATCAATTACTCTCACATAAAAGACCCAAGAAACAAAAATGGAAAGTGGGAGATATATTTCAAATCCCACTAGAGGATGGCACATACGCTTTTGGACAGATAGTTTGGAAAAACTATACACAACCTGTTTGCGGGTTGTTTGATATTAATAAAAAGGTTGTCCCAACTTTAGAAGAAATTATTGACAATCCCTTTATTTCGATACTAACATTAACCACTACTTCAATAGATAATCACAGTTGGAAGGTGATTGGTAATATGAATGTGGAGATTCAAAAAGACGAAGTTCCAAAGAGTATTGATAACGAGAGTTTTAGTAGTGGACTCCTCCAAGACTTAGCCAACGCCTTTTACGGAATTACGCCGTGGAACATATACGCTGAGGAGGATTGTTTTGACCAAATGTTATTACCCGCAGTGAAACGTCCTTCAACTGCAAAAGTTTTATCGTTATCCGAAAGAAACATTTATCGGAAAGAGAGAAAATGGAATTAAGTATGTTTGCTAAAGCATATTGTGAAACAGTGTACTTACACTAACGGGTAGCGTTGATCCAAGAAGGATTAACGCTTATTTTTGTTGAACTTTACTGAAGTAAAGAGCAGATTAGTTTATGAATAAGTTGATGAAATTTATTGAAAAGTTTTATATTTAATTATATGATTATACATAGAATATCTATATACATAGAATATTTATAATACAAAATAAAAATAAGGAGATTACAATGAAAAGTAAAATATCAATACTTAATGTGTTTCTTATATTGGGACTGTTATTTGCAGGAATTATTGCATATGGAGTGTATTGGGTTTTCTTTGATTGGAGCCGATTTAAAGATGAATTAATCAACCAATCTACTTCTCCAAATGGTACATATACGATAAATGCTTATCTATCTAATGGTGGTGCAACAGTTTCGTATGCAGTTTTGGGAGAATTAGTCTTTAATAAAGAAAATAAAAGATCGAAGAAAATATATTGGCAATATAGAGAGGAAAACGCAAAAATAGAATGGATAGATGACAATACAGTGATTATAAATAACGTGGAACTGAAGTTACCTAATGAAACTTATGATTATAGAAGTGGGATAAAATAATTATTAAAAATTATTTATTTGAAAGAAAAAGTAATATTTGGGCTAGTGAAAAGGAGATAAAGTTTGATGATTAAGAGGAAATTTTTAGTCCTTTTATTTTTAGTAGCTAACCTTTTAGTCTTACTGTCACCATTTTTCAGCAAAAATTGCGTAAGCAATTACGATGATCTAAAAAATGCTGCATTTGGTTTTCCGTTCCCTTTTGTTAATCAAGACCTATCCAGCTATGACCCACCATTTCCATATTTTATGTCTATTTCTTCTCCCTGGGAAAATCCTATGTCAATAAATCTGTTATCTTTAATTGCCTCTTTGTTTGTTGTAAATGTGCCAATTTATTTTATTTACTATATATATGGTTTACTCAGGAAGTAATTTTTCATAATTTTCAGCACTCAGATCTAAAGTGTCTTATTCGACTAACGGAGCAGAAGAGTTGAATAAGACTATCAATTGATGTTCTGTTTCTTTTGTTATTAAAATCAGAAATTTAAAATTAAAGTTTTAGTTATTGTGTTATTATTTGGTTAAAGTGATTGTACTAAAGGGCATTTAACGAATAATACTTTTAAAGATTTAAACAAAATTTAAATCAAGGGGTGGTAAATATGTCTAAAGAAGTTATTGCCATAGTCGCCATAGTTTCTTTTGCAGTATGGATTGCGGTTTCCCGAGAAGCTGTAAAACCTTCAAAAGAGATAAATTGGCGAAAAATGATAACCTTACTCTTTGCGGGAACTTTATCGGCATTTGTTATAACCATTTCGCTTTTTCAAAGCCTGCCGTTTTAGTTCTGTTAACGGGTGCGTTTCTACAATAAGTGGAGACGCATTTTTCTTATTGAAGTAACGGGGCAGGTTAGTGGAATAATGGCTTTCATATATCTGGTACACTCTTAAAGGAGATTTGGAATACTCCTCTAAAAAACAAAAAGCTACCGTACTTTGGTAGCTTTATTTTTCTTTAGTCTTGAGAAAGCTTATCCCTATTTAGTGCACCAGGAGGTTTCTCCATCCACTCATTTTTTATCATAAAGGATTTTATATTTTTTTCATATTGATACACATCTGCAATTATCTTTGTATATGTAGTTTTTAAATCTTTTCGGATACTTACTGCTGCACTATACCCATAACTGGCGATACCATCACGACTAAGTTGGTCTAATAGATAAGATATTAATTTATCTGAAAAAGGAGATGTTTTACCATCCAAAACATTCGTATCCCAAGTCATTGAAATAGGCAAATCATTTTGAACTAAAATATCACCTAATTTGTCTATAATATTTAAAGATAATTCTTTTCCATGTTGCAATAAACTCATTAATTGCTGATTAGATGTAGATTGAATAAATCCAATTAATAAGTTTTTACCAATATAATTCATAAAAACATTTTTGTGTAGCTCATTTGCTTCTCTTGCCGTTAATTCTCTATTATCATTAAAGAAGTTACCCAAAAATCCTTTATCTGCAATTGGGTTTGTTTCATGAGTGGAGGTAATTGAAGGAGGTCTTACAAATACTCCCTTTTCCAATAGAATAGTTGTTGTACTTTCAAATAAACTTGAAATGTTTTTTAATTGTTCATGGAAAAAATTACGGATATCCTCCCTTACTGAATCTGATAGTGCCATACTTGTTAAGGACATTCCAATTTTATACATATTATTTAAATAAAATAGTATAAAAACATCCGTATACATCTTAGGGGCATTTGGGTTTAAATCATCTTTAAAGTTAAAGCCATTGGGGATTGGATAGTTTTCACTTCGTAGAACAGATTCAAAAAATTGTACAGCAGATTTAGAAATAGAACCCGCCTCACTACAAAGAGATTTAACTTCTTCTAATTCTGTTGTTAAGGTCAGATACTCCAAAACAACATTTGACATACTATTATTCATTAACTGTTCCCAACAGTGTGCTAACTCACCCGCAGTTAACTTTGCTGCCTTTTTATTATCCATATAATCAATTCCTTTTTAAGATTAATTTTATATTCTATAACAAGTATCTGGTATTTTTTTATCAATTATGTAATATTGCATGGAAAATTAATAATTTTTTGGTTTGACAAGGGAGATATCATAATTAAGAGGGCTTTTCAAATATTCAGCTACTAAAATGGGGGACTTTAAAAAAAGTTTGTGAAATATTGTACTTAAACTATCGGGTGCGATAGTGAAAAGGCAGCGGAGTATCCGTTGCCTTTTGCCATCCATTTTTAAAAATACTTTCTGTAAAATTCTCTTCTAACGCTTCCACTTAGCTGAGCATAAATTCTGGTGGTCTCGCTTTTTTCGTGTCCCAGTAAACTTTGAATAACATCAATGGGAGCTCCGTTGTTCAATAGGTGTGTAGCATAGCAGTGGCGTAGCTGGTGTGGATGAATTTCTTTGTTGATCCCTGCCCGACTTGATATTCGTTTTATGATATATCTCATTTGTCCAATACTCATTCTATGTGGGTGCCGTTCAGTAACAAAAATTGCTGGGTCTTTATCCTGGCGAAGGTCTAAGTATCGGTTGAGCCATATTTCACACCGTATATTAAAGTAGACCTCCCTTTCCTTATCACCCTTTCCAAGGACAATAGCTGATCGATTCGACCAATTAATACAATTTTTATCAAGAGAAACAATTTCTCCTATTCTACAACCCGTTGAAAACATAAATTCAAATAATGCCTTTTCCATTGGCGTAATGCACGCTTCCCTCAAATGTTCTATTTCTCTTTCTATTAAAAATTTTGGAATCCGTTTTCCTTGTTTAGGTTCTTTGATTTTCGCAGCTGGATTTTTCGGGATATGCCCTTCCTCGTGTGACCAACGAAATATCGATTTAATAAATCGAATTCGATGAGTCAAACTTGATGGCTTTAGGTGTTCGCTTGATTTTGCCAAGTATTCTTTCAGCCGATCAGTCGTCAATAATTCAATATTTACATCGTTAGAGTATTGGATAAGTAGCTTAGATTGGAGCTTATATGCTTTTAATGTCTGAGGGGAGAATCCTTCAATCTTTTTATCCGATTCATATAATTCCCAGGTTTTTGATAATAACAAAATAATATCCTCCTTTTTTCGGTTATATTGGAGGAATTATTGCCTTGATTGTTGAATTGGAAACGTAAGGTATTGAACTATCGGTCAGTTTAGTAGCAGAAGGTGTTTAGAAATATTAGTAGAATTAATATATTAAAACTTTGTAATAAAGGGTGGTATTTTTGGTTGAAAAATTCATTGAAGTAGAAAATGCTATGCTTTGGACTAAAAAAAGGGGAGACGGAATCCCTGTTATTTTAATCAGCGGAGGACCTGGAACATGTAATTATTTAGAACCTTTGTCAACTCTTATAGAAAATTTTTGTAAGGTTATTATGTTTGACCCAAGAGGCTGTGGTCGCTCCACTTATGATGGAGAGGGGTACGACTTAAAAATATGTCTTCAAGACATAGAAAGAATTCGATGTGAATATGGGATTGAAAAGTGGGTCGTAATTGGTCACTCTTGGGGTGCAGATTTAGGACTTGCATACTCTCTTATATATTCTCATTCTATCTTAGGGTATGTTTCTATATCTGGAACTGGAATTCAAAATGATCGGGATTGGAAGAACGCTTACAATCGTAACAAAGCAGAAATGGGAGAAGTAATTCCAGACTTTGAATACGAGGATAATAAGATTGTCCACCGTTCACTAATTGATTCTTGGAGGCAATATATAAAAAATCCTAACTTGTTAAAAGACATCTCACATCTTGAATTACCCTCTCTGTTTATCTACGCCGAAAATGATATTCGACCATCTTGGTCAATTAAACAAATTTCAAACCTTATTAATATTTCTAAGTACATTGAATTGAAAGGGGCTGAGCATTATATTTGGCTTACCAAGCAAAATAAATTAGGAGAAGTTCTTGGAGATTTTATAAAAAAATTCAAATGATTTTACTTCAACATTGATGCTCTCCCCTTCTTTCTTTAGTTAATTAACGGGTGCTTTTGTTTAACAAAAGGTGTGCTGCGGCAGCCATTTTTCTTGTTCCACTCCCATGAAAATAAAAACTGAAAAAGGGCATGAAAAAATAGACCCAGAAAAACCAGTTTTTAAAAAAAGGCTGAGCCTCTTGAAGGATCGTATATAAGATTGGCTGGTAAAACGACTTGTGAAACCTTTCTACTTAAAATGAAATCAGTTAAAGCTGGCGCAACAACCAGAAAAAGGATTAATCTCCCATGAGTGCTACCCCTAAAGGGTGCGACAGTCGGTGGTACACCGTGGTCGTTGGAGTCAGACTAACGGATGGGCTCAAAGGCACCATAGTTCAAAGACCTTCTTCGCCAGTCATTAAAACATTATCGACATATAGACCAATTTTCATTCTCTGTGGTGAAGCGCTGATTTTTGCGCTTCATGGATGGCTAACGGGGGCTTTAGTTGAAGAAGCAATTGAAAATATACATAAGAAATGGCTCAGTATAGTGAACTGAGCCATTTTATTTTTAATATCAAAATCAGAGGTAAAACACAAGACGAATTTGGTTACATTTTTTTGATTGCCTTTTCGAGTTCGAAAGGAAACGGAACCCATTAGTAATCTTCCCTCTATTTTAATATAATCATAAATCAAGAAGCCACCTTTACTCTTTTGAATCAATGAGACCCAGAATATTTAAATACTGCTCGACCGCAGAAACTAGATATTTTCTAGAACTTTATTTAACATTTCACAACATTGTTTAGCAGGTAAAAAATATTGTAAAATGATAATCCGCAATTAGTGAGCGGTTTCAAAGGCAATATTAAATAAAGTTGTAAAATAAACTCCTCAAAATGTGAGGAGTTTATCCCTTATAATACTCATCTATTTCAATATTAATGATATGCTTTACAGCTAAACTTATTTTTGAATTAGCTAATGAAGCCACTTTTCTAATTTTATTTGGAGTAACAGAATCATCCTTTTCTTTTAATACTTCGATCGCCCAATGTACGCGGCGCATTTGGAATTCTTCAATAGATTCCACTTCTTCCTCTAGAACACCTTTAGTTAAAGGCATCTTATTTAATCCATATAGAATAACAGAATATTTACCAATTTTCTTTCCGACAGATGCAATTGTTATACGTATTGGTCTTTCTGTTGTATTAATACTTTTCATTTCACTAATTACATCTAGTAGCAGCTTGGAAATCTCACTATCTCGTTGTTCCCAGCTTATATATTTACCGCTATTGCTAACCCTCTGATTTTCAGGTGAATTCTCTTCTAGCCATTTTCTATCCTGTCGATAAAGCCAAGCAAATTCCTTTTTTGCTAATGAACGTAAACCTGTTTTATTCAATTGAGGATTTTCATTCACCACTTTTAGCCATTTCAAACGATATTGTTTTTGATTGTCAGGAGAATTTTTTTTCACTTTGTCTGATTGTTTATCTTCGAATTTTTTTAGCTTTCTTATTACAGTTAGTGGAGTTACCTTTAGGAGTAACGAAATTTCTTTAATGGTCTTTTTTTCATTTTTTCTTAATCGAATAAGCTCATTCTCCCACATAGGACCATATGACTTAATTAATCCTATGTTATAGAAATCATCATGATTTTCGTCAGATTGCCTCCGTGAATAAACGAAACCACAAGAACAAGTAAATGTTCCGACTAAATGACCTTGAGTCCCCAATTTCACTTTACAATCAGTTATCACCTTTTCTTTGTAATGGTTACTTGCCGCATTAAAACAGAGCCAAGGACCTTTTCCAAAGTTTTTTTCTGAATCGATTGGTGCCAAGAAAAATTCTTTTAATTTATACCCAAGAAAGTTAATCAATAATATGTGCATTAGAGGGTGAGAATTTGTTCTTGGTCGAATTAAATTATCTATCCAATTTATATTACTCGATTTATATATGTTGCATTTCATTTGATTTAAGAAACTGTTTCCGTAAAAATAGTAAAATGATTTTAATAACTCTGTTTTACGCACAGTACCATTGTAATTAGCTAATCCATTTTTCTTTAAAAATGAAGTGTATTTCTCACCAAGTTTCTCTAGTCCCAATACAGGTGAATCACTTGACAATAAATCATATACAGCCTTTGATATTTTTAAATCATTTTTTGAACATTCTTTCAGAAACATGATTGGGATACTTTTTTTAATCAATTGTTTGGTCAATGGATAAAGAGATTGACGGTTTCTTTTGGATGTGAAAGGGATAGAGGATTCCATCAAAATCTCGTCATGCAGCGGACATACATTTACTCCATAGATTTGGTGAGTTCTGTGCCAGTATGCTTCTCCATATAGTTCGATATTTTCATTGCAACATTTTAGGCAGAAACGTAGGTACTCTGGAAAAGGTATTTTGCTTTGAAGAATACCAGCTCGGTTTAGAATAGATTTATCTTCGGAGTTAATCATCCCTTGTAGAATCTCGTTGTTCTGTTCCTTTGACCAAAATGGAAGAAATAAGGGGTAAAAGGTATGATTATAAATTAAATACTTTGATGTTATATTGCTATCAATGAATAGCTTATTACAAATTTGTTGTAATCGATTGGGTAACACCGTAGATATTGTTACATTACTCCTGCCAAACAAATCATCAATAGTATCTGAAAAATATGGATTTCGACTCCATAAATGATACCGAGAAATAATACTGTATAACAGTTCATCTGGATATAAAGAAGAAAAATTAGGAATTGTCTTCACCACTTTACATTTTTCTTTATTACTATTATGTACAATTTACCAGTTATATATTCGCAATTCTTTGGACAAACTAATAAATTCATAAAAAAACAAGCCGCATACACGACTTGCTTTCAAATAAAAGTAAAATATATAAAAAGTATAAGTGCAAAAACATTATTGTGGTTTTTATAAATGACTTTCGATAAGTTCCTCCATTTCTTTAGTAAGTTGCTGGTTTTTTAAACTCGCTTTTGCCAGTATTTTTGACTTTGCAAATTTTTCATTGTTTTCTTCCATCTTCATCAATACCCACATAAGTCTTCTGATACGGAATTGTTCTGTATTTTCAATAACAGATTCGAGACATTTTTTTGTTTTTGGGAGATGGTGCTTATTTCTGGATAAAAATTGTTTATAGCGAAGACGGTCGCTAATTGCGGTCGCTGTTATTCTTTTAGGTTTTCCGTTTTCTAAAGCAATAGATTTCACTATATTAGGAATTTGAGAAACGATTTCCATGTCTGTAATGTTCCAATCTTTTGCTATCAAAGAAGCATCTGAATTATTGGGGACATGACTTCTTTTTTTTATTGGGGAATGCAAGGTTAACCACTCTTTGTCATTTCGGTATAACCATTTAAATATAGCGTTGGCTATGCCACGTAGCTCAGTTTGTGTCTTTTCTGGAAACTTTGTGAGTAGATTAAACCACTCTTTACGATAATTTTCCTTCTGAAATTGAAACTCATCGGTTGAATTGTTTTGTATGACTAACCTATTAAAATGTTTTGATAAGGTTTCACGGTCCATTTTGAATTCTTTTGCTAATTTTCTAAATGATTTATTTTCAATTAACCTAGAATCCATTAATTTTTGTTCCCATACTCGACCGAACGATTTAACATAGCTATATCTATATTTATCTGATTGTGTTTTATCAGGTCCATTACGTGTATAAATAAATCCACAAGAACAGTGAAAGATACCACCAGGCTTTCCTGTTTTTTCATTTCCTTTTATTCTACAATCTCTAATAACTGGTTGAAGATAATGTTGTGCAGCTGGATTAAGACATAGCCAAGGACCTTCACCAAACGGCTTGAAACTTGTCGGTCTTAATTCAAAGTAATCTTTTGGGGTATATTTCAAAAATGATATTAATATCAAATGTTTGATGGGATGGACTGGTTTTACATGCTTTTTAAAAATACCTCTAATCCAACTGCTTCTTTGTTTAGGGTCAAGATTACTCTCCATATCCATTAAAAATTCTTCTCCAAAGAATTCAATGATTTTTGGAATTAATTCCTTAAATCGAATTTTCTCCTGATAGTTCATAAAATTGGTTTCTTGCAGGATGGTTTTATAATGCGATTTTATGTCTTCTAGATCTAGTGTAGGGGGATGGTTGTTTAAGATCCAATGGACCCCTGTTGAAATTAAGTAGTATAGGTGTTTATTTGGTTTAGAATTAAAAACATCTTTCCCTTTATCAACAATCTTCCTAGAAAGTGGTACTAGTTTTTCCGTAGAATGTTTAATAGTGCTTTCTATTAACCAAACATTATGCTTCGGACATACATTGACACCAAACACCTGATGTGTTCGATGCCAGTATGCTTCTCCAAAACCTACTTTATCTTCATCAAAACATTTTGGACAGAAATATAAATATTTTTTCCTTTTTTCTATATGTCCCATCGTTGTCTGAATTTGATTACTTTGCACATTATTACTCATTAAAGTTTCTAAACGATTAGCACGCTCGTTCTGTATAAAGGGACGGAACAGAGGAAAAAAAGTTGTATGATTAACAAGATAAATAGGTGTAATCATATCATCATTAATTCGACTAGCTAATATTGACAATCTTGAAGGAAACCCTGCTAAAGGTGAAAAATTCTTTTTACCAAACAACTTTTCCATTGATTCATCCCTTAATCGATTCCTACTCCAATTATGATACCTTGAAATTACACTATAAAACAATTCATCAGGGTAGGGTGTCTTTATCATAGGAAGCATTATTTTTCACCCTTCTTCAATATTTGAAAGAAACTAAAGGACTAAAAAATCCTTTTTTTCTTTTTCCTTTTTTAATGTTTCACTCATTTCTTCTGAAGATAGCCGTGCTTTTTTAGTAATTGGTTTTTCTTTAACTTCAGTTTCTTTTTGGCTTACATCGTCATATATTTCTTCCATGGTCCATGATTCTTTTTGGCTTACATCTTTATATATTTCTTCCATGTTCCATGCTTCTTGCATTGCATACCGTACTGCTTCTTTAAAATCTTGACTGCTGGACATTTTTGCGACTGCTAATTCTGCACATTCTTTTACGATTTTTACATTACTAATTCCTGCTTGAATTAATAATTTTGCAATTTTAAGTACAGGACTTTCTTCAGAAGATGTTTCTTTGTCCTGTTTTAAATTAGTATTTTGTACTGTTTCTTTAAAGTTCTTTTTCATGTCTGGAGTTGGAATATCTTTATACCGCATTAATTTTTCTGCCTGTCCATTTTTTATTGCATTTAAGATAGGTTTAGCTAACCTGAATTTTTTTCCCGCAACATCTCTGATTAGCGAAGCAGAAATTTTTTCATTCTCTTCGCCAATTACTTGCCATTGAGTAAGCATATATAATTTTATAGCAAAATCAGGGATGCCTTGAGTACAATCATAAATTGCCTTTTCAATTGCAGGGGTTAATGGGTTTTCTTCCTTGGTCCATTGATACTTCCAGATACCCCTTACAAAATCGTCCCATATTTCATTTTTAGGATAATTAAGCCAAAGATCTGTTCCAAACCCTTCATTACGTCTTGCGGTCGCCAAATCATCAAAAAGAAAAAGAGAAGCAGGTGTTCCAACTAGAATAACTGGTAACCCAATTGAATTGATTAATTTAATAAAAAAATTCATCATTGCCTTGGAACCACCTTTTACTGCTTGGCTCAAAAATTGTATTTCATCTATAACCAATACACCCAATCCAAAAATATTGGCTAAATGCCCCATTTCAACAACCAAGGTATCAACATTGATATGCTTTTTATTAAACTTTTTATAATAAGTTTCACCTGTTAATTCGTCCAGATTTTTGAAAAAATCTAAACATAATCCCTTAAGTGATCCATTATATGGACAATTAAGTTTCATCCAAACAATTTGCGTTTGATGATTTAAAACTGCCCCGTTATATTCTTTGTGTTTTATTACTTGAGGATATAGCCCAAGAACGCTCTCAACAGCAGTTGATTTTCCTACACCACTCAAACCCATTAAGGCAAATCCCGAGGCTGTTGAACGAATTCGTGGTTGATATTCATCACTAGTCCAATCAAGATTTTCAAAAGATTCTACCATTTGACGCTTCCATTCGGTATTCAATGGATTTCTTGCTTTATAGCCTTGTCGAAGAGCAATAGAGATACTATTTTCAAGCTGAATGTGTCTTGGCATTGGTTTAATATAATCAGCTAAACTCCAAACAGCGTGAATTCTATGATGATCAGGTAAATTACGTTCATGGGAATCAAATAATGGTTTTCTGCTAATTCTAGATGCCGCCTTTGAAATGTCATATATCTCAGGCAGCGCCTCAATATAAGGATTATGTTTATACTGTGATATCAATTGTTCCTTGTACTGTGCCTTAATGACATTCCCGTTAACTAACATTAATTCCCACTCCTTAGAAGTTTGTTAATTTTCGATGTAGAGATTGTTCTTTTGATAGTAACTCTTCAATCTTTTCTTCCAATGAATTGTTTTCATTCATGATTGATTTTGACTCGTTATTTTGAAGTAAGTCTTGAATCATTACAGCTTCTTTATCATTTTCTTTTTTTCTTTCTAACTTTTTATTTTCCTCAATACCATTAAGCTTTTGTTGATTACTTTGTTTTGGAATCGAAGGAATATCTTTACTTGCAATTGCTTCAGTAACAATATGGTCTAAATACGCATCAAGGTTAATTTCATTTTGAAGTCCTTGAATCTCATAATCAAATTGCTGTTCTTTTTCCTTACCGTACAAATCTTCGATTTCGTCGATTGTATAGTTGTTATATCGATCATGATGGGGCAAAAGTTGACAGGGTATAATTTGCTTCCCATTTTCTAAAATGATATACAGGTCACCAGCATTCCGTGGGTCATAAGCAATAGGAACTTGCCAACTACCAGAGGCACCTGCTTTGTCAAACCATTGTTGTTCAAGTGCCACTTCAGAAGTATAACTTCTACCTTGAAAAATTATCCCATCGCGTTTAACTGTTGCCTTTTCTCTTGGTAAAAGATTAATTATTACACTTTTCTCAGGGAATTCTCTTAAATTTGTGCCTCTATTTTTTACCCCCCAATTCCATAATTCAATAGGTATAGGTCTAACCCCATCCTTTGTCATTAGTTCATCTAATTCATACTCTTTCATTAATCTATTATTGAGAGTTTCAATTACCTTTTTCACTATATCAGTGAATTGATCAATATCTAGAATAGCATCCAAACGGTGGTCAACCTCACCTCGTTCTTTATGTCCTTTTTTAACTGCACCTGGCAGCATTCGGGTTTTTTTCTTTATCAGGTTTATGTGCTGTTCAACCATACCTTTCCAGTCAGCTCGATAAGGAGGGGCATTTTTTACACGTATATCGAGTATTGATTCGGAAAGATTGTCAGAATTTAAGCTAATAAACTCGGATCCTCTATCAGGAAGTATTGACTTAGGAATCAAACATGTTTCTCCACTTTCATAACCAAAGCTACTAATAATCTTGGAGTTTTTAAATGCATCTAATAAAGCTAATTGGACTCCTTGCCAACTTGGCGCGTTCATTCTTACATATGAACCAGCAATAAACCTGCTGAAAACATCCTGAACTATATAAATGGTTGGTCTTGATATAATTCTTTCACGGTCATAACGATTTACAAGATAAACATTTCCTTGTGTTGCATCAATCTGAAAAACAGAACCTGGTGCCATTTGATCATTAACGGAACTCCCTAAAACAGGTCTATGGCTTAAATTATATCGTTTTATCCCTTCACGTCTTATTACGGTTTTCCTTAGATCGATATCTTTATATACATGATACTTGTAGGCTTCTAAGGTAGGAAATCGACCTTCTGGATCAATGATAGGGGCAGAAACCCCTTCGATGATTTCATGTCCTACATTAAAATACTTACGGAGCATATATCGATAAGCTTCAGGAAGAGTAAGCTTATTTGTGGTTTGATAATAGTCTCTAATTGATTTTTTAATATATCCTAAAGTAGTTTCATCGACATTTATTCCAACATTTCTTGTAGTATCCTGCCGCCCCCTTTTTGGTATTGGTTTCCCTTCTTTTAATGCGTTTTGTTTCATTTCTTCGGTTATTATTCTACTTTTCCCTTTTCCTCCGCTGTTTTCATAAAGTGGGAAAAGGGCATCCACAATCTGTCCACCTCTCCAATACAGTTTTAAATCAGCATAATAGGTTCTAGTTGAGACATGAGTTTTTTCAGATAACTCCTGAATAAGTTTCGATCGTAAACTGGGGTCATAAATATCGGGCTTATCTTCAGCTAGAGACTTTATTCTTTCCCATCTTTCATCTCTTTTTTTGACATGATCCTTATAAAAGGCAGATTGGGGATCAAAAATTCGGTCAAAAGGATTTACTGAACGTTTTAAGGCTTCTTCTTTAATAAATTTTTCGTATTCCTTCAATTCACGGTAATCAGGGAAGTAATAAACATTATTATCCTCTGATAAACGTACAACGATTACGGTGTTTTTCTTACGATCGATCCATAAAATTCTTTCGAAGATTGTTTCATTATTCACTTCATATTGATAGACACTGTTTTCAATGAGAATCATTCAATCATTCCTTTTTGATTTGCTTGGAATAAATCTATATTTCGATTAAACACAAGAGGTTTTGATGTTGTTATTCTTTTAGTCATATCAACTTCCCAATAACGATTTGCAATTAAATGCTTAACTAACTGAATAGAAGAACCTGGTTTTAATCCCAATTGATCGTCAGTAAATAGACAAGCTTTAGCTAACGGCATGGAGGAATTAGTTAGATTTTCACTTAAAGTTAGCTCTGTAAAAAATAATTCTTCGTAGGTGTTAACTGGCAGAAAGTCGAATTGCCTAGCTGACCAAAACCATTCAACGTTATTAGAAATTTCTATCGGAATATCTTTATCTGTTATCACAGTAAAGTCAATTCCTTGGCTATGCCAAAATCCCCTTTCAATAAATGTTCTTCTTAAAAAGCGGGTCTGGTTTAATCGATTATACGGTGTTACTGAGTATGCCTTTTTAATATTTCTGCTGCTTTCAATATCATAATCCACCAAAAAATCAGTCGTCATTACGATGTGTTCACCTGATTTCTTTTCCTTTGGATGTTTGAAATTAAATTGTTCAGCTACTTCTATTGTTTTTTCGATTGGTAAAAGCGGGTACCGTTCTCTTATGTCAACAATATTTGGCGACCATTCGAGCCAAAAGAAAAATGACAGTTCTAAATTGGAGAGAAAATGGTGAGTTCGATTAGTCTTCCAGCCCTTAATACGATGGCTAAATCCACTTGAGGATATATCTCGTATTGTTAACCAAGGTTTATACTCTTCAACAGTACCTTGTCCGCGACCTTGTTTTTTCATCACATCAATTTTTGATGAAGTAATATATCTGCGTTTAAACAAAGATGCTACACCTTCCTTTGTGGTTAGTTTCCTTCTATATTAGCTAGCTTGCTAGCATGCTAGCTTGTTAGTTTATTTCTATTATGGGAGCAACTAGTATTTTTTATACTATATTCCTCGGCTGTCCTAATCAGTATAGCTCAATATTATTCAGTAACCGTATTGGTAATTAAAGGAAACTCTTGATATTATTAAATTGATAATATAAAATAATTAACCTTAAAAATAACAAAAAAACCCTTGATACAATTGGTCTTATCCTCAGATTACGCTTTTTAAAATTTTCCTCTTTAAACCAGTTAATTTCCTTTAATTTCCTCGTTACTCACATGGAAATTTAAATACTCTTGTTCATTTTAATTCAATTTCGTTTTACTCGACCGCAACAATAAACAAATATATGTCCATTTTATAAAATAAGCGAAAATAAGATTATTTTGCATTATTAAAAAAACAATCGGCGGCTAATAATTTTTCCTTTTTTGATATTATGGTTAAACTTTTACTAATAGAGAAAGTAGTGGAGGTATAAATTGGTGTTTCGTACTCACATTTCGAATCGTTACTTAAAAGAGGATAAGGTTATTAAAGCTAAGACTTAGTGGGAGTTAGATGAAAAGGTAAAAAATCAAAAGCTGCGATGGAAAGAAAAAGAAAAGCAGGTAAAAGAACAAAAGCAAGTTGCGAAAATAAAAGAAAAAGCGATATCTGATACTAAGAACGCATTAGATTTAATTTACCAATATCAAATTCTGCTTCAGTCCTCTTTAAGGGAACATCATATTCTAAAATGGGACGAGTTATATAACCATGATTTCTACCAAGAAGTGGAACCCAAATTAGAATCATTTATAGAACGTGTAAATGTACCGAAGGAAGATAAATTCATCGAGTTTTTTTCATCTTCGGCAAGAAACAAAAGGATTGAAAAACAAAAAGAGGCGGAAAGACTTTATTTTGAAGCATATACAGAATTCCAAAATGCAATAAATGAGTTAATAAATGTTCAAAAAGAAATGAACCATTCAGTCAATCAATTTAGACGAACGTACGAAGGAGCAATACCGCCATTTGTCGAGAGATATTTTAGAACTGTAATAGAGAATTCAAAGTATCCAGATGGTATGTCAAAGCATTTTGATATTCAATACTTATCCGATACCAAATCTTTAGTTGTAGACTTTGATTTACCACATCCTTACACCCTACCAAATGTCATTGAATATAAGTTTGTCCATGCACGTAAAGAAATAACATCAAAAACAATGAAGAAAAAAGAATTTGAAGAATATTATGAGGATGTAATTTACCAAATAACTATTCGCAACGTATATGAGTGTTTAAGTGCTGATTACGCCAACACGGTCGAGTTAATAGTGTTTAATGGATGGATACATGGTGTAGATACCTCAACTGGTCAAGACTTTCATTCGTGTATAATTAGCCTTCAAGCAACAAAAGATGAATTTTTATCACTCAACTTAGAAAAAGTGGTTCCGAAAGATTGTTTTCGAAATCTTAAAGGATTGAATGCAGGTGCATTATATCAATTAGCTCCTGTACGACCAATTCTAGAACTAGATCGAGATGACAAACGATTTGTGGAATCAAAAGAAATTCTTGCTGGAATCAACTCCATTCCCAATTTAGCAGCGATGCCATGGGAAGATTTTTAACATCTAGTGAGAGAACTATTCTCCCGTTATTTTTCGACCGTAGGTGCAGAGGTGAAGGTGACAAAGGCAAGTCGTGATGGAGGAATTGATGCGGTTGCATTTGATCCAGATCCAATACGCGGTGGTAAATTCATTATTCAAGCAAAACGATATAATCATGTAGTTCCTATTTCAGCAGTGCGTGAGGTAAATGGAATTATGGCGTATGAAGGAGCAATCAAAGGAATCTTGGTTACGACTAGTTACTATGGGAATGATTCGAGGGAGTTCGCTAAGGGGAAGCCACTAACTCTTTTAGATGGTTCCAATTTGATTAATATGTTTAAAGACTATGGCTACAACGTACGCATCGAATTAAAGAAAAAAGAAAAAGCTAATTAATATTACCGAATAGGCAGGTAAAATGGCACTATTTCCTGAAGTAGAAAAAGCTTTAGGTACGTGTCTTTTTTTTTGTATCCGATTGAAATGTTAGCCTTCCAGAGTTACAACAAGGAGTGTATGGAAATTTATATCACTATGCCTCTAAACGTGAGGAAACGCGGAAAGCACGACTAATGGGTACAACGAAGTTTCGTACGGAGGAATCAAAGGTAAATTTCAATATAATAGATATTATCCTTGTTGATTGGTAGGATTAGGGGATTTTGTAATAGTAAGAAAAGCCCTATACAACAAATAATCCTAATTGATACAAAAGGATAAATTTTGTTTCAAGCAAAATAAAATTCATTTTCAAGTAATTTAACTACAAAGAGAAACAGTCTCATATCGGTAGTAATAATAATTTACACCTATGTATAAATATGGGAATTCATGGGTATATCTATTTCTATAAATACTTTTATTGGGATGGAGATGATTATATTAATTATGGTTAAAAATCAAACTATATGGCGGCAAATTAATCCTCAACTTAACTCCCATCCTAATAAATCGTTAATTTATTTTTTAGCTCGACAAACTTGTATCGAACCTATCTTAATGCATGGATTGTTTGAGCAAGGAATCAATACGGAAGAGCGAGTATGGAGCTTTTTATATCCTTCCATTAACGATTTACACAATCCTTTTTTGTTAAATGATATGAAAAAATCCGTATTTCGGATTATTCAAGCGATGAAACGAAATGAAACCATTTTAATCTTTGGCGATTATGATCTAGATGGCATCAGTTCTTCGACACTTATGCATCAATGCCTAAAATACTTTGGTGCAAATGTGTCCTTTCGCTTACCACTAAGACATGAAGGGTATGGTATTTCACCTAAAGCAATAGAGGAAATTTCAAATCTGGGTGTTTCACTTATTATCACAGTTGATAATGGTTCAAGCGCTCATGAGGCTATGAGAATGGCAAAAGAAAAGGGAATTGATGTTATTGTAACAGACCACCATGAAATTTTAGGTGAATTCCCAAACTGCTATGCTTTTATCAATCCGAAAAGATTCGATAACACATACCCTTACACTAACCTCTCTGGTGCAGGTGTTGCATTCAAACTTGTTCAAGCTTTATTTCAAGCAACTTCCAATTTATCTTGGGAAAAACACTTTCATGATTATATTGAAATGGCGACCTTAGGAACAATAGCAGATTTAATGCCACTAGAAGGCGAAAATAGAGTAATTTGTTCGTTAGGTCTTTGTAAAATGAATAACGATCCTAGCCAAGTATTAAAGAAATTATTTGGCTTACTTAATCTCTCATACGTTGATAGCACTAAAATAGGATTTCAAATCGCTCCCATTTTTAATTCTGTTGGGCGTATTGATGATCCAAATAAAGCAACAAAGCTATTAACGAATACAGATACTAGCGAGGAAGAATTAAAAGAATTAATTGCAATCAATCGCAAGCGCCAATCCTTAACCACTGAGCAATACCAACAGGCTGAACAAGACATTTTAAAAAATGGTTGGGATAATGAGAAAATAATCGTTGTACACGGAGAATTCCACAATGGTATTATCGGGATAATTGCCGCGAGAGTGGCTGAAAATTTTCATAAACCCACAATTGTGATATCGCAATCGGGGACTGGTTCTGCAAGAACTGTTCAAGGTTCTAATTTTTCAATCATAAATCCGATAAAACAATGTTCTCAGTATTTAAAAAAGTACGGTGGACATCAAGGCGCTGCTGGATTGTCTATTGATTTAGAGAAAATAGATTTATTTAGGAAAGCAGTTCAATTAGCAATAATGAATGATTCGGAAATTAAACCAATGATTCAATATACTAATCAGTTTGATTTGATGAAATTTCCTGTTGAACTTTTTAAAGACTTAGTGGCATTGGAACCTTTTGGAATAGGAAACCCAAAACCAATATTTCATTGCCCGCCCACCCAACAATTAAGCAACTTTGAACTATTTGGAAATAACAAAGAGCATGTAAAGTTAACTATCAATAAGAAAAAATTATTAGCATTTTCAAAAGGTCATCATTTCAAAAAACAATGGACCACTCTAGAATTTTTATATACACCTAATTGTTGGAAAGAAAAGAACTTTCTTATTAATGACCTTCGAATATTTTAAAATAGCACCCAAACAAGAAGCTTCCGTTATTCCAATTTATGGGGTATATCTTAATTAAATGTAATACATTTAGCTTCATAATAATTATCAGAATAAGCTTTTTCCGTTTATCCTTAAATGAAAAACAGCTAAATTTAAGTTTAATTGAAAAATACTAAGTTTCTCATCACTACATGGCTTCTTACAATATTTCATTAAAGCAAGTTGCGGGGTTATTTGGCTTTACAGAGAGGACAACATTGAAGTTGGTTGAAGCAGGTTTGTTTACCAAACCAAGAGTTGAAAAATTAAACAATAAAGCATTTGCATATCGATTTGATAAAGAGAATTTACTTCAAATCAAAGAGTCTTTTAGGACTTTAGAACAGCTTATACAAGAATATGGAGTTACGGAATCGTTGGTTCGAAATGCAATTTACAGAAGGAAATTAAAGAATTATTTAACTGGTATATGCAGGAAAACTTTTGTCAAAAAATGTGAATTTGAAGAGTATATGAAAAGGAGAAAATGTCAGTGATACCAAGGGCTTTTTCTTTTTTTTGTAAAAATTATATTTTATATTATTATTTTAATAATATCAATGGTTTCCATAATATACCTCTGTGAAAATAGTGAATTCGTCGTATAAACTGGAATTGTGTTGCACAGACGACGTATAAAACTTCGAAGTTGCGCCCATAAAGAAAATAAACTGGTAAGCTAGCAAGCTAGCACAATAAGGAGGAAGCCATGAGAATTTATGTAGGTATAGGAACAAAGTATGTACATCTTAACCGATCCTTTGAAATTACAGAGGAAATTGAACCAAATGTTATCTTGACAAAGGATTTAGAGTTCGAAAGTTTGAAAAAGAAAGTTACTATCACGGACATTTATAACTGGATGGAGGAAGGGGTTCTTGAGTTACAGAATCAAAATGAAAAACAGAAGAAGACCTTCGACTTTTCGGATTTTTCTATGCTATCGATTGAACAGCAGGAAGGTGCCAAATTTCGCCATTTTGTTATTGAACCACTATTAGTTGTGTCTGATAATACATTAAAACCGTATATTAAGGGGCGAATAGAGCAACTAGAAAAGCTGGGTCACAAAGTCTCAGAAAGATCAATCTACCGTTGGCTTGGTGCATTTCTAGAATCAGATGGAGATATTCGATCTCTTGTAAGTAATAAGCATAATTCTGCTCCTAAAGAAAAACGGCTGCATACAGAAGTTGAGTTAATTATCGAGCAGGTATTAAATAATTCTTATAAAAGGAGAGAATTAGCTAACCCAAAAAAAGTACATTATGAAGTAGTGAATGAAATTCATAATAGAAATAAAGAGAGTGAGGCGAACGAAAAACTCCCTTATCCGTCCATCTCGACCATAAGAAGAAGAATCACTGATTCAGATTCGTATGAACGAGATAAAGTAAGATTAGGACACGAAGCTACTAGAAAAAAATTTGCGTCTGCAAGGTTATTACAACCAGCCAATCGCCCTTTACAAAGAGTGGAAGTAGATCACACTAAATTAGATTTGATCTTGTTAGACGATAATGATTACCCGCTAGGTAGACCAACCCTTACAACAGCCTTTGATAAATTTACAGGAAATCTTTTAGGCTTTTATGTTGGGTTTGAGCCACCATCATATGTGTCCGTTATGAATTGTCTTTTGCATGCATCTTCTCCCAAAACGTATATTAAAAAGCTTTATCCTAGTGTTAAAAATGAGTGGTTAGCCTTTGGGTTACCAGAGTTTTTAGTTGTAGATAGGGGAAAAGAATTTACTAGTAAGCACTTAATAGATGCATGTTTACAATTAGACATTAATTTAGAATTCACAAAAGCTAGAAGCACTTGGAAAAAGGGTATTGTCGATCGTTATTTTAAAACATTAAATGAAGGGTTAATTCATCAACTGCCTGGTACAACTTTCTCTAACATATTAAAAAAGGGGGATTACGATTCAGAAAAAAAGGCTGTAATGCATCTAAATTCGTTTTTGGAACTGCTTCATATTTATATTGTGGATGTTTATTCACAGAAACCAAGAAGTCTAAATCGTCCAGCACCAGCAAAAATGTGGAAAAAAGCCATGGAAAATGGATTTACCCCATCAATCCCTTCTACAAAATTGGATTGGAAGGTAGCGTTAATGAAAATTGGAACATCTTCTATTCAAAACACTGGAATCCGCAAGGCTCACTTGTTTTACCAATCTAAGGAGTTAAGCGAACTTAAAATTAGATTGGTTATGAAAGGGAAAGGTACGAAAGTTACCTACAAATATGACCCTAGTGATATTTCAAAGGTTTATGTCTACAATGAATTCGATAAGGACTATCTTGAGGTGTTTTGCACCAATCAAGAATATTCCCAAAATCTAAGTGAGTACGCTCATCAAGTATTTGTAGATGAAACGAGAGAAGAAGAAAAAGCAAGTTTTAAGATAGAGGAGATTGCTGAGGCAATAGCCAAAATTGTACAAAAGGCACAAGAGGAAATTCAAAGTAAAAAAGATAGACAGAAACAAGCCAGGATGGAACAAAAAGGCTCGACCGCAATCATTGAAAAAGTGAAAAAAGGGACAATAGCAGTCACTTTTGAAAAAAAAGAGGAAGGAAAGGAAATGGTGAAAAAAGAAAAGACGGAACATTATTACAACTAGGAATTAGGCGTGGATATTAATTGGGAGGTTTCTTATGACTAACAGAGAAATATTTCGATTAATAAGCAAGGATGAAAAATTTAAAAGAGTTGATTTTTTACGTATCAACCATCCAGATTTTAAAAAGGGATTAGAACTAATTGCAAAGTGCCATCGGGCAAAGTTTAAGTCGGCTGATCCTCAATGCATGTTGATTACTGGAATCGTTGGGCAGGTGTCAGCATATCTTTCATTCTGCCTCTGCTCGATTTGAATGGCAAACAAAAATTGTAATAGGATCGAAGTATGGTGATTGCCATTTGTGCATATTTTGGATTTAAATTTGAGTAGATATAACTTTTCCCATCACCACGAGCGGTCATCAATGGTCTTTCCAAAATGGATAACCGCCTCCAAGAAAGGATAAAACGAAATAGATTTATTAATCCCCTAATAAGATTGTATATTGTGAGGAGTTTCACTTAAA
>NZ_BCVI01000072.1 GCF_001591665.1 Neobacillus soli NBRC 102451 | reverse complement strand
TAAAAGACAAAACTGCTCGGGAAAGAGGAGAAAATGTCTTTAATAAGAGCTCTTAAAGAGTTATGAATCAGCGTTACCATACAATACCCTTCATACGAAGTGGTTTACTTGTTTTTACTTCATCCTCGGAATGATAAATCCATTTTCTACTTTATCAAATCCAATTCGCGGATAATATTCCATTGCAGCCGGGGCGGATAGGAGCAATAAGGTGACTTCGTCGCCAATTTGTTCTTGGACCAGTCTGACTAATTCCTTGCCAATTCCCTGTTTTTGATAGTCTTTATTCACCGCCAAATCTGACAAATAACAGCAATAGCTGAAATCTGTGACCGATCTTGCGACACCCACTAATTTTTGTTCATCCCATGCGGTAATGAGCAGATTAGCATGTTCAATCATTCGTTGCAAGCGGGGCAGGTCATCAACAGGTCGTCTTATCCCTGATTTTTTGAACACATCTGATAACGCCTCTGCAGTAACGGCTGCGCCGACTTTAAAATCAATTCCTTTACCATCTGAAAAATTCATCTTCTTCAACATCCCTTCCAGTTTTTATATCTATGATTATAGAAAATAACTGATATGGCCAAAAGGGTCAGATATAATGTAATTAACCATATCAGATTGTGGGGAGGGACAGAGTGTGTTAGAGATAACTTTGGATTTCGATCACGGCAGTGGGGAACCGTTATATATTCAACTCTATAACTTTTTTAAAAAAGATATTCAAACGGGAAAAATCGAACCCGGGGAAAAACTGCCTTCAAAAAGGAAACTGTCTCATTATCTGGGAATCAGTCAAAATACTGTTGAAACGGCATATGATCAATTATTGGCAGAAGGATATGTAGAAAGTGAAGAAAGAAAGGGAATTTACGTAAAGGAACTTAATCGCGATTTGTTTCTTCACTCTAACAATGCACCTAAATCTACAAAAGTATTAGTTGAAGAAATTGTGCAATACGAAGTAGACTTTAGTCATGGGGAAATTGCGCTTGAACATTTCCCGCATTCCATTTGGCGAAGGTTAACGATTCAAAGCCTGTATGAAGAGGAAAGTTCCTATTTTTTGAATGGTGAACCTCAAGGAGAATTACCACTCAGGGAGGCAATCGCTAAATATTTATATCAATCTAGAGGTGTAAGGTGTTCGGCCAATCAGATTATCATCGGTGCCGGCACCCAATATTTAATTGGTGTGTTAACGATGATTATCGGGAGAGATGCGATTTATTCAATGGAGGATCCAGGATTTCATCGAACAAGAGAAGCTTTTAAAGACCAAGGAGTTACCTTAAGGTCGATTCCACTTGATCAAGACGGGGTTGATATCAAACATTTATTCAGCAGTAAAGCGAATGTCACGTACGTAACCCCTTCCCACCAATTTCCAAATGGCATGGTCATGCCGATTATAAGGAGAATGGAATTATTAAAATGGGCCGAGGAAGATGGTCGGTATATTATTGAAGACGATTATGACGGGGAATTTCGCTATAAGGGAAAACCAATTCCGTCCTTACAGGGGTTAGATCGTAATGGTAAAGTCATCTATTTAGGGACTTTTTCAAAATCATTGATTCCTTCAATCCGCATAAGTTTTATGGTCTTACCCAGTAGCTTACTAGAAAAATATAAAAGCCATTTTACCATCTACAAACAGACTGTTTCCAGACTGCATCAACATACGTTGTCGCAATTTATGATCAATGGGCATTGGGAACGGCATTTAAATAAAATGCGAACGGTCTATCGTAAGAAGCAAACTGCGCTGGTTCAATCAATTGAAAAATATATGGGCCAACAAGCCACCATAATTGGTGATGATGCAGGCTTACACATTTTATTAAGCGTTCAAAACCAACTATCGGAAAAAGAATTAATTGAAAGGGCTAAGGCATATAAAGTGCAGGTGTATCCAACCTCTGTTTATTATGAGAATAATCAGCCTGACCGAGAGCCGATGGTCTTATTAGGTTTTGGTGGTTTAACTGAGGAGCAAATAAAGCATGGAATTCGGTTATTAAAAGAGGTGTGGGCGATTTAAAAATTTTTGACATGATTAGAACACTTTGAATCTTGTTAAACTATTAGAAACGAGGCGGAATCATATGTATATACCAAAACATTTTAAAATCGAAGATGAAGAAATGATTTATGACTTTATCGAAAAATACAGTTTTGCTACATTATTTTCACAGCATAAGGGAGAACCATACGCTACTCATCTTCCACTAATTTTAAATAAAGATGAAAGTGCTTTATATGGCCATTTTGCACGCCCGAACGAGCAGTGGAAGGATGTAGCAACCCAACAAGTTCTTGTGGTTTTCCAAGGTCCTCACTGTTATATTTCACCATCTTGGTATGAAACATCGAAGGCAGTACCTACTTGGAATTATGTATCAATCCATGTATATGGAAAGATGGAGATTTTGGAAGATGGAAAAGTAATATTTGATTCGTTAAATGACATGGTAAATAAGTATGAAAGCCCCGATAGTCCGTACAATTTACATGATATAGAACCCAGTTTTATCGAGGGAATGAGTAAAGGAATTGTAGCGTTCAAAATAAACATCACAAAAATTGAAGCAAAAGCTAAATTAAGTCAGAACCATCCTTTAGAACGACAAGAGTTAGTTATTAAACAACTAGAAAACAGTTCCAATCAAGATAATAAACAAATAGCATCCCTTATGAGGAAAAGTCTTCAAAAAATGTAAAACGCAAAGTCAAACATAAAATAACAAAAAATTCATTTATGAATCCGCAATAGAAGTACAAAAAATGGCTCGGAATATTTTCCAAGCCATTTTTTAGTTTTCGTTGATCAACAAAAGTTGCAGTTATCTCCATCTTAAGAAATAAACCAGTGAGCTGAACAATTATTTTAGTCCCATATCAAGGGTCTCTCCAAACCAATCATTCGTAAGTACTGTAGAAATTGACCCGTATGAACCGCATCATGGTAGGCAATCCGTAAAAGCATGTCTCCTAAATATCGCTGATAGCCAACGTCACTGCGATCAATAAGTCTAGACTCTAACTCCTCAACTGTAAGGGATTCAACATATGCAATAAAATCATCAAAATACGGTTTCGATAGTTCAATCTCCTTTTCAATAGATATGATAGGTTCTTGCTCGAATGGAGCAGGTGTTTCATCTTTAACTGACGCGCTATTTTTTAAAACCATATGATAATAGAAACTTGCACTCCATACATGACGAATTATTTCTCCAAAGGACATCGCTTCTTTATCGGGTCGCCAGTCCATCCAGCTATCGGGAAGAGACCTCCATAAAATAATGGTGCGCCGACGGGTCTCTTGTAAATTCAATATACTGAGATCAATTGCATTCATACTAAATTCCTCCTTGTTGTCAAATCTAGTATCATTGTAATAAAAATACATTTAGGGTATCATCGAAATATGAATGTATATCCGGATTTTTCATATATTGCAAAACTAATGGCTGAACAAACAAGAGCCATCATTTTAGATAGTCTAATGAATGGACAGGCACTTCCAGCTAGCGAATTAGCTTATATGGCGAAAGTATCACATCCAACCATTAGTTCCCATCTTGCTAAATTGGTTGAAGGAAATTTACTTGTGATGGAGCAACACGGTAGACACCGCTATTACCGACTTGCCAGTAAAGAAGTAGCGGAAGTGATCGAAAAGTTAGGAACAATCGCACCCCCAGTTGAAATTCGATCTTTACGACAGTCTAGCCAATTAAAACAGGTCCGTTTTGGCCGAACTTGTTATGATCATCTTGCAGGAGATCTTGGTGTAAAAGTAACCGAAGCTTTAATTGAAAAAGAAATTTTATATCTTGAGGATGGTTTATATGCCGTAACAAAGAAAGGAAAAGAGTGGTTTTTTCAATTTGGAATTAATATAGAAGAAGCAAATACAAAAAGGAGAATTTTTGCAAAGCCCTGTCTTGATTGGAGTGAAAGACGCTATCATATTTCCGGCTGGTTAGGCTCGGCAATTGCCACTTGTTTTTTTGATCATGGATGGATTACAAAAGCAGACAAGAACCGTGCCGTTCATCTTACACCAAAAGGTATAAATGCATTAAAAGAACATTTTGGTATTAGGTTGTGATTGAATAAAATGAAAGTTACATTTTACCTTAAAACAAAAATGCTTAAAAAGCATTCCCCACTTCTTTTTTTTCAGTGATACTCTTACCACAAATGTTAATAATGAAAATCACTAAAGAAATCATCAAACATAGGGGAGTTGTTTCTAATGAATAAACCTACTAATAAAACACCAATAAAAAATCGTATTGGTGGAGTGTTTGTGCCCGTTCGTGATATTGAAAAATCGAAAAAATGGTATAGTAATATACTTGGGTTAACAGGCGGGGAAATTCATTTTGGTCATTTATTTACTGCACCAATGGATGGAACGGCAGGATTAATTTTAGATACGATGCCAATGTGGAGAGATGAAAATAATAATCTATCTACTTATCAGGTTCCATCCATCCAATTCGTAACAGATGATCTTCAAGCATCTTATCAATTTTTGAAAGAAAATAAAGTGGAACTAATGACCGAAATCCAGGATGATTTTTATTTTGTCTTTAAAGACCCTGATGGAAATGTATTAATGATTTGCAGGGATTTAACAAACTGGAATTGAATTGGAGTAACGATTTTGCTTCGATAGCGAAAAAAGGCTGAAAGGGAAAAAATTAAGGAGGATGGGAAATGGCGACAATAGATTTACAGAAAAAGAGCGTAAAGATTGTTTTAGAAAAAAAGAAGCTAGCAACGGTAACGGCTAGAGTGGGGCTGGTTTTAGATATTACGGGCTCAATGAGAAACTTGTACAAGAATGGGACTGTCCAAAAGGTAGTCGAACGAATTTTGGCAATTGCCTCCCAGTTTGATGATGACGGTATGTTGGATGTATGGGTCTATGATAATGAGTTTTCTAGATTAAAACCCGTTACAGAGAGGGACTTTGACGACTATGTTAATCGGATTATCCTTGAGGATGAATTAGTACATAAATTCGGCAGAAATGATGAACCGCCCGTGATGAAGGATGTGTTAAGAAAGTATCTTGAAGAGGAACCAAGCACGGATCCAGCTTATATTGTTTTTATCAATGATGGAGGCTGCAAGAAATCAATTAAGCCAATCATTGAAAGCTCCGCGAAATATCCGATATTTTGGCAGTTTGTTGGAATTGGAAATGGTAATTTTGAATTTCTAAGGAAATTAGACACCATGGAAGGTCGAATTGTTGATAACGCAAACTTTTTGCAAATCGAAGAAATAGATAAGATTTCTGATGATCAGCTTTACGATTCGTTATTAAACGAATTCCCAAGCTGGATCAGCGAAGCAAAACAAAAAGGAATACTTGAAGTTGAGGAAAAAGTGCAGCAATCATCCACGAAGTCAGAACCGAAAAAGCAGAGCTTTTGGGGTAAATTATTTGGCGCTAACAAAAAATAGTTACCCGTTATAAATGGAGCCCAAGATTTAAAAAAGGAGAAAAGATATTGGTAAGGATTAGAATGGCTGAATCTACAAGGTTTGTTGCTTTTTATTACTTGCAGAAGAGCCAAGGGTTCTTCTTCTTTTATTTATCCAATTATCCAAATTATAGGGATGTGTAATTCGTTTTTAAGAAGAGGAATGACTTACCAAACAATTTTTTCAAATATAAAAAATATGAGACTGTCAATTAGTAGGATGCGGTTTTAAAAAATATTAGCCAAAAACTGTAACCATTTACATTGCATTCCGTCTCTATAAAAAGATAGAGGAAATTCGAAAGTGACAAAGAGCATAACGGAACAAACTTCTTTTTCAAACGCAGTCAAAAGGAACAATGGGTGGGTGTCGCATTTTGGATGCAAGGAGATTCTCTTGTTCAAGATTCAAATGGTTAATACTGGAGTGCTACGGATAAATTTTTAAATCATTGAAAGGGCATTGAAAAATAATCAACCGTTATAAACGGAGATGAAGATTTAATAATCTTGTAGGGGGAAAAATGAAAATAACACGGATATTAATTTTCATTCTGATTGCATTTTTACTTTTTTGGTTCATTTATTTTTTGAAAACGGGAGATTTGTTTTTTAAAGATGGTTATTTTACGAAGGAAAGAGCGTACCAAGCATGGCTGAGCGATAACAGGGAACCGGAACTGACGAGAGAGCTTTTAGAGAATGTTAAAAAGATTGAACCGGCTGATAACAGATTACTCTATTTGGCAGATGAAAACAAAATCTATCAGCTCCGTTTTCGAAAAGAATTTTTTCTTTGGACATCGCCATCTGTTTATCGGATTGATAATGAAACAATAAAGAAAATGAATGAAAACGATATGGAATATCATTTTTACTACAATTGTGTTGCAACGGTGATTACGAAAACTCCTGATATTAGTAAAGTTAAAATAGGAAAGAACAAAGCGGAAGTATTGCCATTAGCCCCCTATCTAAAGGATGCTAAAGACTTGAAATTATGGTATTTCAATCTTGAACCTGATGCTTCGGATTGCCAAGGACCTTCAGGGCAAACCTTCACATTTTATGATAATAGCGGTAAGGTCATCAAAAAGATAGCAGACAAATAGGTTCGGTTTTTTAACTTGCAGGCTCCCTGCAACGCGAACCCGGCCACATTCCTTGTTAATGTGGCACTTTTTGGTAGGATGGAACAAACACCTTTTCTGGATAATGGTAAATTAATTTTGGTATTCCAGTTCTTAAGGGTAAGAAATGATTCGCCCATTAAACTCTGAAATTCGCTCATTGAACCTTCCAATTCGCCCATAGAACCCTGAAATTCGCCCATTGGAAATCAAAATTCGCCCATTGAGGCTGACTCGTCAAATAAATGAAAGATATAAGTGTAATTTTACACAAAAAATAGACCGTTATTGAGTTTAATCTAGTTTTATAACAACAATCTTTGCAAAAACAGCCTTTTTATAATTGGCAATCCAAAAGTTGAAGAGGGCAAATGACTGCCTCTATGAATAGGGTAATCATTAAAGAAGAGGAACCTTTTATTGAAAAATATTTTTCTAATTTGAATCCAAAAAAAATAATAGCTAAATTTTTCCCAACGCCTTAATTGAAATAGGCGTTGGGATTTTTAGTAGAATAGCTAAAATTTCGCTGGTGCCTGACACCTTGTCCATCACTTTTTTCCCAATTAAGCAGGTCGGTTTCCCATGGTATTATTTATTTAGAAAATTCTAAACAAACTATATCATTAGGAGGCTGGGAAACGATGAAAAAGCGAACATCACTTGTTCTGGCATTGGGATTAACAGTGGGGGCTGTGTTGCCGATTACTGCTGCAGCAAAATCGATTCCAAATAATGTTACCGTCATGAAGGAAGCGAAGCTGTTTGGTAAGGATGCATTGGTTAACTGGAAAAAGGGGCAAAACGTTCCGACCTTCGTCCACGGAAAGTTATCGACTAAAGCCCATAAAGATAAGGATGCCATTAAGCAATTTTTAAAAGAAAATAAAGAGCTTTACCAAGTAGACACCGATAAAGATTTGACATTAATTGATGTCCAAAAGGACGAGCTAGGAAGTACCCACTATAATTTTGTTCAATCTGTTCAGGGAATTCCCGTTGATGGGGCACAGTTTAAGGTTCATACCGATAAAGCTGGGATTGTTACTGCTGTAAATGGTGATGTCTTCCCAGAAGCCTCCGCTTATTTCAAAGGGGCCCTGAAAACGAAAATGACCGAAAATGATGCCATGGATAAGGCATGGAAGTCGATTAAGGTAACCAAAGCAGAAACAGAAACGAATACCGAAGCGGGCCCTGATGGGAAAAAGTTTGAAGATACCGTCGAAAAAGCAGATCTAGTGGTTTATAAAAAAGACAATGACTTTTACTTAGCCTATAAAACAACCCTCCAATTTATTCAGCCATACCCGGCGAACTGGGTGGTATATGTGGATGCAGTAAATGGTAATGTCCTAGATTCCTATAATGCCGTGAATGATGCGGGCAGCGGAGTTGGCGTTTTGGGAGACACAAAACCACTTAATACCTATTTATCAAGTGGCACCTACTATTTGTATGATACGACCAAAGCGATGACGGGTGTGATTGAAACAAGAACGGCAGCTAATTCAACCTCATTACCTGGTAATTATTCTGTGGACCCTGATAATAATTTTAATGCTGCCGTACAGAGGGCCGATGTCGATGCACATTATTATGCGGGTGTTGTCTATGATTATTTCAAGAATACTCATAATCGAAACAGCTTTGACAATAAGGGTGCAACAATTCGCTCAACGGTACACTACAGCAGAAATTACAACAATGCCTTCTGGAACGGAGCGCAAATGGTGTATGGTGATGGCGATGGAACAACCTTTAGATCATTATCTGGTGCACTAGATGTGGTTGCCCATGAATTGACTCATGCGGTAACAGAAAGAACAGCGGGGTTAGAATACCAATACCAATCCGGTGCATTAAATGAATCAATTTCTGATACGTTCGGGGTATTTCTAGATAAAAAGAATTACTTGATTGGTGAAGATGTGTATACGCCGAATAAAACTGGCGATGCCCTCCGCAGTCTATCCGACCCTGGCCTTTATGGACAGCCGGATCATATGAATAAATTTGTAAATACTACCTCTGATAATGGTGGTGTCCATACAAACAGCGGGATTCCAAACAAGGCAGCCTATTTAACAATATCAAAACTAGGGACTGCAACGGCGGAGAAAATTTATTATCGTGCGCTAACCGTCTATCTTTCCCCTAAGAGTAACTTTAGCAATGCACGTGCCGCTCTTCTTGCTTCGGCAGCCGATTTGTATGGCACGGGCAGCACACAGTATAATGCAGTTGCATCGGCTTGGACACAGGTAGGAGTTAATTAAATAAATTGCTAGATTGGCAGGCTGTCAGCCATCACACGAAGTGGTGGCTGATTTTTAGTGGAATATTAGACAAAAAAAGAGATTGGTGTCAGGCACCAATCCAAAATGGGAAGTTTTAAGAAATGAGCTTTTCGAACCATTTCCTAATTAACTTACCTTTATATTAAAAGAAACATATGGAGAAGTTATAGGGAAGTTATGTGGAAGTTATGAAGATGTTCCTCCAAGCTTTCAGGACGGCCTTCTTCCATTTAAACGACTTCCTCCATATAAAAGGAGAAAACGTCTTTAATCTTTCCGTCGAATCTACACCCAGCACGACGCCAACGTAGTTATGTAATCGCTTTTTAATGTAGGTATTGGAATCAATGAAGTGTGCCATTTTCATATATTTATCTTCCACTGCAAAAACAACATTGGGCTTTCGCTGCTTAGTCCCAGTTATTGGGCAAGTATCTATTCCTCTTTGAGTATCCCCACATACACTATTTAGCAACAAGCAGAAGAGGAGGGGATATAAATGGAGAGACAATACGCTGGTAATCCAGCACAAGGCTATCACCATGGGCACGGCACGTATAATCCAGGTCATGGTCAGAGCTATCACCATGGACATGACACGTACAACCCAGGTCATGGTCAAGGGTATCACCATGGACACGGCACGTATAACCCAGCTCACGGTCAGGGCTATCACCATGGACATGGCGGGTATTACCCAACCCCAGTTGGATATCATCCAGGTCACGGCTATCATCACGGACACGGTGGCTATTATCCGGGGCATGGCTACCATCATGGACACACCGGGTATTATCCAGGCCATGGCGTTCATCATGGACACGGCAGTATAAGTCCTGGTCATCGTGAAAAATGAAGAGAATTATCGAGCAGCTGTATCAAATATCATTTCGATCAACGTTTAGTTCGACTAAATTACCATCAGGGTCAGCGCAGAATATTTGCGCAAACCCACTAACGCTATTGGGTTTTTCTAGAATTTCAACGCCATTATTCTGCAGCCAGTTAAGGGTATCGTTGTAATTATCAATCCTAAGAGCAAAATGACCTTCCCTACTGCTCAAACTTTTATCCTTGCGAATAGTCTGTGATGAGGGTAAAACAATAAGGTGAAGCTGTTGTTGCTCAATTTCATACCAAGCACCAGAAAAATCAAAATTCGGACGTTGTAATTCTTTTAAACACAAGATTTTCCCGTAAAAATTCCTTGCTCGTTCTAGATTTGTAACTGTTAAACTAACGTGATGGAGCCCTTTGTAATGAATCAAAACAGTCATCTCCTGACAAATAATTTAAAATGAAATTACAATAAATAAATAATAACACAGATTAACTGACTTAGTTCCTGGCTGCCGGATGGTTGGAATCAGAGGCTGGGGGATACGTTCAAATTTCAAAAAGATAAGAGTTTGGAGACCACCTCTAAGCTCCTTTTTTTCATGTAATAAATAAATGAAATGCGGAGGGATGAAAAAAATGTTGAGTCATATAATGGAATGTTACATCAAATGAAAAAATAACTCAGGAGGATTTTAAATTGCTATTAAGGAAATATTTGTCGTTGCTAGGTATTGGCTCGGCGGAAATCAATCTTATCCTGGAAAAAGAAAAGTTTCGGCCTGGAGATTCTGTCCGCGGCTATTTTTTGATAAAAGGCGGGACAATTGAACAGCAAATCAAACAAATTGATTGTGATTTGCTGTTAATAAACCATACTGATGGCAGTGAAAAAGTAATTGATCGCACGACTATTTCGTGGTCAACAGTGATTGATTCAGAAGAGGCGAATAAGGTTGATTTTACCTTCCAACTACCAGATTCTGTTCCTGCAACATCAAAGGAAATTTCATACCGTTTCAAAACCAAACTCACCTTCAATAAAGGCGTAGAAAGCTTTGACCAGGACATCATCAAAATCATTGAGTAATCTTTAAAAAAGGAAGCCGGCCAGCGGGCTGAATAATAAACAACTAAGGCTGTCGAAGCATATTCGACAGCCTTAAATTGTCGCCAAAATTATGCCCTGGTGCCTGACGCCAAAAATTTTTTTACAAATGGCAAAACCTTTTTCCTTTTCAATGGTCTAATATGTAGTACAACAGGGTTGTGAGGGGGCGAAGGCTTGAGTGCTGGTGAGCAATTAGTGAAGGACGCGATCAAAGGCGATGATGCTGCTTTTTTGCAGCTGATTCAGCTATACAAAATAGATTTATATAAAACAGCTCTTTCTTTTTTAAGAAATGAAGAGGAGGCGCTTGAGGCCATTCAAGAGGTGACATATCGTGCCTATAAAAATATGAAATCCGTTAAGGATGCTGCATATTTTAAAACATGGCTGATTCGCATCATGATGAATTACTGCAATGATCAATTGAAAAAGAAAAAACGCGTTGTATTAAATGATGAACTTTTAAACCTGCAGGGCAATTCGGAGAACCATACCGAAATGGAACTAAAAGATGCCATGCTCGGCTTGGATGAGCGTTCCCGCGAAATTTTAACATTGAAATATTTTCAAGATATGAAAATAAAGGATATTGCTGCGACGCTCCAATGCCCGGAAGGAACGGTTAAAACGTGGCTGAACAAAGCCTTGAAAGCACTGCGGGATAAACTTGAGGGAAATGGCGGTGATCTCCATGTATGAAAAGGAAGAAGAACAATTAAAAAATTTGTATGATAATATCCAAGTTCCGCTAGATTCATTGGATGATGCCATATTTGCAGGATTTCACAAGGCTAAATCAGAAGGGAAACGGAAATCCCGCCGGAAAAAATGGCTAGTCAGCTTGGCGGTGGCTGCAATCATTTTCGTTGGCTTTTTTACTTCCATTCGTCTTTCACCGGCATTTGCTAACTACATTTCAGTTATACCGGGTATGGAAAAAATAGTGGATCTCATCCGTAATGATAAAGGAAAAATGCTGGCTATTGAAAATAATTACTATGAAAAAATAGGTGTATCTCAGGAAAAAAACGGCATTAAGCTTACCATCGATGGAGCAATTGCTGATGAAGATGGACTGGTTTTATTTTATACATTCGAATCGAAGGAAAAACTGAAGGAGCTGCAAAATGAGAAAGTTCGCTTAAAAAGTCTAGATGGGAAAAAGCTTGATATCGGTACCATTTCAATGGGGCACCCTCTTTATTCGGAGAAAGGAGAAACATCCCATAGTGACATGTTTGAATTTAATTTTGAATCACCCTTAGCAGCGAAGAAACTTGAATTAAAAGTAAGCGTAGAAGGGACAAATCTAAAAGAAGAATTTACCCTGAAATTTAATCTTACAAAAGAAATCCAAAAGAAAAAATCTTACGCTTTAAATAAAACCGTTAAAATCGAAGGACAAAAGATTTCATTTTTAGGGGCCGATGTTTATCCGCTAAGGGCAGCTATTCATGTTAAAATGGATCCCAATAACACCAAAAGAATTCTAAGTTTCGAGGATCTAAGGCTTGTCGATGAAAATGGAGAAACGTGGAATAAAATTAGCAATGGGTGGGTAGCAAGCCACATTTCACCTGAAGAGATGATCATTTACTTACAAAGCAACTACTTCCGGGAGCCCAAAAAGCTATACCTGGTTCTAAACAAAATCCAAGCCGTTGATAAGGATGAAGTAAATGTTGTAGTGGATACAAAAAAACTTCAAATCTTGAAACAGCCAAAAGGGGGTCATCTAAGTGATTTGCGAGTTGAAGGTAACGACCTAATTTTCAATTTCCATATCGAAAAAGAGTTCAATTCTTTTCTCTTTACGAGAATTACAGATGGCAATGGGAAACAAATTGAATCGAATACAAGCTTTATGGGCGGAAGGATGGAGAAGGGGTACGCTGAAATTGGGGTTAATATTCCTGACATAAAAAACCAGCCAAACCCTATATCCCTTGAACTTACTGCCTATCCGTCATGGATTAAGGGTAATGAAAAAATAAAGATTAAATAATGAAAAGGTGCCAGCCCTCCCGGGTGTCAGGCACCTTTTTTATTAGAATTATAAATAAATTACTAAATCCTCCTACTTTGGTAGAATTGAATTATATAGGTAATGGTAAATTCACTCCTACATGAACATAGAAGAACCTTTATCAAAAATTGCCTCATGTTTTATTACACAGGAAAATCCCCATTCTACCTTGAATTGCTACAACATCTAGAATAGAACAGCGAATTAATCATAAAAATGAAAGAAACCCAAAAGGAGCCAACGAAAATGAAAACCAACCTACAACCGCATATCAGAATTGGTAACGGCCATGAGATTCAATACGCATTACTGCCAGGGGATCCAGACCGCGTCGATGAAGTTGCCAAATTTTTAGATCAACCTGAAGTGCGTGCCTACAACCGGGAATACAAAACGATAAAAGGTTTCTATAAAGGAATCCCTGTTTTAGTTACTTCAACAGGGATTGGCGGGGTGTCTGCTGGAATTGCCATCGAAGAGTTAAAGAATATCGGTGTGAAAGTGATGATTCGAATCGGAAGCTGTGGCGCCTTGCAGCCCTATTTGCGTCTAGGTGACCTGGTAATTGCTTCCGGTGCTGTTAGAAATGACGGAGCGTCCTATGCCTATATTAACAAGGCTTATCCAGCAATCCCAGACACTGAATTGCTATTCCATGTGATCAACGCAGCAAAAAAGAATAACTCAAAAAATTACACAGGTATTGTCAGATGTCATGACAGCTTTTATACTGATAAAGAACAAGAAATCGACAAGTACTGGTCAGAGAAGGGAATTCTGGCTTCAGACATGGAAACAGCCGCCCTTTTTGTGATTGGTGGATTGCGCGGCATTAAGACTGCTTCCATATTAAATGTGGTTGTCGAAAAAGAGGGGGATCTTGAAGGGGGAATCAATGATTATATCGAAGAGAAAAACAATAGCAAACGAGGGGAAGAGCTAGAAATCCTCACCGCACTCGAAGCGATTGTTTCCTATGATCATTCTTTGAAAAATTAATAGGGGGTTTAATCAATGAAAAAACAAAGCATGTGGTCGTTCCGCCTTTCAACGGCTGCCTTGGTTCTGATTCCGGCAGCGGTCGGGATCAACTATATTGGGAAATTATTTGCAGGTTTGTTGAAGCTGCCGTTATGGCTGGATTCCATCGGTACCGTCTTAGCGGCGATATTGGGTGGTCCAATTGTCGGCGCATTAGCGGGTGCGATTAACAATATTATTTACGGCCTGACTGTGGATCCGATTTCATTTGTTTATGGAATTACTAGCGTTGCTATTGGTTTAGCGGTCGGATTGCTTTTTTACAAGGGCTATATTTCAAGTTGGTCGAAGGCTGTGGTCGCTGGTTTATTGATTGGACTTGTCGCCACCGTTGTTTCGACACCAATCAATATCGGCTTCTGGGGCGGACAAACAGGGAACGTTTGGGGAGACGCCTTGTTCACTTACGTTCTAGCAAATACTGATTCTACTTGGCTAGCATCCTTGCTAGATGAAATCGTCGTCGATGTACCGGATAAATTATTAGTGGTCTTGATTAGTTATGGTATTTTCAAAGGATTACCACGGAATGTCGTCCAATTATACAATAACAACAATAAAGTAGAGACACTTGATTAAGCTTTTTTGAAAAAGAAAGCTCTCGCGGTCAAGGAGCACGGTTCATTTACCGAAAAGGGAAAAAAAGAGCACTTACGGTAAATGAAAGAGCGGTTCATTTACCGAAAAGGTAAAAAAAGAGCACTTACGGTAAATGAAAGGGCGGTTCATTTACCGAAAAGGTAAAAAAAGAGCTCTTACGGTAAATGAAAGAACGGTTCATTGCCCGAAAAGGGAAAAAAAGAGCACTTACGGTAAATGAAAGAGCGGTTCATTTACCGAAAAGGGAAAAAAAGAGCACTTACGGTAAATGAAAGGGCGGTTCATTTACCGAAAAGGGAAAAAGAGAGCACTTACAGTAAATGAAAGGGCGTTTCATTGCCCGAAAAGGTAAAAAGAGGGCCTCCTCGGTAAATGAGAAGGAAATCCAATGACCGAAAAAGAAAAGTGCACATAAGGCTTAGTCCGGTTGAAAAAGTGGCTGTAGGAGCCTAAAGATTAATTTTAAAAACATCCAAAATAAAACTCTTCGCAAAAAAGAAAGACGGTGACTGTTCTTGAAATCGATTAGCTTATATGAAGAAAGGGCCTCTTTCGTCCATGATGTCGATCCTATTACTAAGCTCTGGTACATTCTTTTTGCGATTTTGATTCCTATTATTCTGCCATCGTTCACGATTTCCTTTCTGTTTGTGGGGATAAGTCTTGTCTTATTGCTAGCAGCACAGGTGATAAGGAAAACAATCCCGGTTTTTGGCTTTGTTTTTCTTATCTTGATTACGGTTGTCATCATCCAGGGCATGTTCAAACCTGAAAATGAAACAGTTCTATTTCAAATCGGTCCGTTAACGATGTATAAAGAGGGGCTGCTCTATGCCTTGACCATTACCCTTAGGGTCATCAATATTATCGGTGCCTTCATGATTCTGATTCTGACCACGAAACCATCGGACCTTGTCGAATCGCTAGTCCGAAAAGGAATGTCACCGCGAATCGGCTACGTCATCAGTTCTGTTTTTCAAATCATCCCAGAAATGATGTCTTCAATGGGGACGATTATGGATGCACAACGGGCGCGGGGGATGGAGACGGAAGGGAACCTGCTGGTCAGGATTAAGGCGTTCTTGCCATTACTTGGTCCTGTTGTCCTTGGGTCATTGATCAATACAAAGGAAAGAGCGATGGCATTAGAGGTGCGGGGTTTTAATTCCCAGGTCCCGAAAACCTATTTATATGAGGAAAAAAAGTATCGGTATAGCAGGGCACTGCAGATTGCAATGCTTTTACTAACGGTTACAGCACTAGCGTGGAGGATATTTTTATGAAAAAAATTATCGTTGAAGGTCTCAAATATAAATATCCATTAGCTGAAGCGCTTGCGCTGAATGATGTGACTTTTCATGTGGAGCAAGGGGAATTTATCGGCATCATCGGAAAAAATTCAGCGGGCAAATCGACATTGTGCCAAGCGTTGGTCGGCCTCGTTCCTCATTTCTATAAAGGGGCATACGGTGGTAAAGTGATAGTGGACGGGCTTGAAGTAAAAAATCGCTCCATCGCCGATATTTCGTTAAAAGTCGGGATGGTTTTTCAAAATCCTTTTTCACAGGTGACGGGCTCGAAGATGACGGTTTATGAGGAAATTGCCTTTGGACTTGAGAATATCGGCATCCCCCGTTCGGAAATCATTGACCGGATTGATTCAGTGCTTAACTTGTTAAAAATTGAGCAGGTAAAGAACCATAATCCTTTTGACTTATCAGGCGGGCAAATGCAGCGGATGGCGATTGCGAGTATTATCGCCATGAAGCCGGAGATTCTTGTCTTAGATGAACCGACTTCCCAGCTTGATCCAGCCGGTTCCGAGGAGGTTTTTCAGGCAATACAAAGTTTGAGTAAACAAGGGATAACGGTCATTCTGGCAGAACATAAAATGGAAAAGGTCGCCCAGTATTGTGATCGGGTCTTACTCCTTAATGATGGAAAAATTGTCGATTTTGCTACACCGGAGAAAATTTTTTCAAGAGAAGACCTAGAGGAACAGGGAATTAGTGCGCCTGTTTATACAAGAGTATGTAAAGCTTTAGGGGTTAAAAAAACTGGTACGGATGAATATCCTGTTACGTTGGAGGACGCAGAAAAGGCATTGAGGGGGAGGGTTGTATGATAAAGGTATCCAATCTTTCCTTTTCCTATGGTAAAGGAACCCCTTTACTTTCCGGGATTAATTTGGAGTTTGACCAGCGTTCGACCGCAATCATTGGTCAAAACGGAGCCGGAAAGACAACCTTTGTTAAGCTTTTGAAAGGGCTGTTGAAAGCAGATGAAGGGGAAGTCACGATTCAAGACCGAGACATAAAAACGGAAACTGCTGCTGAATTGGCAAAAACCATCGGGCTTGTGTTCCAAAATCCGAATGACCAAATTTTTAAGCGCAGTGTTTTGGATGAGGTCATGTTCGGGCCGCTGAATATTAAATTGGATAAGGCGAGGGCAAGGGAATACGCCTTCCAAGCGTTAAAGATGGTTGAGCTTGATGATAAACTTGAGAGCAATCCACACGATTTAAGCTTGTCGGAAAAGAAACTGCTCTGTATTGCTTCGATTGTCGCCATGGATCCGGATATCATTATTTTGGATGAGCCCACGATTGCTCAGGATCATAGCGGGAAGGAAAAGATTCGGCAAATCATTAAAACATTAAAGGACAGAAATAAACTAGTGATGACGATTATTCATGATATGGATTTCGTCGCTGAAAACTTTGAACGAACAATTGTCTTCAATGAAGGCAGGGTTCTATTAGACGGAGATACACGTCAGGTATTTTCACAAAAGGAAATGTTGGAAAAAGCCAATGTGGAACCGCCGGGAATTACACAATTGGCGGAGAAACTCGGGTTTAAGGACACCATTTTAACCGTTGAGGAATTTATAAATATGAAATAAAATCAACCCCGCCCTAGAGTAGTGGCGGGTTTTGTTACGGGATAACCACCATTCATGTTATGATTACCGTATTGTTTGAAAGTCACGGCACGATCTGTTGATTGGTAAGGCAATAGTTTGTATAAAATACTCTAATAGGATAAAAAAATAGATGGGATGACACGATGAATAAAGAAGTTAGTCTAAAGGTGAAATCAAAGTTTCTTAATAAGCTGAAAAGCGGCTATCCACTTATATCTAAGGAAGCAATCATCAATGTGAATGACCTCGTAAAAGAGGGTTCCATTGTTAAACTGGTCGACGAAAGGAACTCGTTTATTGCCAAAGGCTATTATGGTAAGCAAAACAAGGGTCTTGGCTGGGTGCTAAGTAGAAATGAAAGTGTTTCTTTTGACCAACGATTTTTTGAAAATAAACTGAAAGAGGCCATCAAGGCGAGAGAATCATTTTATCAAAGTTCGGAAACAACCGCGTTTCGGGTGTTTAATGGCGAAGGGGATGGAATCGGTGGTTTGACGATTGATTACTTTGCTGGGTACTATTTGTTAACCTGGTACAGCAAAGGAATTTACCATTTTCGCGATTATATCATTCAAGCCTTAGAGGAATTGGTTGAATTTAAAGGGATTTATCAGAAAAAGCGTTTTGATGAAAAAGGGCAATATATTGAAGAAGATGACTTTGTTGCAGGTGAACGAGGACAGTTCCCGCTTATTGTTAAAGAAAATGGTGTCAATTTCGCCATTTATTTGAATGAAAGTGCTATGGTCGGCGTGTTTTTGGACCAGCGGGATGTAAGGCGAACAATACGGGATGCCTATGCAAAGGGTAAGACCGTATTAAATACCTTCTCTTATACTGGGGCTTTTTCTGTTTTTGCCGCTTTAGGAGGGGCAACAAAAACGACGAGTGTCGATTTAGCTAATCGAAGCCGGAGCAAGACGATGGAGCAATTTCGTGTCAATGAAATTGATGCGGAGACACAAGGGATTATTGTCGAGGATGTCTTTAATTACTTTAAATATGCGCTTAAAAAGCAGTTGAAATTTGATATGGTCATTCTTGATCCCCCCAGCTTTGCCCGCTCAAAGAAGTTTACATTTAGTGCGGAGAAGGACTATAAGAATCTTTTAAAAGAAGCGATTGCGATTACAGAGGATAACGGAACCATTGTGGCATCAACAAATTGCAGTGCGTTTGGAATGGACAGGTTTAAGACCTTTATTGATACGGCCTTTAAGGAATCCGGCGGCCGTTACAAGATAATGGAGGAATTTTCACTCCCAGCAGATTTCAAGACCATCAAGGAATTTCCAGAAGGGAACTATTTGAAGGTAGTCTTTATTAAGAAAATAAAATAAGCTTTGGTGCCTGACACCCACAGGAATTTCTTGTGGGTGTCAGGCACCTTTTTATATTTTAGGGGGTGTTGTTAAGACTTTTTTTGCCATATAATAGAGAGAAGAGTTCACGAAATTGTCAAAAATAAAACATTGTTATCGTACATATATTGAAAACTAAACATTTCTGGGGGGAACGTTATGCTTAGAGTGGCTGTTGCAGGTGTACTGGGTTTTATCCTTATTTTTATCGAATCGATGATTGTGATGAAGCTGAAAGGCCTTGAAACAATTGAATTTGGAGGCTTAGCCCCGTTCATTAATGTCTGGGCGATGAATTTCTTCTTCGTCTTTGCTATTCTTTCACAGGTGCAAAATTGGTATATCAACAAGGAAGAGTTAAAGGAAGATAAAAGCTTCTAAATGTATAAAAAAGGTGCCTCAATCTTGAATAAACAGGATTGGGGCACTTTTTATTAAAAGATTAAGAAAGTATATATTTTTCCACTTTGAGAATTGTCTAGCGCAAGCAGCCCTAGCGGC
>NZ_BCVI01000071.1 GCF_001591665.1 Neobacillus soli NBRC 102451 | reverse complement strand
GTGCTCCAGGCCTGTCGTGAGCTGACCAGGGCGCTTGCGCCTTTCTTATTTTCGATGCATTTTAAATTGCAAGAACAATTCGTTATAATAGGCTAGGTTCTTTTTGCCTAGGTTTTCATATACTTCTAGTTTTTCCGTTAACTCTGGAGAGGGGTAGAAACGTGTATCGCTGACTACTTCCTTCGGCATGTGTTTCAGCGCCCCTTTGTTTGGGGTTGAATAGCCGACGTAATCGGCATTTTGGGCCGCGACCTTTGGGTCAAGCATAAAATTAATAAATTGGTGGGCCGCTTTGATATTTTTTGCAGTTTTTGGAATGACCATATTATCGAACCACAAATTAGATCCTTCCTCCGGAACCACATAATCCAAGTCTTCATTCTCGGACATAATTTCTGAAGCATCACCAGACCAGACTAGACCAACAGAGGCCTCTTTATTGGCAAGCAGCATTTTGATTTCATCACCAACAATGGCTTTTATATTTGGAGTAAGGGAATCCAGTTTTTCCTTAGCTTCGATTAAGTGCTGTTTGTTTGTATCATTCAGCGAATAGCCTAAGCTGTTAAGCCCCATACCAATCACTTCTCGGGCACCATCGGTTAACAGAATCTCATTTTTTAATTTAGGATCCCAGAGGTCCTTCCAGCTGGTGATTTTTTTACCATGAAGCATTTTCGGATTAAAGACAATCCCGACAGTTCCCCAGAAATAAGGGATCGAATATTTATTTTCGGGATCAAAGGGCAGGTTCATAAATCGCTGATCAATATATTTTAAGTTGGGCAGTTTTGAAAGATCCAATGGGACAAGCAGGTCTTCATGCCGCATTTTTTCAATCATATATTCGGATGGAACAGCGATATCGTAGGTCGTGCCGCCCTGCTCGATTTTCGTCATCATGGCCTCATTCGAATCGAAGGTTTCATAAACGACTTTAATCCCTGATTCTTTTTCAAAGCGCTTGATCAACTCTGCATCAATATAGTCGCCCCAGTTAAAAATCGTTAAGGTTTTGCCGCTCGAATAGCCCTGGGAGGAGTTCAACCTGTTAGTGGCGAATAATAGTAATCCAGAAATAAGTGCCACAACTAGAAAAATACGAAATAACCTGTTCATTTTCGAACCCCCATTCCCTTAGGCTTGTTGCGCTGCGTAATAAAGTAATAGACAACGACAAGCAGCATCGTGAATAAGAAAAGTAGGGCTGATAATGCATTAATATTCAGTGCGATTCCCCGGCGGGCCAAGGAATAAATCTCAACAGAAAGCGTTGAAAAACCGTTGCCGGTCACAAAAAATGTGACGGCGAAATCATCGAAGGAATAGGTCAAGGCCATAAAGAAACCGGCAAAAATTCCAGGTGTGATAAATGGTAAAGTCACTTTAGACAGGACATTCCAGCGGTTTGCCCCCAGGTCCTTGGCAGCATCAATTAAGGTCGGGCTCATCTCCATTAATTTTGGCAGCACCATAAGGACAACAATGGGTATGCTAAAGGCGATATGCGAGAAAAGCACCGAATAAAAGCCTAGTTTGATGCCGGCCATGGTGAACAAAATTAAAAAGGACGCGCCAATAATAACATCCGGGCTGACAATTAGAACATTATTTAATGATAATAAGGTATTTTTAGTCTGCCTGCGTTTAACCGAGTGAATCACTAAAGCACCGAGCACACCAACAACGGTTGAAATTAACGCCGATAACAAGGCAATCACCAGCGTATTCAGGACAATGATGAGAAGTCTTACGTCATGAAAAAGCTCTTTGTACCAGTCCAAAGTAAAGCCTTCGAAATTGGACATCGTTCCGCCGCTGTTAAATGAATAGAACACTAAAAAGAAAATCGGTGCATAAAGGATGAAAAAAACAATCACTAAAAAGAGCTTTGATATGGGAGATATTCTTTTATCCATATTACACACCTCTCTTTCGGGTACCTGTTACAATCATAATCAGAAACATACTAATAATTAAAAAGACGGCAATTGTCGAACCCATTCCCCAGTCCCTAGTTACAAGAAAATGTTGTTCAATTGCTGTGCCAAGCGTGATGACACGGTTGCCGGCAATTAGCCTTGTCAGCATAAACAGGGAAAGCGCTGGAATGAAGACAACTTGGCAGCCTGATTTCACCCCGTCCATTGTCAATGGGAAGATGACCCTTCGAAATGTAATCCATTTGGATGCCCCTAAATCATTGGCCGCATCCAAAAGGGTGGGATTCAATTCATTTAAAGAATTAAAGATCGGCAAAATCATAAACGGGATAAAAATATAAACCGATACAAACACAAAACTGAAATCAGTAAATAAAATTTGTTGTGCCCCAATTCCGATTACTTCTAAGAAACTGTTTGTCACGCCATATGTCCCAAAAATACCGAGGAAAGCATAGGCTTTTAACAGTAAATTAATCCAGGATGGGACAATGATTAATAAAAGCCAAAGCTGTTTATGTTTGGTTTTTGTTAATAAAAGGGCTGTTGGATAAGCAATCAGCAGCGAAATGGCGGTAATCAAAAAGGCATACCAAAAGGAACTGAAGGTCATCTTCAAGTAAACCGGAGTGAAAAATTTTTGGTAATTAATGAACGACAAATTCCCTTCGATATCAAAGAAAGAATAATAAACCACAAGGAAAATTGGTGCAATTACAAAGAGAACAATCCAAAGCACATAAGGAACCATATACAGATTGCGCGACAGTTTATTTTCCATCGGGTTCCACGTCCGTATACGCTTCTAAACGGCGATCGAATTCTTCCTCTGTTTCACCGTGGCGCATTACGTGAATGGCCTCGGCGTCGAAATAAAGCCCGATTTTATCACCCACGTTTGCCTTTTTCGTTGAATGGACAAGCCACTCATTTTCATCTTTGTCATAGCAGCAGATTTCATAATGAACACCGCGAAATAATTGGGAATCAACACGCACCTGGAGTTTCCCGTGTTCCAAGGTAGTGATGACCATATCCTCGGGACGAATGACAATTTCAACAGGTTCATTCTCGTTCAAGCCTTGGTCAACACATTCAAATTCTTTGCCAACAAATTCAACACGATAATCGGCAATCATCCGTCCTTTTACAATATTGGATTCACCAATAAAGTCAGCAACAAACCGGTTGATCGGCTCATCATAAATATCTGTTGGTGTGCCGCTTTGCTGGATTTTCCCTTTATCAATGACAAAAATTTCATCGGACATCGCTAGCGCTTCCTCTTGGTCATGTGTTACGAAAATAAAGGTGATTCCAAGGCGGCGCTGGAGTTCGCGTAATTCATATTGCATTTCAGTGCGCAATTTTAAGTCGAGTGCGGACAATGGTTCATCGAGCAGAATCACTTCTGGCTCATTAACAATTGCACGGGCGATAGCGACACGCTGGCGCTGCCCTCCGGACATTTCCCTGATTTCCCGGGTTTCGTAACCTTTAAGGTTTACAAAGCTGAGTGCTTCCCTCACCTTTTGTTCAATCTCCGCATTTTTCAGTTTTTTAATACGCAATCCGAACGCCACATTTTCAAAGACATTTAAATGAGGAAAGAGTGCATAATCTTGAAATACAGTATTCACCTGTCGTTTATTTGCAGGTATATCGTTGATTTTTTTTTCGTTAAAAAATATTTCCCCCTCAGATGCCTCGGTAAAGCCCGCGATTAACCTTAATATCGTGGTCTTACCACATCCGGAAGGGCCTAGAAGGGTATAAAATTTCCCACGCTCAATCTCAAAACTTACATCTTTTAGTACAGGTGGATCGTTATCATATTGTTTTGTTACATTGTTAAATTGAATAATTACACCATTTGTCATGATGAACCTCCTTTTGCCGATTAATTCCAGTTGCTTATTGTTTCATTCCGGAATAATTATACAGGAAGAGGGTGAAAATTCAATTACTCTTTTTTAAAAATGGAAAAGACCGCTTAAAGCGGGTCTTTCAAATATAATTAACTTGCATTAAATTTATTTTGAAAATAGGGGAGATTGCTCAAGTGTTTCGCATATCTCTTAAAATGATTTGAACATTTGTTACGTGGGGAAAGTAGAAACCGAGATTGATTATTTTAACGAAAAATTTTTAAAAAGAAATACTTGCTTTAACTAACATCATTAGTTAAAATGAAACTAATGATGTTAGTTAAAGGGGAATGATAATTGTGAGATTGATTAAAAACGGTTATTTATATCAAGTGACGTTTATGGCAAGTGTTTTTCCGGTAAACTGCTATTTGGTGGAGGAAGAGGATGGATTAACATTGATTGATGCGGCTCTTGGCTTTTGTTCGAAGGGGATTATGAAGGCAGCTGAAACAATCGGAAAGCCGATTACAAAAATTGTTTTAACACATGCCCATGAGGACCACGTCGGCGCTCTGGATTCTTTAAAAGACATGATGCCAGAGGTACCAGTTTATATTTCCATTCGAGACCACAGGTTAATGAATGGTGACCGTTCTCTCGATACGCATGAGGACCAAACGCCGATTAAAGGCGGCGTGCCGAAAAAGTTAACAACCCGGGCTAATGTATTATTGAAGGAAGGCGATCTTATAGGTTCGTTAACTGCCATCGAAACGCCAGGGCATACACCAGGTTCGATGTCGTTTTTGGATATACGGACAAAGGCAGTGATTGCAGGCGATGCCTTTCAGACAAGAGGGGGAATCGCTGTTGCAGGAGATATGAAGCCGTGGTTTCCATTTCCGGCTTTTGGTACATGGAGTAAGAAAACGGCATTAGCCAGTGCAAAGAAACTAATAAGTTATGAACCTCAGCTTCTTGCGGTAGGGCATGGGGAAATGGCCGTGAATCCTTTGCGGGTGATGGAGCAGGCTATTGGAAATTTAGAACGGAAAATCGGATAGAGGAGTAGTTATCATGTCACCTAGACCAAAATTTGCACTTGATATCACAACGATAATTGAAGCTGCAGGGGAAATTGCCGATCAATATGGAATGCAGGAGGTCACCTTGGCGAACCTGGCAAAGAAATTGGGAATCCGTCCCCCCTCATTATATAACCATTTTGACGGACTGACCGGACTACGGAAGAAGTTGGCAATCTACGGAATCGACAAACTTTATAGGAGGATGGCAGATGCGGCGATTGGGGTGTCAGGCACCAATGCGGTAATTGCAGTTAGCCAGGCATATGTCAATTTTGCCCGTTTTCATCCGGGGATATATGAGGCCACATTACTCGCCCCGGACCCTGAAGATGTGGAGGTACAGGAAGCAGGTGCAAAAATCGTGGATCTTACCGTCCGAATTTTGCAGGCGTATCAGTTGGAGGGGGATCATGCCTTACATGCTGTCAGGGGATTGCGCAGTATTTTACATGGTTTTTCTTCGTTAGAGCAAAAAGGCGGATTCAAGATGGCTTTGGATTTGGATGAAAGCTTAGTGATAATAATTCAGGCATTTCTAGCTGGGATTGGGGACGGACAATAAGGTTTTTCAGCGTCAGAAAAATAAAGGATGTTTAGGGGACGGCGGCCAATCATAGTGCCCATAGTCGGACGGGGGAAGGTCGTTTTAGGGCATTATAAAGAGTTATTGGAGCTCATCCCGTTGGAGTAAAGCAGGAAA